>CAYJKY010000007.1:0-86167 GCA_964370825.1 uncultured Oscillospiraceae bacterium
CCCTATGTTTCGAGGAATTATAACATTTAATCAGGATAACACTCTATAAACCTCCAGTAGCCGTGCAGTTTGACATTACTATTCTGTCGTGGTAAAATATAGTATAATAATGTTGAACGAAACGGAGGTTTTTATGAACAACTCTTATTTCGACGGCGGACTGTTGCAGTGGATAGGTTGGAATATTTTAGGTGCGATTGTCACTGTGTTTACACTTGGAATTTGTTACCCTTGGGCACTTTGCATGATCTACGGTTGGAAAATTAACCATACCGTTGTCGAAGGGCGTCGACTGAAATTTACAGGTTCGGCTATTGGTCTTTTCGGAAACTGGATTAAATGGCTTTTACTTTGTGTTATAACCTTAGGCATTTACTCCTTTTGGCTTTTTATTGCACTTGAAAAGTGGAAGGTAAAAAACACTACCTTTGCAGATGTAAGCTACGGTAATTGATAAAGGTATAATAAAATGACTGAGGACATGAGGTTATATTACAACTATACGATTTCTCCGCTTGGAAGGTTGTATTATCAAACGGTGTGGAGACAGCTTGGCGAGCTTGAAAACAAAAAAATTCTGGATTTCGGTAGTGGTTTTGGCTTTAACTCTAATCGATTTGCCGAAAAAAATGATGTTACATCGGTTGAATATTATCAAGAGATGATAGATGCTTCCGAAAAAAAACACCCCTTTAAACAGCTTAAAGGGGATGTTAGTGTGCTAAAAAATTTTGAAGTAGAAACCTTTGATGTAATCATCCTGCATCTTGTGCTCGAGTTTGTAGAACAGCCGAAGGATATTCTAAGCGGTCTTATACCGCTGTTAAAAAGTGATGGGTTTATATCGATTGTTCGACATAACCGTGCCGGGAGGGTTATTCAATCGACGGTACAGGACTATGACATAGAGGAAACAAAACGTCTTTTAAATGGTGCTCCATCCTTTTCTTCGACGTTTGGCGACATAAAATATTATGAGAACGATGCCTTGTTAGAATTATGTGAGCACACCCTTAAAATTGACAAAATACATGGTGTGCGTGCAATAGCCAGCCTTTGTAGCAACGAACAGGTGGCGGACAAAGACTGGCTGACAGACATGCTATCGATTGAATGGGAACTGCTTAAAAATCCGTCGTTTGTAGACATTGCCTACTTTAAACATTTAATTTTAAGTAGAGCTTAAACCTCGTATGCGGTGTTGCATTTTCCGCCTGCTCCCCAATGGCGACACTCGGTAAAGTTGATGAAAATTTTATCCGGCTTAATGCTCAGCTCGCTGTCCAGCACAGTGTTGACAACATCACAGTACTTTGCAAGATCTTCCTTGGTAGAGTGTCCAAACAAATCTACCGACACCATGGCATTCGGTTCGGTGATGTTACCGCCTTTGTACAGAGTGCATTCCGCCTCAATCTTGATGAAAAGTCCTTCCCTCGACTTACCGCTGATAACCTCGATACCTTCACCTAACACCTTAACAAGGTTTTGCTCCTTTTCCTTTGGAACTGCAACGTTGGTTAGCATGCTTACATATGGCATTTTGTCTACTCCTTTTAAAAATTATAGTGATTTAATTATAACTCATTATTAGATTTTAAGCAAGAAAAACATGATTAGAAAGGATATAAATTATGACTAAAAAATTATTTAATAACTATCTAATGCTTATTATAGTAATTTCTCTGCTGTCTAACTTTATTAAGATGTTTTTTCCTACCACCGACTATCTAATCGGTGTTGTTCTCTGCTTGACCTGTCTTGCGTTAAATGTATATATGTTTGCATTTCGTTATGAAGAAAACAAAAAAATACAGATTATTTCGCTTGCGTTTTTTGCATTATCATTCATTTTGTTGATACTTGAACTCATATCGATGGAATACCCTGCTTTGAAAACCTATCCGTTTGAGCCTGATTCCTACCCACGTCATCAGATAACAACACCATATTCGCTTTTACTGTTTGCGCATTATGCAAACCTTTCGCTGAGGATCGTCAGCATTATCAACAGCATCGGTTTTGCAACATATTTCGGGCTAAAGATTGTAAAGAACGGCAAGGCAAACAACAAGGACACAGCTACAAAATTAGGAGACTACCATGCTTATTGATTTTCATACACATGCCTTCCCGGACACTCTTGCACCACGCGCGATGGCAGGTCTTTTAAAACATTGGGTAGACCAGCCGATTGGACCGCAGACCGACGGAACCTTATCAGGCTTGATTGCCGACATGGATAGATGTGGAGTAGATATTTCGGTGGTTGCTCCCATTGCTACAAAGCCCTCCCAAACACCCACCCTCTGTAGCTGGGCTAAGGATATTAGTGGTGAGCGGGTAGTTGCTTTTTCCAGTATTAATCCTCACAGTGATGACTACAAGGCGGATATCGACATTGTAGTTTCACACGAAATTAAGGGTATAAAACTTCATGCCGAGTATCAGGATTTTATCGTGGACTCGCCAAAAATGTTGAAAATATATGATTATGCCTTTGAAAAAGGGTTGATAATATTGCAACACAGCGGAATGGATGTTGCATTTAAAGCACCGTTTAAAAGCACTCCGAAAATGTTTGCCGATGTATCTAAACAGCTCGGCGGGGGCGTAATGATAGCGGCACATCTCGGCGGAATAGGAATGTGGGACGAGGTTTTAGATATGCTTTGTGGTTGCAATGTCTACATTGACAGTTCACAGGGGTGTGATTATTACAGCAAGAATCAGTTTACCGACATTGTAGCCGCCCACGGTGCAGATAAAATATTGTTCGGCAGTGACTCTCCCTGGGGCAGTCCCAAAAGAGAATATGACGCGATTAAAAAAAGCGGCCTATCCGACGAACAGGAAAAACTAATATTTTCAGAAAATGCAAAACGACTATTGCGTCTCGATCTGTAACTCGTTCTCTCGGCGCTTGAGTATCCTTTTAAAGGTATATCTAAACAGCAATGCTGTGGTAATTGCCGCAAGTATATCGGCTATAGGCTCTGCCATAAATACAGCCATTACCTTATCGTCAAAAAAGTTGGGAAGAATAAAAATTAAGGGAATAAGAAGAATAATTTTTCTGTTGATCGCCGCAAATGCCGATTGTTTTGCACAACCGAGTGCAACAAAGGTCATCTGGCACGACATCTGAACCCCTATCGAGAAACCTCCTGCTATGTATATTCGCAGTGCAAATTTTGTGTACTCAATAAGCTCGGTGTCTCCGGTGAAAAGCATTGCAAAAAGTTGAGGGAAAGCCATCATAAGCGCCCACAGAACACCTGCATAGGCTACGCTGGAGGCAAGCAACACCTTAAACACCCTTCGCACCCTATCGATGTTGCCCGCACCGAGGTTGTATCCTGTTATCGGTTGTGCACCTTGAGCAAAACCCTGTAATGGTAGCAGAGAGAGTTGCATTGCCGAGGAGCATATTGTCATTGCACCCACCGCCAAATCACCACCATATTTGAGTAATGAACTATTAAAACTTATTATTGTAAGACTTTCGGTTATCTGCATAACAAAAGGCGAAAACCCAAGAGCCAAGGATGGTGCCATGACCTTTATGCTCGGCATCATATATTTCAATCTGATTTTCAGCGTACTCGAACGGCTGAGCAAGAAACCCATAACAAAGGTTGCGGAAAGCCCTTGTGAGACAACGGTGGCAAGTGCCGCCCCTTCAACCCCCATGCTAAGCCCGAAGATAAATATCGGGTCAAGAATTATGTTTGCAATTGCACCTATCAGTACGGTAATCATGCTGATTTTGGTATGACCCTGTGCGGTTATGTAGGCGTTTAAGCCGAGTGAAAGTTGTACAAACACCGTTCCAAGGGTGTAAATGCTAAGGTAGCCGGTTGCATACTCAATTGTTTCACCGCTTGCACCAAATAGCAACAGTAAATCCCTGCCGAATATCGAAAACAGTATTGTTAATATTATTCCGACCGCAAGAAGGGTTGAAAAAGAGCTGCTAAGGACCTTTTCAGCACTTTTTTTGTCACCTGCGCCTAAAAAAATAGAGGCACGGGGTGCACCACCGTAGCCTATTAATGCCGAAAATGATGTTACAATAAATATAACCGGCAAGCAAACCCCAACGCCGGTTAACGCAAGAGCACCCACATCCGGTATTCTTCCTATATACATCCTGTCCACCAGGTTGTATAACATGTTTATCAGCTGTGCGGTAATGGTGGGAATTGCCATCTTAAAAAAAAGACGCCCCACCGGTGCGGTAGCAAGAAAGCTCGTATCTTTAATTTTATCGTTAGTTCCCAATTCTCTTCCCCTGTAACCTCAATGAACTTTATTATACATCAATAACCCAAAAATAGCAACTCATTATTGTTGTAGGAGTGCAATAGATATTGGAAATCTCACTACGTTCACTATTTCGCAAGGAAAAGTACATTATTTCTCATGCCGGATGGCTCGTGTAATATATATACCAGTAAGGATATCATTCTTTTCTGAAGGAATGATGATAGAGACTAAAAAGAATTCGACCATTAATAATGTCGTGTTTAAACAAGTTGATATTCAAAGCATACCATACAATGATAAAGAGTTTGATATGGTAGTAGCAAATATGATGCTTTACTATGTACCTGATTTAGATAAAGGGCTTGAAGAGGTAGCAAGGGTTTTAAAAAATGGTGGTAAATTTTACAAGAACCTCTATGGTCACAAATTCTTTCGGCTACCTTTGCTCGCTTCGCAGATCGCTCCACGCCGGTTCGATCCCCCCTATCCGACAAAAAATGCTATGCAAACAGTCCACAGGACTATTTGCTTAGTTTTTTGGAGGGAGCGCTGTTATTGGATAAATATAGTTGCCACACTTTATGTGATAGATATAGCGTAGGTATCGCAAGGCTAATATTTTTGCCGATACGCAAAAATATTTCGGGTCGCTTATTGCGACCCTCGTCGCTCCTTTGCTCGCTTCGCTTCGCAGATCGCTCCACGCCGGTTCGATTCCCCCTATCCGACAAAAAATGCTAAGCAAACAGTCCACAGGACTATTTGCTTAGTTTTTTGGAGGGAGCACTGTTATTGGATAAATATAGTTGCCACACTTTATGTGATAGATATAGCGTAGGTATCGCAAGGCTAATATTTTTGCCGATACGCAAAAATATTTCGGGTCGCTTATTGCGACCCTCGTCGCTCCTTTGCTCGCTTCGCTTCGCAGATCGCTCCACGCCGGTTCGATTCCCCCTATCCGACAAAAAATGCTAAGCAAACAGTCCACAGGACTATTTGCTTAGTTTTTTGGAGCGGATGATGGGAATCGAACCCACAACCTCAGCTTGGGAAGCTGATGTTTTACCACTAAACTACATCCGCATGTTGCAATCATACCGTGTGTGCTGTATGATTGCATATAATTATTTATCTTGTTGCACTAAGGCGATTGCAAGATCCCTGAGTTGTTTCGAATCAACTATGTCTGGACATCCTGTCATCAGTTCTCCCGAATTTTGCATCTTCGGAAACGCTATAACCTCTCTTATGCTTTCCTCGCCAGATAACAACATGCATATTCTGTCAAGACCAAACGCAAGTCCGCCGTGTGGTGGTGCTCCGTATTTGTAGGCATCTACCAAGAAACCAAAGCTTTCCTGCATACGTTCTTCACTAAAACCGAGCAACTTAAACATGCGCTGTTGCAGTGTAGGGTCATTTATACGTATAGAACCACCGCCAAGCTCGTAGCCGTTTACGACAAGGTCGTATGCCCTAGAGCGTGCCTCTTTACCTAAATTTTCAAGATTATCGATGTCGTCGGGGTGTGGAGCGGTAAATGGGTGATGCTTTGCAACCAGACGGTTCTCCTCCTCGTCATACTCAAAAAGAGGAAAGTCGGTAACCCATAAAAAGGCGAATTCATCCTTATCATATAGCTCGAATTTTTTGGCAATGTGGCAACGCAATGCTCCGAGTGCAGCCCAGACAACATCATTGCTACCGTCTGCAACCACTAACAGCACATCGCCTGCCTCTGCCTGTGCTCTTTGATGTATTGCCGAAATTTCACCCTCGGTTAAAAACTTTTCAAATGAGGAACTTGCCTGCTCGCTAAATCTTGTGAAGGCAAGTCCCTTTGCACCGTAGGTCTTAACAACTTCGGTCAGTTTGTCTATCTCTTTGCGGCTTAGCCTATCGGCAAGGCCCTTTGCATTTATCAATCGTACCGAGCCGCCGGCGGATATTGCTCCGCTGAATACCGCAAACCCGGTGCCACCGAGAAGGTCGGTTATGTCGGTAAGCTCTAAACCGAATCGGATATCCGGCTTATCACTTCCGAACCTTTCCATTGCTTCCTTGTAGGGTAGTCTAAGGAAATCTCCGCTAAACCGAACGTCACGGAGCTTGCTGAAAAGATCCTTTACGTACCCTTCACAGACGGACATCACATCTTGTTCGTCACAAAATGCCATCTCAAGGTCTACCTGAGTAAATTCGGGCTGTCGCTCCGCTCTTAAGTCTTCATCCCTAAAGCAACGCACAATCTGCATATAGCGGTCAAAGCCTGATAACATCAATAGCTGTTTATATAGCTGTGGGCTCTGCGGAAGTGCAAAAAATCTTCCCTGTTGTACACGGCTCGGGATGAGATAATCCCTCGCACCCTCAGGCGTGCTCTTAACCATTGCCGGAGTCTCTATCTCGACAAAGCGATTTGCGTCGAAATAGTCTCTTGTAATTTTTGTCGCCTTATGGCGCATTATCATGGCACGATGTGCATTTTCACGTCTAAGGTCAAGATATCTATAGCGGAAGCGCAGTTCATCCTTTACCGAAAGATTGTCGTTAATTTCAAATGGAGGCGTCTGCGCCTCACTCAATATCTGAAGTGTGGTTACGTAGAGCTCTACATCGCCGGTCGGTAGGGTTGGGTTTTTGCTCTCTCGTTCCCTTAGCACACCCTGCGCTATGATACAGTATTCACCGCGAAGTTTTTTTGCTTTTTCTACCAATAATTCATCGCTGTTTGCATCAAAGCTTATCTGAATAATTCCTACCGTATCCCTAACATCTGCAAACAAAACAGCACCCAGATCTCGCACCTTGGCTATGTATCCGGCAATCGTAATGTTCTGCCCTATTAGCTCCTTTGTTATCTCGTCGCTGTAATGTGTTCTACGAAGATTATTCAACCCTTCCAATGTTAACTCCTATCTGTTATTCGACAAAAAATTGTCAAGTTCGTTTATTGTAATTGTAACCTCGTCACCACCACCCATGGGGCGTAATGTAATGTTACCACTTTCTATTTCGCTTTCCCCCATCACGGTGCAGTAATCACAATTCATCCTGCCCGCCTCCTTAAGCTGTGCCTTTAGCCCCTTTCCGGAGATATTACAAAGCACACTATGCCCCGACTCACGAAGCTCGTTGGCGATGGCGAAGGAGCTTGTAAGTCCCTTTTCATCGGCAGATGCTATATAAAGTGCCGGTGATTTGGAGGTTAATTTATCAAGAAGACCTTCTGCAGCTAGTGTCAGCATAAGGCGCTCTACACCGAGAGCAAACCCTATTCCGGAAACATCAGGTCCACCGAGTTGCTTTGACAGCCCGTCGTACCTTCCACCGCCGGTTAGCGTTTTTGCGGCACCTGCCTTTGCATGTTTTAATTCAAAAACGGTGCGCGTATAATAGTCAAGACCTCTAACCAGTCTACGGTCAAGGATGTATTTTACATTTGACGCGTCTAGCAAAGATTTTAGCTGTTCAAAATGATCACTGCACTCGCCACATAGAAAATCCAACATGGAGGGAGCATCCTCCACCAGCTCAGCACAGGTCGGATTTTTACAGTCAAGCACCCTTAATGGGTTGTTAACAAATCGGCGATTACAGTCGCCACACAGCCTATCCGAGCTACGCTCGATAAACTCAACCAGTTCCTTTTTAAACCTACCTCGGCATTCGTTGCAACCAAGGGATGAAAGGTGTAAGACGGTGTCCTTAATTCCATAGGCATTGAATAACTGAATGAGCATTACTATAATCTCGGCATCGGCAACCGGAGATGTCGCACCATACTGCTCAGCGCCTATCTGGTGAAATTCGCGCTGGCGTCCGTCCTGCGGCTGTTCATACCTAAAAAAACTACCCATATAATAGCCTTTTACCGGCAACGGACCGTTTAATGCACCGGATTCTATTAATGCACGACATACACCTGCAGTTCCTTCGGGTCGAAGTGTCATACTTCTCCCCTTCTTATCGTTAAAGGTATACATCTCCTTGCCTACAACATCGGTGTCCTCGCCGATGCCGCGCATAAACACCTCACTTTGTTCAAAATGAGGCGTCCTTATCTCTCCAAATCCAAAGCTGTTAAAAACATCTCTGGCAGTCTGTTCAACATGCTGCCATGCCGACACAGAGGTCGATAAAATATCCTTTGTCCCTTTTGGGGCAGAGTATCGTTGCATATATTATATTCCCTAAATTAAAGTGATGGATTTACTATGTTTCTCCAGTCGAAGTCGCCTCTCTCAAGACCTAACACCAACACCTCGGCGGTGGCAATGTTGGTTGCGACCGGTATGTTATGCATATCACACAGCCTAAACATATTCCACTCGGCTATGGTGGGTAGTGCCTGATTTAAAGGATCCCTAAAACAGAGCAACAGATCTATTTCGTTGCAGGAGATGCGTGCCGCAAGCTGTTGATCTCCTCCGGTTTTGCCGGATAAAACTCGTTTGATGTCAAGTCCGGTTTCTGCTGCGACAACCTTACCGGTTGTGCCGGTTGCAAGTAACGAATGTTTTGCAAGAATCCCACGATAGGCAATGCAAAAGTCTATCATCAGTTCCTTCTTTGAATCGGATGCTAACAGTGCAATATTCATTAGTTCGCTTTTCCTTTCTAATTTTTTGGTATGTAAAGGTTAAAACCTGCTATCTTGTTTCAAAAATCAGCGGAGAGTAGATACCGTTTAATCTACCGGCTATTCGATTAAAAATTTCAAATTCTACCGATTCTCTCGGTAACGGTCTTCCGTAGCATGAGCTGAAATATATCTCAGGTGAGTTTGGTACTACACCAATAAGTTGTGCCGCCACGGTATCTATGCAGAAATCCAGATCCTGTATCGGATTTCTCCCCTGTCTGGGTAGAAGAACCTTATTAATTAAAAGTCGTACCGACTTTACCCCCTTTTCCTCTAACTCCTCTGCAACAATACGTGCATCCCGAACAGAAACCTGATCCGGTGTGACTACGGCTATTGCAATATCGCTGACCATCGCCGCCGACTGAAATGCCGCTCCGAGCCCTGCCGCCGTATCGATAAGCACATAGTCATATCGTCCTTCCACCTTTTCGACCAGCTTTCTCACTCCATCCTGAGAGAGGGTACCATCATTGTACGGTGCGCTGATAATGTTTAAATCATTGTGGTTTTTGCTAACGACTATTGCCTTTTCTATCGGGCATACACCCTTGAGAATATCGTTTAGATCGTATACCGTCTGTGCGGATATGCCGGAAATAATGTCTACACTCCTAAGGCCGGCATCAAGCTCGATAAGCAAAACGGATTTTCTGTTGTAACAAAGTGCGGCACCTATCAACACCGACATGGTGCTTTTACCGGTACCACCCTTTCCGGATGTCAACATAATCACCCGTGCCATATTTAACTTACCTTGTCAACGCTATAATAGTTTCTTGCGGCGGTATCATGGGTTGTCTCATATCCCGAAGCCTCGGCTATGGCTGCTGCCTCAAACTCATCATAAAACATCTCGTCGGTCATAGAATCTCTGTATATTTCCATCTCGCTGATATCCTCGTAATCCTCCTCGACACGATAAACAATAAATCCATTTTCCTGCTCAAGTATACCGACAGTTCCGGGTTGCTCGGCGGATATGGTTGCGGTTTCCTCCTCGGAATAGGTGGTGTTTTCCACGTTTACAATATCCTCACGGTAGTACTGTCCAGGGTTATCTTCTACATACTCCGAACCGGTGTTTGCAATTGCATCCGGCATGAATTTCTCCACTGCCGCATCAAAATCACCGTTTTCCTCTATCTCTGCTAAAATGTCATCGGCAATGTCTCGCTGTTCCGCTATCATTGTCTCGTCAAGAGGCGAATAATCGGTAGAAAGTGTGGAAATTTCAATTCGGGTAATAGGGGTATAGTTTTCTCCATAATACTCGGCAATCTCCTCAAGAGTCGGTGCAGATTCCCCTTCATCATAGTATTGCTCCTCATAAAGGGCCCTAAACTTCTCAAGTCCTAGTAGGTAGCTGTAAAAAGAATCCTCGCCTATGCCGTTTGCAGAATAAAACTCCTCCTGGCCGGTGTACTGGTAATCAAAGTTCTGATCAAAAATAATCTGCTGCTCCTCGGTAAGTGTTTTACCGGCATCATCGAAGTGAACCTTAGAATATGCGATCATCTTAAGATAATCGTCGGTAATCATTGTAATTTTATCGGTTGCCGAGGTACCGTCCTCATAGCTGTCCTCTAAAAAATCGGTATTGTAAGAAAAATCGGCATACACTTCATAGTATGCACCAAGTTGAGCCGCAAGATACACCCCGGGCATGAACTCGGATTCACCTATAGTTACCACCGGATCACTATCCTGACAACCGGTGA
Organism: uncultured Oscillospiraceae bacterium; assembly: GCA_964370825.1. Classification (GTDB taxonomy): domain Bacteria; phylum Bacillota; class Clostridia; order Oscillospirales; family Ruminococcaceae; genus CAYJBH01. The sequence continues at coordinate 10,639 of CAYJKY010000007.1, forward strand.
GTAGTAGCCCGATTATAACCATAACTACAGCTATTTTGTAGTTGAATTTACGCATGTTCGTCTCCATTCTATTACTATAAACTAATATCTATTTATTTTAACACATACAAAGCCATTTTGTCGAGAGTTATTTTATAATATTTTTACATATTTACATATTTTGTTCCCGATGCTATAGATTTCGCTTTCCGCTGATTATTACCACAATCTTTTTACCTTCGTTTTCCGGTTTAAGTGCGAGTTCCTTTGCGGCGGTAAGAACTGCACCCGAGCCTATGGATAGTGGCATTCCGTCGGTATACAGCGCCTCGACGGCGGTGGTTTTTGCCGCAGATGTGGAAACCGACATTACCTCGTCCACAATATACGGGTTGTAGTTTCCCGGAACTATCGGCATTCCGATACCATCAAGACCGTGTTTCCCTGCAATTCCTCCGGTCAACAGCTGGCTTTCCATCGGCTGAACACCTACCACCGATATACCATTTGTCCATGCCTTGATATATTCTCCGGTTCCGCTTACCGTACCACCGCTTCCCACGCCGGTCACAAGAAAATCAAATTCACCGCCGGTTGCTTTTAAAATCTGTGGACCGGTTATTCTGCGGTGCACCTCCGGATTATCGTCGTTATTAAGAAAATCAACAAAATATCCCTTCAATTCCACTGCAAGTGCCGACGCTTGATGCAACATAGAGGTTGGTGAGCTGTTCTCCTTTGCGAAATGAAGCGTTGCCCCGAGGGTGGTGAGTAGTGCTCTTCGCTCCGGCGGCAATGAGCTTGGCACAATCAGGTGCGCCGGGTGTCCCATGCCGAGTGCGGCTATGGTGAGTGCCATTCCGAAACTTCCTCCGGAGTATTCCACAACCGGACTGCGAGGGTGCAGTCGACCCGCCTCCCTTGCATATCTTAACATATTTGCCGCCACATAGTCTTTAGAAGTACCGGTTGGTCCGAAAAAATTAATAGCCGCGACTATTTCTGCCAAAAGGCTGTGACGCCTTCCAAACCCGTTTAACGAGACATATCTGAATTTTTCACACATCTCGTGATAATTATTATTTAAAACCACTTTGCCTCCGAGAATAATTTAAAAATCTTAATGACAATTCCTTTTTTCTGTAAATTTCACCCGCAAGTTGGGCAAAATTCCAATGCATTTCACCTAAAAGTAGCAAAATACAGTTAACCTATTATGATTTATTATATCAAAAAAAATAAAAAGTACAAGGATTTTCTTGCGTAATGTTGAAATTATTCTTATTTTTTGATATTATAGTTGATATCAGCATTACAATGGTAAAGGAGTTTTTATGAAAAAGGTGATATCGACCGATAAAGCACCCTCAGCAATAGGCCCTTATTCACAGGGCATAGCGTGCTCTAACATAATATTTACATCGGGGCAACTTCCGACCGACCCCGCAACCGGTGATTTTGCGAGTGACGAGATAGCCGGACAGACCCGTCAGTGCCTAAAAAACCTTTCTGCTGTACTTGAAGCAGAGGGCCTCACATTGGAAAATGTTGCTAAGGCAACGGTTTTTTTGCAGGATCTCTCCCACTTTGCAGCAATGAACGAGGTGTATTCTGAATTCTTTTCACAAAATCCACCGGCACGCAGCTGTGTCGAGGTTGCCGCTCTTCCTAAATCTGCATTGGTAGAGATAGAGGCGATAGCCGTAAGAAATAGCTAATCCGACTTGATAACACTGTTTTCTATCACAAAATCATATACAACAGTTTTTGTATGAAATTTCTTTGGTGTTTTCTCGGGTGGTTTGAAAATAGGAGCCATACTTGCCGAAATATCTTGACAGCTTTGATGTTGTAGTAATAGGAGCCGGACATGCCGGAATAGAGGCCGCCCACGCCGCCGCGAGGATTGGGGTGCGTGTCGGTCTGTTTACGCTTACGCTGGACGGCATCGGCAATATGCCCTGTAACCCGGCAATCGGTGGTGCCGCAAAAAGCCAGCTAGTGCGTGAGGTAGACGCCCTCGGCGGCGAGATGGCTATAGTAGCAGATAAAACTGCTATACAAACAAGAATGCTCGGCATGTCTAAGGGTGCGGCTGTTCGTTCACTTAGGGTACAAACCGACCGAAGTGAATACCACCGGATAATGAAAAAACGACTGGAACAGAACAACAACATTTGTGTAAAACAGGCGGAAATTGTGGACATACTAACCGAGGGAGGTGCGGTCAAGGCTGTAAAAACACAGCTTGGCGGCTACTACGGTGCCGGGGCGGTTGTTATTGCAACCGGAACCTATCTCGGTGGCAAAATCTTTGTGGGTAATGTAAACTACAAAAGTGGACCGGATGGTCACCATGCCGCAACACGCCTTTCAAAAAATTTAGCAAACCTTGGGGTGGAGCTTCGTAGATTTAAAACAGGAACTCCGGCAAGGGTGAAGCGTGCAAGCATTGCCCTCGACAAGCTGGAGGTACAGGAGGGTGAAGCACTACCATTTACCTTCTCATACGCGACAAAAACCCCACCGAAAAATCTTTCGGTTTGCCATATAGCCTATACCGATGAAACTGGTCACAAGATATTAAGGGATAACCTTCATCGCTCGCCTCTTTACTCCGGAGACATCGTCGGAACAGGTCCGAGGTACTGCCCCTCCATAGAGGATAAAGTGGTTCGTTTTGCCGATAAACCTCGGCATCAAATGTTTGTGGAACCATGCGGTCTCGACACCGAGGAGATGTATATACAGGGCATGTCCTCCTCCATGCCGGAGGATGTTCAGCTAAGGTTTTACCGCAGTATAAAGGGCTTTGAAAATTCCGAGATAATGCGTCCGGCATATGCAATAGAGTATGACTGCTGTAACAGCCTACAGCTCACCGCCGGACTCGCATTTAAACATCTCAAAGGACTGTATGGTGCGGGTCAGTTTAACGGCACCTCGGGGTACGAGGAGGCCGCGGCACAGGGGCTTGTTGCCGGACTAAACGCCGCAAGATTTTGCATAGGTCTTGACGAGGTGCATTTTTCCAGAACCGACAGCTATGTAGGAAGTCTTATCGACGACCTTGTGACCAGAGGAACAAATGAACCCTACCGAATGATGACCAGCAGAAGTGAGTACCGACTGTTTTTGAGGCAGGACAATGCCGACAGAAGGCTTTGTCCCATCGCAAAGGAACTCGGGATACTTCCCAAAAGCAGATACCTCGGCTTTAAAAGGAGAGAAAAACGCTCGGCAGAGCTGTTTGCCCTATTAAGAAAGAGGACGGTAAAGCCCGAGGAAATCAACAGGGTTTTAGGACAGAGAGAGTGCGATTTAATACAAAACCCAACTCCGGCCATCGAACTGCTTAAACGACCACAGATAGAAATTGCCGACATTATGCCGTTACTTCCGGACGTGAATTTTGAACTTGCAGTCACGTCATATGTTGAAACCGAGATAAAGTATGAGGGGTATCTTGCAAGACAACGGCTGAGAATAGAACAACAAAAAAGAGACGAGCAGATTAAGATACCGTCTGAGTTTAATTATGACGAGGTTACACATCTCTCGATAGAGGCAAGAGAAAAACTTGCCGCAATACGGCCGGACAGCATTGCACTGGCGGCACGAATTCCCGGCGTTAATCCGTCCGACATTACTGTTCTGATAATAGCGGTAAAGCGTCACAGAAAGGGAGCATTGTAGTATGCCGATAACAAAAAGATTTATAGTAAGGGTGCTTATCTCGATAGTGCTAATAGTGCTTGCCGCCTTCGGTTCCATTTTGATTAAGGAGACGGTAGACAGCATTCTCTCGCCGGAAAACTCGCTACCGACCATAACCGGCGGTATCGGCTACACCACACCCTATATCGAGCGAGCCGGTTATGAGTGGAACTTTTTAACGCGCACCGTTAAGGTCCCTACCGTGTCACCTCCCGATTTAAGGCTTATTATAACCGATGTTACGGCAGAGACACCCATAGTGATAAATTTCTCAAAACAGCCGGAAACCCTTAAAATTTCTATGAGTACCGGTCAGTACAGTGTCGACTATGCCCTGCAGGACACCGACGACCTATACACTCCGTCAGAGGCGGGAATATACAACTACTGCATAGAGGCAGGCTTTGATCGAGGTTCTATTATATATTACTTTGCGGTCGAGGTTAAAGAGATGGTTTAATATGGAGAAGGGATATATTCAGGTTTATACCGGTAACGGCAAGGGCAAAACAACATGTATGCTCGGGCTTACGCTTCGTGCCTGCGGTGCCGATAAAAAGGTTATGATCTGCCAGTTTATGAAAAAGGGCGATTACAGCGAGATTAAGGCGGTTAAAAAGTATCTGCCACAGGTAGAACTGTACCAGTTCGGTGGCGGAAAATTCATCACAAAGGACACAAAAACCGACGAGGATATCCGCCTTACCGAGGAGGGTTTTAAAAAGGCATCCGAGGCGGCGATATCAGGAGAGTACGACCTTGTGATTATGGATGAGATAAATGTCGCCATCGCAATCGAGTTGATAGACGAGGAAAAGTTGCTAAAACTTATGGCAGAAAAATCGGAGCATACCGAGCTGATAATAACCGGCAGGTACGCCACCGAAAAGGTAAAGAACTCCGCCGACCTCGTAACCGAGATGACCGAGGTTAAGCACTACTGCAACAAGGGTGTAGACGCAAGGATTGGAATAGAAATGTAAAATTATAAATGCATAAAAGTGAATTCTAACTTTTTTGTAATGTTATAATACAGCGTTGACAATGTAAATTTTTGCCGTTATAATAATGATAAAAGCGTGAAAAAATTTCAAAATTAATAAGATTATATTTTGGAGTAATAGCGGTGAAAAGACGTATAACGGCAGTTATCCTATCTCTCGCAATAATCCTATCGATAATAACCCAAAACACCCCCTTATCCACCGTAAATGCGGCAGAGGCAAGGGGTGTTAATGTTGCCATGTTGGAAGGGTTGCTGAATGAGCGGAGCTGGGTGTTGGATACACTGGTGAGGAATGATTATTCAAATAATCCATATGTTAAGTACGGTAGCAAACCCTCGGCATCAAGCCTTATGAGTGATGTTCTTGCACGATACAAGGATACAAGCCATCCCGATTATAACCCTGCATATAAAGCCATGGTCGATATTATGGAAAAGGTGTATAACGGTGAGGACCGTGTTCAAAGTTTAGCCTCGTATGTAGAAGACTTTTTCGACCTTTTCGGCGGTGAGGACAATGCCAACGACTTTGCAAACGACATTATGGCAAGCTTTGATGAAATTCAGTATGAAAAGCTCATGTACGACATACTCTCTGCCGACTATGTTTCCTCAAGTGGCGAGCGTCTCGGCAACTTTGAGAGCCAGCTTATAAATGTGCGACGGTTGCAGGACTCGCTCGACAAGGCTAACAAATGGCTTACCTTTATAAATAATTTCGCCGAAAATGATAACGGTCAAACGGTTGACGACGTTACCATGTCGGAATACACAAACGATTTTTTACTACCCTATATCGACAGTATCGAGGATTTTTTATTCAGCTTTGACTCGGTGCAATCCTCGCCGGACGGTGAGGCGTTAAAAAATATGCTCACCGCCTATGCACTCATAGATATCTATGAGAGATTTGAATCAAAGGAGACCTCTATCGGTGGTGTGTTCATGGAATATTCGCCAAACTACCTTTTAAGCCCAAACACCCTTGCACTCATAGACGGTGTGGGTAAGAGTGTGAGCATTCATTCCACGGCGATGGACAGCTATGCATACATAGAGGCTATGAACCTACAGGGTGACTCGGTCGGTGCTGCAATAAGACGTGTTGCGGCAGAGACAAATGACAACGATATGAAGGATGTGCTCAACTATGTTGCCGAACTTATCGAGGCGGAGGCGGAGGAAAACACCGAAAATTACGAAAGTATTGTCTCGGCGGTGCGTCGTACCAACGTAATCGCCGACCTTGCAACTCCGGTTATGTCGGTTGCGGTAAAATCTCTCACCGACAAGGCTCTCGGGGTTGGCTCTGCCAAGATGTTATCCGCCACCCTAAGCAAGGCGACCGCCCTTGTTAACTTAGTTGGTTTTGGTGCAGATACGGCTATAGGCCTTAAGGAAACCTGCGAAAAAACCTATGAACTGCTTTATCTCGAAGATTTAATTTACGAGGCGCGCCAAACCTTTAATAATGACTACATTGCATACCAAAACAACCCTACCGACGAGAACGCAAAAAAAGTTTTAGATGACCTGCTTTTACTGCAAAGAATGCGACTTCGTGGCGAGACCATCGCACATAAGATGGTAGTAAACCAGTTTGACAGTGCCCTCGGTAGGCTTCTCGGTGGTGGAAGTCTACTTAGCGAACGTGAACTGCTGTATCAAACCATGGTGGACGGGCTTATCGGTGCAAGCGTTGTGAATATGCCGACCAAGGAGGTTATTATTCACAGCGGTCAGGTTGCAACGGTGGCCGACGGCGATAACGGCGACATGTATGCAGAGGTTTTCGATGGTGGCAGTAGCTATATTCTCGGAGAGCTAACCTACAATACGCTAAACGGAATTACCGTGCAAAACGGCGGTACGTTGAGATTGGGCGACTCCCTTTATCCGGCGGCAACCGGAAGAAGATATCTACCGGCGATAACAAACAGCGGCGGTACTGTAGAGTATTACGACAGCTCGATAAAAATGAGCGAATTTTCACAGACGAGCGGTTCCACCATCTTTAACGGTGACATGACCTTTATTGGTGAGGATTTTAGGATATCCGGCGGAACGCTTACAAGCACACCTAACAAGGATAAACCAACCATTAGGGTGAGAAATTTTACCGGTAGCGGAACGCCGACGCTGGGCGAGATACCGTTTTACATTGTCGGCGACACTAAACTTTCCGGCACAATGCATATGTCGAACATATTTCTTAACGGAAACATCGCGCAGAATATCGGCGGTGGCAGTGTGGAAAAGCTTTCCTTTTTAAACGGCTCGGCGGCAGGGGTTACGGTAACCTCCGACATTGTAGTTACCGAATCGGTTTTTAACAACTCCACCAAGCTTATTAACGGCACCGATATACTGCTTAGGGGGGATATCTCCGGCAGTACCTTTAACGGCGGTTTAACCTTAGACGGAAACACCCTCACCTCGTATAAACAGATAAACGGCGACAGTGTTGTACAAAAAAACGTCACCGTTTCCTCGATAAAATTCATGTCGCTACTCACCCAAAATGCAAACTCCATTCTTGACGTAAACGGCAGTTTAACGGTACTGGGGGACTCGGCATTCAACGGCACGGCGGTGAATGTTAGCGGAACATATACATCAGGTGGTAACATAACCGGCAGGGATAACGTTTTACACGCCCAAAATGTCACCCTTAATTCTGACGAGGGGCAGTCCATTACCTCCGAATTCACCACCCCAAACCTTTCGATAGATAACGACTCTATATCCGGTGTTAGTTTTAACTCCGAGGTTACGGTTACGGACAGCCTGCAAAACACGTCCTCGAGGGTGAGGGAGGGAAACAATCTGCTTTTACAGGGCGATATTTCCGGCGGTTACCTACACAGCGGATTAACCCTTGACGGTGCGGCTTTAACCGGAACAAAGCGGATAAACGGGCTTACTAACATACGCGGAAACACCACCGCCGAGAATGTAACCTTTGCATCAAATGCGGTACAGGTAGCAGACAGCAACCTTACCGTTACCGGAAATCTAACCTTAGAGCAGGACGCAATTTTTAACGGAAGTTCGGTTCAGGTAGGCGGAATACTTACCTCGGGGGGCGATATGTACGGCGAGGACGACATTATCAACGCCGCCGCCTTAACCTTTAACGCTAAATCCGAACAATCGATAAACTGCTCGATAACCGCCGGTGAGATTAACAACACCAATGAGTCCACCCTCGGTGTTGAGGTAAATAAACCCATTACCGTTACCGGAAATCTGCGTAGCACGGCGTCCACCCTTAACGCCGGCGAAAACCTGCACATCACCGCAACCACAAAATTCCCCGACAATGTTTTCCACGGCGATATCACGGCGGTGGAGGACACTGCCGACCTACCCACCACACTGCACGGCACATTAAACGTAAAGTCCGATGGCAGTATCGACGAGGTTATGCATATCGACGGTGCACTTAAAATCGACGGTGCAACGCTTACCGTGAATGAAAATATTACCGTCGACGGACTTTTTAACCTTGCAAACAGCACCGATGTTTTAACAATTCCGCAGGATACCGTTTTCTCGGCAAATCAGGACTCGGTAAACAACGGCAGTATAAACGGCGAGGGCAAAATTACGCTGTACGGCGACCTAATAAACAACAACTCCATCAATGTCGGTGCTATGGAGGTGAATGTATACCACAACGTTGGCATCTACGGCGGTGATTTTACGGTAGGAAGTCTTGTGCTAAACGGCTATAAAAGATTTACCTCCGAACAGGAAATAACCGTTACCGACAACTACACCACAAACAATGTTTTTGTAACCTATCCGGAAAGGATTTTGTTTAACTCCTCCGGCGACGGTGAATCCAAGGTGTATAACGGCACCGTCAACGCCACAGGCGACTGGACGGTAGCGGCAGGCACCGAGGTTACGATAAACGGCTCCCTCTCGGTGGGCGGTAACCTTACGGTGGAAGAGGGTGCAACCTTAACCGTAAAGGGTGGTTTAATAAACAGCGCATCCTCCTCAAACAGCGTTACCATAGCTCAGGGTGCTACCGTAACGGTTCATGGGTACTCCATCTTTAATACCGGTAGCACCGACATAAGCAGTGACATAATCTTTTACGGCGATGTAATAAGCAACACCGCCACGGTTAGCGGCAGTGGAAACATCGAGCTTTACGGAGACCTCTACTGTAGCAGTGGCAGTATAAATGGCGGTCAAACGTTGGAGATAAAAGGCAAGGCACCGCAGACCATAAGCGGTAGCATAACGGTGGGCGACATTATTTTAAACAACCCCTCGAGTGGCGGTGTTATCATATCCGGCAGTGTGGGATACACCGGAACGCTCAGCAACCAGAACGAGACCAAGGTAACAGGTAGTATAACCGAGAAGTAAAGGGAGTGGAAAGTTGAAAAGATATGCATTGATTTTTTCTGTATTATTAACGGCGATGCTGTGTTTTGGCGGCAATGTATTTGCGGCGGGCGGTAGCGGCACGGTTGCCGACCCCTATATAATCTCCACCCCGGCAGAACTGCAGAACATGCAGAACGACCTGGACGCACACTACAAGCTGTCCGGCGACATAGACATGACAAACATTTATTTCGAGCCGATAGGCGACAATGTAAACGGAGCCTTTACCGGAAGTTTCGACGGCAACGGCCGCACCATCGCAAACCTGCAGATATACGGCGAGAGCAAGTATGCGGGGCTTTTCGGCTATTTGGACGGAACGGTTAAAAACCTTACGCTAAACAACGCAACCATCCTCGGCATCCGCTATGTTGGTGGTGTTGCCGGTTATATGGACACCCTCGGTGTAATAGATGGTGTGTCTGTAACCGGAAGCATAACGGCGGAGTACAACTCCTTTACGCTACATGTAGGCGGAATAGCAGGCTACGCGGCAGGCGGCATCTCAAACTGCACCAACAGGGCGAGTTTTAGTGTGGAGACCTCGTTAAGCCGTACCGAGTATAACGGTGGTATTGTGGGCTATGCGGTGGAGGGTAATATCTCCGGCTGTGTTAACCATAGTAATGTGAACTCAGAGTATCTGTCCCATGCCGGTGGTATTGCCGGGTATGTAGGGAGTGTAGATGTAGAAAAATGTGATAATTATGGTAGTATTTCATCATCATCTACGTCGTGCTTTGCTGGAGGGATTATTGGGAAAATAGGTGGTAATACAAACAATGTAATAGATTGCAAAAACACTGGTTCAATTTCTTCTTTTTCTAGCTCTGATGATGGTTATTCTTATAGTCGATATACACATTCAGGCGGTATTATTGGAGGAATATTTAGTAACGATAATTATATTGAAGACTCCATTAACATAGCTAATATTTCCACAAATTCTATAGCATATCCCCGCTCGTCTGCTTACGCATATTCTAGTGGTATTGTAGGGTTTATAAAAGGCAACAATAACTCAGTGCTTAAATGTTACAGTTATGGAAATAACACATCATATGCCTCAGGTCATTCTGCTAGCGAATATTATGCTAGTGGGATAGTGGGATGTTTATCAGGCATTAATAACAAGGTTTTAAGCAGTGTTAATACTGGTGATACATCAGCAAAATATTCCGCAGGAATTGTGGGTTATATGAGTGGAAGTAATACTGTGAATAGCTGTATAAATAGCGGTGAAATATCTGGACGAACTTCATATGTTACTCCAGGAGGAATAGTTGGTTCAAGTGTAGGAATTGCTGTTGACTGTATTAATTATGGTATTGTAAATTCGTATGGAAATGCCTATGGCATTGCTCAACACTCAACAAACTCTATAAGCTTGGGCAACATGAATGCATCTGATAGCATCTACCCCACCAACACCTCCAACGAAAGCAACTACTACCTAATCAGTACAAACCAGCGTTCCGGTGTCGGTAACGCACTCTCTGCCGAACAGTTTAAATCTTCGGTTAATCTTCCAACCCTTGACCTTGTCAATGTATGGGAGCTTGACCCGAATAAAAACGGCGGATATCCTTCGCTACGCAACCTGCCCGAGACGGTGGAGATTAACACCCCGATAATAATTCTAAATGTCGGCGAGGCGCAGCGGCTTACCGCAAGCTATAAAGGCTCGGCGGTTGTCGGTAGCTGGTCTAGCAACGACGGTGCAATAGCCGGTGTTTCCGGCAACGGCACGGTTACAGGAATTAAACCCGGCTACACCTCGGTATCCTTTAAGACCGCCGACGGAATGAGGGCAAACACCATGGTGGTGGTTAGACAGCCGCTTGGCGATATCCGGTTTGAGCTTGCCGAGCAGACAACCCGTATAGGAAGCACCCTCGGTATTCAGCCGTTAAACTATTACGCAAACGACATCTCATACCGCTCAAACGATATTAACATCGCCACGGTGGATGAATATAGCGGCGTGATTACCGGCAAATCACTTGGCAACACCACCATAACCGCCACCGACCTAATAACAGGCGACACGGCAAGCTACAGCCTAACCGTTCTCAACTCTCGAATCACCTCGATTTCCATAGACAACTATGACTATGATAATATGTACGTCGGTACGCAGTACACCATAAAGCCGAGCATAAGCCCGTCGGTATACGACGATACCATAACCTTTACAAGCTCTAACCCGGACGTTCTTTCGATAGACAACAACGGAGTTTGCACACCGCTTAGAGCCGGCACGTCAACTGTAACCGTCCGCACCGGGGCAAACGGACGTACCGATACCGAAACTATTACCGTCAGAGCCGCACTTAAACTCTCCGCCGACAGGTTGTTTATCACCATCGACGGCACGGCACAGCTCACCGCCGCAATCTTCCCGGAGGGTTCTACCGAAACCATAACCTACAGCAGTTCTAACGGCGAGGTGGTCTCGGTGGATGCAGATACCGGGCTGTTGACCGGGCATAAGCTCGGCAGTGCAACGATAACGGCACGCTCGGCAAGCGGATTGACCGATAGCTGTGTTGTTACGGTCGAGAGTGAGATAGTTCCGGTAACCTCGGTTACCCTTAACCCCGAAAGCATGATTTTAAATTTAACCGAGAACAAAACCATATCCGCGACCATCCTCCCCACCACCGCTACCAACAAAATACTCTCCTGGAACAGCTCCGACGAAAATGTTGCTACCGTCGACGAGGTTGGGCGTGTTACCGCCGTTGGTGAGGGTGTTGCCACAGTTACCGCTACCGCCACGAGTGGGGTGTATGACGAGGTGGTTGTCAGTGTTGTTTCCGCCTCCGGGGCGGCGGTTGTCCTCTTTGCTACCCCTGCCGATGTCGGCGAGGTTTCGGAGGTTACCGTTAAATTCCTGCGCAATCCCGGATTTTCGGCATACGACCTTGCCTTTGATATCGACGAGAGCAAGGCAGAGATACTCTCGGCTGAAAGTTCGCTATCGGTCGGCAGTTTTAACGACAATCTCGACGATGCCGACAGGCAGGCTCTACAGGTCGGTTGGTATCACCACGAAAATGTTAACGGCGATGTGGATTTATTTAAACTGCGGCTACGCATTAAAGACGGTGTTCCGCTTGGTGAGGTTATAAACATCTCGGTCGGCAACAACATAAACGGTATGCACAACGCCGATAACGAGATTATACCTGTCTATTTTGCAGAGGTGCCGCTAAACATTTCGGCGGTTACCGTCGGTGATGTGTATGAGGACGGTAACGTAAACTCCGGCGATGCCTCACTACTCGCACGGCATTTAACCGAGATTATAACCCTTAACGAGCGGCAGATGAAGGCGGCGGACGTAAATCCGGACGGTGTCGTCAACATGCCGGACATTGTTGCACTCGCACAGCAAATAGTCACCACACCATCGGTTAGCTTCTCGGTAGAGAACCTCTTGACAGAGGGGAACATTGAGGGCATATCGCCCATTATAACTGTGGAAAAGGGTGCGATAAACGGCGACAGGGTGACCTATAATGTATCCATAACAAACAACCCGGGAATAGCCGGTTTAAAGCTTGCCTTTAGCTATAACCCAATAAACACCGAGGTTATCTCGGTAACAAGGTCGGAAAGCCTGCCCGGCACCCTCACCGAAAACATATCGCATGATAGGGTTGTAGCCACCTGGTACGACAGCGAGAACAGCACCGCCGACGGACTGCTGTTTAGCATAGAGACAAGGGCAAAGGGCGGCAACACCGCCGTGATAACCATAATAAATGCAAACACCGAACTCTGTAACGCAGAGCTTGAACCGGTGTATGCCGTCGACCCGGGTGTTACGATAAACGGCGAGGTGGACGAGGATAATGTGACGGTACGCCTTTACGACAGCACCGACACCGAAAGGCAGAGTATCATTGCCGAGCAAACCACCGACGGTGCGTTTGTGCTAAACAACATCGCCGAGGGTAGCTATTATCTGACGGCGAGCAAGCCGGGACATTTAGAGCTTGTTATCACAGGCATAACCGTTACCGAAAACCCGATAGATTTAACCATGCACGACGACAAAACCGTCTCATCCATAACCCTAATACCGGGAGATGTTGACGGAGACGGCAGGATAGATGTCGATGATTTGAGATTAATAATGTCTACCGAAAACTACAACAGCACAAGCAACAGTGCCACAGACATAAACGAGGACGGAACAACCGATTTTAGCGACCTCGCAATGGCAAGAAACCGTAACAGCTACGGCAAAACCACCGAAACGATCGATTATAATCTATAAAGTAATAATCCCCTTACTTGATGTTGAAAAGTAAGGGGATTAATGTGTTAAGTGACTATGCTATGTTACACTATATAATCAATCAACGCTTGATTTTGAACTACTATAGTATTAGTGCAGAGATATCGTTTGCGAATTCTACCGGATCTTCTATCGGAAGACCTTCTATTATCAATGCCTGGTTATACAGCACCTTTGCGTAACGTGCAAATTTATCGGCATCCTCCTCACGTAGCTTTGAGATGGTTTTAAATGCCGCATGGTCGGGGTTTAACTCTAAAACCTTTTGCGCCTTCGGTGCCTCTTGACCCGGCATCTGTGCTAAAATCTTTTCCATCTCGATGGATAGTGCACCGTCGCTGGACAGGCAAACAGGATGGCTTTTTAGGCGGTCGGTTACCGATACACGGCTAACATTGTCTCCGATTGCCTCCTTGATTGCATTTAGCAGTTCCTCGTGCTCCTTTGAGGTTTCCTCCTCCTTCTTCTCCTCCTCGCCCGGTAGCTCTAAATTGCCGGAGGATACGTTTTTAAAGGAGGTTTCGCTATAATCTCTCATTGCCTGTAGTGCAAATTCGTCCACATCGTCGGTTAGGTAAAGAATTTCGATTCCGGCATCTTTTAGCCTTTCGGTTTGAGGTAGCTTGTCAATCTGCTCAACCGAGCTTCCACAGGCATAGTAGATATACTTCTGTTCCTCCTTCATCCTGCCCTTATATTCCTCTAAGGTTGCAAGCTTTTTCTCGGTGGAGGAGTGGAACATCAATAGATCCTGTAAAGTCTCCTTGTTCATACCAAAGTCGGAGTATACGCCAAACTTAAGCTGTTTGCCAAAGGAGGCAAAGAATTTTTCGTACCCTTCGCGGTCCGCCTTTTGCAGTGCAAGCAGTTCCGACTTAATCTTTTTTGTCAGCCATTTTTCGATAACCTTAAGCTGCCTGTCCTGCTGAAGCATCTCACGAGAGATGTTGAGAGAAAGATCTTCGCTGTCTATAAGCCCCTTCATAAATGCAAAGTAGTCCGGAAGTAGATCCGAGCATTTTTCCATTATCATGACGCCTTTTGCGTAGAGGGCAAGACCCTTTTCAAAATCCTTGGTGTAAAAATCGTAGGGAGGCTCGCCCGGTACATATAGAAGGGCGGTAAAGCTTACGGTGCCGTCGGCAGAGCCGTGTATAACTCTCAACGGTTTGTCAAAACCGAAACGACGGTCGGTATAAAAGCTATTATACTCCTCCTCGGTTATCTCGCTTTTCTGCTTTTTCCAAAGAGGTATCATGCTGTTTAAGGTTGCATCTTCACGCACCTTTTCGGTAACAGCATCATTTTCCGCATCACCAGGTTCGATTACGTTGGTTTTCTCCACTTCCATTAAGATGGGGTAACGGATATAGTCGGAATACTTTTTCACAAGACTACGCAGACGATATTCCTCAAGGTAGTCACTGTAACGCTCCTCCTCGCCATCCTCTATAAGCTTTAAAATAATGTCGGTGCCCTGTTCTGCCTTGTCGCAAGAGGTTATTGTGTAGCCGTCTGCACCCGAAGATTGCCAGCTAAATGCCTCCTCACTGCCACGAGCACGGCTGTTAACCGTAATCTGTGATGCAACCATAAATGCAGAATAAAATCCTACGCCAAACTGCCCGATTAGGTCAACCTCATCCTTGCTCTCAACCTGCTTTTGAAATGCAAGAGTGCCGGAGGATGCAATAACACCAAGGTTTTTTTCTAAATCCTCCGAGGTAAATCCGACACCGTTATCACTTATTGTTAGTGTACCTGCCTCCTTATCGGCGGTAATGCGTATAGAATAATCACCACGGTTAACGCCTTTGCCGTCCGACAGCTCCATAAAGTAAGCCTTATCGATTGCGTCGGATGCATTGCTGATAAGCTCTCTTAAAAAAATCTCCTTATGGGTGTAGATGGAGTGTATCATCATGTCGAGCAGTCTTTTACTCTCCGCCTTAAACTGTTTTTTTGCCATGTTTTCAATCCGTCCTTTCGATTTGTATAATAATTATTGGCACTCTCTGCCTTTGAGTGCTAAAAACAGTATATCACAGCTGTGAAAAAAGTCAAGTGTTTTTGAAAAAATATTAACATAGTAGTTCAAAATCATGCGTTGATTAATTTTTGCGCATGAAATGCACATAAACTACCTCAAAATCTTCAATTGCACGCTTTGTGTGAAATTGCACGCTTTGTGTGAAATTGCATGCTTTGTATGAAAAAACGTTGTAACGTTTTTCAAGTTAATTGATTATATAGTGACTTAACTTCACAATAATAGGTAAAAGGCTATTGCAAATTTCATCAAATTATGTTAAAATTCAAACAAGGTTGACCGTGATGGACAATGTAGGAGTTGTTATGTATCAAAAATTTTTTAATGCCTCAAACGAAAAGCAGGACAGGATAATATCAGCAACGGTTAAGGAGTTTGCATTATACGGCTACGAGGGTGCTTCCACCAATCGTATTGTCACCGAGGCGGGTATATCCAAGGGTATTCTATTTCACTATTTCGGAAACAAGCAAAATCTGTTCGATTTTATTGCAGAGTACTGTGCCCTCGTTCTGATTGAGGATTACCATGAAAAACTCAAAAACGAGGAAACTAACTTTTTCACAAGGCTTAACCAGCTGTTGCATCTTAGATTTCAGATCACCGAACTCTTCCCCCATGTCTTTATGTTTAGAGACAGAATAACCGACGAAGGTGGCGAACACGCAGAGGGTTTTCTTAAACTGTTGGAGGGCTACAACTTTTATGAGCCGTTTAAACGCTGTGATCGAAGCGACTTTAACCGGGGAATTGATTTTGAGGAGCTGACACGTTACACCGAGTGGGTGGTTGAAGGATTTATAAAACACTGTGAAGGGCTTGATGCAAAGGCAAGGGAAAAGGAAACAGAAAAATTTATTTCAAACCTGCGCAGGATATTTACAGGAAAATAATAATTTAAAAAGGATATTTTATTAGAATGATTGATTTTAGAAGTGATACCGTAACAAAGCCGACCGACGAAATGCGCAGTGCCATGGCAGAGGCAATTGTGGGAGATGATGTTTTCGGAGATGATACAACGGTAAAGGAGCTGGAGCGTCTGGCGGCAGAGGTAACAGGAAAGCAGGCGGCGGTATTTGTGCCCTCCGGAAGTTTTGGCAACCAGCTATCCCTGTTGACCCACACAAGGCGCGCCGACGAGGTTATCTGTGCCGAGGGAATACACATAGTGGACCACGAACTCGGTGCAGCTGCGCTTATTGCAGGGGTAACGATGAGGACAGTAAACAGTCCCGACGGGATGCTCCGTGGCGAGGATATACGAAAACTATTTCACGACCCCAACTCACCGCTTGATGCGGTAACCGGTCTTGTAGCACTTGAAAACGCCCTATCAAACGGACGTGTAGTTCCACTTTCGATAATGAAGGATGCTTACGATACGGCAAAGGAATTAGGATTACCGGTGCATCTGGACGGTGCGAGAATATTTAATGCGGCGGCGGCTCTCGGCTGTGAAGTCAGCGAGATTACAGCCTGCTGTGACAGTGTGATGTTCTGCCTATCTAAGGGACTTGGCGCACCGATAGGATCCATGCTGTGCGGCGATGAGGATTTTATTAAAAGGGCGAGGAAAAATCGCAAGAGAATGGGCGGTGCGATGCGACAGGTTGGCGTTATCGCCGCGGCAGGTATCGTCGCACTCACCACAATGTCAAAGCGCATAGGTGAGGACAATAAAAATGCCGAATACCTCTCGCAAAAACTTTCACAAATCTCCGGTTTTTCGGTTATTGACAAGGTGGATATTAACATGGTTTTTGTCTCGGTTCCGAGCAGTTTAAACCAACAACTGCTTGCCGAGTTTCTTAAAAAGGAAAACATATTGATAATTCCTCTTTTTGAAGGTATGATGAGGTTTGTGACCCACCATGGGATAACAAAAAATGATATCGACACCCTCACCGAGCTTATCGAATCCTTTTGTATAGGTCATAACATTTAACCATGTTCGGAATACTATCCAACGATTAATCTATAGGTTAAAGTTTGTTGTGTTTCTCGCAACGGTAACATCATTAAACTACACCCTACCGTCCTCATTTATGTCGCAACGTACGTTCGCGACTTCCGAGGACGGTAGGGTGTAGTTATCTATAGCTTCGTTGAGTGCTGTCAGGATCAAATCAGCAGTATTCTACCATTTTGAATGTTACATCTTTAAAAGATTTCGCCCAATTCTCGCATACTATTCCTACAGTTATACCAGCCGTTACGCCCTATAACAATAGCCGTAACCCCAAACTCGGAATCACCAAGCGCGTAAAACTCACCCCCGAGTGGATTTACCACAAAGGTCGAGTAGCTATAGCTCATCCTTTCCACAGCCTCAGCACCCTTTTCAACCGGTCCAGACATCAGTATCTGCATAAAACATCGGCTCTTACGTCATTGAATAAAAAGCATTAACGATAACAATATAAAAGCCTTATCCCACCCTCATTCAACTCCTCCAAACCTCATTATCTATGCGAGACCGCATTTGTTGTGCGATATAAACGATGATACCTAATTAACTTTTTAGGTTTTGCGCCGGTGTTTTTGTAGACAATAAACCCGAGAACGAACGATACCACTCCTAAAATTGCAAAGTAAATACTATAGAAATCGAAAAACATCATCGGCATTCTGAAATCCTGTGTCAGAAGTAGCAGAATAAGACTTGCAAAGAAGATTAAAACAGCTAAAACCTTTGCTGTAATAACACGTTTACCTCTCCGACTACGTTTTTGATGAATTCCTACAACCTCGCCATCCCCTATATGATATACCTGTTGTGTCCCCTCCTGCATGTTTGTTCTTCTCTTAACAAATATATATACACTCATCGCTAAAAAAGTAAATACTGTTATCAAAAGGTCAAACAGACTCCATCCATAGTTTGCTGAGGTAGTGGTTGGAATTCCGTTTTCTACAATCACCTTGTTCGCCAATACCCCCTCCTCGGTCATCACCTCGACAGTAACCTCTCCGTCACCGAAGGGAATAAAAGCATCTGGTAATATTGTTATAGACGATTCTCCTTGTTCTATATGTTCCGGATCAACAGGTTGTCCGTCTATGGTAACACCGAGCGGTTGTGTGGTTCCCGGTAGTGGTATCGTGATTCCGGGGCCCGGGTCATTGTCTGTCGTTCCTGAGGTTATTCCTCCCTGCGAATTATCTCCGCCCCCATCGCTACCGACAGGTGTGCTGATGCTCGGTATATTGTCGCTAATATCCTGCGAGGAATCTTCATTGCTATCAGAAGAGGATTCCTCATCTTCTGTTTCGGTTGTAGGTGGAGTGGTCGTCTCGGAGGACGATGACGTGACTATGGGCGATGTCGTCGACGAACTGGTAACCGGAGGTACTACTATTGCTGTACTGCTACTTGAGCTCGACGAAGAACTGCTGACCAAACTTGACGAGGAGAGACTGCTTGAGCTCAGCGAGGAGCTGCTGATTAAACTTGATGGGGAGAGACTGCTTGAACTCAATGAGGAGCTACTGATCAAACTTGATGAGGAAAGACTGCTACTTGGTATCAATGAGGATCCGGTTGTGCTATCGAGATTTATTTTAACATAGGGGTTAACAGTATGGTAGGTAAAATCAGCTTTATGATTTTCTAATTCTGCATTTGAAATGTTTGATTCACCCACAAAAACACTAGCCTCCTCAGGTACCGATATCGTGGAGCTCATGGCGCTTGTCTTGCCCCAAATTTCGGCACCGCCTTCCACAAATGAAAAGGCGCCCACTAATGCAATCCCATTGTCGCTCTTAGCAAAAAGCTTTCCGCCGTTAACAGTGGTTCCTGTGCTTATACCATGTCCCAATCCGGTGTTTGTTATTGTAACCTCTCCGCCCGTTTGCACGGATACCGAACCGTTAACCGCATAAGATGCGCTTTGAGATGTTGCGCTTACAGTGGCGTTTGTGGCTGTTATTGAGCCAAACACTGCACTCCCGGAAACCGATTGAATGTCTAAACTGCCTCCTGTCAGATATACAGCACTATGAACACCGCTACCGGCATCGGATTTGACAGATAACGAACCACCGCTGACATTAATCCGCGGATTAGTACTGTTGTATTCAATATGAACTCCTATTCCGGTACTGGTTGCGTTAGCAGTTACCTCACCACTGTTGATGTGTACGTGCCCACTGGATTTTATCCCTGTGTATCCACTTACCGATAGTGTTCCATCACCTTCAAATATAATTGCATCCGTCGAGTCTATGGCTATTCCGGTTGGCATTGACACAGAATTAGCACCGCTGAAAATAATTTTCAACGGTGCTGTCGAAGATATAGTTCCATTGACGGTCGCACCGTTTAACCTTAGCACTGCAGGTGAAACAGAGGCGTCGTAGCTTATTTTGTCATCGCCGAGAATTGCAGAGTTATTCTGTGAACTAACCTGCTGACCCGCAATAATCAATGGATATGTTAGCTCACCTGAAAAATTCGGCTCATCCTGCGCAAAGGAGGTAAAATGTATAGAGATCAGTGCTAACATTAGGTATGTAAATACCAAGACATAACGTTTTAATTTGTTTTTCATTTTTACCCTTGCCTACCAACGACATCAAATAACATCAAACAAATCATAACATACAATTTTTCCACAGCTAAATTTTAACATTTTTCAACAAAAAAGTCAATGTTCAGACATTTTTTTAGTGTGAATATATGGTGAAAATACACATTTTACCGATAGATCAAATAAAAACATACTTTTTTAATCGTTCCAGTACCTCTTGAAGGCGTGATAAAGGAAGTGCGAGATTAAGTCGTATACTGTTTTCGGCAAAGTAAACCTTGCCATTCACCCAGATAACACCGTATTTGTAGCCGGTTGTTACCAGTTCATCAATCGTTTTATTGTTGTTTTTCAACCACTCACTGCATTCTATGAGAAGAATATACGTACCCTGTGGCATTGCAAGCGAAACACCGCTAATCTCCCTTGTGAAAAAATTGTACGCATATTGCATGTTGGAAGCAATTACTTCTCTAAGCTCACCGAGCCACTCCCTACCGTCTCGGGTATAAGAGCCTATGAGGGCATGAAGTGACATGACATTTGGTTCATTGTAGCAGGAAAGAGAACATTCTTTTTTTAACCTGTCATGTAAACGATTGTTGTAAACAATATGATAACTTCCGACAAGCCCAGCAAGGTTAAAGGTTTTAGAGGGCGAATATAATGCAATTGTCCGATTTTTAGCCTCATCGCTTATCGACTGTAAAGGTATATGCCTGCACCCATGCAATAAAAGGTCGCTCCATATTTCATCCGAAACTATATAAACATCATATTTTACGAAAAGTTCCATCGCCTTCGCAAGTTCCCATTCTTCCCAAACTCTGCCTGTGGGATTGTGGGGCGAGCAGAAGATGCAGGTGTGTATGTTATTTTCTATTATCTTTTTCTCCATGTCGGCATAATCCATCCTCCATATCCCATCCTCATCCCTATAAAGTGGACTGTGAATAAGACTATGTCCGTTATTTGATGTCGAACCGGTAAAACCATTGTAGGTTGGGCTGTGAATTAGTATCTTATCTCCTCTTGAGCACAAAATATTTAATGAGGAGATTAAGCCACCCAGCACTCCATTTTGATAGCCGATATTCTCCAGTGTTAAATCGTTCACTCGGTTTTGAGTACTCTGCCAATCGATAATACTTTGATAATATTGCTGTGATGGCTTAAAATAGCCAAATACAGGGTGAGATGCCCTTTCTTTCATCGCCTCTACAGCACTCGGCAAGGTTGCAAAGCTCATGTCGGCAATCCACATAGGTATCCTGTCAAAGCCCTCTAATGTGTCGGCTACGTTCAACGTGTCCTTATAGCTGCCGAAATCGGTTGCTAGAGAATCCTTGCCCTCTCTTTGTAGTATAGAGGTAAAATCGTATTTCATAAAATCTCCATGTTAATTATCCGGCGTCCACCTTCTATCATTCAGCAGAACCACGCGCTGTGATGCAATGCTCGCCTGTACATCAATGATTCGTTGATTTTCACTACCCTTAAAAACAAGGTGCGGACTATACTGCGATTCAATATATCTTCCATCTATCAACACATCAACTACTCTAAGTAGTAATACTTGCTCCTTGCTACCACCCCGCAACTCCTCAAATGTAAAGCCCGTGTAACATGCTATTTCGTAACTGTCTTCCCTAAGCATCTTGGCAAGTCGATAAAACTCCGACGGTTGGCTAAAGGGCTCGCCACCGGAAAAGGTTACACCTCTGCACAGCGGATTGTCCTTTACTATTTTATAAAGCTTATCGACCGTCAATAGGTTGGTTATTTCAAAGGAATGGCTCTCCGGATTATGACAACCGGGGCAACCGTGAGGACAGCCCTGGGCAAATATACATACACGTACACCAGGGCCGTCCACTACCGAATCAACCATTATTCCTGCGATATTTATTTTATGCATTGTCTATTTCAGCAGTGTTTTACACGCTCTGCCTCTTCGGCTTTTTTTGCGTCATTCCATTTATCCATGGTTCCTACAAGATATCCAGTAATCCTGCGAATACGCTCAAAACCTACATCCTTGCCCTGTTTCATTTCAACATTTGTGTTTATATTTGGTG
Source organism: uncultured Oscillospiraceae bacterium (assembly GCA_964370825.1). Lineage (GTDB taxonomy): Bacteria > Bacillota > Clostridia > Oscillospirales > Ruminococcaceae > CAYJBH01. The sequence continues at coordinate 32,720 of CAYJKY010000007.1, forward strand.
TCATAATGCTTTTCCTTTCCATTCCTATCCTAGCTGTTAACCTATCGTTCCCGATGCATCGGGATATTTCCTTCTTATTTCCGCTAACTTTTCTTCACTTATTGACTCACCGGCACGTCGCCCACAACGCGGGCATACGTCCTTTATCACCCCTACATACCCGCAGACGGGATCCCTGTCCACCGGGTGGTTAATACTTCCGTATCCTATACCGGCATCATGCATACATCTCACAACACTTTCAAACGCTTCAAGGTTGTTTGCAACATCGCCGTCTAGCTCTACATAGCTGATATGCCCCGAGTTAGTAAGGGCATGATACGGTGCCTCCTTGTTAATTTTGTCGTAAATCGAGATATCGTAGTAAACCGGAACATGAAAAGAGTTGGTGTAATAATCATGATCGGTAACCCCCGATAGGTTGCCGTAGCGCTTCTTATCCATACGGATAAACCTACCGCTCAGCCCTTCTGCAGGCGTTGCCAACAGACCGTAATTCAACCCCTCTGCCTTTGCTCTTTTATCACAAAACTCACGCATGTGTCCGATTATATCGAGACCTTTTTGCTGAACCTCTTCCGATTCACCATGATGTTTTCCGTAAAGTGCAACTAAAGTTTCGGCAAGCCCAATAAAGCCCATCGACAAACTACCATGCCTTAAAACCTCCCTAACCTCATCCTCAGGATTAAGTTTGTCACTGTCAAGCCATATACCCTGTCCCATCAAGAAAGGATAGTTATACACCCTTTTTTTGCTCTGTAGTTCGTATCTGTCTCGCAACTGCCTTGCAACAAGATCCATCATTTCATCTAACGATTTATAAAATAATTTCTCATCACCCTTTGCCTCTATGGCAAGTCTCGGAAGATTTATGGAGGTGAAGGAGAGGTTACCTCGACTGTTAGATATTTCACTGTCGGGATATGCGGTGTTCGCCATAACTCTGGTTCTGCAACCCATGGTCGCAACCTCGGTTTCCGGTCTGCCTTCCTTATAGTATTGCAGGTTAAAGGGGCTGTCGAGAAACACATAGTTTGGAAATAATCGTTTTGCACTTACCCTGAATGAGAGCTCAAAGAGATCATAGTTTCTGTCTTCCTTGTTATAATTGATGCCCTCCTTAACCTTAAATATGTGTATAGGAAAGATGGCTGTTTCGCCGTGGCCAAGACCGCTCTCGGTGGCAAGCAGAATATTTTTAATAACCATCCTACCCTCAGGAGAGGTGTCGGTGCCATAGTTGATTGAGGAAAAAGGCGTCTGTGCACCTGCTCTGGAGTGCATGGTATTTAGATTATGTATAAAACCTTCCATGGCCTGGTAGGTCTCACGATCCGCCTGCATTCCCGCCCTTTTTCGAGTGCCTGCGACAATTCGCTTTATTGTTTCAAGGTCACTTTCGGCTTCCTTATCTAAATACTCGACGACTGAGTTGTCAAACTCGGATTCAAGCAGCTCAAGCCGAACATTGGCAAGATCACATTCGCTACACGCAAAAGCGATAGCAGCGTCTGCAACTCTCGAAGCATCCCCTAGCTGCAAAATGTCTTCAAGTGTATTAACTAATCTGTCACGATATGCCTTTGCAAAGGTTTTTTCAACACCTTTAGCCATTGCGTAATCAAAGCTCGGAACGCCCTGTCCGCCATGCTGATCATTCTGGTTAGACTGAATTGCAATTGCCGCAAGTGCTGCATAACTTGCAATACTCTTAGGCTCACGCAAAAAACCGTGTCCTGTCGAAAATCCTCCATCAAACAGCTTGATTAAATCTATCTGACAACAGGTGGTTGTAAGTGCGTAAAAGTCAAAATCATGTATGTGAATGTCACCGTTGGTGTATGCCTCGGCCTGTTCCGGTGTAAGCAGGTTCAATGCGTTATAAGCCTTTGCACCTGCTGTGCCTATCTGTAACATGCTACCCATAGCGGTGTTGCCGTCTATATTAGCATTGTCCCTTTTCATATCACTTATTCGAGCATCAACGGTGGTAATCTCGTCAATCGCCTTCATAAGTGAGGTGTTGCCCTCCCTAATTCTGGTGCGCTGTGCACGATATAAAATATATTTTTTTGCAGCGTCCTCAAAGCCGGCATGCATCATCTCATGCTCTACTGCATCCTGAATTTGTTCAATGGTCGGTGGCTGTGTTCCACACCTCTTCTCTAACGCAACTCCAACTGCCTCGGCAATCTCGGCGGCGTTGGTAGCATCTCCTTCGTTTGCCGCCTGTAACGCCTTTAAAACCGCCTCAGCAATCTTAATATCGTTATATATAACAACGCGTCCATCACGTTTTTTTACACTTTTTATCACCGGTTACACCTCCAACACAATTGACTAAATATAGTATTTGTCTTATTATTATTGCACCATATATGGAAAATGTCAAGAGGTTTTTTAAAAATTATTTATACATAAATAAGAATTGTATTATGGTAATTTATGATGTATAATGTATGAGTACGAAAAATTGAAAGAAGGAAAGTTTGTTACGATGGAAAAGAAATACACACGAGTGAAATACGCCTGTTACACTGCCAATGCATGCATGTCGGCAGTAATCATTCTACCACCGATGCTTTTTACAACATTTAGAGAACTTTACGATATCTCCTATTCGTTGCTAGGGCTTTTAGTTGTAGTTAACTTTTGTACCCAGCTTATCCTAGATTTAATCTTTTCCTTCTTTTCACATAAGTTCAACATGGAAAAAACGGTAAAAACGATACCTGTTTTCGCAATTATCGGATTTGCATTATATGCAATTCTTCCGATGTTTTTTCCCGATGCCGCTTACCTATGTCTACTGCTCGGCACCGTCATATTTTCGGCATCAAGCGGCCTTGCTGAAGTACTTGTAAGTCCTGTCATAGCCGCTATCCCTTCCGATAACCCGGATAAAGAGATGAGCCAGCTACACTCGGTTTATGCTTGGGGAGTTGTGTTTGTTGTAATTGTTTCGACCGTATTTCTACTTGTATTCGGCAGAGAGAACTGGCACTATCTGGTGCTTATGTTTATTGCAGTTCCAACGCTGTCACTCTACCTGTTTACCCATAGTGATATACCGCATATGGCGACACCGGAACACGCAAGTGGCGTGTTTAAGCTATTGTTCACCAAGGAAATGCTTTTCTGCTTTCTCTGCATCTTTTTGGGCGGTGCATCGGAAAATGTGATGTCACAGTGGGGTTCCGGCTACCTTGAAAATTCTTTACAGCTCCCAAAAGTTTGGGGCGACATTATCGGCATAGCCTTGTTTGCTACCGCTCTCGGAGTCGGACGTAGCCTTTATGCATTAAAAGGAAAGAACATCTCAAAAACAATCTTCTACGGTGCAATAGGTGCAACGACTTGCTACCTTCTTGCCGTTTTTGTAAACATACCTATCATAGCCGCACTTGCCTGCGCCGCTACCGGTTTTTGCGTTGCCATGATGTGGCCGGGCAGTTTGCTGATAGCCTCGGAAAAAATTCCTCACGGAGGTGTTGCCGTATTTGCACTTATGGCGGCAGGCGGTGATCTTGGTTCATCGGTAGCTCCGCAGCTGGTTGGCGTTGTCACAGACTTTGCACTTGAAAACGATATTGTTAATAATCTTGCGCTACAACTCAACTACACACCGGAACAGATTGCAATGAAATTAGGTTTACTTATCGCAACATTGTTTCCAATTGCGGCAATAGCAGTCTATTCAAGATTGTTAGTAAAGAAAAAATAACAGAGGTGCCATACAGCACTATTTTGAGCAAAGCCCAAAGTGTGCTTGGAGGCAACCTCTGATTAATGCACTATATGACATCCAAATCCCAAGGTCATCGCTTAAAACTTACGGTGTTATATAGCTGTAATTCATGTCAACACCACCGTTCACGCCTGGCACGCTACCGGTGCTGGTATATTGCCACAGGTCGTAGCGATAGCTAAAATCGGTCTGTGCTGTGTAGTGTGCAAGCCAGATTCGGTTGTGATCGATTGCGGTGTAATCCAGCTGATATATAAACCAAGATTTGCTGGCATAAACCATCGGAACCTTCCCGCCATTTTTTACAGTGTCACAAAAGGCGTTTGTAATCTGTGTCCTAAGTGAAACCGACATTACATTTGCCCTTCCGCCGTTTGCCTCATATTCGGTATCAAAGGTAATTCCGTATTTAAGGTTATATCCCGCCGTTCGCTGTAGGCAGAAACTCGCTTCCTCTATGGCTTCCTGAACCGTTATCGCTTGGGTAAAGAAGTAAACGCCTACATCTAATCCGGCTGCTATTGCACCATCTAAGTTTTGTTGAAAGTAGGGGTCCTCCACCAACACTCCGGTGGAATATCCACGATATCCGAGTCTGATTATTGCATAATCTATTCCACTCGCCTTTACCGCCGTCCAGTTAATAGCGCCCTGCCATTTAGACACATCAATTCCGTCGGTAATGCCCTTTTGTAACTTTCCATCAATTCCAAAGGTGTAAAACACGCCGTTAATGGACACATATCCGGTAACGGTATCGCCATTTGTATCGAAATAGTATTCATCACCATTTAGGGTATGCCAGCCGTAGTATATTGTTTCGGAAACGGATTCAAATTTGTCTGCAAAGCTTGCAAATGGCTCACGCATTATAAGATTTTCACCGGAACTGCTAAACAACAAATCCTGCGGTACGGGCTCGGTCGTGGCGACCGGTGGCTCCGGCGTGGATGAAGATCCGCTATTTGTTTCACTGCTTGACGAGGATGAACTACTTTCGGCAACAGATGAGCTTGATACACTTGATGAGGAAGAAATTGAAACAGAGCTACTGTCAGTTGGTATTGAAGATCCCTGTTGAGACTCGGGACTACTTGTGTCTAAACTGCTATCCGTTGGTGTTTCTTCGATATTCGCAGTAAACATCTCAAACAAAAAATCTGTTAAAAGGTTCATGCTAGCCTCAGCGGTCGAGGAAACATTTTTTACCGCCCCCACAATTTCACCTGATTCATTTAGGATAAATGTATACTCGCCTGCATGCTCACCGTCCGTAACGGTGAAATGCAATTCATTGTTTTTTGGCAGATAATATGTATCCGTGACGACAACCTCGGTAGTGCCGTCCTTTTCGGTGGGAACAGGTGTGACTACAGTAGCCGGCGGAGGTGCTGTGCCGGTTGAGTCCACCGGAGGCGATGCACCGTTATACTGTGAGTCCTCCTTTGAAACCTCTATCTCGGACTCATCCTTAATCTTATCCTTCAGTGCCTCCTCATCGAGAGGATTGGTATCTATTGTAAAATTAACGTCTACAAAACCAGGTGCAACAACAGGATATCCCTCTACCGGATGAAGTATTGCAGTGTATCTACCCTCCTCGTCGAGGTCGGTAAGTTCTATCGCTCCGTCCTCATCAACGGTATGCTCGGTAGAATTTCCGAGAGGATCAATAAGGGTAATTAAAAAATCAACGCCCTCAACTAATTGACCCGACAAGTCAGTGACTCTGATTTCAATTAAGTCGCCCGCCGATGCAAGTGAAAGGTTTAATCCTTTAGACTCTGAGTCAATTTTACTGCTCAACAATTTATACTCAATAACCGGCGTTCCGGAAGGAAAGTTTCCTCCTTCTTCCGCAGAAGCAGACGTCATTACAGTAGGTTCCTGCTGAAAAAGGTTTAGCGGATTATCCATACCAAAATACATCAAACTGAATATCGAGCCGGCAAATACACAGAGTGATAAACCCACAACGGCACAGATAACAGCGACACGTGATTTAGACGTGCCAGATCTATTGTTTTTATATAAGGATCTACCCTTCTTTATCTTGGCTTCCGGCAGAGGTGCAAGCTCATCAAGCGCCTTCAACTTCTCCGAAAAAGGATTAGCCGGCTTGCCGATATCGGCTGTCGGCGTAATTGGCTTGTTATTTAGGGGCATATCTTTTTCATTTGATAAAGATGCACTCTCAACAGCAGTATCTTTCTGTCGAGATGGCTTTGTTTTATCATTTGCATAATAAGGAATTTTTTTGTTGCCCTTTACAAATCGCATATTATCACCATGTTGTAAAACTGACAATCAGAGGTATCTATGGTTTTAATAGGATACCTATGATTAGTATAGTATACTATAAGTATTTTAAATTGTCAACAGGTGTAGCATCATGTAAATACGTGGAATTTTAAGTCAAGGTTTTATTACTTTGTGTATTATATATTTACCAACTCAATTGTTCGTAGCAGGATAGATGAGGCAGTCTCACAGAATTCTGAAATATCAAACTCCTTTCCGGACATCTCCTCGCCGGCTACATCGTCGGCATTATCGCTGATACTACGTATAATAAGGCAGGGAACATCATTTTTTGCGGCAATATGACTTACCGATGCGCCTTCCATCTCAACACAGTCGGGGTTGCATCGTGAACGAATGTCAGCCTTTAATGTATTACTGCCAATAAATAGATCACCCGTGGCAATTTTCCCTTTAATGTGCTTTATCGATAGGTCGGTACACGCTCTATCTGCAGCAGCCAAAAGTACTTCATCAGCCTTATAGCTGTCTAAATGCGGATACGAGGCTTTCAACATATCAATCTCAGCATCATGATAGACAACAGATTCACCCAACACTACATCATTTATTCCCACTTTCCCGCTCATGTTACCGGCTATACCGCTAAATATTACCGCGTCACAGCCAAAATGACTGCAAAGTAGCTGTGTTGCGGCGGCCGAGGCGGCCTTGCCCATGCCTGCACAGCAAAGAACAATGTCGACACCTTTACAGCTACCGGTGTGAAAATCAACGCCACCAACTTTAATCGTGACCACGTTGGTCATTTGCGATACAGTTATCTTAATTTCATCAGCTAATGCGCCTATAACTCCAATTTTATTGTATTGCATAAACTCTCCTATAATGTTTTATGTGGTCTCATGGCTATCCCTCTATTAATCAGATAATCCTTAACTTCAAACACCGAGAAATTTTTTGGCAACCTTGGAGAATATAGCATACTACTCATAATCGCCGCCTGTGCAGGACAGTTTATGAATAAATCTTCAAGATGTTTCGGCTCACCTGCACCGCCCGAAGCTATAAGTGGTATAGATAATATTTCGGCAGCTATCTTCGTTATACTCATCTCATACCCCGAGACCATTCCGTCATTATCAATACTGTTTAAGCAGACCTCTCCGGCACCGAGTTCCTGTCCGCGTTTAACCCATTCAAGAGCGTCAATTCCGGTCGCAAGTCGAGCGCCATCAATATAAACCTCATATCCGCTAGGTATTTTGTCGCTTACATCAACTTTTTTGACCTGTGTGGACAATACAATGCATTGTGAACCAAACGCTTTTGCACCCTCGGTGATTATATCAGGGTTTCGCACCGCCATGGAATCGATGCTTATCTTCTCAGCTCCTGCCTTCAGCGTCATATACATGTCATCGAGTGTTTTTATTCCCCCGCCGACGGTAAAGGGGATAAAAACCTTAGCGGCAACCTTTTTCACCATCTCAATATCTATTTTTCTTTTCTCGGCGCTTGCCTTAATATCATAGAATACAAGCTCATCTATACCGTCGGAATAAACCTTTTCGGCAAGTTCTTCAGCAGGCGCAACAAGTATATTGTCGTTAAACTGTTGTGCCTTGGTAACATTGCCGTTAACAACATCAAAACAGGCAATAAGACGACGTGTTAACATGAGGCACCTCCCTCTATAAACCCTTTTAAGAGTGCTAATCCCGCCGGACCACTTTTTTCAATATGAAACTGGGTACCATAAATATTTTCGTCATTTACCGCCGAAGTAAATGGTTTGCCATATTCAGTTACACCCCAACTTACCTTGTTATCGTCAGGACACACATGGTAGGAATTTACAAAATAAAAATAATCGTCCTGAGACTCAAATCCCACTTCCTTTTTAAATTCTACATGGTTCCAACCCATCTGAGGAACTCTCAGACCTGTCTGGTCAAAACGGACAACATTTCCTTTAATCCAGCCCAAGCATTCTGCATCCTCCTCCTCGCTGTGCTCGAAAAGTATCTGCATTCCGACACAGACGCCTAAAAAAGGTGTTTTTTCGTCCTTTACAAGTTTTGTCAACGGCTCAATAAAACCGGCATCACTAAGTGATTTCATAGTTGCTCCAGCACTTCCGACACCCGGAAGAATTATTCTGTCTGCTCCGGCAAGTAGACTCGGATTTGATACCAACTTACCGTCAAAACCAAGATGGTTTACGGCAGAAAGCACACTTGGTGCGTTGCCGGCAAGGTAATCAATGATTGCAATCATTATTATGCTCATACTCCTTTCGTTTGCAAAATCCCATGTAAGTTTCGCATGGACTCGCTTATATCTTCTCTTGTTTTCATACTTTTTATATTTATATATATTACCTTTCTACTATTGCTTATCATTCTGTTTGAGCATATCCCATAGCTCATCAATCTTTTCAGCGGCAGAGATGATATCCTTGTGTTCACCGTTTGGATCGGTCTCAAGTAGGTAGCCGATTTTTCCGGCTACGGCATATAGCCTTGAAAGTGCTCGGTCGGCCTGCTCTTTTACATTCGTAGCAGAGACTTTCTCAACATTCTTAACATTCTTCATCTGCGGTTGACCTATAAAGTCAATCATAAAGCTTTCGCCTATTAACGGAAGATGTGGTTTTACACCTGTCGCATCTTCAACCAGTTTTGCAAGTTCCTTTGTAGATTCGGGGTCACCATGGTTTAAGAATATAATCTGCGGGGAAGGTGTAAAGTGTGATATCCATTTTACAAGTGCAGGTTGGTCGGCATGAGCAGAAATACCTGAGATTTTTTTAATTTTCGCTTTTACCGATATTGTTTCCCCAAAAATATTCACCTTTTTAGCACCTTCTATCAGTCGACGTCCTAGTGTTCCCTCCGCCTGATATCCGGCAAACAATATGCTATTTTTTGCATTAAAAAGATTATACTTTAGATGGTGCTTTATTCGACCGGCATCACACATTCCGGAAGCCGATATAATTATACAGGGACCTTTATAGTTGTTAATTCTGCGGGACTCTTCAGTTGTGACCGATAAGGTCAACTGCTTAAACGATATTGGTTCATCCCCTCTTCGCAATACCGAACGAGTTTCATCGTCAAAATAGCTGTCGGCATATTCTTCAAAAAGGCGTGTTGCCTCAACTGCCAATGGACTGTCGACAAAAACCGGACAATTCTCGTATCCCTGAAAAGCACCTTCCTCATAAAGCTCGCGAAGGTAGTAAAGTAGTTCCTGCGTACGTCCAACTGCAAATGCCGGAATAATTACCTTACCACCCCTTGCAAAGGTTGCATTAACAAGGGATTTAAGTTCCTCTTTTGTATTGTCAAGCCCTTCGTGCACCCTTGCCCCGTAGGTGCTTTCCATAACTACACAATCCCCGTCGGTAATATGTTCCGGGTCACAGAGTAGCGGACGGCTGTCATTTCCAAGATCTCCGGAGAATACTAACCCACGACGCTTTCCATTATCATCAGTAAGTTCAATTCTTACAACGGAGGAACCGAGCAGATGCCCTGCATCATAGAATGTTAGATTTATATCGTCCCCGATATCAACCGATGTACGATAATCGGCTGATTTGAATAGTCTCATCGTCTGGATAACATCCTCACGATCATATATAGGTTCTTCCGGCGGCTTACCTGCACGGATTAATTTCTTGTTCTTCCAGGTCATCTCTGTTTGTTGAATGTGTGCACTGTCCTCGAGCAACACGCCTGCAAGTCTACGGGTAGCCGATGTTGCATATATGACACCATTAAATCCATTTTTTATCAACATCGGTATGTGACCTGAATGGTCAATATGGCTGTGTGTAAGAACAATCGTATCGATATCACTTGCATGGCAGGGTAGTGTTTGGATTAAATCATGATCCCTACCCTGAAACATTCCGCAGTCTACAACTATTTTGCGCGAATTGTGTTCAAGAAGGGTACAACTTCCGGTAACCATACCTGCGGCGCCTAAAAAAGTAAGCTTCATCTCTCTCCTCCTGTGTGGTGTATTAATGGGCTATTTCCAACCGTAACTCTCGTTTTCAAGAGTGAGGTGGGGATTATAATAGGGGTCTCCATCACGATAGATATCGGCGTGTAATCTTCTGAGATTGTCCCGTTCCCTTAAAAACCTTTCATTGTTTTCTCCTGTCTCATCACTACCTCTTGACAAACTTTCATGATGATACGCCTCGGCAAACGGTGTCATTACATTGAGGTAGCCTGACTTGTGAATCCGTATGCAAAAGTCAACATCATTAAAGGAAACTGCAAAATTTTCATCATCAAGACCATTATGGTCAACATAAAGATTGCGCTTAATCATAAGGCATGCACCGGTAACGGCAAGAAGGTTTTGAGTTGTCGCAAGACGATACATGTCTCCACCTGATTTTGCCGGATGCGCTTTATGGCTATGACCTGCAGATCCTCCAATGCCTACAAAAACACCGGCATGTTGTATTGTATCATTAGGATAGTAAAGCTTTGCACCTACAGCACCAACCTCCCGCATACAGGAATAGCTGAGCAGTTCCCTTAAAAAGTCAGCCGAGATAATCTCAATATCATTGTTTAGCAAAAGTATGTGCTCACGTTGAGACATCTTAACTCCAAGGTTACATATAGCAGAAAAATTAAAGCTGCCGTCATACTTTATGACAGTTAAATTTTCATATTCTTTTTTTGCAAACTCGTAATAATCAAATATCTCATCAGAAGTTGAGTTGTTCTCCACAACAATAACTTCAAAATCGGCAATTCCGGCATTTGCATAAAGACTCTCAATGCATCTTTTTAGGTCATCCCTATGTTCATAGTTTGGAATTACTACCGAAACAGAACCCTCTACATCTCTGTATCGTGGTCGATAAGCTCCCGGTCGTCCTTCAATCGGTGCCACATCAGCAGGTCGTCCAATACGGTCAAAATGTGCCGATGATGCTCTTGCACCTGCCATAATTGCATGAGGTTTTGCTTCTATACTACCGGCCGTGGAGGCGCTGTGTCCTCTCCAAAAATATAATATTTTAGGTATATGATACACTAAATTAGCCTTTTCACTAAGTCTAAGAATTAAATCAAAATCCCCTGCGCCTTCATATTCGGCAAGCTCATATCGACCTGAACGGTCAAGCAAATCTTTTGTAAAAGCAATAAGGTGGGTTATATAGTTACAACAGGAAAGATAGTGCGGGGAGAAATCCGGTTTAAAGTGGAATTCCGACAGACGCTTAAGATCGGCAGACAAGATAACTTCATCACTGTAAATAAGTTCGGCACCGGTCTCGTTATATGCCTTAACAATTTCATAAAGTGCATTCAGGTATAGTAAATCATCATGGTCGAGCAATGCTATCAGCTCACCGGTTGCAACATTTAATCCTATAGTTGTATTTTCTGAAATTCCGTTGTTTTCTATAGGAATATGCTTTATTCGCTCATCCTTGAAACGAGCAAGTATTTTTTTAGTCTCCTCCACCCTTCCGGCATCGATTAAAACAAGTTCAAACAAACGATAGCTTTGATTGACCATATTGGTTAGTAAGTCTATCAAATATTCCGAGGGAGGATTATACAGTGGTACCACAACTGATATTAAAGGCATTTTCTCGAATATGGCTGCTCGCTGTTCCTTTAACTCTCTTTTTAACGGGATGTCTGCTCGATACATCCATATTTCTTTGTGTGTGGCAAGCGCAACACGAAAGGTAACCTCCCTTACTGCGGCCTCGAAGCCTCGTGTTTTATAACAGTTATAAAGCCGACGCAGATGTCCAAACAACCTTTTTATTGATAGGTTGCGTCTGATTGCGGCAGAAACACTGTCTCTTTGTGGAATGTTATCCGACATATATCACCTTGTTGAATGGCTGTAGGCTTCACAAAGCTCCTTTGTGTCTCCAATCATTACCATTTTTCCGTTTTTTAACCACGCCGCACGATTACACATCCGCTCTATCTGGTTGATATCATGGCTTACAAGTAAAACCGTGGTTCCATTTTTTATAAGGCTATTGATTCGGTCCTCACATTTTTTGGTAAAAAGAAAATCTCCTACTGATAATACTTCATCAGATATTAGTATATCAGGCTCAACAACTGTTGCGACGGCAAAGGCAAGACGGCTGACCATACCGGACGAATAGTTTTTTATCGGTACGTCAATCATATCTGACAGTTCGGCAAACTCGACTATCTCGTTAAACTTCGCTTTTAAAAACGCCTCGGAATAACCGAGTACACAGCCGTTTAAATAAATGTTTTCTCTGCCCGTCAAATCAGGATCAAATCCGGTTCCGAGCTCGATTAACGGCGCAATATTTCCGACGACACGCACCCTGCCCGTAGTCGGTTTAAACACTCCTGCAATAACCTTAAGAAGGGTGCTTTTTCCGCTTCCATTAAGTCCGATTATTCCAAATATTTCACCTTTGCGCACGGTAAGATTAACATCGGTAAGTGCGTAAAACTCGGTAAACCTCAGCTGTCCTTTTAACAGCTTTATCATATACTCCTTAAAGCTATCAAGCTTTTCCTTTGAAAGGTTAAACCTCATGGAAATGTTTGATACCTCTATCGAGATGGGCTGTTGTGCTATATTGTTTTCTGAATCATACATATAAAATAAATTTATCCTGTGTTTTTTTAAATATTATTAAACCTAAAAATAACGCTACAGCGGAAAATGATGTACAAAGCAATAGCTGCTCCGCTGTTGGGGGTAAATTATACAGTATACCCTGTCGGAAGAGACTTACATACCAGTATAGGGGATTTATCTGCACCACCTGTTGCATATAGGGCGGAAGCATATCAACTGGGTAAAATAACGGGGTGAGATAGGTTAAAGCAGTCATAAACACGGTGTAGAAATGCATAACATCTCTGAAAAAAACTGCGAGAGATGAGAGAATAAGTCCACATCCCAACATGAAAAAGAACAACAGTATCATCGGTATCGGGAAAAACAGGGTGTAAAGGTTAAAAGGTTGCCCTGTAACAAGCATAACCAACAGCAGTGCAAGGAAGCTGAACAGCATGTTTATAAAGGCAAACATAACCTTTTCCATCGGAAAAACATATTTTGGTATATAAACTCGACGTATAAGATGTGAAGCGGTAATAACACTGGACATTGCCCCGGTAGTAGCATCATTAAAGCTGTTAAAAATCAGCTGACCCGCCATTAAATAGACGGGAAAGTTTGGAATGTCAAACCTTAAAAAATATGAGAAAACAGCTGTCATAACCAACATCATCATCAAAGGAGAGAGCAAACTCCATAAAATACCGAGCGCAGAGCGACGATACTTTAAGGTTATGTCCCTTTTTATCAGATGAACAAGTAACGGCCAGTACCGAACAAATCCATGAATATATGCAGCTGCCTTAGTCAAAACCACCTCAAATTAATATTACTTTTTGTATAACGTCGCAAAATTCTACAAAATATAGCTAAAACCTACGATATATTATTGTAGTAGGAGAAATCCTGCTCCAAAAATGATGGCAGAAGAGAATCCTTTTCTGACAAGGAGGGTTTAACGCTGCCTGACTGCCAGTCTATATTAAGTGTGGCATCATTATATATTATCCCACCTTCGTCCGTTGGGTCGTACACATTTGTACATTTATATGTGAACTCCGCCACATCGGACAGGACGTAAAATCCGTGTGCAAATCCCTCAGGAACATAGAACATTTTATTATTTTCATCTGTTAACAGTACGGTTTTATGTTTTCCGAAGGTTGGACTGTTCGGACGAATGTCAACAGCAACATCAAGCACACTTCCCTTTACAACCCTTACCAGCTTTCCTTGCGGTTTTGTCTTTTGAAAATGCAGACCTCTGAGAACACCTTTAATGCTTCTCGAACAGTTATCCTGTACAAAATCGACATCAATTCCACCCTTGGTGAAGGCATCACGTCGATATAGTTCCATAAAAAAACCACGTTCGTCGCCAAATTTTTTCGGAGTAACTATTATTGCGCCGGAAAGCTCGGTCTGTTCAAATACAAAGTTAGACATTTTTATCCACCATTCATTGTTTACTTCTATAATACAATAACACAATAATGGAATTATTTCAAGAAGGTTTTTATTTTGTTAGCTCCGTCGTTAGCATAATATACCCAAAACTACATTTAGACCGTATCGGTCAATTGCTATTTATTTGATATGAGCTTTTTTCAAAAGCTGTCTCCTCTGTTTATAGTCCGGCATAACCGATTCAACAATCTGCCAAAAATTTTTGCTGTGGTCTTTTTTGATTATGTGCGCCAGTTCGTGGACAACAACATAATCCTGTGCTTCCTTTGGTGCTAACATAAGCCTACAGGAAAAACAAAGTGAGTTTTTTGAGTTGCAGCTACCCCACCTTGTGGCTGCCTTGGTAATCTTTATTCCGGTATAGTTAACGCTCATGATTTGAGCAAAATGACTGCATCGGTCAGGAAGTGTTTTTAATGCCTCTTGCTTCAGTTTTTCCAGCTCCGTCTCGCATAATGGAGTTTTTTTATTTTCCAGAACCTCCTGCTGCTTTTTTTCTATCCACTGACGTTTTTGAAGTATAAACTCCTCGATAACACTTAGCGGGAGCCTTTTAGGTGCACGTACCTCAACACCGCCGTCCTCGGTGATACGAATGGCGACGGTGCGTCGGTTACTACGTATTAAGTTGTAGTTAACAACCACTATACCCTCATGTTTATGGCAATGGTATCGGTTGGAGGTGTGGCTGTCTCTGCCATATTTATAAGCGCTGTTGCCTGTTGTTCGGCTGTTTCCATGATGTTCTTTGTCATTGCAATGGCTACCGAGTTCATGGTTTGTGCAGTACTTAAATTCATGCTTACCTGGCCTACATCCATAATTTTACTCCTTTCTTAGTTCGTAGTGGTGTGTGTCCTGTAGAATTCCTCCACGGCACGGACAAAACCTTCTGCTGTTCCGTATACGGCAGAGTATACCCCCTCATGTGAATATAGGTCATCATATTCTACAGGGTTTATGACGAAACCGTACTCATAAAGTACCGACATAGATCCGGTTGAGCGGGTTACGTAAAAGTATCCATCGAAGGCACCTCTTGAAACGCGTCCGGTATAACCGGCAACATTTTCATTAACTGATTCTGCAAAAACTCTTGAGATTTCTTCGAAGTAGTATCCTTCCACTCCGGCAGCTGTATTACCGTCGGAAGTGAGCGCTATGCTGTTGTGGTGAATAGATAAAAAGAAATGCGGTTTTTCTGTGACCGACATGATCAAACGCTCCTGCAATGTCGGAAAGCTGTCGTCGGTTCTGGTCATTATAACCTCGGCGCCAAGCTGAATTAAACGAGCCTCTAAAACCTTTGCGAGGTTTAGATTTAATTCCTTCTCGGTGGGTCCACTAATTCCGCCGGCTATTCCGGGTGCACCGGAATCCTGATCTCCATGCCCTGCATCCAGCATAATCACAAACCCTTCAAGAGGTAGCCCCGTGGGCTGTGACGGTGCCGCAATTAGATCTATAGCAAGTGAGTCATTATTATACTCCACATAATGCCCCCATACCGGAATTTGTGAAGAAAAGTCTAATGTTATGATGGTCTTGTTTTCCTCGGTTGTAATGGATGCATCGTCTATGTGAGCGGATGAGGCTTTTAACGCTTCAAGGCTTGCTAAGGCGGCAGAAAAATCCACATCATATATGGTTAGTATTAACCGGTTGCCTAACCGTTCATCATATACTGCAGGCGAGCCAAGACCGGTAAAACCTATAGTTTCGCCTCTTTCATGTGCGGTCACAGTAAGACCGCTACAAACCCCAGAATCCTCTGCAGCGACAGTAGTGTTATATGCCATTACCCAGTCACCGCTTGATAAACGATATGCGTAGGTTGTTTTACCACTACGTGTGGTTAAAACATTGTCGGTGACTGTAAATATTGCACCTTGACGAAGTGTTTCTGAAATATTTGCATCACTTGACACATCAAATAAAGCACTGGCTATCGGAACAGACACCTCAACATAACTCCCTATTGCAGCCTGAGCCGTTCCGTCGTGCGGGGTTGAGCTCCCATCTCCTGTATAAGTGTACCTCTCTATCTCGGCAACAGCTGTAATTTCGCCCTGTGTAAAGGTAAATGTGTTTACACCCATATCAAGGGAAACCAAAATGCCGAAAGAGCCGGAACTGCTAAGTCTGGTAACCTCAACACCGTCCATATAGAGCGGCTGTGCAGGGTCCGACAATCCCATAATGTAGCAACTTCCGGAGGTCTGTCGCAGGTATCCGCTGGAAGGGTTGGTTAGTGACAGTTCAGTAGAGAGCTGATAGTTTGGCAATGGGTCAGCCGCAAGCGGTGTTGATGTTGCCGCAAGTCTTGCTATCGATGCAGTATCAACCTCTCCGTAAGTTCCGAATATAGTCCCACTGTTCCCTGCGATTTGTACATGATTATAGAGAAAATAATCAAACTCTGAAAGTGAAAGATCGCCGACAATGCTGTAAAGGTCAACACCTTGCAATTCTTCCGACGCCTGAACCATAAAAGCTGTATCGACAATGGCAAAGTCAGCAAAATCTACAGGAAATAACTCGTCAAAAATCACGCCTACACTACGACCGGAAAGCTGTTCGGTTAAGCCGGTAAAAAGTGTGTCTACATCAGCAGTTAAATCATTATCAATGTTGCTAATCGCAACGCCGGAGATGGGATATCGCTTGAAAAGCCTTGTTAAACTTTCCGTCAATATTTCGATATAACCTTCATCTGACGCAGAATAACGTCCATTAACTATTTCTGCATCGAACTTCATTAGACTTGCACCGAATAAGTCCAAAATTGCTACCGTTGCTATGCCATTCTGCGCGGCAGCATTGCTGATACTGGCGAGTGGGTCAAACTCCTCAAAGGCCGGCTCAAAGTTTTTGTCGTCGTAGGCAACTATTTCATTCGACTTAGTGTATAAAAAAATAGTGTTTATACTGTTTGTATTGCAAAATTCGACAAGTTGTGCGGTTATAAGCTGCTGTTGCTCCGACTCCTCTACCATGTTATAAAGCGAAAACGGGTCTACAAAAAGCCCACCAACCGTGCTATCACCAATAAACGGCTGAACCGGAGGTTCTTTATTCTCCTGCCATTCTGAATAAAGCGGTGTCAGGACAATAATCGAAAGCGAAATCAACACAATAATCATCAGCAAAAACAGAAGTACAACCAATGCACGCATTGGCTTTTTTCCGTTGGGTGAAGATCGTTTATTTTCGCGGGGTGGCTTATATGCTCTATAGGGGCTGTATTTCATTATTTTGCCCATGTTCCTTTCTATCATAAAATCCCACATAAATTTTGTATGGGCTCGCTTTTATGCTTTTCTTCTTGTTTAAAATTTATGCCCATACATCCCTTAATTTTGTACGGTTCCACCGCCGTCATACAGTAGAATTCAAACATTTACTACTCGAAGGGCACAATAATTGTAGTTTGTAAAAGTAAAAGCTATTTTATAAGCTTACGTTCTAAGAAAAAGTTAAATATCTTAACCATCGATATACCGAGTATGCTACCGATTAAGGCGGCTGTTAGTTGTCCACTACTATAAAGTGATATAAGTTCTTCACGCTGCATTTCGGGCAAATTAAAAAGTAAGGGGAGAAATTTAATTGCCAAAAAAAATTGTACGAAATATTTTAATAAAGCGGCTCCAAGCATTGGGGTCAAAAACAAGAAAGGTTTTACACTATGTTCGATAACACCGGGTGAAACCTTGAGCACCAGAACATATAAAACATTTCCGGCAAGGAGAGTCAGAAAGCTTGGAATAACCGAAACAGTTCCGTCAAACAACGATATAGACGACATAACAAATGCAAGAACGAGCCCCCATACAAGTCCGAGAAATCCGGTGGTAAGCGCAAGAATTAAATTTAGTAAAATATTCGACATCCATCGACCAATGTGGTCATTAAGCAACATAACCGCAAGGCTCAATGATATAAATATTATGCCGATAAACATATTTTTATGCAGTATTTTCATTAAGTCTCCGATAACAGTTGCCTTTTGACTAATATTATACTATAATAGAGGCATATTATCAATACCAAATGCTATATAATATATCGGCACATTTAACGAAAGGATTATAGTAAATATATGAAGCAATGCCCAAAATGCCATAAAGCAGCTAATGACGACCAGGTTTTTTGTAATAACTGTGGGGACAAGTTGGTTAGCGAGAGGGTCGATACCAAACAGCTTTTTGACAATATCGAGATTAATGCGGGAACTCTTTCCGATAACATCAGCCAACAACCATCCCAGCAATCACAACCGCCTCAGGAAGAACGTCCGAGAAGGAGTCGAGCTAACGAGTACAGTCATAAGAGTCGTCGTATGACAATACCTCTGTTGACCTTTCTATCCATAGTTACCTCGCTAGTAATTGCGACAGTTTTTATGTTTGTAAACTATAACCAGACGGCAGCAATAAATCGATTTGCTGCGGCACTTATATCACAGGATGCCGAAGCGATAAGGGAAAGTGCGGTGTTTTTAGACATCGATCCTACCGACGATGAGCTTCTATCCATGGCGGCGGCTTTAGACGATGAAGATATAAAGCTTTTAAAGACACAGCTTAGCGACGGCGAGTCCAGGAGCTTTTCGTCATTTTCATTGGTTGAAACCCCTCTTACATGGCCTTTTACAAAACATCTGGTAAGTGTATCCGAGGCTAAAATTTCTATCAACGGGTTAACCGAGGGGGTTCAAATAACTGTTAATAAAACACCTGTTACTGCCGTTTATGAGGATGGCGTTGCGATAATATCAAATCTAATACCGGGGCAGTACAGTATAGAGTTTGGCGAGTCGGGGTATGAGCCGGCAATTGTAGAAAGTTTTAAGTCAGACGGCGAAACGGTACAGGCCATTGCCAACGGGCCCATCGTTCTGCCGGGTACCGAGCCTGAACCGGAACCGGAGCCCGAACCGGAACCGGAACCACAGCCTGAGCCGGAGCCGGAGTCAGATCCAAATTCCGAGCCTCAGAATGCAAACGAATTGCTGTTTAATGAGCTTGCCGATACTGTCTATACCCACTATAAATCGTATCTGCTATCGCAGAGCATGGAGGACATTTCTCTTCTCGAAAAGGCTACAATAGCTGCCATAGGTGACGCACAGACAAGACTGGACAACTTTAATCGTGGCAGTAGCTTTGAGTTAGTGAGCATGACAGTAGACACCGGATCAATAGGCATATATGATGTAGGCGAGGCGACGCAGGCAGACGTGCTTGCAAAGGTTGTGTTCACCTCGGCATCCAAAGAAGATCCCACCAACATTAACACCGTAGAGGATCACATTGTTTTCACCCTTGTGCTTCAGCCGGATTTAAGTTGGCTTGTCAACACAAGAAATCCAACCGACCGCGCACTCGGAGAGACGGTAGTAAGTTATAATGAAACTGAATAAAAATGAAAGGTAATATATAGTATGAAGGTAGCAAATTTAGTCGGCGAAAGATTTAAAGAACGTCCCTCTGACTGTATTGTCGACAGCCATGCGCTGATGGTTAGAGGTGCATATATAAAAAATGTAGCAAACGGAATATATTCCTCCTTCACGCCGTTAAAGCGTATTGCAAGGAAGATAGAACAGATTATCCGTGAAGAGATGGATAGGATAGACGGACAGGAGGTAAGCTTCCCCGTCGTGCTTCCTGCGTCGTTATGGGAGGAATCGGGACGTTATCAAAGTGTAGGCAGTGAGCTTATGCGACTTAGTGACCGCAGCGGTGGTGAATACGTTCTCGGAATGACCCATGAGGAGGCGGCTGTTCATCTGGTTCGTGAGTACGGACAGAGCTATTCAAAGTATCCCTTTATGATTTATCAAATACAAACAAAGTTTCGTGACGAGGCACGTCCGAGAGCCGGACTTATTAGGGTGCGAGAGTTCACCATGAAGGATGCATACTCCTTTCATACCTCACAGCAGGATTTAGAGAATTACTACGAGAGATGTCACGAGGCTTACGAACGCATATTTAGGAGAGCAGGGCTTCCCGAGGTTGTTTCGGTAGCCTCCGACTCCGGAATGATGGGCGGAAGTTTATCACATGAATTTATGCTTCTTACGCCAATAGGCGAGGATACAGTTGTATTGTGTCCCGATTGTGGTTACAGTGCAAACATGGAGGCTGCAGACAACATAGTTGAATCTGTTAGAGAGGAATTTTCCGAAGAGCTTGTCGCAGTACATACACCCGCCATGGCAACGATAGATGAAGTATGTAATTTTCTTAATGCACCGTGTGAAAAGAGTGTAAAGGCGGTTGTTTATCAAAAAAACATC
The DNA here is from genome assembly GCA_964370825.1 of uncultured Oscillospiraceae bacterium. Taxonomy (GTDB): domain Bacteria; phylum Bacillota; class Clostridia; order Oscillospirales; family Ruminococcaceae; genus CAYJBH01. Next base: position 53,122 of record CAYJKY010000007.1, read on the forward strand.
GATAACAGCTATGTAGTTTTGTTTATAAGAGGTGATTACGAGGTAAACGAGGCCAAACTCAAACGTGTTTTAGGTTGTGAGGTTTATCCTGCCGTTATCGAGGAAAACAGCGGTATCGTTGCAGGGTTTATTGGTGCATACGGATTTACCGCCGATGCAACCGTACTGTTCGACAAAACCATAGAAGGATGCAACAACATGGTTTGCGGTGCGAACAAGGTGGATTATCACTATAAAGGGTTTGACATAGAGCGTGACGTTGAGGGTGATATTTCCTTTGTGGATGTTGCCAAGGTACAGGAGGGTGGTATCTGCCCGACATGTAAAAAACAATCTTTACAGATTAATCGTGGTATTGAGGTAGGAAACATATTCCAGCTTGGAACAAAATATTCAAAATCCATGCAGATGACCTACCTTGACGAAAACGGCGACCTTCTCAATCCGATAATGGGTTGCTACGGAATAGGTGTCGGACGATTGGCGGCATCGGTGTGTGAGGCACACCATGATGATTACGGCCCAATATGGCCAATAGCGATAGCTCCCTGGCAGGTTCATCTGTGTGCAGTGCGTGCAGACGATTCCGAGGTTAGAGAGGTTGCAGACGAACTATATAAAAACCTGACCGATAGAGGAATAGAGGTTATATATGATGACAGGTCGGTGAGTGCCGGCGTAATGTTTTCTGATGCCGACCTTTTAGGGGTACCACTTAGAGTAATTGTTAGCCCAAGAAATCTAAAGGAAAATAGTTGTGAAATTGTAAGCAGAGATAAGAGTGTCTCAAAAAAGGTTGACAAAGCAGCTTGTGCCGACGAGGTTTCATCGATGGTTAAGATTTTACTAAACAACAGCAGATAGAGGCAAAATGACATCAAACAAGCTTAAAATTCTAGCGGTTATACTGATGGTGCTGGATCATTACGCATCGGTTTTTATGCCCTATGGCGAGCCAGCCACAATGATACTGCGATTTATAGGACGATTTGCTGCACCAATTTTCTGCTTTTTGGTTGCCGAGGGATATCATCACACTAAAAACAAGTGGCAATATTTTTTGCGGCTTGTTTTGTTTGCATTAGTTTCCCATATTCCGTTTACACTATTGTTTGGTTACAGCATCTATCCGATAGAAAAAACAAGTGTAATGTGGTCGTTATCGCTCGGTCTATTAGCACTTATTGTTTCAAAAAGCCCAAAACTTAACCTTTTCCTCAAGATAGTTTTGATATTAATAATATGCTACCTTGCGGATTTCGGTGACTGGAATTTTGTTGCGGTGCTATGGATTTTATCATTCGGAACGTTTAAAGAAAGCAAACTCGCACAAACCATCTGCTTTTCGGCGGTAGGTTGGGTGTTTTATGTTATGCCGAGCTTCGAGGGAATGTCGATACAGTTTGAACAAATTATACCGCAACACAGCGCTTTCGGTATCTTTGGCGCCCTTATTTTCATCTACTTATACAACGGAAAAAGAGGTGTCAAGTCGCAAATACTCTCCTATGTATTTTACATCTTCTACCCTCTGCACATGATTATTTTCTATATATTAAAGAACGGTATCTAACTAGCAACGGACTCTTCAAAAGAAACTTTGTGGCGCCAAGCTATTTATTATGTGGCTAGCATTACTTATACAGCTTTTTTGTTAATATCGGGTATAGGTTTCTTCCTAAATTAATGCAATAACTCCGCTATTGCATTAAGACTCTTTGTTGTCAAAGCACATAAAAACGTAGTGACTATCACTTAATATCGATAAAGAAACAAGCTGACACCTGTAAAGTGCCAGCTTGTTCTTATAAAAGGTTTACTCATTTTGCAAAATCTATATCAGCATAAACACCATAATGATCACTTGGACAAAGACCTGTTTGTGGAGATATATCTTTCCCGAAAGTTACTACTTGATTAAGTTTAACGTCATTCCAGTTGTCCATAATATATATTCTATCTACTGTAGATGGCGAATATATAGTTCTTGTATTTGACCCCGCCCAACGTGGATTATTTGGAAAATCAAGTGTAGGAGGAACCGGCAAATGGTTTAATTCACAATATTCATTTATAAGTTCATACCAGTAACGGTTCGATTCACATCCGTCAATAGTCTGTTCACCTAATAAATATCTGTGTACACTTGAATTGTACCCTCCATTATAATCGCCGAGCATTATAAAAAAGTCTGCTAAAGCTTGTTCTTCTTGAAGATGAATATATTTATCAATAGCAACTATTTGATTCTCTTTCACTAACGCAGATTCCCAAGGCAAATGAATATTTGTAAAAGAAAATTTTAGGTCACATACTTCAAAAATAACATTTAAGGCAGCGCTATAATCATATTCTTCACTTGTGTTAAGGAAATAACAATGTTTAAAAGGGTATTTACTTAGGATAGCAAGACCTTCGTTCTCATCTCTATATTGCTTAAATTCACAATATTCATAACCCGCCTCTTTAACCAAGTAATTATCAAAAAAAGATTGCGTAATTTCTTGTAGCGCAATAACGTCTGCATTTATCGTGCGAATTTCAGCTATCAACTGCTCAAATCTATTTCCAACACCTTTATTTTCATTCCATACATTGTAAGTAGCCATTCTCATAGTATTTTCCTTTTTATTTGTCAAACATAAATCACTTTCACCCCTACTGTGCATTAATAAAAAATGAAATGTGAGCATAGTATTTGTATATTAACTATTTTTGCATCACTACAAACAGAAAAGACGAATAGAACTATCTATCCGTCTAATCACAATATTTAGGGTGATGGTGCCGCCATTGTTAGGGTTACCGACGCACCTTTTGATACCTCGGTACCGGATGGTATTGACTGTGCCGATACAACATAATTGGAAGGTCCGGTTGTACTTCCTCCGCCGTAATCAAATGTCACGTTAAGGTCGTTAAACTGCGAAGACGCCCTTACGAGAGCTTCGGTATAATCGGAGTAATCCGGCATTTTTAAGGGTGATCCCACCGTAAGTTCTATCACAGTACCCGGTGCTGCCATAGTTCCTGCCGTCAGCGACTGTTTAACAACAAGCCCTGCTTTACCGGCAACATAATCACCCACCGTAATTTTGACTGTCAGGCTGTTTGCCGCTGCCCTTGCCTCCGCCTCGGTCATGTCTGTAAAGTCAGCAATCTTGACACCGCTATCCAACGGATTTACGGTAAGCTCGATAACTGCACCCGGCTTCATTTCAGTTCCCGGGGATATATTTTGTGCCCATACCTCGCCCGGCCAAAACTTTGTGCCGTGGGCTCGTTCGGTAAACACCGGAACAATTCCGAGATCAGAACATATCTGTAATGCCATCTCACGGGTAACAGGAGCAAGTCCGGATTCATCCACAAGATCAGGTGCATAAATGATGCCACCGTCTGATACTACAATGTTTAGAGTATAGTTAATTCCGATGGTAATGTCATGTGCAGTCTGGGAAAGCACGGTGCCTGCCGGCTTGTCGGAGGCTGTATACCTTGTGCTAACCGAGATGCTTGCACCCAACTCGTTTTTAGGTGTTACCCACTCACGAATCGCCGTCTCGTTAGAACCGACAAATGATGGAAGCACAAATGTATTGCCAAGAGAGTAGCAAAGCTCTACTATATCGCCCTCCTCATATAGACTGCCTGCAGACATGGATTGCGAAATCAACTTATCCTCATCAAGCGTGCTATAAAGCTCCTTAACAAGGGTGGTTATTCCCTCGGAACTCGCGACCATCGAGGCACGCTCCCTGTCATAGCTAAAGAAGTTCGGAACAATAATTTCCCTACCCTTAGAGACATCTAAAGTGATCTCGTCCCCAACCTTTACAATTTCTTCCGCCTTAATACTCTGCTTTATTATCATGCCCTTTGCAACGGTATCGTGAAAAACTTCATTTTTAATTAGTACAATTCCGTTCTCTTCTGCAAAATCTTCCGCCTCTTCCAGGCTCATGGTTAAAAAGTTCGGCAGTTTTACCGGCTCTCCCTCACCCTCGCCCTTGGAAAATGTTACATAAAGGGGCGAATCACGGCGAATTTCATTGCCTATAACGGTGTCATCGTTAATGGTATACTCTATAATCTCACCTTCAGGCACCGTCTCACTCTCGTCGGTGGTTATACGAACAGCCGACATAAGATTATCTTCCGCCCACTGCTCAACCTCCTGCATGGTCATATCCTCAAAGTTTGCCGGAATGGTAACCATTACCTCGGGATCCGGTCCGAGCGATAGAACGATTTCAAAGAAACCACCGCTCTCTATCGGCTCACCCTCTACAGGTGATTGACTTATAATCTCTCCCTCCGGGACCACGTCGCTAAATTCCTTCTCGGAGGTCAACAGCACCTGGTTTTCGTTTGCCCAAAGCTCGGCATCAGAAAGTCGTTTTCCTACCATGGCGGGTGCGTCTGTACCGCCGCCAAGCAACAATACCAGCACAATTATTAGCACAAGAGTAATACCCGCAATTATCGCCGCAGGTATTGCATACCTCTTTATAGGGTTATCATCCGTGTTCGGCGAAGGTGCACCGCCGGTTACCGGCTTAAGAAAACCGTCCTGCTCGAAATTCATCGTCTTTGGTGCGATGGATTGCTTCGAAGCAGTTGCCGTTGTTTGAGGTGATGAGTTTACAGGGGTAGACTGAGGTGCAATCTGCCCCTCAGCCTTTTCTTCTACATTTTTTGCGAGTTCGCTTATGTCCTGCTCACTCTTTTTTTTGTAGTTATCTAAAAAATTGTTATTCATTGACGTCCTTAGTTGGTTATATCCTGCTTCTTGAACACAAGGGTTCCGATTACCATCAATACTACCGAGTAGATTAACATCACTGCCACACCAAGCTCTAATGATATCGGCATACCTTTATCCATCAGCTCGCTCACTGTGTTCCATTCATCATTAAAGAAATCATATATGGTGATGTATGGTAGCGGGGTGTAGGCGAGAATATCAATCGGTGCACGCATCGAAAGGAATCCCATGAGAACAAACCCACCAAACATGATAATAACCGGCACGATTATCGAAACTGCGATGTTTTTCGTCACCACAGACATAGTATAACTCAAACTGTAAACAAATACAAGTACCGAGCAGGAGGCAAGCATATCCAGTATCAACGATACAAAGAAGTTTAGCTGACCGCTTGCGGTGTAGTTCGGGTATCCGTAGTCGGCAAATCCATTGGTAAATCCGCTTACTATTAGGGTAACTATCATGATTGCGATAAACATGATAAAGGTCAAAAGCAGGCCGGCAATGTATTTAGAATACATGACCTTAAGTCTTGTACGGGGACGAATCATCAAAAGACGTATTGTTCCGCTGGAGAATTCGTGTGCTATTAGCCAACCACCGAGAAGTACGGCAAAAACCATAACCAGAATAATTGTCATGAGATGTCCGTATACCCTTGTTCTCGCTCCGTCCGGAACATAACTCATGTCCGGCTTGCCATTTTCGATAGAGCTCTCGGCGATAAACAGCTCCTCCTCAGCTTCGTTAATCTGTTTTTGAAGTGATTCGATATAGGTGTCAAAGTTTCCATACTGTTCTACCTGCCATTGATCCTCGTAAAACTGTGTTTCATCGGCATTATCCATTTCACTCTGCATCCAGAAAATGCTGTTTTGGCTGTTCTCCATCGACTGAATAGCCTCATCCTGCCAGCTACCGTCATCAATTACAATATTATTATCTACACGATACTGTAACATAGGGATTTCATTTTCTTCGATACGCTGATTGTTTAATAACAGGCGCTCGATATCCTCCGAGAGTATCTCCTCCTGTTCGGGATTTTCAATAATATCGGCCTCTAAGTCCTCAATACGCTCAAGATTAAGCTTAATATCGTTTTCGTAGCTACGCATCTGCATGTCTACGTATTTTGAGAAGTCGTTCTCCTTCATTAAAATATCAAAGTCACTGATATTTTGGTCAATTTCGGCTATACGCTCCTGCTTTTCGGCATCGGTGAGGTCGTTATATGTCAATACCGACAACGGGTCAAAGTAGTATATAAACATGTTAGCTTCGTTTAGGGCAGCCTCATCTAACTCCTCGGTCTGCTCTAAAAAATATTTCTCGACCATTTCGTCTCTGATGGTGTAGCTAAAGCGCTCACGGTAGTCATATATATCCTCGGAATAATCGGTGGTGTTAAAGGGGATATATGTCTCATAAAACTCAATCATCATTGTGATAATATCGTCAGCATACTCTGATGCCTTGTCACTTTCGATTGAACTGTCCATGTATTCCATCTGATCGGTTAGGTTGCGGTATTCCCAAATCATCTCGTTATTCTGGTTATACTCCACACCGTCAATAATTACCGGATCGTCATATCCACCATAGTAATAGTAGTTATCGTTAAAGCTCTCACCAATGTAGTTAAGTATCGGAAAGCCTACAACCACAAGAAGAAAGATACCTATAAAGGATATAAGTATAAACTTTGAGCGAAGCATATTTTTTGCTTCGGCGGGAATCTGTTTTAAAAAATTCATTATATATACCCCCTTACGATATCTGCGTCTTGGAACCGGTAGTCATGGAGATGAAGTCATGCTCCAACGAACGCTGTTCACGGTTTACGGCGTATATCTTTATTCCTTTACCGACAAGGTCGGCGATAATGTTGGGTATCTCGTCATTCTTCATAACAAGATTTACGCCCTCCGGCAACATGGTGCAGTTGGTGCCAAGCGCCTTAAACATCTCCAGCACCTCGGCATTGTTGTCGGTGGCAAAGGTGTACTGGTAAACTTCGCTTATATCGTCCTGCTGTCCCATGGATTTTTCACCGATGATTACACCGTTATCGATAACATAAATTCTGTCACACATCAATTCCATTTCGGAGAGAAGATGACTGCTTATAAACACACCGGTTCCGGCGTTTGTAGCAAGCTGTTTAAGCAGTTCGCGCAGCTCCTTAATACCGATAGGGTCAAGACCATTAGTCGGCTCGTCCAGTATCAAAAGCGGTGGCATATGCAGCAGTGCCTGTGCAAGCCCGACACGCTGACGCATACCTAATGAGTAGGTTTTTATTTTGGTATCTATTCTGTCCTTCATCTTGACAAGCTCGATAACAGAGTCGATATTGTTAATCGCCTCATTGCTGTGAAACTGTGCAAAATATTTTAAATTTTGTCGTCCGGTCAAGCCTTTGTAAAGGTCAGGGTTTTCAACAATACCGCCGACATTTCCCATAGCCTTTTCAAAGTTTGTTGTTACGTTGTTTCCACAGATTGATATCTTACCGCTTGTAATCGAAAACAAACCCATTATCATTTTAATGGTGGTTGTTTTGCCTGCACCGTTAGGGCCGAGAAATCCTACTATTTCTCCGCTGTTTACGGTAAGGCTCACATTGTTAACGATGGTTTTTTTCTTAATTTTTTTGGTTACTCCCTCGAGTTTTAATAGTTCCATCTAATCATCTCCATAGTTTGACACTCTTATAATAGTACTTATAACTAAATTTGTCAACGAATTTTGTATAATCTTAATAAAAATTTAATAATTGTAAAAATTATGTCGATTTTAATACTGTATACAATCTTCATACATCTATAACTTCATCTATGTAAATCTGTGACAATATTTAAAGTTTTTTTATAAAGAGTGAACAATATTTGCACACGCCTTAAACTCTTCAGCGTCGGTGCGATATATTTCATACTCCGAAAGACCCGGTAAGCCCATAGATAGTCCGGATTTACGATAGGTCATTCCGCTGTCAATATTGCCGCGGCGTGCCGAGGTGTGAAAGCTTGTAATTCCGGTAAGGCTATTAATATCTGCAATGTTTCCAGAGTTAACCCCCGCGCCTGCCATTATGTCCACCATGCCGCGTGCGCTGTTGTATAGCTCTCGCAATATCTCTGTGCCTTCCTTGACACTGGGTGCCTGTCCCGAGGTTAAAATGGTATTTACACCCAGTTCTGCCGCATCCTCTAATGCTTCGAACGGATCCCTTGTCATATCAAATGCTCTGTGTAGCGTTATATCCATATCGGCTGCACAGTCAATAAGGCGACGCATAGCCTCCCTGTTTAGCCGTCCATCCGCGGTAAGACAGCCTATCACAACACCGTTTGCTCCAAGCTCGTTAAAGGTTTTTATCTCGTCGCACATCTGCAAAATTTCGGCATCGTTGTATAAAAAGTCACCAAATCGTGGGCGGATTAGAACATTTACCGTTATATTAAGCTCTGATATAACACGCTTTAAAAGTGATGGCGATGGTGTTGTGCCCCCGATAATAAGGTTGCTACACAACTCTAACCTGTCTGCGGATGCATCAACCGCAATTTTGCAGGACTCGTATGAATCTACACATGCCTCTATTAATGGACTTTTCATAGTCTATATCTACCTTTCCATGACATACTTTTAGTATTTCTTAAAACCTACTCATATTATATCTTAATCACGGTGAAAATTCAATGTTAAAATAATTCATCAATAATATGGTTGCATAATGACGTTTTGATGTGTATAATATTATCATGTTTAAAATTGCGATATGTGATGATAATAAAGATGTGTGTTCGATAATAGAGAACGCACTGCTTCCCTATGCCGAACAGTGCGAAGTAAAACTTGATATAGATGTTTTTTATTTGGCAAAGGAGCTGTTTGCCTGCTTAAAACAGGGAAACATTTTTGAGCTTATATTTCTCGATATAGAGATGCCTGAAATGACCGGCATAGAGCTTGGCGATAATATTCGTCATTATATGGAGGATTACCACACCAAGATAGTTTTTGTATCCGGCACAGAGATGTACTATCGTGAGCTTTTTGATGTTCAGCCTATGCATTTTTTGCTTAAGCCTGTAAAGCCGCAGGAGGTAATAAAGGATTTACAGCTTGCACTAAAGTTATGCGGAGTTGAGAGTGCTAAGTTCGAATACACAGTTGCAAAGGAGCAGTTTAAAATCCCATTTGAGAATATCCTACACATCGTATCGGAGGGTAGGAGGATGGTGCTCACTACCGCCGACGATGAGGCTAAATTTTACTCCACCATAGATGATGTGTGGTCTAAGGTAAAAAAACATCGATTTATCAGGATACACAGGGCATTTATAGTCAACTACAGCTATATAACAAGATTCTCCGCCGACAGCGTCACCATGAGTGACGGTACAGAATTTTCGATAGGTAGAGCATACAAGGATGAGTTTAAACGTCTTTCCTCGCTGTACGAAAAGGAGATGATGTCATGATTGTGTTGCTGTTGGCAATCGCTATAGCTATTGTCATCGTTTTATATTTTCGTGCCCTGCGAAAAAACAAGGATATTTCGGAACAACTTTTACAGCAGGAAACGCAGCTGGGTCAGTTGGAGCGTGAGTTGCAAAGCGCAAAAGCCGGGAGGCATGACATAAAAAATCATCTCGTTACACTTCGTGGTCTGATACAATCCGACGATGGAGCACAGGCAATAGAATATGTTAACGAGATGATAAAGGATAATACAAGTAACGGTGGCATATCATGCGGTAATGCCGTTGTAAACAGCATACTCGGAGCAAAGGCGGAGATAATGAAGCATAGTAACATAGCTTTTAATCTGGACGCTATGCTCCCGAGAAGGCTTAATCTACAGCCGACACAGCTGACAACCATAATATCAAACCTACTTGACAACGCGATAACCGCCGCAGGTGAATGCGAATTAGGATATGTTGACCTACAGCTCAAACACAGCAAAGGCAACCTTATTATTATGGTTAAAAATCCTTTCAAGGGCGAGTTAGCAAAGGAAAACGATGTCTATTTAACCACCAAAAAGGACAAACAAAATCACGGAATAGGTCTTAAAACCGTTACTACCACGGTAAATCGCCTCGGAGGTAGCTGTGATATTGAGCAGGAAAACGGAGTGTTTTCGGTATTTATAATGGTGGCAGCATAGCCAAAGCCTTGTAAGGCGTGTTCAGATTTCATGATTTTGCCTAGTTAGAGTCTATACATCATCTGTGGGCACCACATTTTGCGGTGTCCCGTTGTAGTACGCCTTCATATTGTTTACTACCGTCTCGGCAAGCCTTGCTAGTGATGCCTTTGTTGCCCATGCCACATGGGGGGTTATCACTGTGTTTTCACAGCTCAGTAGCGGATGCCCCTGCGTCTGCGGTTCGTTAGATAATACGTCGGCAAGATAAAAGGCAATTTGTCCGCTTTGCAGTGCTTCATATACCGCATCATCATCGATAAGTTTACCTCTGGACACGTTGCAAAGCACCGCACCATGTTTCATCTTTGCAATAGCCTGTGCATCTATTATTTTTTCGGTTTGTTCGGTATGACGGCAATGTAGTGTCAGAATGTCACTTTCACACAAAAGTCTGTCAAGGCTACAAAACTCAATACCCTCTGCCTGTTTATTACTGAAGGTATGACAAAGCACCTTCATGCCGAATCCCTGTGCAATCCTCGCTACGGCAGAGCCGATATTACCGTACCCGAGTATTCCCATGGTCGCCCCGTAAAGTTCCACCATCGGACGAAGTTTTGTAATATCATCTATCCTACCGAGCCATTCCCCCTGCCTTGTGACAGTGCTATGGGAGGAAAGGTCGGTTGCATATTCCAGTAAAAGTGCAAAAAGTTGTTGCGCTACGCTCTCGGTGCTGTACCCCGGGACATTACACAGCGTTACACCATATTTTTTACAGTCAATAAGGTTGATGTTGTCATAGCCGGTTGCAGTTATGCCTATGTATTTTAAGGATCTGCACTCCTTTAAAACTTTCTCGTTAATCTGACCCTTATTAATAATTATGGCATCTGCATCACCTATCCTCTCGATAAGCTGATCGTTTAGGGTATGAGGGTATAGCGTTACATCGCCGAGTTCGTATAATGGCGACCAATCCATATCTTTTTCTCGGAGTGCCTCGGCATCGAGTATCACAATTTTTATTTTGTTTGTCATTTAACATCCTTTCCTTTATGCTACAAAATGTTATGCCATGTAGTCTATTAGTATAAGTTTATTGCCCATTACGGACACAGCGTGGTAGCCGTGATCCAACATTCGGCTCAGCTCTTTACTGTCAGATTTGGGGCAGAGCCGATATTTTTTACCGTAAATTGCTTTAATTTTTAGACGCAACAGAAGGTAAGGCTTGTTCCCCAGTCCTCCACGCAGTGCACAAAGTGAAAAACCGCCTTCCAATATTGCCGCCATCGAGTCGATGTGACGATAGCTCAGGATGAGATACATCGGCTCTTTGTGCGGTTTCGCCTGTTCGCATAGCAGGTGGTCGGTTAACATGTAGGCACAGTCACAATATCTCTCCAAAGCTCTTATGTATCGCAGCTGTGCACCTTTTTCGGTTATGTCACTAAACATGCTGTCGGTGCAAAATCCATCACCCACAGCACAGTAAAATGCAACTGCACAAAGCGTACCGGCACTGAATATTCCATGCACTCTTCCTCTTCTTAAAAAGTCCTCTGCCTGATGTTCGCTCATATATCCACATGTTTTCCTTGTGTCCTTTATCAGCTCGACAAGTTCCGGCAGATCTGTTAATATTAATCGTCTTTTAGAATACAGTTTCAAGGTTACCCCCTCCTTTTTTACAAACTACATAATTCATATTGTAAAAAGGTCGGGGGTATGTCAGCATTTTAGAAAAAACTTATCGATATCTTGGAGTAGCCATCCGAAGGTAAGGTGGCTTTACCTCGAGTATCTTTTAATATAGCTTGCGATTGCCGAGGAGAATTCTCGGTTACAGCACTGTTTCGTTAGCCTCATTCTCCAGTTATCCCTCAGTACGGACGGAATGTTAATTCTCGCCTCTGCACCCTTGCGTTGAAAGTCGGTAAATGGAATTATCACAAGGTCGGAGACACTCGCAACGCTTGCCCTGAGCAGATTATCAAATATTGCATCGTTTGTCTCTTCACATTCGAAATACTCAGCAATCCTTCGTCTTGTGGGTTTTGGTGCCGATATTGCAAATTGCATAAGTGTAGCATTGTCATGTGTTCCGGTGTAGATGACAACATTTTTCTCATGGTAGTGTGGTAGATAGCTGGAATCCGGGGTATCAAAGGCAAATTGTGTAATCTTCATGCCGGGGAATCCGGTGTATTTTAAAAGGTCTCTTACGCTGTCGAACAGGTCGCCAAGATCCTCGGCAATTATCGAGGGTTCGGGGATTTGCTCGAACAAGCGATCGAAAAACTCCCTTCCGGGACCCGTACGCCACTCGCCCGGCACTGCATTTTTACTGCCGTAGGGAATCGCAAAATAGCTGTCAAAAGCCCTAAAATGGTCTATTCTCACCGTATCAAAAATAGTAAGAGCCTTTTTAATGCGGTTTATCCACCAACTGTAGCCATCTTTTTTGTGATGTTCCCAATCATATATAGGGTTACCCCAAAGTTGTCCGTTTTTGCTAAAGTAGTCCGGCGGACAGCCTGCCACCACTGTAGGGCGCAGATTTGCTTCAAGCAAAAACAACTCAGGCGATGCCCATGCTTCAACACTATCTGGCGATACATAAATAGGCATGTCGCCTATCAGCTCAACTCCCTTTTTTTCGGCATATTGTTTGAGCGAAAACCACTGTTTGTAGAACACATACTGGCAAAAACGATAAAAGTTAATCTCCTTTTGGTGCTTGAACCAAAACTCACCCATATACTCCGGCTCATGTCTTGCGAGTGCCGGTTCCCAATAAATATATGCACGTCCGTTATTCTGACGCTTGGCCTCCATAAACATCGCATAATCGCTTAGCCAATCGGTTTCCTCCTCACAGAATTTATCAAAATCCTCCGGGATATCGTTTAAAAAACGTTCGTAAGCAATACGCAGTATCTTTTCACGGTTATCATAAAGATGTCCATAGTCTATAAAATCCGTGTCGTTTATCGCTCTTTTAACCTCAGACAAGGTCAGCAATTTATCATTTTTCAATAGTTCGAGATCGATAAAATATGGATTGCCGGCAAAACAGGAGAAGGACTGATAAGGTGAATCACCATATCCTGTAGGCCCTATCGGCAACATTTGCCAACATTTAGCTCCGCATCGCACCAAAAAATCAACAAAGTTGGTGGCAGGCTTTCCGAGCGAGCCTATACCATAAGGTGAGGCAAGCGAAAATACGGGAAGAAGTATTCCGAGTTTTCTTTCTTTTAACATGTTTCTCCTTTCGATTAACGGTAGTCTCAGATAATTTCCATTATTTCAGCGGTGAGCTGTTCGATAAGCTCCGGTGTCCATTCGGTTATGTTGACATAATTGGTATAAAATATAGTTTGCACCCGCTTAATGCTATCGGGTGATGTAAATAGCAATCGGTCGGGTATTACACTATCATTCTCGATATAGTCAGCAAGCTGAACCGAAAGTGGGTTTTTCGCAGTGCTGTGGTTAATTTCAAGCAGTCCAAGGGTATCTGTTATATAGCTTTTTCCGGTCTGTGAATAGTAGAACCAAACGAGAAAGTCCATAGCCGCATTGTATTGGTTTTCATCATCACCGCTTCCCACAGCAAATACAAATGGTGTGGTAACCGTTATTGCCGAGCTTAGGGTATAGGCATCAGTAGTGTCGCTCATACCCTCCACCGGTAACTTAAGCGGAAAGATTACGGTGTTAGCAAGTGCATCCTCACTTAAGTATCGATATGCGTCGGACAGGGAAGCTCTTAAAAACAGCACCTTGTCCTGTTCATACAGTGCGGCGGCATTTTCAATGCTCAGCTCGGTGACATCACCGCCAACCTCTAAAAGCCCTTCGGGTGTTGCCATCATCTGCATCTCGGATAGGATAAACTCCACATAGCCGGAGACAAGCGCCTCCTCTGCCGCAGAATCCAACTGTATTCCGTTTAAAATAACCGCCAGTGGAGCAGTCAGGGAAATTGGGTCGGCAAGGTTTAACGCGTAGGGCGCAATAAGATTTTCTATCTCCTCGGGTAGTTGTTCCGGCAGATTGTATTCAGCCGCAGAAAATCTTAATATTTCTTCTTCACCGAGACCGCCTATGAGACTAAAAAGTTGCTGTGTCGCCGTATCCCACTGGTTTGCCGAAGCCTTTCGCAGATTATCGGCGAGCTGTGTCTTATCATCGATGGATAATATATCTCCCAAAAGCTCGGTATTACATAGATAGGCATACCCATCTATGCCCACCGGAAGAAACGGGACATTGTCAGCCGAATAAAGATAATCCGGAACCGAATCGGCAAGCGAGGCGAGTAACGGAGAACTCAACTCCTCTACTGCAACAACATTCCCAAGTGCGGCAAGACCGTTTATAGGATGAATACTGTCGGATATAATAAGACCGGATGTGTCAGAAAGATTGGCAATATCATAAATTTCCATCGATACAGTAACGCCCTCAAGTGCCTCATAAAGACCTAAAAGCGGCTCAACCGTCGCGGCAACCGATTGTGATACGGTTATCGTTAGCTCCTTTGCCGCCGCAACATACTCCTCGGTAGGTGCGGTCACGGTAGGAGTTGGTTCGGACAAATTATCCGGCGCACAGCCAAAAAGCAGAGCGACAGTTAACCAAAATATTAATATGAGGGGTTTTCTCAAAAATTTCATTATTTACCATGGTATGAGTGTATACAAAGAGCTTTAACAAAAAGCATTTTTATTATTTTAACATATAAACACTATTTTGAATAGACATTATCCTAATTTTATGATAGAATTATTTTGAGGAATTTATATAAAATTTTTGGGATATTTTATACATTATGAGATTAAGGCATAAACCAAAGGCGGTGGCGTCGCTTCCACGGTATCCATTTTATCTGGATAATTCACAGAATTTTAAGGGGCAATGGCAGTCCCGCTTTGATACTAACCAACCTCTTTCGTTGGAACTTGGTTGTGGATTTGGGAAATTCTCTTGCGAGTTTGCATCACGTTATACTAACAATAATTTAATCTCAGTGGACAAAAGCAGAGATGTTTTGGTGGGCGGTTGCAGACTTATCGAGGAAACGCTCGGACCGTCGGTTCCCAATCTCAGGGTGTGCAGTTTTGATGCGTACAATATTGAAAACCATCTCAGCTACGAGGATGAGGTGGAGAACATTTTCATCTTCTTTTGCAACCCTTGGCCAAAACGTAGCCATAACCGGCGTCGACTTACCTACCCCGAGCTTATTAGGCGTTACCAAAAGTTTACGACAAAGGATGCAAAGCTATACTTTAAAACGGATGACAAGCAACTTTACCTCAGCTCACTTAGATATTTTGAGGAATGTAAGCTACCGATACTTTTTAAAACCGAGCACCTTGACGACTCACACGGTGTCGAGTTTTTATCCATACAAACCGAATATGAGCAAAGATTCCGCTCTCTCGGACAGAATATATTTGCGGCCGTAGTGTCGCTATAATATTAAGTTGAAAGGTAATTTAATGTCTATAGGTAATAAAAGATATACCCTCGGCGAGGAGATTTTCAACTCGGTTACACACGGTGTGGGGACGGTTTTCGCACTTGTAGGTACCGGAGTGTTAGCCACGATAGCACACTACGAGAGTGATGCTGTTGGGGTTTTTTCGGCAATATTATTTGGCTTTGGCATGATTTTGCTTTACTGTATGAGCACGCTGTATCACGCCTTCCTCCCTCCAAAGGTCAAGGCGTTTTTCAGAATTATGGATCATTGCAGTATATTTGTACTGATAACCGCCTCCTACACACCCTTCACCTTGGTGTTGTTAAGAGGAAACACCACGGCACTTGTAATTTTTTTCCTACTATGGATATGTACTATAGCCGGTATTCTATCCAAGGTATTTGCGCTTAAACGTTTTGAAAAGCTCTCGCTTGTGCTATATGTGATTATGGGTTGGGCGGCAGTATGGCTGATGCCGGCAATAATATCCGCACTCGACCCTATTGGCATCGGACTTATGGTGGGCGGCGGACTCTGCTATACAGGTGGAATAGTATTTTACTCCATCAACAAAAGGTACATGCATGCCATCTGGCATATATGTGTGCTTGGTGGTAGCGTTATGCATTTTCTTTGCATTGCTATCTACATTTATTAACCGTTAGAGGAGAGAGATTTTGGGCACACGTAGAATGGATATACCGCTTTACATCGCAGTTATGCTCTGCTGTGCCATGTCGGTAGTGCTATTATTTGCCGTTGGCCACTCCTTTTTTACCGACTACAGCGATGCATATACCCAGATAGCGGCAATAGTAATAGGGATGGTTGCTGCACTGCTAATAACTGTAATCGGTTTAGATTTGTTATTTAGGTTTTGGATACCCATAACCGTCATTGTAGCGCTTTCCGTCTTGTCCACCTTTCTCGTCGGGTATGCGCCGGGAGACAGCGAGGCGCAGGCATGGATTTCAATATTGCCCGGTGTAAGCTTTCAGCCTACCGAACTCTATAAACTTGTATTTATAGCAACCTTTGCGATACAGCTTGACAAATTTAAAGGTAAAATTAATCGCCCTATCCCGCTTTTACTTTCCTTAGTTCATGTCGGTGCAGTAATGGCAGTTGCGCATTTTCAGGGTGACGATGGAGCGGCAATAGTAATAGCGGTTATTGCCCTCGGCATGTTAATAGCGGGCGGACTAAATATATTTATAGTGTTAGGAAGCCTTATAGCCGCCGTTGCAGTTTTTGTCACTGTGGGTTTTGACCTGCTTCGCCCTTATCAGCAGGAACGAATACTCGGTCTGTTCAATCCGGAGGCATATCCTGACGTGATGTTTCAGCAGACAAGAAGCATTACCGCCATAGGCTCGGGACAGCTTTACGGTGTCGGACTTTTGGATGTAGAACATTATTATGTTCCAAACAGCCATAACGACTTTATCTTTTCCTTTATCGGCCAGTCTCTCGGACTTGTCGGTATGCTTGCCTGTATAGCACTACTCTGCTTTATCGGCATTAGAATGCTACTGCTTGCCTATCATTGTACCAACACAAAATACCGAGTAATGATATTTGGTCTGTTCACACTAATAATCGGTCAGGCTGTGATAAATATTGCGATGAACCTTGCAATAATCCCGGTTGTAGGAATCGTTCTCCCCTACTTTTCAGCCGGTGGCAGTGCGGTTGTAAGCTGTATTGCGGCAGCGGCACTCGCCTCGGCAACCTTAAATTTAAACAACAAAAACGAAATAACAACAGAAAGCTCACAGATGGATTTTAACCCGGACGAAGAATACCCACAGGATTGATGGAGAGATTATTAAAAGGTAAAATAACGTCGATTACGGCAATTGTAATAGCTTGCTTTTTTTTGTTGTGGAGTGGTGGCTCGCTATCCTCGACGATAATAATATCGATAGTTGTTTTACTTTATATACTTTTACCCGGCATATATATTTGCATACAGTGCGGTATAAAAGAACAGCTACCCGGAGTTGCTCTGCCGGTGGGAGTCGTTTTTTTTGGGTTAATATATCTGATTTTTTTGTACATTGCAAGGATAGGCACCGAGATAGACTCACTTTTCTATGCTCTTCCACCACTTATTGGAGGAATGGGGCTGTTCACACTTATAGCAAAAAAGGCAATCGTGGAACCGGGCTTATCCAAAAGTCTTTCTGTTCCTGCAATGTTTTTTTCAGTGGCAGTCTTTCCCCTTGTCGCCATTCCCGTCTTTACAGCCACACCGCTTGCCGACATCGAGCTCTATTCTGCAGCCTCGGCACTTAATCTCGATCCACTCGACTCATCGTCGCTTTACAACCTTATTGCGAGTGCAATTGTAAAACTCACAGGGCAAAGTGGTTACAGCCTGCTCGCCTTTTACCTGCCGTTACTATCGTTGCTAACGCTGTGTGTAACGATATACAGCCTTGCCGACAGGGTGCTAAAAAATCGCAAAAAGACTCTGTTCGCTTCGATAATATTTCTAATTGCTTCACCTGTCACCTTTCCCGGATATGAGGGAGGATTTTCCACCGCCGAGACTCTACTTTTCAGTGGTGAGCAATGTCTTAACCTTGCAATTGCCACATCGGTAATATTAACGTTGGAGCGAACGGTAGCTTCGGAAAAATTTCTAACTCTTATCCCTTCTTTTTTTGGATTTACTTTACTCTGCATTATCGAACCCACCTACGCTGCTGTAATCCTTATAACATTGATACCGGTCACTCTTATACATTTGATAAGTGCGAGACACAGGGTAAATCTTTATCTGCTGTTTTTAATCTGTCTTTCGGTGTTTCTGCTAAGCTGTTATGAATTTTACACCGAAATCACCATAACCTCAGGACTTCCGCAGGGACTGCAGATGGACAGCCTTCTTCGGGACAGCTATATAATTTCGCCTATACTCTACTATGCACTTTTGCCGGTCGGCTTTGTTATATCGGTTCTTTTTGCGCTTTTGCCGATACTTCCGGCAACGGTAAAGAATCTTTTCATGGTTGCAAAAAGAATAAAAAGCACCGGATTTGCCAGCCTGTTTGTGCTGACTATCACATTGTTTTCCGGAATTTCCGCCTTTATTATTGAGGGTAAATACGAAACACTCGGGCTGTTATGCCTACTCTGTGGCTCGATTTTGGCGGCACGAATGTTCGATTACAAGGGCTTTATCGTAAAGCTTTCGGTGATCGTCTCTATTGCGATAGGAACTGTAAATCTTGGTTTCATCCTACTTGTCGGCATCACCGCACAGCTACAGAGCTTCGGATATATCGAATACACCGATGAGCCAATGATGGAACCGATGTTTTATCAAACAACCCGCTATATAAGAGAAAACACCCAAAATTCTACGATAATAGCAACAAATCATCCACTCGGCGAGGAAATAACCTCGGCTTTGACAGGAAGAGTATGCATTGAAACCGACGAGAATTTTTACAACAGAGCAATAAACGCAACCCGAATGAAGTCGGCAGGGGTTGACTACCTACTGCTATACGACCACGAGACATACATCTACGACGATGTAACGGTTTTGTATGCAGCGAATACATTCGCAGCGAATACATTTGATACAAATGCACTTGATACAAGTTCGGATGATTATATCGTTGTTGGAAGTGGATAGTACGATTATTAAACCGTCAATACCGACAGGTGTCGACTCAAGCGATGTTAATGAAGTTTTGCAATCAATCATTTACGCAACACATTTATAGACAGACGGAATAATCACCGTCTGTCTATATATACACTATTTATTGTGCCGGTAAGCTCGGATTATGTATAATTTTCTTATATTATAGTAGTTCAACTGCACACTCTGTGTGCATCCAATAGCAAAGCGATAACGACATATCGCTATGCTATTGAAGTTTTTTGATTATATTTTATAGGTTGACTATTTCATTTATCTCCATGCAACTTTTCCTAATGTCCGCATCACTACCCTTCATCATCCAGGAACCGCCTATCGCCTCTATCCTGTCCCACTGTAGGTATTCCGAAAGATTGGAGGCATCCACCCCACCGGTCGGTATAAATTTAATCTGCGGAAACGGACCTGCAAGTGCCTTCATTGCATTTAGTCCACCGTATATATTAGCGGGAAAAAATTTAATAACCTTCCAACCCTCTGCAACCGCCGCAATAATTTCGGTAGGTGTTACACAACCGGGAAAATATGGAATCCCCTTAGCTTTGCAAACATCCGAAACCCCTTTGTCAAAGCCTGGTCCAACTATAAACTTAACACCTAACGCTGCCGCCTCTGTCGCCTGTTCGCTATTAATTACCGTGCCGGCACCAATCAGCATGTCGGGGAATTTTACGACGGCTAGCTCAATTGCCTCCTTTGCACAGGCTGTACGGTAGGTGATTTCCGCAATGGGAAGACCACCTTCTTTAAGCGCTGTGAGTTTTGGAACTGTCTCCTCAATCTGATTAATCACCACCACCGGAACAACCCTGTGTTTTTTAATACGTTGCATGATAATCTCCTTAGCTATCCATTATGTTTGTATTAATATATCACAAATAACTACCTAACGCAACCATAGTCTCCGCCGTCGCCAAAGATTATACAAACCTACCAACACCATAAGCTCCGGCTTTGCCAAAGATTATGCAAACCTAATAGCACGAGAAACATTGTGGTTTTTGCTCGCAAAATAACGAACAAGGTGAGTTAAGCAATAGTTCCAATAGCTCCGGCTTCGCCGGAGATTATGGTGTTGACTTTATGATATTATAGGGATAAAATAATGGTATACAACCAAAACAAACAACAAAAAACGAGGTAGTGATGATAAAGGAAAGTAGCGCAACAAAACGTGCCAGAGAGCGAAATTATTTTCAAAATTCAGACTGGTTTTGCGATTTCACCGAGACAGACGTAAAAGGACTCGAACCGGAGAAGGGTATACACCGCAGGGATCCGAGCAGTGTCATATCGGTCGATGGGATTTATTACGTATATTACACAAAATCTTATGGAAAACATGTAGGGTTTCATTCGGGAGACCTATCGGCAAAGGTTTTCCCCTGGGATTATTCAGAAATATGGTATGCAACCTCGACAGACGGATATAGGTGGGATGAAAAAGGCGTTGCGCTAACCCGTGGAGAGCACGGGAGATATGATGATCGAAGTGTATTTACCGCCGAAATATTAAAATATAACAGTGAATTTTATCTGGTTTATCAGACGGTGCAACACCCCTATGTAAACAGAAGTTTTGAGAATATTGCGATTGCCTGGTCTAATAGCCCCGAAGGTCCGTTTGAGCGATCGGAAAAGCCTATCCTCTGCCCTACCGGCGATGGGGTATGGAAGGGTAAAGAGGACAACAGATTTGCCGTGGAGAAAAAAGGTGGTTTTGACAGCCACAAGGTTCATGACCCACTGCTTTTTCACTACCGTGATAAGTTCTATCTTTATTATAAAGGAGAGCCTATGGGTGAGGAGGTTTATATGGGTGGTCGTGAGACCAAATGGGGAGTCGCCATTGCCGAGGATATTCGTGGACCTTATATGCGTAGCGAATACAACCCCATAACAAACAGCGGTCACGAGACCTGTCTGTGGAAATATGGCGAGGGAATCGCGGCATTTTTAAGAACCGACGGTGTCGAAAAAAACACCCTACAGTTTGCCGAGGATGGAATAAATTTCGAAATAAAATCGGTAATAAAAGGGGGGCCCGAAGCCTCCGGTCCGTTTCGCCCCGATGTTATCGTAGACGATCCACTCGATGGAATGAAATGGGGGCTCTCACATAATGTAGACGGAGATTGGGGTTATTTAATAAGATTTGACATCAACACTGCACAGAGGGATACCTATAGAAAAAGGGCTGTATACGAATAATATAGCGATTTTTCCTCATCGACTGCAAGTACACGATGAAAATTACTACTCAACAATTGATTTAATAACCTTCTTTTTTCTTGTTCCTTTCACCATCTCTAATCCTGTGGCGTAGTCCAGCTGACGGGGTTCGTCCTCGTTCTCGCTCTGCCTTGTGTAACCGGTGTAATCCCAGCTTGCATCCGCACAATCCTTTCGGAAAGGGCGACGCTCCCAGTAATAACCTCTAAAAGGGTCACGTGTTTTATTCATTTTGTCAAGAATAACGTCATGTAGACGACATATCTCCTCGTAATACTCAGGAGAATCTATTTTATTATGCATCTCGTGGGGGTCAAGCTCGAGGTCGTAGAATTCATCCCGGCTTAGTAGATTTATGGAAAGCTTATATCTGCCGTCAAAGACAGCCCTAAGCGGCTGAAATCCGCCAAATCCGTCATGATCAATTTCGTATCGTCCAAACTCGATAAAGCTGTATCTACCCTCGCCCGACTCCTGCTGTCTCGACAATGCAAGCATACTGCTACCCTCAAAAATGTTGGGTTGATTTAGATTAAACATTTCAAATATGGTAGGAGCAATGTCTATATGCGAGGCGGCCACAGCGGTGGAGGCTCCCGGTGCTATTCCTTTTCCTGAAATAAACAGCGGTATTCGTGCGATTTCATCGTATACGGTTGGACCTTTGCCACTGATACAGTGAGATTCCAGTGCATCGCCATGGTCGGAAGTATAGATTACATATACATCGTCGCCAAGCTTTTGCACCGCATCCAAAACACGTCCTATCTGGTGGTCAACAAAGCTGTTGCATCCAAAATAAAACGCCTGTTTAATTTTAATATCATCACGGTTGCGATTAACGCTGTCCCCAGCCCAGGCAAGCTGGTAGTCCGGCTTACCTTCGAGAGTGTCCTTAGTGTTTGGACTTACCGGAAACTCAAAGTCTACATATTTTTCCCAGTATTCACGTGGGCATATATAAGGATGGTGAGGCTCGTCATACGACACTGAAAGGAAAAAATCTTCCTCACCGTGCTCCTCTAAAAACTTAATCGCCCTGTCCGAGCAGCGATGTGCAAAGGTAAATTCCGACGAAAAATCCATGTTATACATGTTTTTCTCATCCCTCGAAAGAACTCTCTCCTCCTCGGTAAGCTCATCGAGGTAGTTTTTCATGTCATACCAATATTCAGGGTCCCACCCCTTGGGGCAGACACCCTTGCCGAAATAGTCGCCTCCATCAAGATGCCATTTGCCTATGTATGCACTGCGAATTCCCTTATCGGTCAGGCGCTCGCCGATGCTTTTTACATCGGAGGATAGACCTACCGAATTTGTCCAGCTGTTGCAGGAGTGTGGGAATAGTCCGGTAAAAAGTGCAGCCCTTGCCGGCTGGCAAACAGGTTGAACTGTATAAGCTCGTTCATATTTCATCCCGCTACCGGCAAGCTTATCGAGATTTGGTGTAGCAAGTCCTGTTTCGACATTGGCGTTAACCATGTCATACCGCTGTGAGTCGGTCATGATAAAAACTACCTTTGGCATATGTACTCCTTAATTAATCAGATGTTAGCATGTCTGATTTAATTTTAATACACAATCATAACGATGTCAATATATAGTTAGATGTCGGTAAAATTCCAGCAATATTTGTCTATCATCCTCTCGGACAATATATAACTTGCATATGCCATAACCACAGCAAAGAAAAATGTAGTGACGGTTTGCAGTATACCCTGCGACAACAGTACCGCTATATTAAACTGCGGATAAATCGTTATCCATGAGGCAAAATCCAAGCCTATATACATTAATATTAGAGGCATTAAAAAAATTGTAAGTGCTGTCATTACCACGGTAATGTAGCTGTCGTTATACTGCGATAATGTAAGCGTTACCGCTGCAACAAAGACAATTGCCACTACACGAAGTATAAAATGCAACAAAATAACCATTAGTATTGACACGAAAGGAGAAATTCCGCTAAATTGTGCCAGGCTGTTTGCAGGATACATAACACCGTCAAGCCCAAACACTTTATAGATTTTCAGTATTTCCGGAAGCGTGGTTACTATAGCAATTACAAAGCATATTACCGCCGAGTTTATCAGCTTAGTTTTGACCGTCTGCTCTCTACCGAGCGGAGTTGAGTATAATATGCGACGAACTCCGCTTATCCGTTCTATCGAAAAATAACTGCCGAGAATAACCACCGTCATTAAAATTGCAATTACGGTTGAAGAAAAGCTGTTGCCGTAGTTGTTGGAATTGAATTCAAACAGCCTTGTATACCCGCTGTCATACAGCAACTGTGCACCCGGTGTAGAATTAATATAATCCACCTTACCGAGAATTTGTTTAAAAACTTTATACTCTTCGTATTCCGAATACCTGTTAGCAAGCGCAATGTTAAACTCCTGTTCGGATATCGCACCATATCTTAGCTGGTTTTCAAGCTCCTCTATTTCGGTAAAACGTTCCTCCTCTGCCCGTAACATTTCGCCCTTTTCCTCGTTAAGAGGCCCACTAAGTTCGACAAGATAGTTTTTATAGATGGTTTCACTCAGGTCAAAATAAACGTCATAGCTGTAAAGCTGATAACCTTGATAGGCGATCGCAACAAGTATAACCATCAGTCCACCACCGAGCATTAGTAGCTTTCTCCACTCGGTTTTAAAAACGGTTGTAAGCCTGAATTTTTTAAGTCTAGGAAGGTACAGCATGCTTCTACCCATCGAGTTAAATTGTCCGAGGTTAAACAGCAGAAAATATATTGTAAGTATGATCGCACAGATAATTAATGCCGATACAAACTCCACAGTGACCATGCTTATAACACCACCAAACCAATGTAGGTTGCGGTAGCTACCGAGTATCTCATCGGTTTGAAGATAGCTTATCGGGTTTGCATAGCGAAACACATTTAATGTAGAGGTTGCCGGAATCGCCTGCCGTACAAGGAAGAAAAAAATCGGAAGAGATGTACTCAAAATCAAACCGTGGATTAGTCGATTTGCTATAAGCATGGAGAGAAGTATCCAGATACCGATTACTATCGCCGCCATCCATTTTGTTATCATAAACACAAGCAGGTATTCAGCAACAGTAAGTTTCATGGTGCTTCTCATCAAAAAGGGAACTGATTGCACGGTGCGCCCGAGGTCGCCAAGCCCATATGTTATGCCACAAAAAACAAGGTTAGTGCCATATAGAATAACCACTACCGCAAACAGCACCGTGGAAAGTGCTACCAGCTTTGCCATAGCCGTATTTGCCCGTCCACCTTTGGTACAGCGTATAAGGCGAAGCATCCCACTCTCCTTTTCCTTCTGCATTAAGGTGAAGCTAATTAATATCATGACAAATATCAGTATGATATCGGTTGCATAAAAGTCGGTTGCTGTCTCTATACCCTTCTGCGGATGATATTCTATCTCGGTGCCTCGCATATTCTGATATGCCTGTTGAGTCGAAACTATATTTTTATTGTCATAGCTATCTGTATCGGCAAATATCGAGATGGATGAGAGATTATTTCCCGCATCCTCGATGTCGGTCAAAAACTGCTCATACCCGAGAACCTGTTGATACTCTCGATATATATCGTTAATAAAGGAAAGTTCGAGATTTAGCGACTCTGTATAACGGAGTTCTATGCCCTTTGCATATGCATCGCTGTATTTTTCCACCTTGTCGGCATGTATATCCAATAATCCCATAACGTATTGGTTATCATCGCCATACATAGTTTGCTCTGCATAAATCTCGTTTAATTGATACATCGCCTCGATATATTCAAATCTCTCAGAAAGGAACTCTCCTTTTTGCTCCATACTTAGGTCGGCAAGCTCGCTCGATATCATTCGATAAGCCGACTGCGGTGCATTATTAACATTAGGTTGGCTGAAAAACCAGATTAAAAACAGATTAACCAACACCAAAAGAAGAATATAAAGTAAAAAACTTTTATTTTTAACAAGTTTTTTTATCTCGGAAAAAATCAACATAGTAATGACCTCGCTGTTATTCCTCGCCAAATACGTTCAGGTAGACCTGCTCCAGGTCACCGCTCGGGGCATGACGTTTTATCAGCTCCTCGGGTGAATCGTTGTCTACAACATTTCCGCTCTTTAACAGAATTATCCTGTCGGCAACACTCTCGACATCCGACACCACATGGGTAGCAAGTATTACGATTGCGGTTTTAGATATCTCTGCCATCAAACCTCTGAGCCGCACCCTCTCCTTCGGGTCAAGACCTGCAGTGGGTTCGTCTAACACCAGTATTTCCGGCTCACCCAGAAGTGCGTTTGCCGCAAGCAGACGTTGTTTCATACCCCCGGAGTAGGCGGCAAGCCTTTTGTCTAGTTCGGCGGCGAGGTTTACCATTGCGGCGGTACGCTCCACCTCTTCCTCTGCCTTTTTCACCGATATCTCCTTTAATGCACACATATAGGCAAGAAACTCTCTACCGGTAAAGCTCTCATAGAGCGACTGTTGCTGTGGCATATACCCGAGAATTCGGCGGTAGTCGGCGTTTAGCTTTCGGGTAGTCTTATTGTTGTAGAGCACCCTGCCGCTACTCTGATTTATCGTGCCGGTAATTATATTTATGAGTGTGGATTTCCCTGCACCATTTGGGCCCAACAGTCCATAAAGGCCCGGAGTGAATATAATATCCACACCCTTTAGTGCCTCCACAGCCTTCTTTTTTCGACCTAAAAAACCTCCGGTAAAGTAGGTTTTGGTGAGTGCCCCCACCTCTAAGGTATTAACGTCGTTATAAATCATAACCGCTCCCCTGTTCTCATGCTGTTTAACTGAAACAGTTAAACCCCTGTAGTTAAACTGAAACAGTTAAACCCTTGTAGTTAAACTGTTTATTATAGCACTGTTGTCTATCGGATGTATGTTAAAGTTGCCTGCAAGGTAGTCTGCCTCGCTTATCAACGCATTGTGCACAAGTGCATTTGAAATAATAATATCCTGTTCGTTTAGCGAGTCATACACCTCTACCTGCACCATCGTCTCCTCATAAGCGACCACCAGATCGTCACCGAGGTCGGCAAGTATTTTTACCTCAACGTTAAACCTACCGCCCCTCGCGGTGCTCTCGAGGGTGTATGGGGTGTCGATAATCTCACCGGTTTCGATATTCATATGCCGGTAATAGCGACGGCTTTCTTCCTCCTCCAGCACAACAATGGTGAAATATCCTTCTATATAGCTTACCAACGAGCTGAACTGATGAACATCACCGAAGTCCGCAAATGGTTCCACCTCGCCTGTCTCGTAGTTAAGTATCCCTACCGAGTTGTCGCCGTCAATCGAGTTATTGACATAGTATACACCGCTGTATATTACCCCCTCTATATACTCGTCCCCTTGCATTGTCTTGGTAATGAGTGTTTCGGTTTCACCGGTTACAAGGTTTATTCTGTCAATTTTAAAATCATATTGATCCGGAGATGCAAATGGGTCTTCCATGTCTAATATTCCCGGTTCAACACTGCCATATCTGACATAGATGCTGTCCCCTTCCGGAAAGTATTTAGGATTCATCACCGTTTCAAAGTTCTCATGAAAAAGCTGTGTAAATTCTCCGCTCTCTATGTTCATCGCAAGTAAACCTTGCATGTTTTGTGTCTCGCTCCAGCTACGGAGATAGATATTATTTTGCCCTACCGCAAGAACATGAAAGCTGCCGTTTTCCTGTTTAAATATCGTCTGTGGGTTTGCACCGGAGGGTTCCGACATGGTAAGTTCGATGGTATTGCTATCAGCATTATTTGCACTGATCGTCATAAACAGCGATTCGTTGTCATAACTTGCGAAAGCTTTTCCTAAGCCTCTACCTATTCCGTTATTAAAGTATGCAGGGCAGCTTTCGTCCGAGTGGGTGCAGTTCGGGGTAGAGCATAAAAACACCTGCTGTTTAGACTCAAAATCGTTGTAGGTGAGGTAATGGTTTTCACCTATATGCAACGTTTCATACATTCCCCGGTCGGTAAAGCTGTTTCTGTA
The DNA here is from genome assembly GCA_964370825.1 of uncultured Oscillospiraceae bacterium. GTDB lineage: Bacteria > Bacillota > Clostridia > Oscillospirales > Ruminococcaceae > CAYJBH01. The sequence goes on from CAYJKY010000007.1 coordinate 80,474, forward strand.
TTCAAGCGGTTTAATCTCGCTGTCAAACTTCACCTCGCCTTTTGACCCTGTTGTTGTCGAGATGTCATCGGTTACACCCTGTTCGTTCTCTATAATAGCGTCTGCACCCTCGGCGCAGGAGGTTAAAATCATTGCCGAAATCAGCGTTGCAATCAGCAACAGCAGTATTACTTTTTTCATTGTTTTAAATCCTTTCAATTAATTATCATCATTAAAGTTTAGTAGTGCCGATACTTCCTCCCGATTAATCTCGGTGTATGCGGGATTGTTGGCGCGGTAGTCCTCCAGACTTATAAGGGCGGTTTTCTCGAACATATGAACGGAAAGCTCATCTATCTCGCTATAGGGGTTGTAATAAAGACGGCTGGACTGCTCGACATCGGTGACCACCGCAAGCTGTCCGTTTAAGTTTACAACAACCTCTGTGAAAACACTTTCTACATGCTGTAGCGGATAGCTGTATTCGTAACCGAGGGTAATCTCGTCTGCCAACAGCGTTGCAATGTCAAGGATGAAATATTTTTGTTCCTCCTCGAGATAGAGCATACTGTAGTAAAGCCCTTCACCTACAGGGTGTAGATATCGCACCTCATGTCCTATGTCAATCTTTCCGAGGTCTTCAACACTGCCGTCGGTAAGGCTGAGGCGGCTCATGGTTGAGTCGGTTATGAGTTGATAAAAATACCCTTCGTAAAAATCGACAAACCGTGCCTCTGCAAATCCGGGTAGTGTGGAAAGTTCGGTAGTGCTTCCGTCCTCATTTATACGCTTAATCAGATACTCGTCTGCGGTGCTGATCCCTGCATAAAATACATTGTCATAGCTGTAAATCATATAGGCGGTAATATCCTGTCCGCCAGACGGAACATCAATACTCAGCTCGGCAATAATCTGCGAATTGCCGTCATAATCCACACGAACAATTCTTTGCACCTTTTCCTCATAGGGATACTCCGAGATGTATATCGACTCGGCGTCATAGGCAACCACCCAAAATATTGCGTCATCCGCAGTGTACAGGGTGACGGTTTTGCCGTTTGTGCGATTTACAGCATCTATTCGAGATTCACCAATTTCATAGCTGAGTAAAATTGTATCGGTGTTTGCTATCGGATAAATTCTTGATGGGTTCTCTAACTCTGAGTTGTACAGGTCGTATATCATCGGCTCACCGTTTATCTTTACAATCTCCTCGGTAGCCGTCTCAAAGTCCGTATAGGTAAAAACCTTAATCCCGGGTAAAAACAAGGTCTCGTAATAACCGGTGCCATCGGTCATTTTTTCTAAGTCACGAATAGAGGTTATCCCGTCGGGAACCCGATCACCCTCGTTTGAGGAGATTTCGTCCTGCTGTGCGGTTGATGTAAGCACGTCACTCGATGGTAATTTTTCCGTACAGCCTGCAAGCAGAACGGTAAGCAGGGCTAATATCGTTAATGTCTTTTTCATTCCATCTCTCCTCTCGATTTAATTGCAGTTATTATGGTAGAGTTATTAAAGGGGCGGTAGTTCGGCTGATTTGCGAAGTAGTCCGCCTCGGTAATAAGAGCTGTGTCGGTAAAACTGTGAACCGCCATAAATATTCCGTCTGGTGCGTCGAAGTCATCCACAAAGCTCTGCTCCGAGATTCCAACGATCAACTCATCGCCCAAATCCGCGACTATCTGCAGTGGTCTTGTGTGGCTGAAATTTATATCAACAGTCGTTTCATAGCCGAGTTTAGTACCGAAAATCTCACCTGTAGTTAGATTGATATGATAGAATTTTTCGTAATTCTCCTCAATGTTCTCCGCCTGAAAGGTTACATATCCGTCAATAAATATTATCGGCATCATGGCGTAAAGCTCTTCGCCCTGTGCTGTGGGAAGCTCAGAGTATTCCATAACCTCTGCGCTCGTAAGGTTAAATGACTTTACACTTTCCGGTGTGGCTATCACCATATATTCCTCGGTAAATCTATAAAACGGAAGGTTAAAGCTATCCACCGTCTCGCTGTATATCTCCTCGGGCAGTCCTGTTGCGATATCAAGCCTATATAGTTTAACCTCGGTGTTTTCCGGAAGGTCATCATACCCGGATTCATCTCCGGTCATGTTTAGCGGTTCATACTTCAGTAGATAAATTGCGTCCCCCGTTGCATAGCTTGTTGTAGAAAATGCCGTTGACATCATGGTACCCGGCTGATAGGAGTCCCTAAAAACAACAGTTTTCTTGCCGGTTGCTAACTCTACAGCGATATAGTTGCTGTTGTCTTCCACAACGTATATGTTATCGTCACTTACCCCTAAAACTTGTAGTCCGCCTTCAAAGCTTGCGATTTCACTAATAAATCGATTGGTCGCATCGAACAGCTCTAAACGGTTGTAGGGTGTGCCGTCCTGCTCGGTTCCGACACGGTAGTAGATAAGCTCGTTTTTGTTCGGTGCTACACCAAGATCCATAATATCATGTCCAAGATTTGCCTCACAGCTCTCACCGGTGTGGGTGCAATTTAAGGTAGAGCAGACAACAACCTGTTGCATGGACTCGAAATCGTAAAATAAAAGATTGTTCATGGAGTGAAAAAACATCGTGCCATAATGGCCGTTATCCGCAACCATGTCAAACGGACGTATGTCCTGCTGTACATCGTCGGCAACCTGCGGCTGTGTAATATCGTCGCCTGTCGGCTCGGTTGTCGGCTCATTAATCTGAATATCAGACAACAACTCCGAAACATTACATCCCGATAAAAACAATAATGATACTATAATAATAAAAACCTTCATACTCTTTCAATCTCCCTTCCTTTGTTGCTGACTGTATTATATCAGATAATAACCCTATAGGCTATAGCATGTCACCAACAACAGCTAAAATGTAATGAAACGCAGTAAAATAGTGGTTGTAATAATTTTACTGTTACGGCATATTTATTTATATAGGAACAACACAAGGGTAAAAGATATGAGTGCAATAGTATCAAAAACGATATCCGCCTCGGACGGTAAGCAGATTCACCGCATCACCATGATAAACCGCACCGAGCTTTCCTGCGAAGGGATTACCGAGATTGTAGGGTATAACGAAGGCGAGGTAATTCTGGACACAACAGCAGGAAGAGTTATGATAGGCGGTGATAAACTGTCAATATCCTCCCTCTCGGTGGAGACCGGTTCGGTTAAAGTTTTCGGTGAAATCAAGTTTGTAGAGTACAAAACCTCAAAGCAGGAGGGCTTTATTAAGCGTATGCTCCGATGATAGAGGCGCAAACCTTAAATACCGTTGTCGCCGACTGTGTTGGCTCTCTCGGTGCCGGTATATTAATCGGCGTGCTCTACCATATACTGCGATTTATTACCGGCAACAGCAAAATTGCCACACCGATAAGAGACATCCTCTTTGCGCCTTCTGCCGCTCTTTTGTGCTATAGTTATGCGATAACCTATAGCTTTGCAGGCATATTACGCTGGTACATTCTCCTTTTTATCGGGCTTGGGTTGCTGTTTTACAGGCAGGTAATCCTAAAGCCTCTGTACATTAAGGAAAAAATACTAAAACGACAAATTGTGCTTCCCGCAAGAATAGCCAAGGGAAAAGCACTATATATTGTAGATATTGTAAAAAAATGGATAAATTATGTAAAAGATAAAACAAAAATTGCACAAAAAAAATACAAAAAACAGTTGCCAAAACGACATCGGGTGTTGTATAATTCGAATATAAGCAACATTTTTTCAGATGAGGTTCAAAAAAGTTTTGGCAAGAAGGAGTTACACTCAAAGACAAAGAAGGGGGAGCCTGTTATTAAGGCTTGCCGTATGTTTTTTTGTGGCGTATATAATTTTTTTGCTGATACAGACCCAGATACAGATAAATCAAAAAAAATCCGAGGTCGAGGCACTACAGGCCGAGGTTCAGCTCACCATGAGCGAGATAAACGAACTGGAGCGAATAGCAACCGCCGAATCGGAGGATGAATACATGGAGCGCATAGCGAGGGAACAGCTCGGCTATGTGTCCGGTGATGAGCGTGTTTTTATGGACATAAACGCAGGAAGGTGAGTCAGGAATTGGATAAGCTGTTAATTAACGCAAAGATACATACCGTAGCCGGTAGAGACTACGACAACGGATTTATACATATACAGGGACAGCGCATACTCGCAGTAGGCGAGATGGCGGACTGTCCCTCTTTTAAGGAAGACGACACGACAAAGGTTGTAGACCTCTCGGGCTTATCAGTGTATCCCGGATTTATTGATGCCCACTGTCATATCGGAATGTGGGAGGACGGTTTAGGCTTCGAGGGTGCTGACGGCAACGAGGAGACCGATCCGGTAACGGCGGAACTTAGGGGAATAGATGGTGTAAACCCGCAGGACAGATGCTTTACCGAGGCACTTGAGGCAGGGGTAACCACGGTGGTAACAGGACCCGGCAGTGCGAACCCTATAGGTGGAACACTTTGTTGTATGCACTGCAACGGAGATTTTGTTAATGACATGATTATTGCCGAACCGATAGCGATGAAGATGGCACTCGGAGAAAATCCGAAGGGTTGCTATCATGAAAAAAAGAGAGCACCGGAAACAAGAATGGCAACCGTTTCGATAATACGAAACGCCCTTAGCGATGCCATTGTCTTCGACAACAATGTTTCCAACAACAAGAAAGGAAATGAGAGCCGGAATGCAAAAAGCGAGGCACTCACACCTGTGGCAAAAGGAAAGCTTGCGGCACATATTCACGCCCACCGTATCGACGATATCTTTACAGCGGTGAGAATTGCAGAGGAATTTGATCTAAACTTAACGGTAGTGCATGGCACAGAAGGATATATGCAGGCAAAAAGACTTGCCGAGATGGGGGTTGATATAATACTCGGCCCGATAATGTCCGACCGCTCAAAACCGGAGCTTAAAAACCTTACTGCAAAGGCGGCAGGAGTCCTCGAAAAAGAGGGTGTTCGCTTTGCAATCTGCACCGACCACCCGGTAATCCCGATACAATACCTACCGATAACAGCCGGAATAGCAGTGCGAGAGGGTCTATCCCCAGCCACAGCAATAAAAGCAATAACAACAATCCCGGCAGAAATCCTCGGTCTATCTGACAAAATAGGAAGTATAACCCCGGGACTATATGCCGACCTCGCCATCTACAAATCAAGCCCCCTATCCTTGGAGGGTAGATGTGAGATGACATTTGTAAAGGGCGAAATAGTATACAGTCGCAGCTGAGGTAGTTGACGATTGTGGTGATTTTAGATATAATATAAAAAAAGAAGTATATAGCACACCGGACAAAGAGTGTGTCTCCGACTACTCTGACCGGGTGTGGGAGTGAGGTGGGACAAATGGTTTAAACAAGCCGGTTTGTGGATATATAGAAGTTATTACATAAGGAAAATGACTACTATTTGACTACTGAAATCCAACAACTTAATAAGCGCTCGTAGTATAACGGATAATATGAAGGCCTCCGACGCCTTAGATTGGGGTTCGATTCCCCACGAGCGTACCAGTAGTCGCGGACTTCACTTAAGTTCGCGACGTTTTTTTTGAAAAAACATTGCTCACCCGTTTCGTCGCTCCTCGTTATTCCGCCCAAAGGCACGCTCGGGTTTGTTGTTCGCTTGTAAACGCCCTCACGACACAAACCTGTCGCTACCACCTTTGTACGGTTAGCCGTTCGTTCCGGTCGGGCTTTATT
>CAYJKY010000008.1:0-85745 GCA_964370825.1 uncultured Oscillospiraceae bacterium
TTATTTTGAAAAAACGTAGTAGCTCGGTTTTGCTCCACCATAAACGTAGTTTCCCATTTTCCATTCAACGAAAAGGTATTGTTTTTTATTAATTGTTTTTAATATATAGGCAGAAGCAGTAGATTTTTTTGAGTCCAACAAAAAACCTTTTGTCCATTTATCTTCCCATATTTCATCGTTATATATTCTAACAACTGTTCCGTTTGAATTAAATGTAATTTGATTTAACCACAATTCATCAGATATACAATCCGAACTAAAGCTATCAATATCGTCAATAAATGCAATTGAATACCATTCGCCTAAAATATCATTGTCCTCGACAAAACATAAGTCAATATTATCTCGTTGTCCAATTTCGCTAATTTCAAAGTGCTTATTAGATGTTTTTTTCAGTACACAAATATAAGAATTATCACCAGTAATTTCAATAAATAAAAACATTTCTGAGTTTACTTTATGAATAGAATACTTATAACATAGTAAAGGTTCATCACCACCATAATGAATAAAGAGATAGCCTTTTGTCCAGCCCTCAAAAATCCAATACTTTTGTCCGTTTTCCAAAAAATATATTTCTTTAAAAGCTTTATCATTTAATGGATTAGGTGATTTAAATTCAAATTCTTCTTTTGAACTGATAACTGAAAAATGCTCCCATTTTCCGATAACATCCTTATCATTTATAAAGTCCATAACATTTTCTATAGCTTTCAAGTATCATTCATCCCTAAATCTATACATTATACGAACCATCCGGCGCGAGAAATACTCCGACTTTTGCACAAGTAGCAAAATGACGAACGGAGTGAGTTAAACAATATTCCTGTAGCTTTGCCAAAGGCGAAAATGTGACAACAGTGACGCTTAATTAATGAATCCAGCGTTCCTTGCGATATTTTCTTCTGGTTGCTCTATCCTTAAGTAGGGCCGCTATGCGGCTGTATATTGTTGTCAGATATTCGAGGTAATCACGCAATTTCGGTCGTTTATCCTTTGGTATGAAGCCGTAATATATTAACGCCATCAGCGCAAAAGAGCCTATAGACCCTATAACTATTACAACCTTTTGTCCATCCAGTATAAACAGACCACCCATGTCATTAACCGCCTCTATAATCTGCCCGCCGAGCAGGGATATGCCAAAGCCGATAACGCCGGATACACCACCGATTAGCCCCATTTTTAGCACCTTGTTGTCACCGGTGAGGTTATCATACTGAACATTAAACAGTGCAACACCCAGTATCGCCCATGCCGAAGAGGATACGAGAATCTGTAGAATAATCATAAAATTTGCATTTGCAGGCGTCATTGTTAGATACATAAGGCTGCTCACTGCATATATAAAAATAGAAATAAAGAAGCTATGCTCAAAGCTTGTTCGGCTGGTGTATCTTGCCCACAGTACCATTAACAATATTTTTGCTATCGATGATACGGTGTTCATTACACCCATTAGTGAGTAGCTCACCCCTAAATATTCCAACAGGTAGATGTTGTTGTGCGGAATCCATATCTGGGTGGAAAGGTGCCAAAGTATTATCATACATAGCACCTTCAAGATATCCCGAGAAAGCAACATTTTTCCCATATCGATGATGCTCAGCTTGCTTCGTGAAATGTCCGTAGGTTTATGCAACCTACTCAGGGCAAAGATGTCTGCTATACTAAACAGGACAAGAAGTATTCCTATCAGTGCAAACCCCATCGGCTGTTGTTCAGGCGATGCGAGTATATCAAGCAGTGCCGATGCAATCAACATTGCAATAGCCATGGAACCAAGCCCTACACGCTCCCTCAGCGTGAAGAAACCGCTTCTCTTGTTCGGAGGGGTAACCAACATCACCCAGTTGCTTACCGCCGGAGCTACCATTGCGAGAAGTATGTGACCTACCGAGAATATAGCAACTAAGAGAATTCCGCCTATTATGCTGTTTCCAAAAATAATCGGTAAGAAAAACACCAAAGAAAGACAGAGCTTTCCACCAAAATGCGCATAGGTGATGAAAGGTCTGTCATTTTTTAATGTGTTTATTATGAGTGGTCCTACTATCTGAAAAATACCGCCAAGTACCGGCAGTGCCAAAACTGTGCCGTTTAACGAGTCAGAAAAACCCATAAACCTTAAAAGACCTGCAAGATAGAGGCCGTTGCAGATATTGAGTACCGCCATACCGACAACATGGTCGATGATGAAGCCTCTTCTCGTTCGCGCTAACACCGAGGATTCCTCGGGTGCGAAGGTGTTGTTTTTCTTTAAATTTATCATGTCATATTAGTAGGATAAAATAAGTCCACCGTTTGATGCGTAAAAGGAACAAAGTCCGGCAGTCTCAAACAATCTGATTCTTGTAACATTTAGATATTTTTTTCCGATAAGATCACGTAGTGTTTCGGCTGCCCCAATGTTGTTGCAGTGGTTTATTAAAACCTCCTGGTTTTTACGTTGTGAAAATCCGGGACAGGACTCCTCGATAAGCTCGACTATTCTCTCGAGAGCCTTCTGCTGTCCTCTTGCCTTGTCGATAACCTTTATGCTTCCGTTATCGGTACCTGCAATAGCCCTTATTCCGAGTGCCGAAGCGGTAAAACCGACAAGCTTATTCATTCTGCCGGTTTTAATCAGCATGTTAAAGTTTTCGAGCGAAAATATAAGGGTTCGTTCCTTTACAAACTCGTCAACCTTCTTTTTCATCTCATCAAATCCCAGACCATTATCGGCTAGCTTCATAAGATATTCCGAAACCATTATTAACAATCCGGCAGCGCCGAGAGTGTCTATAACATGGATTTTTTTGTCCGGAGTCTCGCCCAAAACAAGATCCCTCGCCTGTAGTGCCGAATTATATGTGCCGGACAGCTTGGAGGATATGCATACAGCAAAACTGTTTTGAGCCTTTTTAAACATGTCTGCAAAAGCCTGTGGGGAAGGACAGGCGGAGTTTGCGGTTCCTTTGGTGGTTGCAAGGTCGGCCAGCATTGCATTTTTATCTATCGTTTCATCATCGACATATTCGTTATCACCTATTCTCAAGGTAAGGGGAACCACCGAAAAACCAATATTCGGGTTTTCGTAGCTGTTGCTATTTAAATCACAAGAGCTATCGGCTATTATTTGATATTCCATTTCATCCTTTCAGATAAGTTATTTCGTTTAATATTTATCCGCCCAGTGCCGCCGCGGTTCTCTCCTGGGCCTTTCGCATTGCCTCCTCAACCATCATGTCCTTAACCTTCATCAACCTTGTTAGGTTTCCACGCTCGTTCTCGTCCAGCTTCATGGTTATATAGCGTATTGTTTCGATGTATCTCGGAATGGTCACATATTCAAGTGCATTAACACGACGACGTGTCTTTTCAATCTCGATGGATAACAGCTCTACAGCCTTTTCAATCTCTGCAAGCTCTAAAAGATCCTTCATAATCTCGGACAGCGATAAAACCGCATCGTCCAGCTCGCCCGAGGTGTTCGCAAAGGCGTAGGGGTATATCTCGGCAGGGCGGTCGCTCTTTGCCTTAACCTCAAACTGCGGTACATCTACCGACATTATGTTTCGGTAGCTAACCGAGATGGATATGCTCTGCTTTGGATATAGCAGTGCCTGCTCAAGGCTTTCCGGGCTCATGTTTCCGGATGCCGACGCAAAGCCCGCCGAGGCCTGCTCAAGTGCGGCCTCAACCTTGCTACGCAGTGCCTTGTTTTGACGAACTATCTCTAAAAACTGTTTCATCAGCTCGTCTCGCTTATCCTTTAACAGCTTGTGACCTCTTGTCGCTGTTTTAAGGCTGTTTTTCAGTCGAGACAGCTCCATACGTGTGGGGTTTACATTAAGTCTTGCCACCGGTTCTCCTCAGCGTAAATTAAAGCGTTTCCTCTGGGTAGTATTTATCGATGAACTCCTGCTTAATACGTTTAAGCTCGTTCTTTGGTAGTATGGTAAGTAGTTTCCAGCCTATCTCGAGTGTCTCCTCGATACTGCGGTTAACATCGTAACCCTGGCTGACATACATCTTTTCAAACTCGTCGGCAAATCTCGCAAACTTTTTGTCGACCTCGGTAAGTGCCGCCTCACCCAGAATTGTCATCAACTCCTTAGCATCCTTACCTCTTGCATATGCCGAGAACAGCTGGTTCATGGTATTTGCATGGTCCTCACGGGTTTTACCCTCGCCGATACCCTTGTCTTTAAGACGGGAAAGGGATGGAAGAACGTCGATAGGAGGTGTGAGGCCCTTACGGTACAGGTCACGGGATATGATAATCTGGCCCTCGGTGATGTAACCGGTAAGGTCGGGAATGGGATGCGTTTTATCGTCTTCCGGCATGGAGAGAATCGGAATCATGGTTATGGAACCCTGTTTGCCGATAAGACGACCGGCACGCTCATACATTGTTGCAAGGTCGGTGTAAAGGTATCCGGGATATCCACGACGACCGGGAACCTCTTTACGTGCGGCGGAAACCTCACGAAGTGCCTCGGCGTAGTTGGTGATATCGGTTATAATTACCAGAACATGCATGTCCTTTTCAAACGCAAGATACTCTGCGGCTGTCAGTGCCATACGAGGTGTCGAAATACGCTCAATAGCCGGGTCATTTGCAAGGTTTAGGAACAACACAGCACGGGAAAGAGCGCCGGTTTTTGCAAAGTCGTTAACGAAGAAGTCTGCCTCCTCAAAGGTAATACCAACGGCGGCAAACACAACGGCGAAGTTACCGTCGTCGCCCAGCACCTTAGCCTGACGTGCAATCTGTGCGGCAAGCTGTGCATGGGGAAGTCCCGAGCCGGAGAAGATGGGAAGTTTCTGTCCACGAACAAGTGTGTTAAGACCGTCGATGGCGGAAATACCCGTTTGAATAAACTGGTTTGGATAGTCACGTGCGGCAGGGTTCATCGGCTGACCGTTAATGTCAAGACGTTTTTCAGGAAGTATTTCGGGTCCGTTATCCTTCGGTTTGCCGAGTCCGTCAAAAACACGTCCGAGCATGTCGCCGGATACACCAAGCTCCAGTCCGTGACCTAAAAATCTTACCTTAGAATCCTTAAGGTTAATTCCGGCACTGCTCTCAAACAGCTGTACCAGTGCGTCGCTACCCTCAATTTCAAGCACACGACAACGACGAAGTTCACCGTTTTGCAGCTCTATTTCGCCGAGTTCACCGTAGGTAACACCCTCAACACCGCTAACCAGCATCAGCGGTCCGGCTACCTCACCGATGGTACGATATTCTCTCATCATAACTTATCTATTCCTTTCCGGCTTCTTCTGTAAGCTTTTCTATTTCTGCTGTAAATCCATCCGCTATTTTGCGGAAGTCCTCTACATATTTATCCTCCGGCGTATCCTTAGCACGACCTATTCCGTCCCTCGAGGGAACTGCAATGATGTCTTCAATGCTAACTCCGGCAGTAATAGCCTTTCGTGCAGCTACATCAAATGCAAGGATAAGTGCGATAAGTGCCGCCTGCTTTTCGCTGGAGGCATAAGCGTCGGTGTCCGAGAAGGCGTTCTGTTGCAGGAAGTCCTCACGTAACATTCTTGCAACCTCCATGGTAAGACGGTCATCATGTGAGAGACTGTCCATACCTACCAGCTTAACAATCTCGTTAAGCTCGCTTTCAAGCTGGAGAATTCTCATTGCTTCCATACGGTTTATGGCATATGTCTCACCGATTTTGTCCTCATAATAGGGCGAAAGTCGGTCGATATAAAGTGAATAGCTGTTTAGCCAGTTGATAGCAGGGAAGTGACGTGCATATGCAAGCGAGGCATCAAGACCCCAGAAAACCTTAACGATACGAAGTGTTGCCTGGCTGACAGGCTCGGAGATATCACCACCGGGAGGTGAAACCGCACCTATTGCCGAGAGTGAACCCTGGCGGCCATCGCTACCCACGCAGACGATACGTCCGGCACGCTCATAGAACTGTGCAAGACGGCTGGTTAGATATGCAGGATAACCCTCTTCACCGGGCATCTCCTCGAGTCGACCGCTCATCTCACGAAGAGCCTCAGCCCAACGGCTGGTGGAGTCGGCGATGATAGCAACATCGTAACCCATGTCACGGAAGTATTCGGCAATGGTGATGCCTGTATAAACACTAGCCTCACGTGCCGCAACCGGCATGTCGGAGGTGTTGGCGATAAGAACGGTACGTTTCATGAGGCTCTCGCCGCTACGGGGATCCTTAAGCTCGGGGAACTCACGCAGAACGTCGGTCATCTCATTTCCACGCTCGCCACAGCCTACGTAGATAACAATGTCCACGTCACTCCATTTAGCGAGCTGATGCTGAACAACGGTTTTACCGCTACCAAACGGACCCGGAACTGCAGCAGTACCACCCTTTGCAATCGGGAAAAGCATGTCGATAGTACGCTGACCTGTAACCATAGGTATGTTGGGAGGAAGTTTTTCCTTGTATGGACGCTCTTTACGTACCGGCCATTTTTGAAGCATGGTAAGATCTATATTCTTGCCATCCTCACCGGTCAACACGGCAATAACATCGACAACGGTAAATTCGCCGCTCTCGATGGATTTAAGGGTGCCGGATTTTCCATAAGGCACCATGATTTTATGTAAAACCGTGGCACTTTCCTGAACGGTTCCTATTATGTCGCCGGCGGTTAGCTTGTCGCCTACCTTAGCAGTCGACACAAAGTCCCACTTTTTCTCCCTCGAAAGGCTGTCAACCTCGATACCGCGGGAAAGATTTGTTCCCACCATCTTAGCGATAACCTCGAGAGGACGCTGAATTCCGTCATAAATGTTCTCAATCATACCGGGACCGAGCTCGACCGACAGAGGTGCGCCTGTGGTTTCGACTATATCTCCGGGGCCCAGACCCGCCGTTTCCTCGTAGACCTGAATAGAGGCGGCATCTCCTCGCATTTCAATAATTTCGCCGATGATACGGTCGTTACCGACCCTAACAACGTCAAACATGTTTGCATGTGAAAGTCCCTTAGCTACTACTAATGGACCTGCCACCTTAACAATTGTTCCGTTTTCCATATAGATGTCCATTCCTTTCCGATTCCCGAATTTATAATCATTGTAATTTTAAAATTACTATATTTATTTAAGTATGTCGGCGCCTACCGCACGTTCTACCGCCCTGCTCACATTTGCAAGTGCAACACCGTTTGAACCGTCCTTACCCGGTATGAGTATCACTGCCGGTAGCGGTTGTTTACTGTACTCGGCAAGCTCCTCCTGAAGGTTAGCCGCAAGGTCATCGGTAATATATATAACCGCGGTGTTCTCCTTGGCAAGTCGCACAAGATGCTCCTTTGCCTCTATGTTACTGTCGGCATAACAGACCTTAAGACCTATAGCCTTAAAGCCGATAACCGTTTCCCTGTCTCCTATTACTGCCGCATTATACATAGGTTTCCCTCAGCTTTTCCGATAATAACTCCGATTTTACACCGGCCTTTAGTCCTGCAAATATTGTGCGAAGAACGGTTAACTCGTTCTCCTTTGCCGCAACATAGGAAACCGGAACCTCAACACCAAAGGCAACACGTTTACCCTGTTTTATAAAAGAGGTAAGTGCGTCGTCCACCGCCTTATCCAGTGCGGCAAGCCCTTTTTCTCTGCGCAATGTCTGTGCCGCAACGGCGGCAACACCAACAAAGTAGGAGCCTGTAAATGTGTTGACCACTACATCCGGCGTTATCTCTAAAAGCAGACGGGTAATCGGTATGTTACCACCCTCGATAAAATATTTCCTAATGTCGTTAAACTCGGCACCCATACGTGCAAGACGAACGGCGGCACGCAGATTTTGCATGTCGACCTGCAACTTAAAGTAATCGCAGATATATTTTTCGCCTGTAGCCTCGGCAATCTCGCCCATGTCGGCAAACTGCTCCCTGTCGAGAAAACCGTCAACCAGCTGTGGGTCGGCACTGTGCACAAGCGACGCTTTAGCCTCGGCGGTTGCCTTTGCTAATCGTTTTGGAAGTGCACCAAATTTATCCTCTAAGATTGACATCATCAAGGTTTCGCCCGGAACCCTTCCGCAGTCGGAAAGAAGATTTACATAATTTTCCTCGGTGGCAATGCCCTTGAGTATAGTTTTAACGTTGTGATAGTCGTATTTAGCACGGAAAAAATTCAGCATGGTCTTGTCGGCAAACAGTTCCGATGCCTCCCTGTAACAACGCTGTTGAGCCTTTGTAAACTCCGCCTCGATTGTTTGCGGTGTTGTGTCCGGCGACACGAAGGAAAGCTCGGACAAAAGTTTTATTCCATCGGCAACCGAGCCTGCCTCGCACAGACGAATGAGGGTAGCCCTCGGAAGAAAGCTAAGCTCAAGCGCCTTTATTCGGCCGCTCGCATAAAGATAATCGGTATCCTTTGTTTTTTGTTTCAAAACTTCTACCCCTCAAAAAGAATTCCGGCAAGCTCGCCCGACAGTTCGGAACGTGCCCTGTCAAAAAGGCGGTCGAAACTGCAGTTAACCTCTATATCTCCGTTGCGCAAAATAAATCCGCCGCTGATATTTGCCGTATCCTTTGCCAACTTAAAGCTGCCTCCGGTGTTTTTTCCAAGCTGTTTTGCCAGCTCACTGCCAAGCTTATCACGGTCGGCAGCGTTCATAACCACCTCACCGCTTGTCTCGTTCAACCCTTTGCCAAGTCCAAGCAGAACCAACAACATGTCGTCCGGCTGAAGCTGTGCTATCTTTTTTTCGGCATTTACAAAGGCACGCTCTATTAGATCTCTCTTTTTGGAGAGCATTGCAAGCTTAACGGAGCCTTCACTGGTGTGCTCGCTCCTCGCTACAGCCGCAGTAACCTCGGCGGCGCCCTTTTGCATAGCCTCTGCCTCTGCCGCCTTTGCCTTTTGGGCATAGCCACGGCTGAGCTCTTCGGCCTCTGCCTTCGCCTTAGAGATGATACGTTCCTTTTCCGCCTGTGCGTCCAGCTCTATCTGCGCCTTGATTTTTTCAAACCCCTGCATCTAAAATCAATCCTTTCTACCGAACTGCAAAGCATTTCGGTGTATGTACTACGTTTATGGTATCAAGGTGTAAATTATACCTGAATACCATTCCACATAAGGAAGGAGATGAGCAGAGCAAGAACGGCGTATGTCTCAACAAGTGCCGGATACATCATCGCCTTACCGAGCTCCTCAGGACGCTTTGCGATGATTCCCATACATGCAGCAGCGGCACGTCCCTGTGCAATACCCGAAAACAGTCCCGCTAATGCTATCGGCATTGCACACATAAACAGTGCAAATCCTGTCTCGATAGAAAGATCAGCGATGCCTCCGCCGAGAACACCGATTTTAAGCATAATAAGGAATGCGATAATCATTCCGTAAATACCCTGTGTTCCGGGAAGAGCCTGTAAAAGCAGTGTTTGACCGAATTTGTCGGGATCTTCTGTAAGCACTCCTGCTGCGGCCTCACCGGCGATACCCACGCCCTTTGCCGAGCCTGTGCCTGCGAGTCCCATTGCTAATGCCGCACCCAAAAGTGCAAGTCCGGTTCCGGAAAACAGTGTTTCAGCCCAATTCATTTAAAATTCCTCCGTGTTTAAGTTAATGTTGGTTAATGGTAAAAAATATTTTATACGAGACATTTGTCTCAATTACCCGAACTAATCCTCTCTTGTAACCTCTACATATGTAGTATTGTTACAGAATGGTTTAAATGGTTTGCCACCCGGCATATAGAATTTACCGAAAAATTCGATAAACTGCAGACGACTTGTATGAACAAAGGTACCGAGAATGTTAATTCCCACATTGAACACATGTCCTATCACAAAAATCACTACCAATAGTATCACGCCGGGAACGGTGGGTCCGAGCAGGGTTCCCATGGTATTCATAACCTGTGCGATAACGGCGGTCGCAAGACCGAGCGCCAACAGTCTGCTGTAGGAGAGTATGTCGGCAAGGTAGCTGGTAATTCCGTATAGTTCGCCAAGACCTGCCGTGATTTTTTTAAGTCCCTTTTCGTTTCTGCCCTTAGTCAGAAGTATCAAAACCGCTCCGGCAAGTGCTATGTAAAGACCGAGATTTGCCACCGGCATGGTAACGCCAAGCATCATCTCAACACCTGCAACGCCGAGACCGATAAAGATTAGCATCCACAGCCCTTCGTCCAGCACCGCATCAACAGGTTTGCCGAATTTGCATTTTTGATACATGGAAAGTATCATGCCGAGCAGTATCTGTACAACACCAAATCCGAGTGAAACACCGAATAGGATAAGTGGTTCTGCAAGTGGGTCGAACAGTAGCGGTTTCGGGGTTATCGCCGTTCCGGTAAACATCTCGGTTACCGTCGGGATGAAGTTTCCGAAAAAGCTTCCGAAGAAAATACCCCAGATAATTGTTGCGATACCGCCGAGGATACCTACCTGTAAAAGTTTTTTCATGGTGCCTTCACGTGGTTGTGATTTTTTGAGAACCAGGAAGGATACCAGCGAGATAATTATACCGTATGCAATGTCTCCCATCATCAAACCAAAATAGATAAAGAAGAAGGGGGCGACGAAGGGGTTTGGATCGATGGGACTGCGATATTGCGGAAGCGCATACAGTGCCGTGACCATCTCAAACGGTTTGTTAAACGCATTGTTTTTGAGCGCTATCGGAACCTCGTCGAGTTCCTCCTCGCTCGGCTCGCTAAGCTCGTAGGCACAACAGTAGTTGTTAAGCAGAGCCGTAACCCTTTCCACCGCAGGTTGCGGAGTATACCCCGAGAGAAGCACGGTGTTTTTTGTTGCTGCCTGCGAGAGTAGGGTAACCTCTCGATTTAGTCGTGTTGCGGCAAGATCGAGTGCAGACTCCAGTTGAGTTTTAAAGCCAGCCTTTGCCATAACCGACTCTTTATGCTGCTCGATATTTTTTATTTTTTCAGCGATTTCCGCCTCGATTTTTTTGGTGTTTTCTGCCGCAGTTCCGGTTATATCGCGATATATCTGCCTTGAAAAACCGAGAGGTTTAAAGGAGGCTATTGCCTCATCCTCGTCCTTCTTAAGGCACAGTAACGCAAAGAACTGCTGATCTGCCGATACATCACCCATCAAAATCTCGACAGGCAGTTCGTCCGGCAACTCGCCCAACAACATCTCCTCGGTTATGCCGATAGGCACCGAACCGAACACAGTGCTGTAGTAACGCCCGCCTTCCTTTTCAAGAGGAAGATCGATTCCACACAGCGGCTTTATGGTCGCAAGTCCGGTTTCGAGACGTAAAACAGCCGACTCGCAAGCCAAAATATCCGAGGCAAGCTCGTTTATCTCGGTGGCAAGCGACAATGTTTTTGCGTATGTATCATTGTCCTCAAACTCGCTCTCGGTAATACGAGGAAGCGGAGCAAGAAATCCCTTTTTTGAGGGTGCATATTTAGATATGGTAGCAACAGCCGAACGGAGCGATACAAGATTACCGTCCTCTGCCTCACCGTTCGCTTTGGTGAAAAGCTGGTCGTACTCAGGGTTTTGCAGATATTCCTCGGTGTTACGAAGCTCGACAACACCTTCCTTTGCAAGAGCCTTAAGTAGCCGTCCTGCGTCCTGTTTTGCAACAAGGCAGGATAATTTTTTCATCTTAATTATCATAGGTTATCGGTCACCTTGTTAATAATAAACTCCACGGCCTTGTCCATCTTGGCGGAGGCACTGCTCTCTAACTTTGCCGTTGCCGCAATGGATCGTTGCTTTGCCTCGGCTTCGGCCGAAACCGCAAGTTTCTCCTGCTCTGCAAGCTGTTTTTGAATCTGCGCACGTGCAGACTCCACAGCATCGTCACAAGACTTTTCGCCCTCGACCTTGGCGGCGGCGATTATAGCCCTCGCCTCCCTGTGTGCCTCTTCGGTAATTAGATCTGCCCGGCGCTCTGCCTCGCTGACCTCTTTTATCGCATCTAATGCCATTACTGTCTCCGAATTTTGTTTACGACTTATTACTAACTAATTGTAGCATAGAATTCTAATTATTACAATAGTGTTAGAAATTTTATTGTAATAATTTCGTCATTTTTACACATCTTTTCACTATTTAGGTCAAAATACGTGATTTAACGGAATTATTATGTTGTTTTTGTGTCCTGAGCTATGGTGGATAATGAGCCTACCAGGCCGGCAATGTTTTGAATTTCGCTTGGGATTATAAGCTTTGTCGCCTGACCGTTTGCAACCTTTTCCAGTGCCTCGAGTGCCTTAAGCTTTAATATGCTCTCGTTAGGTTGAGCTTCGTTTAATATTATAAGGCTGTCGGCAAGCGCTTTTTGTACCGTGATAATCGCCTCTGCTTCACCCTGAGCCTCACGAATACGTTGTTCCTTTACCGCATCGGCACGAAGTATAGCCGATTCCTTTTCGCCCTCGGCAACCAAAATTTGGCTGAACTTTTCGCCCTCGGCACGAAGTAGGGTTTCACGGCGCTGACGCTCCGCCTTCATCTGTTTTTCCATGGCATCCTGAATTTCGGCGGGTGGAATAATGTTTTTAAGCTCGACACGGTTAACCTTAATTCCCCACTTGTCGGTCGCCTCGTCGAGGGTGGTGGTAATTCTGGTATTGATAACATCGCGGCTTGCAAGGGTGCTGTCCAGCTCTAGGTCGCCTATGATGTTACGAAGGTTCGTTGCGGTGAGATTTTCTATCGCCATAATGGGACGATCAATCTCGTAGGTGTAGAGCTTCGGGTCGGTCACCTGAAAAAACACCACCGAGTCTATCTGCATGGTGACGTTATCCTTGGTAATAACCGGCTGAGGGCGAAAGTCTATGACCTGCTCCTTTAAGAGCACCTTTTTGGCTACCTTATCTATAAACGGTACCTTAATGTGCAGCCCCGCCTCCCATGTGGTGCTGTAAACGCCGAGACGCTCAACGATGTAGGAGTTAGCCTGTGGTACAATAATTATGTTTGCTGCGGCAATAACCAAAATAATTATTGCGAACACGATAAGTGCTATAAAGCCTTCCATAAAATCTCCTTTTTAAGTTTTAATTGTTTAGTCCTGCTTAACCGGGCAGACAATAAGGGTTACACCCTCAACCGCCTGAATAATGCATACATCGTCTATCTCAAACTCGGAACTGCTTTCTGCTGCCCAACTTTGTCCGTCAACATATACTCTTCCCTTTTTTTCTTTTTTTATCGGTTTTGTTACCATCGCCCTGCGCCCGATAATCCTGTCGGTGTTGGTGGGTGCTGCACTCTTTTTTGGCATGTATTTTTTTGCGAGTGGTCTTGTTACGAATAGCATCAGGATGCTCACCACTATAAAAACCACAATCTGTATAAGCAGTGCGTCCGGCAAAAATAGCGAGACGATAAACGCCACACCTGCACCGATTGCAAACCAGATGCTCACAAGTGTTGCGGTAACCGCTTCAAACACCAGCAACACCACGGTAAATATCAGCCATACTGTCGATTCCAATCCCATAATCCTCCTTGTTGGTTTGTTTGTCATAGATGAGTGATGAAAAGCTAAAAACTAATGGCTAATGGTAAATGGCTATGGTGGATTTTCCTTTGGAAAATGTCCTTTAGCCTTTCACCTTTAATTCTTCACCCTTGGCCTCTCTATCTATCGTATCGTTTTATTACTCCTCAAGAGCAAGCCTAATCATTACATAGTCGTACGGTGGAACATTAATGTGTTTATCTTTATATTCCAGACTTTTCAGCTGTGCCGTGCGGTTGATGAGAATTAGCATCTCCTCCTTGTCGTCATACCTTCGGTAGGCGACAAATCCCATGGTTGCATTCAACAGCTCCATACCGCCAAATTTAAACAGCTCAAACTTTTTGCGTAATGCGGAAAGATTTTTTATCTCATCCCTCAGCATACCGTCCGTCTCGAACCAGTTATAGTAGCCACGGTTAAACGGGTCTTTATAACCCTGCATATACACCTCGTCCCCATAGTAGACGCTGGGAACACCCGGCAGTGTGAACAGCATTGCATACGCAAGTCGTAAAAGTCTTTTTCCGTAGGCAAGTCGCTCACCGGTGATATATCTTCCGCTCTGCCAGAAACGGTCGTGGTCGGCAAGAGAGTCACCTGCTATTTCGGTAATCGCCCTGACCGTATCGTGGTTGGATAAAAAGTTCATAGCCGTTGCAAGTGCCGGTGCAGGATAATTCTCCACAACCTGCATTATCCGCTCCATCGGTGAGGCGGCATTACCGGTCTTAATAAATTCTATAACTGCATCCTTAAAAGGATAGTTCATTACGCTGTCAAGACAGTCGCCCTGTAGGTATTTTCTGCGCTCGTCATAGGCAACCTTTAGCGTGGCATCGTCCCAAACCTCGCCGAGGAGATAGCACTCAGCGCCTCTTGCCTTTATGGCCTTTCGTATCTCGGCAATAAAGTCGTCCGGCAGTTCGTCGGCAACATCCAACCTAAAGCCGGAGGCACCCAGCGACAGCCAATAGTCAATAACTCCGTCCTTACCACAGATAAAGTCTCGGTAGTAGGGGTTGGATTCGTTTACCTCGGGTAGGGTGGCAAAACCCCACCAACAACGATAGCCGAATGGGTAGTCCGGCGAGAAATGATACCAGCTGCGATAGGGGCTTGCGATGTTATGAAAAGCACCGTCAGAACCGTATCTTGCGTTGCGGTCGAAATACACACTGTCATCACCGGTGTGGCTGAACACCCCATCTAATATAATTCTTATTCCAAGCTCTTTTGCTTCGGCGCAAAGCCGTGCAAAATCATCATTGCTACCGAGCATTGGGTCCGCCTTCATGTAGTTGGCGGTATTATAGCGGTGGTTGGAATGTGCCTCAAATATGGGGTTAAGGTAGATGCAGTTTACTCCGAGACCTTCAAGGTAGGGGAGTTTCTGCCTTATGCCCTCAAAGTCACCGCCGTAATAGTCCTGATTAAGGTGACCCTCCGGCAGTTCGTTAGCCCAGAAGTAGGGTTCACCCTCCTTATTTGGGCGAAGTATCCTGTCGGGGAAGGGCATAACCTTATCCGGCACGGCATCGTTAAAACGATCCGGAAATATCTGATAGATAACGCCACCCGGCAACCACTGCGGTATGTCGTAATCCTTTTTATGAACAAAAAGTCGGTAGGCTTCGCCGGTGCCCTGTGTCAGATAGCCCACACCACCCTTGCCACGGTATATCTTTTGGTAATCCCTGTAAAGGTCGAACCAATAAAAATGCATTCCTATGCGTTTAGGGGTTATAGATATTCGGTAAAGTACAACCTCTGCCGAGTTTTTTTCCCTTGAGGCTTTCTCCTTTACCGGTTTCATTATATGCTCGTCGGCGGAATCACCGTCGTAGGCGATAAAAAGTCTTGGTGCATCCACCCCCATATCCTTAGGAACATGCAGGGTGAAGGTCACCTTCGTGCCGGATGCCACAGCGCCAAAAGGGGATTTATATTCTTCCTTTAGGCTGCAAAAAATAGGATAATCCATGACAGCTCCTTTAAGGTCGTTTAGTTTGAAAATCGATACGAGATTGCCGACAATAAAACGTAAATTTTGCCGGCAAGGTGTATTGGTTTTTGAGTTAAATGCCTATGTTAACGGCTTACCGGTATCATGTTCCAGATATCTCTTGCATAATCTTTAACCGCACGGTCGGCAGAGAAAATTCCGGCGTTTGCGATGTTCATTAAACTCATCCTGTTAAACCTTTTTGCATCGGAATATATTTCGCTTACCTTATGCTGTGCAAGACGGTAGTCGGCAAAATCTGCCATAACCATATAGCTGTCGTGGTAGCGGAGGTTGTTTGCAAGGTCGGTAAAGCTGTTGCCGTTTATGCCCCGCTCGATATGTTTGAGTACCTCGGTGGCTATCGGGTCACCGTCCACATAAGGGCCGGGGTGATATCCTACCCTTGCAAGCTGTTGTGCTTCGGGTGTGAGCATTCCAAACTGAATAAAGTTATCATCGCCAACCGCCTCTGCAATCTCAACGTTTGCACCGTCGAGCGTACCGAGAGTAATCGCACCGGAGAGCATAAACTTCATATTGCCGGTACCGGACGCCTCGGTGCCTGCGAGTGAAATCTGCTCGCTTATCTCGGAAGCGGGCATTAATCTTTCGCTGGTGGTTACGTTATAATCCTCAAGGTAGACTATCTTTATTAAATCCTTAACAGCCGGATCCTGCTCTAACATTTTTTGCAGTGTGCAGATGAAACGGATAATCTGTTTTGCCATATAGTAGCCCGGCGCCGCCTTGGCACCGAAAATATAGGTTTTTGGCACAAAGTTCTTTGCAGTACCGTTTTTAATGTCGATATACTGAGCTAAAATGTTTATTGCATTAAGATGTTGACGTTTATACTCATGCAACCTCTTAACCTGACAGTCCATTATCGAGTTCGGGTCAAGGGTGATGCCGTAGATATCCTTGATATGCTTTGAAAACTCCTTTTTGTTTGCAAGCTTGACGGCACCGAGTTTTTCCAGCACCGAGGCATCGTCGGCAAACCGCTCGAACTTTTTAAGAGCATCGGCATTTCTCGTGAATTCCTCGCCTATTGTCTCCTTTAAAAGATTGGTCAGCCCATCGTTGCTCTGCATCAGCCAGCGACGGTATGCAATGCCGTTGGTAACATTTTTAAACTTTTCGGGGAACAGCATATAGTAGTCTCTAAATACGCTCTCCTTAATAATCTCGGAGTGCAGTTTAGAAACACCGTTGACCGAGTGGGCAACATAACAACAGATGTTCGCCATGCGAATTCCGCCGTTCGAGATGATTGCCATATATTCCACCTTGCCGTGGTCGTTCGGGAAACTCTCGTTAAGAAGCTGACGTAGACGGTGATCCATCTCGCAGATAATCTGGTATATTCTCGGAAGAACGTTGCGGAACATGTCCTCGTTCCAGTTTTCGAGCGCCTCTGCCATTACCGTGTGGTTGGTGTACGCAAAGGTTCGTTTGCAGATTTCAAAGGCGGCATCCCAGTTGTATCCGCAGTCGTCCAACAACAGCCTCATCATCTCCGGTATTGCAAGGGTCGGATGGGTGTCGTTAATGTGGATAGCAACCTTGTCCGGCAGGATATCCAGCGAGCCGTACTGGTCTAAATGCCTACCCACAATGTCGCTTACCGAGGCGGCAGAGAAGAAGTACTGCTGTTGCAGACGCAGTATTTTACCCTCAATATGGTTGTCGTTCGGGTAGAGCACCTTGGAGATAAGCTCGGCGGCATGATTTTGACGCAGGGCATTTGTGTAGTCGCCGCTGTTAAAACTCTCCATGTCGAAGGAAGGCGCTTTTGCCGCCCAGAGGCGTAGCTGGCTGACTCCGTCGCTACCATAACCGCTAACATACATGTCGCTCGGCACGGCGAGCACCGGCGTGTAGTTGACATGTTTTATCTCGTGATAGCTGCCGTACCAGTTTTCCACAAGCTGACCGCCAAAACGAATTTCCCTAGCCTGTTCCGGATGGGATTTTAGCCACACGGTACCGCCGGGCAACCAGTTGTCGGTCTCTTCACGCTGCCAACCGTCCACGATTTTTTGCTTAAATATTCCGTATTCGTAAAGTATTGAATAACCTGTCGCCGGTAGCTGTTCGGCGGCAAGCGCATCTAAATAGCAGGCGGCAAGTCTTCCGAGGCCGCCGTTGCCGAGGCCGGCATCCGGCTCAAATTCATAGATGCTCTCAAGGTTAAGGTTATATCTTTTCATAACCTTTTCGGCAATCTTCTCCATCTCAAGGCTGTACAAACTTGTTTTAAGGCTACGCCCCATCAAAAACTCCATGGATAGGTAGTAGACCTGTTTTTTGTTTTCCCCGAAGGTTTTTGCTAAATAGGTCTTATGGCGATTGCTCATTACCTGACGACAGATTCCGGCAAGTGCCCTGTATATTGTTTCTTCCGAGGCGTTCTCGGGTGTGGTTGAGTAATCCCTTTGGAGTGCCTCTGTCAGCATGTGATCCAGCTGAGCAACGGTAAACTGTTCCTTCACTAAAAGCCTCTTTCTTTATATATGATAGGTAATCTAAAAACAATTAGATATATTAATTATATTAGATTATTGCCTATAATTCAATACACATTTGAATTTTCGTCAAAATGACAACCGATTTTAGCATAAATGTGAAATGTTTTCTTAAAATATCTGTTAAACAGGTTGATTTTTTATATTATATTAGTTATAATGGATTTAACAGTATAAAGTAATTGTGTATGCTTTAAGTGTGAGATTGTAAAAGGGATAGTAAAAATGTCAATGACTAAGGTTCGACTTGATATCTGTGGCGGTGATTATGTCGTTTCCACGAATGAGGACGAGGCATATCTCGTGGAACTTGCCGCAAAGTTAGATGCCGACATGCAGGAGATAATGCTCTCTTCACCTTCCGCCTCGGTAACAACTGCGGCTGTTCTTACTGCGCTCGGATACCGTGATGAACTTCAAAAAAGCCAAACCACAGCCGAGAATATGCGTGCACAGATAAAGGATTATTTAGAGGATGCCGCACGCAGTAAGATGGAACTTGAGGACGCTAAGCGAGAGCTTAACCGCACCAAGCGAGAGCTTTCGGGCGCTAAAAAGGAAAACGGTTATTTTTGATTGTAAAGGCTGACCATAATCTACCGGAGATAGCGGCCCCCGCCGGCGATACCGACATGCTTGTTGCGTCGGTTCGTGCCGGAGCCGATGCTGTTTACCTTGGGCTGAAACAGTTCAGCGCCAGAGCCTCCGCCAAAAATTTTTCAAATGAAGATCTGCGCCATGCCGTGGGCTATTGCCATGCACGGGGGGTGCGGATTTTTGTTGCCATAAACACCCTCATATATAACGAGGAGTTGCCATCGCTTGTCGAGAGTATAAAACAGCTTGCCGAATATGGCGTCGATGCTGTTATAGTTCAGGATATGGCGGTTTTTCGGCTTGTAAAAAATATCTGCCCCGAGCTTAAGGTTCATGCATCTACCCAGTGCGGTGCACTTACCGCAAATGCTGTAAGGTATCTGGGCGATTTGGGCTTTGATCGGGTTGTAATCGGCAGAGAGGCAGGCATAAATGAGATTTCAAGGGCGGTGAAAACCGGTGTCGATATAGAAACATTTGTACATGGTGCGCTCTGCTACTCCGTCTCGGGTAGCTGTTATATGAGTGCTTTTTTAGGTGGCAGAAGTGCCAACCGAGGGCGCTGTGCCAGCCCCTGCCGTCTTCCCTACGGTGTGGCGGGGCAAAGACCGCAATCGATACTCTCGCTAAAGGATTTGTGCAACCTTGACCGTCTGACCGAACTAAAAAAACTCGGGGTGGCATCGGTGAAAATTGAGGGAAGAATGAGAACCCCTGAGTATGCCGCCGCCGCTGTAGATGCCACGGTAAAGGGGAGGGACGGACTACAGTTTGACCGTGACACCCTGATGAGTGCATTCAGCCACGGAGGTTTTACAAACGGATACTATCATGGTATGCCGGACGATGAAATTTTCGGTGCACGTACCGAGCGTGACGGTGCAATAACACGTGCGGCACTCCCCTCGCTACGCTCCATCTATCGCACCGAGCGACAGTCGGTGCCTGTAGACATTACATTAACCCTTTCGGACGATATGATGACGATAAAAATGTTCTGTGAGGGCGACATGGTAGAGGAACACCGAAAGGTAGCTACCGAATACACCGAAAAGGATCAGGTCGAGCCGCTTAAAAAGGCTCTCGGCAAACTTGGGGGAACACCGTTTTATGCTAAAGAGGTTACGGTGGATGTTCCGGATAATGTTTTTATCCCCTCCTCCGAGGTTTCGTCACTGCGACGGACCGTTGCCGAAATGCTGTTGAGTGTGCGAGAAAAAATTGCACCCCTTGCCATGGCAGATTACGAGCTTGTACCGGAGCAAAGACAGAAAAAGTCGGATAAAAAGCGGCTTAGGGTGAGGGTTGCTAACCTCGAACAGCTAAGCTTGATTTTAGAAAATCGACAGCATGACGTTGAGTACTTTATCATTCCGGCTGAGCTTGTCGAACAAACGGCTGAGAAATACATTGACCGCTGTATTGTGGAGTATCCGAGGGGTTGCGGAGACGAGAAGCTTGCCGAGCTGTATAACCATGCCGAGGCTCTCGGGTTTACCCGACATATGGCAGACAATCTTTCCCAGCTTGCAATCTTCGGCGATGGTGCTACAATTCACGGTGGATTTGGTCTTAACATAACCAACCGAATTGCCGCCGAATTTTACCTCTCTCAAAATATATCCGACATAGTTCTTTCGGTTGAGCTGTCGGCGGCCTCCACCGGCGAGTTTAATGCCACTACCGGAGTTATAGGGTATGGACATTTTCCGATGATGCTCTCGGCGGCATTGCCGAAGCTCGGTGACGAGACCGAGATAATCGACCGAAAATCAAAGCGGATTAAGGCGGTAAAACGTCAAAACTTTATCGAGCTGTACAATCCGGTTCCGCTATACATAGCCGACCGACAGAGGGAATTTGATGTCGATTTTTTCCTCCTCTATTTCACCGACGAGACGCCGGAAAGGGTGTCGGAGATAGTTGACATGTTTACGGCTGTCGATGCCGTAATGCCGAACTTTGATTACACTAGAGGGTTATATTATTGATTTATTATACAAATAGTTATGAAGAAACAAAGTGCGTTGCCGATGAATTTTCAAAGGGGCTGTGCGGTGGTGAGCTTATCCTTCTTGAGGGGGATCTCGGCGCAGGCAAGACTGCATTTTGTAACGGCATATTTGAGGGGCTCGGATGTGAGGGAAGCTGTAGCTCGCCAACCTTTTCTATAGTGAATGTCTATGACGGACGGCTTACCTTCGCACATATGGATCTATACCGTATAACCGAAAAGGAGATGGAGGACACCGGCATCTACGATTTTTTGGATGACGGAGCGGTGGTTGCGGTGGAATGGGCATCGAATGCGCCAATACTCGCAGGAGATGCGGATTTTACGGTGGAGATTAAGGCAATCGACGAGCATCAACGGGAGATTACCATTACGAGGAGTGCCGATAGATGACAATTTTTGCACTGGACAGTAGCACCATCTCCGCCTCGGTGGCGATAGTGAGAGATGAAAAGACGCTTTTTGTAAAAACCGCAGAGTTTGGCACCACGCACAGTGAGAATTTAATGCCACTTTGTGACATGGCTTTTAAGGCGTTAGGGATAACGCCGAATGAAATAGACCTTTATGCGGTATGTAACGGCCCGGGAAGCTATACCGGGCTTCGGATAGGTGTTGCGGTTATAAAAGGGCTTGCCTTTGCGACTGGAAAGCCGACACAGCCGGTGTCAACACTAAAAACGCTTGCCTGCGCACAGGCAGACGGTAACGTTGTGGCTCTGTTAAACGCAAGAAGGGGTAACTACTTTTGTGCCGCATATAAGGTGTCGGATGGGATAGCACAGGAGATAGTATCCCCAAGACTTGCACACGGTGATGAGATATACAACTTTTTTAAAGGCGAGGATTTTATGCTTGCCGGTGATGGTGCTGTGCTGTTTTACGAAAATCGTGCCGAGGTCGAGTTTAATATATCGGTGTCGGAACACAACATGCCCTCGGCAGAAAAGGCGGCACTGTTGGCACTGCAAGAGTATGAAAAAACCGGAGGAGTGACTGCCGAAAGTTTACTGCCGGCATATATCAGAGAGGTTAAGATAGGATAGGAGATCGACATGAGTAGCGATGCGGTAAAACGTCCAAACATTGTTTTTGTACTAACCGACGATCAGGGTTACTGGGCACTTGGCTGTAACGGCAACAGAGACATAATAACCCCAAACATCGACAGTATTGCGAGGGAGGGGTGCAGATTTGAAAACTTTTTCTGCGTATCTCCGGTATGCTCGCCGGCGAGAGCCTCGCTGCTCTGCGGAGCTATACCGTCACAGCACGGTATACATGACTGGATAAGGGAGGGCAACACCGGCAGGGATGCCATAGAGTATCTGCACGGAATAAGAGCCTATACCGAGGACCTTGCCGAGAACGGCTACAGCTGTGCACTTAGCGGAAAATGGCACCTCGGTGACAGCGTAAACCCTCAAAAGGGGTTTAACGACGGCTGGTATGTGCATCAACGTGGAGGCGGAGATTATTACAACGCTCCGATGATTGAGAATGGAGAACTTTTTGAGCAGGATGGGTACATTACCGACGCAATAACCGACAGGGCGATAGATTTTATAGATAGGCTTTCACAGGGCGATAATCCGTTCTATCTCGGGGTTCACTATACGGCACCGCACAGCCCATGGACGGCGGAGCATCATCCACAGGAGCTGAGAGAGCTGTATGACGGATGTGAATTTTCAGACTGTCCGACAGTGCCAATGCACCCGTGGTCGATATTTTCAACCGCACCGGATGCACTCACAGCCGAGGATGTTAAAAAACCGCAGGAGACGCTAAAGGGTTACTATGCGGCGGTAACGGCGGTGGACAACTCGGTTGGAAAAATTGTAGAAAAACTAAAGTCGCTGGGCATCTACGAGGATACGATTATAATTTTTACCTCGGACAACGGGTTTAACTGCGGACATCACGGAATATGGGGGAAAGGCAACGGAACATTTCCGATGAATATGTACGACAGTTCGGTAAAGGTGCCATTTATCATCTCTCACCCCGGTAAAATTAAGTCCGAGACGGTTGTGGACGATATGGTGAGCGGTTATGATTTTATGCCCACCCTTTTGGACTATCTAAAAATCAAAACACCGCCGAGGGATAACCTGCCCGGCAGGAGCTTTGCTCCGCTATTACAGGGAGACGCTGTAAAAAATGACCGTGATAAGACGGTGGTTGTATACGACGAGTATGGACCGGTGCGGATGATAAGAAGCTATACCGATAAATATGTATGCCGATATCCCTACGGACCGGACGAGTACTACGATCTCGTAAACGATCCGGGCGAGGAGTGCAACCTGATAGACCGGCAGGAGCACAGTGAAAGGATTTGTTATCTAAAAAATACCATGCAGGGTTGGTTCATAAAATATGTAGATCCACAGCGGGACGGTCTGCGTGAAGGTGTTACAGGAAATGGACAGATAGATATGGTAGATCATACCGCCAAAGCACGCCTGCATTACGAGCCGGGCGGATTTAGCTATAGTGTTGATACATAGCCAAGATTTAAAATGTAAAAAGGGTGAGATGCTTCAAAGCGGAATTACTCCATTGATAGGCAATAACATCGCTTAAGTTTTGCTGTGAAAAAACAACGAGATGGGGATAGATAAAAAAGGACACCAATCATATGACGGTGTCCTTTTTAGTTTATTAATATTTTAACCCGGTAGGGAATACCCGGCGTTGGAGTCCTCTAAAACTGCGGTTATCTGCATCACCTTTCCTGTTTGTATCTTCCAGATAACAAGCTCGATGGTGTCTCCTATCTCCCTGTTTTCGATAAGACCTGTAAGGTCCTCGTTGTTTACAAGCGCAACCCCATCTGCGGTTATTATGATGTCCTGAATTTCTACACCATAGTAGTTTAGGTCACTATAAGGCTCAATCTCCATTATCATAAGACCGCCATCGCCCTCGTATCCGGGGATTTCGGCATCAAGACTGTTTACCGGCACTACCGAGATGCCCAACCTTGCATCACCGGGGATAGAGCCGTTTTCTATAAGCTCCTCTAATATCGGTACAGCCTCGGAAATCGGTATTGCAAAACCTATGCCCTCATAATCCACACCTGAAATCTTTGCCGATGTTACACCGATTATCTGCCCCTGAGCATTTACAAGCGCACCACCCGAGTTGCCGGGGTTTATGGCGGCGGTTGTCTGAATAAGTGAGGTGTCAGAATCGGACGGCTGACCGGTTATCTGATTTTTTGGGCGGTTAGGACCCGAGATAATTCCCTCGGCTATCGAACCTGCAAGACCGCCGGGCGATCCGATTGCAACAACCTTTTCGCCTATATCCAGCTCGTTGCTGTTGCCGAAGGATGCAGCCGAAAGATCATCCGGTGGATTAATTAGCTTTAGAACGGCAAGGTCGGTAGAAGGGTCGGCGCCCACCACAGATGCCTCATAGGTATCGCCGTTGTGAAGAATTACCGAAACCGAGGTAGCACCCTCGATAACATGCTCATTGGTTATGATGTATCCATCATCGCTCATTATAATTCCGCTACCGTTACCGGCAAGGTTTTGTCCTAAATAGACATGTAGCCCCACCGCCTGAGGAGCAACCATCTCATATATCGACTCGGTCGTCAGCACTCCGTCGGTTACAGCATCAAAGTTGAGCTTAACCTCCGGCGCCGGTTCGCCTTCGGGGAGAGCGGTAACCTCAGCAGTACCCGGAACATCAAAAACATTGTTGTTAAAAAAGCTCGGAAGATTACCCGTTGTATCTAAATAAAGATAAATCACAAGGGCTGTAAGGGTAACTAATATAATTATAGCTGTCAAAAACAGAGCGATTATTAAGCCACCTTTGCTTTTTTTTCTCTGATGGTATACCTGGTTATAGTTGAAGCTGCTGTGCTGTTGATTCATTAGCTAAAGCCTTTCAATTTTTACAATCAAAATCGAACAAGAACAAATGAAACCATAATGCCTTGTCCGCTATATGTATAAATATAGTTTTGAAATGTGTAAATTGTTTGTAAGAAGGTTGAATATTTAGAAATAATGAAAAATAAAATTAAAAAAACAAATCCTTTGACGGGAATTCCGGCTCGCTGGTAAGCCTTACCGACAATCTACGCAGTATCGACTCGTCACCGCTTCGGAGCATTGTTGTGGTGTGCATGTCACAGTCGGTAAGTCTCGGCAGCTGTTCCAGCGCCTTTGCGGAGCTTCTGCTCTCTATGGCGGCTATGGAAAGCGCCGTTAAAACATCATCAAGCTTTAATACCGAGGAACGACTGCTCAGCATATTCATCTTAAGCCTTAAAATCGGCTCTAAAATGGTCGGGGGTATTAGATGAATTTTACTGTCAAGCCCTGCAAGTGTTTTAAGGGCGTTTAAGACACAGGAGGGAACCGCCGTCATGAGGTTGGATGCTCTGCCGGTGATTATCCGCCCGTCTCGTAGCTCGATTGCCGCGGCGGCAGTATTACTCTCGGTAGCACACTCTAAGGCCGGTATCACGACCCTTCGGCGGACTTCGGGCTTGATTTTTAGCCCTGCAATTAATAAAAAGATTTTCTGTGCTACCTCACTACCGACTCGGCCCTGCTTGTTATCGCACACGGCACGGTAGTAGCGTCTTATTATCTCCTGACTCGCCGCCTCACGAACCTCCTCATCATCACTAATGGCGAAGCCTACCATGTTAACACCCATGTCGGTAGGTGAATGGTAACTTTCCTCCTCAAGGTAGATACTTTCAAGCACGGTGCGTACAATCGGAAAAGCCTCTACGTCTCGATTGTAGTTTACAGCGTTTATGCCGTATTTTTCGAGATGAAAGGGGTCTATCATGTTTATATCTGAAAGGTCGGCGGTCGCCGCCTCGTATGCGAGGTTGATGGGATGGTTGAGCGGAAGGTTATGTACCGGAAAGGTTTCAAACTTTGCATAACCACTTCGCACACCGCGAACCATGTCGCCGTATATCTGGGAAAGGCAGGTAGCAAGTTTTCCGCTACCCGGACCCGGTGCGGTAACCACAACCAAGGGTTTTGTAGTCTCTATATATTCGTTGCGTCCAAAACCCTTTTCGCTACAGATATGTGCCACGTCGGCGGGATATCTGTCTATAGTATAATGAAGATAGGTTGCAATTCCGTAGTTTTGCAACTTTTGCCTAAAAAGTTCTGCCGACGACTGTCCCGCAAAACGTGTTATCACAACACCGCTTACCAAAAGACCGGTGGCAGAGATTTCATCTATTAGCCGCAGTACCTCCATGGCATATGATATGCCGAGGTCGGCACGAAGCTTGGTTTTTTCGAGGTCGTTTGCATTGACACAGAAGATAATCTCTGTCTGTGCCTTCATGGATAAAAGCAATTCTATCTTACTGCTTTTAGAAAAACCGGGGAAAACTCTCGCCGCATGATAATCATCAAACAGCTTACCCCCAAACTCAAGATAAAGTTTTCCGTCGAACCCATCGATGCGTTTTTCAATCTGCTCTTTCTGCAGACGCATGTACAGCTCACCGTCAAAAGCATTCACAGCAGCACCCCTCTCACAAAAAACTATAATAATTTTACCAAAGTTAAATACCGTTGTAAAGTGGTTATTGAAAAGAACGGAATAATGACGAAATAATCCTACAATAACCTTGCGGCATTGTAGGATTATACCATAATTCGGCATGTTTTTTAACAATGATTAAACAAAGAATGGTGAATTGTTATAATTTTTAGGTCAAAATTTACAAATTCTTAGCCATCCTCGGGCTCAACCCATATTAAAAATGTAGCTGTTTCTTGCACCGGCAATATCCAAAAAGTTTATATAGCCGTCCTTGTTCATGTCTGCCTCGGGGTTTATGGCAGAGGTGGCCGGCTTGTTGTAGTTGCCTACCTTTAATGCTATCTTAATATCCTCGGCATTTACAGTGCCGTCGCCGTTGGCATCATAGTTTGGAGGCATCGGTATATTAAGAATGGGATATCCGCTGCTCTGTCCGCTCGAGACCTTCCAATCGTACAGCTTGCCCTCGGGATTTAGGGTGGAATCGGCAACATATGCATTCAGTGCACCGAGTAGGTCGTCGTCTAACAAAACGCCACTGTATGTAATTTCATTAACGGTCGGAATACTTCCGGTAAGAAGGGTCAGCACACCGTCTGTTGAGGCAAATGTTCCGTTGCCGGAGAGTATCGTATTACCGAATGAGGAGCCGAATTCGTAATTATATATAAATGCCACCGGATTTTGTTCAGCTGCATAGTTGTTTGAAGCAGTGACATGGTCACTCAGTATGCCTATAAGAGTTCCTAAACAATTTTCCGTACCGGGTGTGGCATTCGATATGCCTACCGTGCCGTAGTTATAGTTGTTCCTTAGGTTTACGACGTAATTCCGTCCGCCATTCAATTGACCCGCTATTCCGCCGAGATAAATATCGCCATTCATATGATTTTGGTCTATGGTAACACTGCCTGCGTTTAGGTTGTTAATCACCATCCTGTCGCCGTTGTCATCACCCATGTAACCGATTATACCGCCGGCTGTCACCGTTATATCACTACCGATGGCGGAAATTGATGCGTTATTAGTGCAGTTCATTATACTGCCACCATTGCTACTGCCCATAATACCGCCGACCTTAAACGAAAAGTTATCCGGAGCTACTGAGATATCTGCGTTGTTTGTGCATGCGTTGATGGTTGTGCTTGTATCGTCCTTGCCGATAATACCGCCGATTGCCGGGAGAGATGCCACCGGAACCTCACCGTTTCCGAAAATTTCTCCGTTGTTACTGCAAAAACTTACACTCGCCGTCAGTCCGACGGTATCTCCTATAATTCCACCTACCGCCTCAAATCCGGTAACAGTACCATAGTTGTGGGAGTTATCGATGGTATTTCCGAGTGTACTATTAGCGGTGTTGAGGGTTCCGATAATTCCACCGGAATATGCAAGCGAGCTTACATCGGCACGGTTTATCAGGTTGTTAAATTTCACGCTGGTGTCTGCGTATAAGCCTATTGCATTATCCCAGCGGTCCCTATTTATACCCACAAGTCCACCGGCAGTTGAGTTGTTATCGGCCATGTTTGAAATACTGCCGGAAACTATCGTACAATTCTCCATGATTCCACCGATAAACTTGCCGGCAATACCGCCGACATAGGGGGTAAGAATACGTTCGCCATCAACATCACCGCCGATTAAGGTTGATATATTAGCCTGTGACACCATAACATCTCTTATCTCGACAGGATCATCTGCCTCATTATTTATCGAGACACCCACCACTGCAGCAGCTGCATGGCTATATCCCGACATGGAGACGTTGTTTAGGGTAAGGTTTTTAATCTCGGCCGCATCGATAAGCCCAAAAAGTCCTATAGGTATGCCAAGCGAGCTTGCGGAAATGCCGGTAATGGTTTTTCCATTGCCGTCAAACACACCCTTAAAGGGTCGGGCGGTGTATGCAAATGAATGGTCATACGGGTTAAGGAAACCTATCGGTGTCCAGTCGTAACCGGTAAGATCTATGTCTTTTGTAAGCTTTACCGTTTTATCGTCATAGCTGTCCTCACCGCTGTTTACCTGCTGTGAGATATAGGCAAGGTCGCCGATGCTATCCACCGACACCACATTGTTTGACACCGTCGGTGTAGTCGGGGTGATAAGCTTGTAGGATTTTGCCGAACCGCCAAACTTTTCCAACAATGTGCTCAGGGTAAGCCTGCCATCTGCGGATATCTCCATGTGGTATCTATCATCGAGAATATCGGTTATTGTTGCAGTACCGTCTGTTACACTCGCGGTGTGTATATGGACGCCTTGTAACGTGTACAGCGTTATCGTTGCATCGTTTACCATGCCGTTGTCGTCGGTAACCGTTACCGCTGTGTCGAGTGGTGGCTGATGTTTAACGGGTCCATTTGTTGCGGTATCGTCTGTTACCCAATTTTGGGGGAGAGTCGTTTCGGTGGCACGATTATCGGTAACCCAGCTGTTCAGGGCTGTGGTTAATGTAGCGCCGAGCAGCGTGCCGGTGCTGTAGCTCGCACTTGTTAGAGCGCCCGCGGCATCAAAGCTACCACTTTGCATCACGATGTTTTCTTCTGACGAAACAGGACGGTTACCCTCCGAAATTGTGTCTGTCCAGTAGCTGTTGTAGGTCGGAACATAGGATATGGCATAAAAGTTAACCTTGCTGTCTATGTTTTTGTCTATACTGGTTACATACTCACCGCTGTTCACACAGTTTGTTGCCGAGGCCTTATCAGAGGCATAGCCAAGTCCGCCCATTATGCCCCCAAAATAGGTATCATAGTTGGAACTTGTTGCACCTGAATAGGTAATTGTTCCGCTGTTATAGCTGTTGGTAACCACCGCATCGTTTGAGATGCCGCCCATCACAAGGGTAACGTTTTCCTCGCTACGCACCGAATTTTCGGCAATGGTAACATCACCGCTGTTCGAGCTGTTATATATAATTGCAGATGTGCCGGAAATACCTCCTACTTTAAACAGTATGTCAATGCTGTCGGTAACTGTGCTTTCTGCCGAGATGTTACCGGTATTTCGGCATCCCGAAATGTTGGTGTATGTTGAAGCACTGCCGACAATACCTCCGACGGTGTAGTTTAACCGGTAATCAGATGAACGTTTGTTTGCGGTGGCGGACACATCTGCGGCATTGCTACAATCGTATATAACTACTTTTGAACCTACTTCACCAATTATTCCGCCAACACCACCGGAGTAACTGCTGCTTCTGTCGCTATGAACCGA
The DNA here is from genome assembly GCA_964370825.1 of uncultured Oscillospiraceae bacterium. Taxonomy (GTDB): domain Bacteria; phylum Bacillota; class Clostridia; order Oscillospirales; family Ruminococcaceae; genus CAYJBH01. The sequence goes on from CAYJKY010000008.1 coordinate 29,382, forward strand.
GCCACTCAGCACATCCACGTTATATACGGTGACGTATTCGCCGGATTGTGTGGAACTTCCTGCAAGCGTTCCTACACTGTTTGAGGATACATCTATTGCAACATCACTGAATTTCAGGTCTTTTACAACTGCACCCGCACCTAAGCCCGAGAATAGACCGACCGAGGTATTATCCTCGAATCCACTTATTGTAAGCCCCGTTATGGTGCGGTTATTCCCATCGAAAACTCCCTCAAACGGCATTGATTCACCGCTTTTAATCGGTGTCCAGCTGTAGGCACCGATATTGATATTCTCGGTTAAAACATAGTGGTACTCAAGATAGCTCGAGTTGTTTGCAGCCGCAGTCGATAGATATGCAAGCTGCTCTGCGGTGGCTATCCGGTAGGGATCGCTCTCGGTTCCGTTACCACCATCAAACCCACTCGCGGCATGTTCGGTCCAGCTCTCGTTTACCACAGGTTCTGCAAAAGCCGTAATGCCGAAAACCGACACCATCATTGTCGTAACCACCAAAACCAAAAATCCTTTTTTCATTCACTAAATCCTTTCTATTGAATATAATTCACTTAATACTTTGTGTAAATATAATTCACTTAATCCTTTGTGTGAATATAAATTTATACAAACAGCTCCTGTTTAGACGAATATTTTTCCGCTTCCAAAATTCACACTGTTTCTTATCGATGCCACATCTAAAAAGTCAATAAATCCATCCTTGTTTATATCTGCCTTAGGGTTTAGTGCAAGGTGGGTTGGTTTGTTGTAGTTTTCCGGTCTTATTATCTCTAATATGTCGTTAATATCTATAATGCTATCGCCGGTTATATCATAGAAGAATGAGGTAGGTGCGTTCAAAATTGGCTGATCATCGTTTTTGCCGACAACTATCTTCCAGTTGAACAATCCTGCCACCGAGCTGAGCGTCGGATCGTTTACAAATGCGTTGAGCGAATCGATAAGTGTTCCCGCTATCGGTCCTCCTACGTTATATACTTCATCATATCCATTGTTTGTGTTTGGGATTGCACCCTCGTAGGCAGACAAAACACCGGTAGAGGCATCAAAGGCGGCGTTGTTCGTTACGGTGGGTATGGTCGAGCCGCCCCGATGATTTACCAGTCCGATTGCAGGATGCTGAGATCGTATTGCATAGTTGCTTGTCGCCACTGCACGGTAGCCTATCACACCGATTAGATTACCAAACCCAACCTCAAGTTCGCTATGATATGGATTTGTAAGGGTAAGCGCGCCATGTGAGTAGTTGTTGCGAATCTCTAATGCCCTGCTACTGCTGTTGATGCTGTTATTGGTATACCCTACAAGTCCGCCGAGAAAGTACACTGCTCTTTGTGAATTCTGATTAATCTCCACCTCTGCGGTGTTAAGGTTGTTAATCAGAAAACCATTAGCATAGTTTGCGGCATCGAACCGACCGACAAGTCCGCCGATAGAGACAGTCTCGATATTCATAATACCTAAGACCTTGCCGTTGTTGGTACAGTTTTTTACAACACCTACGGTATACCCGGCAATGCCTCCGATTCTTGTCATGCCCTGTACATCCGAGGTTACACCGCCGTTGTTGGTGCAGAGGTTTATCAGTATGTCACCGGTGTTGCGTCCGACAATGCCACCGACATTAGTTTCAACATTATCGCTGGTATACTCATCAGCCTTGTCAACTGCCAAAATGTTTCCGTGGTTTTCGCAGAAATGAAGTCCGTACTCCTCATTGTTATTCATGTTCCAGCTGTATCCGAGAATTCCCCCAACATAGTCATATCCGGTAATATTGCCGTAGTTAGTTGAGTTTTTTACCGTGTTGTCAAAGCTGTTATCAAAAACAGTGAAAGAGCCTATTATTCCGCCTGCGTAGGAGGCGGAGTGTACTTCTGCCTTGTTGGTAAGCTCGTCAAACGATACCGAGTCAATTATGTCGGTGTCCATTGCGGAGCTTATGTAGTCGCTCCAGTAATCGGTGGTGATGCCTATTATTCCTCCTGCACTACCCACCCGATCGTAAAGGTTTTCAACACTTCCGGACTCGACGGTACATCTCTCCATTATTCCTCCGGCAAAAACCCCAACAATTCCGCCGACGTTGCTGTCCCTTCGGTTTAGCTGTCCTATCGAACCGTTTGCTCCGGTCTCGATGTTTGCGTTGAGCACGGTAACATCGGAAATCTCGGTGGCCCATATTAAGGGGTCAAACTCGACAATGTTTGCCGAAGCGCCTATCAGTGCACCTGCGGCAAGGCTGTAGCCCGACAAGGTCGGCGACTCAAGCGTTAAGTTCGTTATCTTGGCCTCCTCGGTGTAACCGAAAAGTCCTATAGGAGTGCCGATGGATTTAGCATTTATACCGGATATGGTGTGTCCGTTGCCGTCAAAGTCTCCCATAAAAGCACGGGAACTGCCACTTTCATAGTTGTCGTAGGGGTTTAGGTAGCCGATCGGTGTCCAGTCGTATTCCGAAAGGTCAAGATCCCTGTTTAGTATGATAGTTCTGTTTTCATAGGTCTCAAAGCCGTTATATACCCAATAAGATATATGTGCAAGGTTGGCTATACTGTCGATGATAATGTTACCGTCGACAATTAACGGTGTACCCATGGTAATAAGCTTGTATTGTTTCGGTGTGTTGTCGGTAACCTCCAACACGGTGGTTAGGGTAAGCATACTGTCCGACTCGATTTCAAGGTTATATCTGCCATGAGGTAGATTTTTAAGAACAACCGTTCCGTTAGAGGTGTCTAAACTTCTGAGCGTTCGACCCTCATGGGAATATAGCGTGACGGTGAAAAAGTCCACGCCGTTATCCAGTGCATTAACAATGGTAATCGGAAGGTCTACCGATGCAGGGTGGGAAACTGTAGAGCCGGAAACGTTCCAGCTGTGCGGCATTATCGTCTCACTCTCAAAATTACCGGTTACCCAGGCGTTTAAGGCGCCGTCGAGGGTGTTTGCGATAGATGATCCGTTGCTGTTGGGTGCCGTGGTTATGTTGCCGGCAGTGTCGAAACTCCCGGAGGCGGTCATGGTGAGAGCATTATTTCCGGAAAGACTTTCTATCCAGTAGCTGTTGTGGGTTGACATTATCGAGATTGCGTTAAAAGTTATATTTTTGTTTGTTGTGGTATAGCTGCCACTGTTAACGCAGTTTACTATGGTTTTGTAAAGAGCCTCATAGCCTCCTGAGATGCCACCGATAATGGAGGAACTCATGCCGGAGGTGACACCGCTATAGCTTATGTCTCCGGTGTTATAGCTGTTATGTACAGAGGATTTGTTGGCAATTCCTCCGATGGAAACATCTACCAGATCGTCGGTGCGCTCGGCGTTATCTGTTACCGTTAAATTGCCTGTGTTAGAGGCGTTCTTTATTGTTCCGTATAAGCCGGAAATTCCCGCCACACCTACATTTGTAGTGATGTTTTCGATTACGGATATGTCTGCCGAGATATTGCCGGTGTTTTTACAGCCGGTAACCGTTGTGTCGTACTCCGCGGCACCAATAATACCACCGACGTTGTAGCTAAGTGTCGTCTCGCCGGTCTGAGTTTCGGCAACGGCAGACACGGTGGCGGCGTTGGAGCAGTCATATATATAGGTTTGTAGGTTGACGCTACCTATAATTCCACCCACCCCGGTGCTTGCGAGGTATTCGAACAGAGAACCGGCTCTGCCGGTTATAGTTCCGCCTGTTACGTTGACATTGTAGATGGTGGCACTGCTCTCGTTAGACACATATGACGCACCGGCGAGCGCGCCGACATTTGCCGAGTTAACGTCTATGTCGACATCTGTAAGGTTAAGGTTTTTTACAATCGCACCGTCGGAGATAATGCTAAAAAGTCCCGTAGGGCTATCGTTAACAACATAGCTTATGTTTAGACCGGTTATGCTGTGGTTGTTTCCGTCAAACACCCCGACAAATCTATGTGTGCGAGAGGAAGATGCTCCTATCGGCTCCCAGTTGTAAGCGGATAGGTCGATATTATCGGCTAACCGGTAGTGTGCGGAGAGGAAGTTTGAGTACCCGCTACCCGACAACACGGATAGGTAGGCAAGCTGCTCTGCAGTTGCAATTTGATATGGATTATCGGCGGTTCCGTCGCCACTCTCAAAAGAGGTTGCGGCATGTTGCTTCCAACCTTCCGGTGCCTGTGCAGACACAACGAAAAAGGAACCTAAAACAAAAACAGTGAGTGTAAAGAACAAATAAAACTTTAGCCTCATAATACCACCTATAAAATGTTTCCTGTTCATTCTATCATTTTTTTTAGGATAAATCAATCAAAAATATTCTGTTTATTGACAACAACCGCCATATATTATATAATTCATAAAAAGGTAACGGAGAAAGTGACGTGGATATTAAGTTTATTAAGCGAGAAACGCTAAAGGAAAAGCCGGATTTTAACAACCTTGTTTTCGGAAAGGTTTTTACCGACTATATGTTTATTATGGATTACTGCGAGGAAAATGGATGGCATGACGCACGTATTCAGCCATATGGAAGGATAGAGATGGCGCCCTCATCCTGTGTGCTACACTATGCACAAGGTCTTTTTGAAGGCATGAAGGCGTACAAAAACGGCGACGAGGTGTATCTTTTCCGCCCTGCCGAAAATTTTAAACGCCTCAACGACGGATGTGACAGGCTATGTATTCCGCCGATTGATGTCGACCTTGCGCTAAATGCCTTAAACAAGCTTGTCGATATCGAGAGGGATTGGATACCCAACAGCGATGGCTCGGCACTTTACATTCGCCCCTTTATTGTTGCGGACGAGGAGGCTCTCGGGGTTCATCCTGCGGTGGTATATCGCTTTATGATAATTCTCTCGCCGGTTGCAAGCTACTATTCAGGCGGTTTTGCACCGATAGACATCATGGTAGAGGAAAACTATATTCGCTCCGCACCCGGCGGCACCGGTGCCGTTAAGGCTATAGGCAACTACGCCGCCTCGCTAAAGGGTCAAAAACGTGCCTCGGAGCAGAACTGTTCTCAGGTTATGTGGCTGGACGGCGTTGAGAAAAAATATGTCGAGGAGGTTGGCTCCATGAACATATTCTTTGTCATAAACGGCGAGCTTTGCACACCGTCACTTTCCGGCAGTCTCCTGCCCGGCATTACAAGGCGCAGTGTTATTGAACTTGCCAAAAGTATGGGATATAACGTTGTTGAACGTAATATCGAGATCGAAGAGATAATCAAGGGGGCAAAGGACGGTAGCGTTACCGAGTGTTTCGGAAGCGGAACAGCGGTGGTGATATCTCCGGTAGGTTCCATCCTTTATAAGGGTGAGCGAGTAACGATAAATGGTGCAAAAACAGGTGAGCACACCCTAAAACTCTACCAGCGCCTAACCGACATACAGTATGGAAGGTCGGAGGACGATTTTGGTTGGAGAGTCGTTGTTGGCTAATGGACGTTTGATAAGTAGGGATGAGATTACCGAGTTGTGCCTTTCGTTTAGCGGAGCATATGAGGACTACCCATTTAGGAGTTCCCCCGAGACCTCTGCGGTAAGGCACACCCAAAACAAAAAGATGTTCGCTCTGATATTTCAAAGGCAGGGGAAAACATGGGTTAATCTAAAGACCGACCCAATGTTTGGAGATTTTTTAAAGGAGACGCACGAGGCAATTGTTCCTGCCTACCATATGAATAAAGAGCACTGGATTTCGGTTGTGTTAGACGACAGTTTAGACTGCGAAATCATAACTCAACTCGTAGCCGACAGCTATCGGCTAACGAGAAAAAATATTAAAAATAAAGACTGAATGTGACTATATTATATTATCCCTATCGCCGCGTTGAGAATTGCTATTCTCGATGCGGCGAAGTTTAATCCCCCCTGTAAAAAGGCGGTATAGGGTTCTCTCATCGGGCCGTCGCAGGACAGCTCTATGCTACTGCCTGCGGTAAAAGCACCCGCCGCCATAATAACATCGTCGTCGTATCCCGGCATCGGTGCCGCTATCGGCGTTACATAGCTGTCTATCGGCGATCCGTGTTGTATTGCAACGCAGATTGCCGAAAGCTTGTCGGGACTGCCGGTGTCTATCGCTGTCAAAATATCGGCACGTTTTGCAAGGTAACCGGGTCTTGTTTTCATTCCCAATAGCTCAAAAATGCAGTCGGCATAAATCGCCGTCTTTACCGCCTCGCATACCACGGCAGGCGCAAAGTACAGCCCAAGATACAATTCACGCAGTAGGTTTCCACTGCTTCCTATCTCACTGCCTATCCCGGGGACGGTCAGCCTGTATGCCGCACGTTCTACAAGTTCAGCCCTGCCGGCTATATATCCGCCGGAGGAGGCAATTCCACCGCCTGCGTTTTTTATCAGCGAACCCGCCATAAGATCGGCACCCACCATGGTAGGCTCGATCGTCTGCACGAACTCGCCATAGCAGTTGTCTACAAAAATAATTATGTCCTTGTCTACTGCTTTTATTGCCGCTATCGTCTCTTTAAGCTGTTCTACGGTGAGGGAAACCCTGCTGTCGTAGCCACAGCTACGTTGCAGTGCCACCACGGTAACATCACCATTTCGGCAACGCTCGGTAACAGAGGGTACGTCGACTCCCTTTTCGGTCATCGCAACCTCCTCGTAGAGTATTCCGAAGTCACGTAGCGAGCCGGTTTTATCGCCGTCTTTACCTATCACCTTGTGTAGCGTGTCATAGGGACGACCGGTTGCGTACAAAAGGGTATCGCCGGGACGTAGTAGACCGAAAAGTGCAACCGATATCGCATGTGTACCGCTTGCAAAGCTGTGCCGAAATATCGCCGCCTCGGCACCGACGAGCCTTGCGAAAACCGCATCGAGGGTATCCCTTCCGATATCGTCATACCCGTAGCCGGTTGTGCCGGTGAGGTGGGCGGTAGACACTCTGTTTTCGACAAAGGCTTGCAGCATACGCTCCTGCACCGCAGTTTTTATCGCCTCCGCCTCGGCAAAGGCAGAGGAGGTCAAGCGTTTGACCTCCCCGTCAATTTTTAATATTTCATCGCTAAAATTAAAGGTCATAACGAGTTTACTATCTCCTTAAAATGTCTGCCACGTTGCTCAAAGTTTGCATAAAGGTCAAAGCTTGCCGAGGCAGGTGAGAGGGTAACAATGTCGCCCTCAGTTGCTATAGAGCAGGCTATGGAAACCGCCCCCTCCATATTGCTCGCCTTAAATATCGGCAGTTGTTCGGCTTTGTAGTTCGGGTGGTCAAGCAGCGCTTGCTCGATTTTAGGTCCCGTTGCACCCATAAGTATTACCGCCTTTGCATGTTCTATAAGCTCCGGTGCAAGGGGTTCGTAGGGTATGTTTTTATCGTAACCTCCGGCAATAACTATCAACCTTTGGTTGAAGGCTCGCAATCCGGCAATTACACGTGTGGGTGAGGAGGCGATGGAGTCGTTGTAAAATCTCACTCCGCCTACCTCTCTAACCGGCTCTATCCTGTGTTCAACGCCGGCAAACTCTATCGCAGTTTGCACCATCACATCGGTAGGCACATCGCCATAAACAGCGATGCAGGCGGCAAGTAGATTTTCTATGTTGTGCCTGCCGGGTAGCCTTATTTTTGAGCTGTGCAGTATATCAATTTCAGCACCGTCTATGCTGAGTTTCAGCAGTTCGTCGCAAAGGTACCCGCCGTTTTCAATTTTACTTTTTATCGAAAAAAATCTTGTATCGCCAACCGCAAAGTTAGAGAAATCGCGCGATGTCTCGTTGTCGTAGCCGAGCACCGCAACGCCGTCTTTGTCCTGATATTTTATGATGTTTCGCTTGGCGTCGATATACTCCTGCATGTCGGTGTGATGGTCAAGGTGGTTGGGCGTTACATTTGTTACCACCGCAACATCCACCCTGTGGCGCATCGACATCAGCTGAAAGCTGGAGAGCTCACATACAACAAAATCCTCGCCCTTCACCTCGTCGATTATCGGGAGCATCGCCCTGCCGATATTTCCGCCGAGATGAACGGTTTTTCCCGTACGTTTTAGCATGTCGGCAATCAGACTGGTGGTGGTGGTTTTTCCGTCCGAGCCGGTAACCGCATATATTTTAGCCTTTGAGTTGCACAGCTCAAGGAATGTTTCCATCTCGCTTGTGACCTTAACTCCTCGCTTTACAGCCTCGACTATTGCCGGCTCGGTTGACATAAAGCCCGGGGTTCTGAAGATGACATCGGCATCCTTCAGGCCGTCGAGATAATCCTCACCGAGACAGAGGTTTACACCGGTTAGGTCTACGCCCTCTATGTTCAGCTTCTTATCGCAGAGTGTAACCTTTGCGCCGTAGGCGACGAAAAGAGGAATGAGTTCTCGGTGGGCAACCCCTGCACCGATAAACGCAACTGTTTTACCGCCAAGACTATTAACGTATTTTTTTAATACAGACATATTACCCTTTTCACTCCTTGATGAACGCTCTTATATCGTCCAACCTCTCTAAACACTCGTTATATCCGAGCCGATAAAGCGCCATAAGTTTTACCGGATTTCTCTCGGTGCGTTCAATTCCACAGCTACCGGAGGGGCGAAGCACAAGCGCTTCACCGAGAAGCTCCTTACGCTCTGTCAGCCTCAGCTGGTTGTTATAAACCTCCGCACGTCTTGCACCGGCACGAAGTAGGTTGGGGTAATGCTTATACTTGAGCCGTCCGACCACCGAACTTGCACTGCCACTCGGTTTTTTGGCATAGCCGATAGGCCGTGTGAGAACCACTATGTTCTTTTTGTTACCGCATTTTATGGAATATTCAAGCGGAATAGGGTCGGATATGCCACCGTCCATGTGTGGCACACCGTCCAGAATGACCGAACGGCAGACCACCGGCAAAGAGCAGGATGCCATCACCTTTGTGTAGTCAATATCCATGTCGGTCAACTCGTGGTAGAAGGGTTTGCCGGTTAAACAGCTTGTGGTCACCGCAGTAAGCCTCATGTCGGAGCTTTTAAAGGTTTCGTTATCAAAGGGATAATAGTCCCTCGGTATAACCTTAAAGGCGAAATCCATTTTAAACATGTTTTCGGTCAACATTCCGACAGGGTCGAGATATCGCTTATCATGACAAAAGGTTGTTGTTATCTTAAAGTTGCGCCGTGGCTGTTTTGATTTGTAGGAGACTGCATTTGCAGCACCTGCCGACACGGCATATACATCCTTTATAAATATATTGTTGTTCATAAGGCAGTCAAGCACGCCCGAGGTGTAAATACCACGCATACCGCCGCCTTCAAGCACAAGTCCGACCGACATATTAATCCCCTTTCTTACATCACACAGTAGTTTAAATTGATTATATATTACACTCATTCGCAGTATATTATACAACATATTTCGGTAACATTCAATAGGTATTAACCCCTCGGCTAAACACTTTAGTCGTTGAGGAGTGTGCTATATGAATTAATACGATAGACAAGCCGAAAATATGTAGGGTTTATTCCAAAGGGTGAAAAAGGATAAGCAGTATAGACTACTCATCATAGGATATTCATCCTTTTAAGATGATTGTATACCGAATTTATAGGCAATCCCACGGTGGCATAATAATCACCCGACATTTCGGTGATAAACCGACCGGCTATTCCCTGAATAGCATAGCTGCCCGCCTTGTCTGCCGGCTCGCCTGTGGCTATATACTCCTTTATCTCCTTTTCGGAGAGGACATCGAGGGTCACCGTAGAGCTTGTGCAGAAGGAGATGTATTCCTCCCCCGAAATGATTGCAACGCCGGTATGTATATTGTGGGTGCTTCCGGAAAGTTTGCCGAGCTGATATTCCGAGTGGATCGTGTCTGTCGGTTTTCCGAAAATCTCTCCGTTTAGCTCGACCAGCGTGTCGGCGGCTATGATAACATCGCCGGAATGCCTGCTTTGCACCGCCTCTGCCTTTAGCCTTGCGAGGTAAACGACCGCCTCGGTAGGGGACATATCCGGTGGAATTATCTCCTCTACCTCAGGAGAAATCACCTTGAAATTTTTGGTTAGTGTGGAAAGAATTTCCGACCGTCTCGGCGAGGCGGAGGCAAGAATTATCATAAGGTCACCTTAAAAATTATACTGCGAAAAAGCCGTAAAGAACAAACAATGTCACCCCGACAACGGTTCCTATTGCTATGGCGTTGCTGACTATCTCCTCGCCCTCGTCGTCGCCGATGTTGCCGATAAGGAGCGGTAGCGAAAACATTGGAGGTATCAACAACAGCGAGATGAAGGATATCATCATAAACGGTGAGGGCGGTAAAATATAGTTTACTACAAGCAGAACAATGGGAACACCCACCGCAAAGGTTACGGCATATCGAACCACCATCAGCTTCACGCTCTGTTTTAAATAATCCTTGTTTATGGTAAGCCCGTATCCCAAGAGTATTAATATCAACGGTGTAGCAATCTTGGATACCATGTCCACCGCATTAATAAATCCCTGCCATATATGATAATCGGCAAGCATGGTATTAATTCCCAAAACATTTATTAAAAGACCTGCGGCTATACACAGCAATGTCGGGGTTGTTAACACCTTTATAAGTTCTGAGGATGAAAACTTTTTTCCGCCGATTTTAACCCTAAGCAGGGAGTAGAAAACCACCCAAACGAATATCTCGTGTGCAAGACCGATGACCGAAAAAATTGCAATGTTTTCCTCGCCGTATATGATGGTGAATAGGGCAAGCCCTACCAGCGAGAAGGCACAGCAGGAGGAGATGAACATATTGTATCGATGCTTAAAGGATGGGATAAGGTTGAAAAAACAGCCGGCAAACATCATTAACGCCAACAATACAAAAGCGACTAAAAATACATAGATATAGCTAACATCAAGCTGTATCTCCATAAACATTAAAAAGAGTACAGAGGAAAGACCGACGTTGACCACCATATACCTGATGCCCTGCACCCCTTGCGGTGATATTATGTTTTTTCGGCGAATTATCACACCCAACGCCATCAATAACAATATAGGTAGTATTTTTCCTATCATTTCGTTCATATGTCACCGTCTCTCTATGAAAAATCTATCCTTAATACTTTACTACTTTTTTTAACATCGGTCAAGTAAGAAAACAAAAAATGCAGTTCGGCATCCCACCGTGCGCATATTATAAGAAAGACTTTTCTTGACAAAGTTTTTTCTTACAAGTATAATTGAAACAAGGTAGATAATTCGCATTTTCAGCTTAAGGGGATTCAAAACATGAGGGATGTTACCGAACTTTTCGGATGCATGGTTTTCAACGATACTGTTATGCAGTCAAGGTTGCCTAAAAATATTTACAGGGCGGTTAAAAAAAGCGGAATTGACGGCACGAGGCTAAGTGCCGATGTAGCGAATATCGTCGCTAATGCGATGAAGGACTGGGCGGTGGAAAAGGGCGTTACCCATTACACACACTGGTTTCAGCCCATGACAGGCATTACCGCCGAAAAACACGACAGCTTTATTTCACCTAACGGTGAGGGCAAAATTATAATGGAGTTTTCCGGCAAGGAGTTGGTGCAGGGCGAGCCGGATGCATCCAGCTTCCCCTCGGGTGGTCTGCGCGCTACCTTTGAGGCGAGAGGTTACACCGTTTGGGATACTACATCCTACGCCTTTATTAAGGATAACACCCTTTGTATACCCACGGCATTTTGCTCCTACAGCGGAGAGGCACTCGACAAGAAGGCGCCTTTGCTTCGCTCTATGGAGGCGATAGACCGTCAAGCCTTGCGAATAGTTAAGTTGTTCGGTAACAGCGATGTAACCCGGGTAATAACCACGGTTGGTCCCGAGCAGGAATATTTTTTGGTTGATAAAGAAATATATATGAAACGTCCGGATCTTATCTATGCCGGCCGTACATTGTTTGGCGCACGTCCTCCCAAGGGACAGGAGTTAGACGACCACTACTTCGGGACACTTAAGGCACGGGTTTCGGAGTTTATGAGGGAGCTGGACGAGGAGCTTTGGAAGTTGGGTGTTTTTGCCAAGACCAAACACAACGAGGCGGCACCGGCACAGCACGAGCTTGCCCCAATATTCGGCACCACCAACGTTGCTGTTGACCACAACCAGCTTACAATGGAGCTTTTGAAAAGCATTGCCTCGCGACACAACCTTGCCTGTCTGTTGCACGAAAAACCTTTTGCCGGTGTAAACGGTAGCGGTAAACATAACAACTGGTCGCTATCAACCGATACCGGTGTTAATCTGTTAGAGCCGGGAGATACACCACATGAAAACGCACAGTTTTTATTGTTCCTTGTGTCGCTTATCAAAGCGGTGGATAAATACCAGGATCTATTGCGTGTCTCGGTAGCCTCGGCCGGAAATGATCACCGTCTGGGTGGATACGAAGCACCGCCCGCTATCATTTCGATTTTCCTTGGCGACGAGCTCATCGAGATTTTAGAGGCTATAGAAAGCGATGCCGAATATCAAGGGCGTGAGCGTGAGTATATGGAGATAGGCACGGTAATGTTGCCACACCTGCGCCGTGACACTACCGACAGAAATCGAACATCACCCTTTGCCTTTACCGGAAACAAGTTTGAGTTCCGTATGCCCGGGTCAACCTTTTCGGCTTCCGGCCCTAACATTGTGTTAAATACCATTACAGCCGATGTGCTTATGGAATTTGCAGATAGACTTGAAAAATCGAGCGACTTTACCGCCGAGCTTAACAGCCTGGTAAAGGAGACGATACACAACCATAAACGAATAATATTTAACGGCAACAACTACTCCGACGAGTGGGTTGTCGAGGCAAAAAGAAGGGGGCTGTCCAACCTTGAAAACACGGTGGATGCCCTACAGCGATACGTTACCGATGAGCACATCGAGCTGTTTTCAAGGCATGGCGTGTTCGGTAAATCCGAGGTTCACTCCCGCTACGAAATTCTCATGGAGAGCTACAGCAAAACAATCCATATCGAAATGCAAACCATGATAGAGATGACAAGACAGCTCATAATCCCTGCCTCGGTATCCTATCAAAAGGAACTTTCCGAACTGTTTGTGGCTAAAAAAGCCTGCGGAAATCTCGATTGCTCGATGGAAAATCAACTACTTATGAAAATATCCGAACTCTCCGCAAGCATAATGAAAAAGCTTTCGGTGCTTGTCGAGCTGTCGAATGGGTCGACACAGAACTTATACACCCTAGAAACTGCATTGTTCTATCGCGACAAGGTTATTCCGGCAATGAACGAACTACGTGAGGTTGTGGACGAGTTGGAAACCATTGTTTCAAAGGAACATTGGAAAATCCCGAGTTATGGTGACCTTTTATACAGTGTAAACTAAAAAAACAGGAGATGTTTTAAATGGCAATTAAACTCATAGCCACCGACATGGACGGCACACTTTTAAACGACGAAAGAAAAATCACCGACAGAACTGTCGAAACGCTAAACAAGCTCAACAAACAGGGGGTGGTGTTCTGCCTTTGCTCCGGTCGCCCGCCCGCAGGAATGTTACCCTTCATAGAAAGGATAGGTTTTGACCTACCGGCAATAACATTTAACGGTGCCGAGGTTATACCTTCTAACGGTGTGAAACCTATCTATGAAAATGTGCTTGATAGCGACTGCGCAAAGGAGGCTTTTTTGCTCGGTCACTCGTTGTGCGGAGCGTCCGTTGCATGGGAGAGCAATCGGGTGATACTCTCTGCCGACAACGAGGCCACGAGGGAATACCGCAGCATGTCCACCGCTCCGTTCGCCTTTAAAGAGGAGGTGGATGTTGCATCCTTGCCGCTTCGTAAGGTGTTGTGGATAGGTCCCGATCCGCAAACTACCGCCGCCTGGCGTGTTGAAATGTCTAAGCGTTTTGAGGGTAGGATGAACGTTTCCACCTCCGGACCTTGCCTTTTGGAGTTTGTAAATCACGATGTATCAAAGGGCGTTGCACTTAAAAGACTTTGCGATCACCTCAATATTGATATTGCCGATACACTGGCATTCGGTGACGGTTACAACGACCTCCCGATGTTGACAACGGCAGGAAAATCGGTTGCCATGGACAATGCCTGCGACGAGATAAAGGCGGTATGCAGTGATGTAACCCTCTCAAACGAGCAGGACGGCGTAGCCGATTACATAGAAAAGTATATTTTAGTTTAAAAGGTAAAGATATGAAGGTAGTTGTTGGAAGTGACCATGCAGGGCCCGAGCTTAAGGAGGAGATAAAAACTCTTCTGACCGAGCTTGGTCATGAATACGAGGATATCGGAACTAACAGCCATGAAAGTTGTAGCTATGCGGACTATGGTTATACCGCCGCAAAGGCTGTGGCTGATGGTAGGTTTGACTGCGGGATAGTAATATGTGGCACCGGAATAGGTATTTCGCTTACCGCAAACAAGGTTAAAGGCATACGCTGTGCACTGTGTGGCGATGCAACCTCTGCAAGACTTACAAGGGAGCATAACGATGCCAATATGCTCGCATTAGGTGCGAGAATTGTAGGTGCTGAGCTTGCAAAGGATATTGTCAAAGCCTTTTTATCTACCGACTTTTCTAATGTAGAACGCCATGCAAAACGAGTTGAACAGATTATGGCTGTAGAAAACGGTGAACAGCTAAGTATTAAGTAGTTTGAAAGGCAGTATTTATGACCTCTTACTGGTTTGTAATATTTCTTGCCCTAATGGTTTTGCCATCTACAATGTTAATTTTTGGCACGACCTATAAAAGGTCTGCCCCCGGATATAACTATATGTTTGGGTATAAGACAAAACGTTCGTTATATAGTAAAGACAGCTGGCATTTTGCCCATTTGTACTTTGGTAGGGTATGGTTTATCGAAGGGATAGTGCTATCCCTTCTTACGGTAGTCTGTATGATCTTTTTAATAAACAAGGACAGCGAGCTTATCGGAATGTTGTCCATCGCCATGGTAGGAGTCGAGCTTGTCGCATTTGTGCTGAGCATACAGCTAACCGAATATGCATTAAAAAAAAGGTTTAACCGGTGATGTTACGGTTAAACCTTTTTTATTGTATAATCATTTTATTCGTGGGTAATAATTGTTTTCATTTTTCTTAATAACTTATATACTATCGTTTTCTTGATTTTTATGGATTTATTTATAGAGGTTTTTCTAACAGCCTCGGTGAACCCGACATTCGGATACTCTTTTTTAAATATATCACGATCGGGGTGTCTGTTGCTGGGATTGGACAAATTGTGTTGATGCTTATTTTTGGCTTCGGATACCTCTCGCTCCTCCCAGACTAATTTATCCTTTACACTGTCAAAATATTTTTGACCTTTTTCGGTGTTGGTAAGAACCACCGATATTTTGCCTTTGTAGAAGTTGTTAAGTGTTTGACGGTTTAACCCCCTAAAATCGCCTAATGTAATGTCCGACACTCGATTGATCTGTGAATAGCGGCAGCTATAACAAGCCTCTCGACATATTAATCCGGCTAAAAAGGCCGAGAAATATTCGTCCTCATTTTTGTCCTTATTATATTTAATTCCACCTTTGTATGCAACTAACCTGTAGTTGTGCTTTCCTCTGAATGAAAAGGTCTCCCACCCACCCTGCCCACAGACTGTATCTAAATGACTTTTAAGATAGTCCATAGGTGGTGTACCATGGCAGATCAGGTCGACTGTAAGAAGATTTGAATAGTCCTTATTTAAAAATGCTTTTAATCCGGCAACCTGGCAGGGAACACCTATGAAAAGTACAAACTTTTCAGCCACCAAGGCTTCTTTAATATCTCTGTATGTATACAAAATCACGCTTTGTACATATTTTGAACCTCTGAGAAGTAATATTTGCTCATCAGAGTCTATAGCAATATGCTTTGCTACCATATCTTTTACGGCAGCCCCAAATACAACACCATTTCGACCAATGGTCTGTCTTGCAAAGACTGAGGCTATTCCACCAGAGGATGAAAAAGCTACATCATCCGAGTTTTTACTCCATGTAGCATATGCTTTTAAAGGCTCAGAAGTTGTTGCGGGGCGATTCGCGGGGCATATGTTTTTGCAACGATTGCATTTAATACAACTTTTTTCGTCGATTTTATAAACAGTGGATTTAAAATCGTCTAAAGCTTCAAACACTGCATTGCATGGACATACATTATAACAAGCCATACAGCCGGTACATAAGTTTTCATCGCAAATATTCATATCATACATTCCTCTGATTGGGTATGGCTTTCATGTTTGCCAAGGGGATTATAGGGAGTTTATGGTGTCGTTTAAAAAGCCAAAGCTCTCGGCTCGTTTGTGATTAATCTTTTCGTACACGATATCATAGTCGATTATGTCCGATGTTATCGAATTAATGTCAAATGTTTTTGTTATGTCACGATTACAAATCGACATATCATCCAACAACGACCCAACCTTTTTTATCCTACTAGCATTCGTCAAATAGCAACCAAACTGTTTGCGGTTTAATATAGAAAATACTGTTCCATGGAAAGTTCCGGTAAAAACAAAATGAGCATCCCTAAACATCTGAACCCATTCAAACGGTGTAAGGTTTACGGTTATGTCGTCATATTCCTTGTTGCACTCTCCCGCACCGTAAAGCAACATCCCCTGCTCATGGGCGTAATTTTTGATAATATTAAAATATTTACTCGGTAGATTGTCACAATAATAGAACAAAATGTAAGGCTTTGTGTTGTATCTGTTTTCTGTCCTCGGCATATCATGCAAAAAGGTGGGATCTAAAACCCTTACCGCTTTTTCGCCGGTGATTTTGTGAATAAGCTTTTCGGTCAACTCATCTCTTGTGGAAAAACCTTTAAATTTTTTGATGCCATCAATAACATATTGCGGAACATTGTCATTTATGTTCGCCTTGCCGACGCTGGGTGCATAGGCGATGATATTTTTACAGCTGAGACCCTCAGCAAATTTAACCTTTGCTATGCTTTTTTTATCTTCATAATTCCACACCTCGTCACTACCGACAACAATACAATCAAAATTCATTGCATTAATCTGCGAGGCATTAAAGCACAACCTTGTCATATTAAGGTGTTTTTTTCGCTCAGACGAAAATGTTTTCGGTAGCTTAATTTTACTCAACCATGATTTAGCAGTTTCCTTTTGTGGATAAAACCTAAACCAACCGAGGGTGTTTATGATAAAATGCTTAACATTAAGACAGTTTATAATATAAATTTCATCGTTAGGAAAAGTTTTTTTAAGCCCTTCTTGAAGTGCATAGCCCTGCAAAAAGGCACCAAAGTTATTTATATAGTGATGTGTGATAATTCCTATCTTCATGTATGTTTACTCTCCTGCAAGTTTTAAATACAAATCTTCAAGACGCTTGGCTTGT
The DNA here is from genome assembly GCA_964370825.1 of uncultured Oscillospiraceae bacterium. Lineage (GTDB taxonomy): Bacteria > Bacillota > Clostridia > Oscillospirales > Ruminococcaceae > CAYJBH01. The sequence goes on from CAYJKY010000008.1 coordinate 46,706, forward strand.
TCTTTAATTTCGTATCCGGCGTTTATAACAGACTCGGTCATGTCAGCTCGTATATGTGTTTGGCAAGTCTCCAAAATTGACTTAACCCATACGTTCGTGTCAGATATTGAGAGAAATTTAACATTGTCAGTTACTTTTGCCTCGGTTGTTATAGTGTCTGAGAAAAAGCACGGCAACCCTGCTGCCTGTGCTTCTATTCCAACAACAGGCAGTCCTTCCCATTGCGAAGGTAAGATGAAGGCGTCTAAGGCTTGATACCATTCGTTAACATTGGCAATATTGCCTTTGAAAACAACCCTATCTTGTAGGTTATAGGCGTTTACTTTTTGTTTAATCTCGTCCATAAGCTCTCCGTCTCCGAGAAAAACAAGCATTGCATTCGGTTTATGCTTATAAAGTTCATAAAACATGTCTACTGCAAACGAGTGATTTTTTTGTTTCATAAAGCGACCAACATGACCTATAGCAAATCTATCATTAATATTGTTTTCGGCACGTAGTCTATCACGTATGCCGGATGAAAATACGAACCTTTCAACATCAATAGCATTATTAATCATGACATAGTCACCACTTTCAACCGCTTTTTTACCAAAATAACATTCGGCAGCGCTCACCCCGCATGTGAAATGTTGGTTGCAAACATTAGGTAATCCGCTTTTGCAAAGAAGCTTCAAAGGTAGCTTTAGGTCGACCGTTATACTTGCACCATGTGCATGAAAAATTCTCACCGGAATGTTATTGCGTTTTGCACCGACAAGTGGGTAATAACCAAATGCGCCGTTGTGTGCATGAACAATTTTGTAATTATAGCTCTCAAATAAATCATCCATATATTTTTGATATTTTAAAAACTTTACAGGATTAAGCCCCGGGCTAATATAAATTCTTCCACCCAGTTCGGCTATCTCCTTATCGAATGCTCCGGGTTTTGATTTGTTGCACAAAAAATCAAACTGGATTTTATCCCTATCTATGTTTCGATATAGGTTCATCAGCATTGTTTCAATGCCGCCTCTGTCCATATTACTTACTGAATGTAAAACTCTTATCATCTTCTATTTCCCATACTGTTTCAATATTAATGTTGTAGTATTATTATAGCACGTATCTTCTAAAAGTCAATGTATGGTAAGATGCAGCTGCAGCTACAAATGTTGCATATTGTATCATGATAATTTGAGTGTGATATATATTTGTTGTAGCTGTGAATATTTATTCACATAAGCACATATTGCTTGACATAGCACATAAAGGAGAATATAATAATAACGTAATAAATTGTTAATTTATCACTGCAACAGCCTACCTCACCTTTAAGGACACATATAATGATTACTATGGGCGTCGGATTTTTCCGTTTTCTATATGTTTTGTACATAATAGTATCTACCTATGCCGCAACTACAGGTTATTATAATGATGATTATAAATACTTTTTCCTTTTGCTTCCAATTGTTTACGGTATTTTCTTTTTATTGTTAAAGAGAGGTCAATTCACCATAAAAACTCATATCCTTACTCAGATAGGAACCGTTATAATCACATTTATTATTGTATCAGTCCTTGCAATGTTTGTAAACGGAATGGAAACTCATTTCGAAATTGACATTGTCTATATGACACTTCCTCTTTTGTTGATTTTTGTTGTTTTAAACGTCGATAGAGAACCTAACAAGGATTTTTATATGATGGGAATTGCCATCGGCGAGATCGTTTATTTTGTTGTGGCAAATCTACCGATTTTATTTGACATCAACAGCTATCTCAGCATTTCTTTTTCAAAATCCTATTCCCCCTTCGAGCTAAACACCTCCCAACCCTTGACAGCGGCCTTTGTCTATTTTTACGCCAGAAAAAGGTACGGCATGGCAGCACTTTGTTTTATATTTGCCTTTTTATCCTTTAAGCGGTTGTCGGTAGTATTTATATGTTTCATCCTACTTACCGGTTGGTTCTTTCGAGGGAAAAAGGTGCCGAACATGTTGACCAATCTTACGGCATTAGCCTTTATTGCCTCCCCGCTATTGCTCGATTTTCTCCTTTCACCTGAGTTTACCGCATGGTTTGACGCTACCTTTGAGCGCAGTTTTCAACAGTTTACCATGGGAAGGTTCACGCAGATTTCCTATGTGATGAACTATGATGGAGTTTTACTTGGAAGAGGCGTTGTACATGACATGCTTTCCTCACCAGAACACAGCGTTGTTTCCTCCTATTTCCATGCCGACTTACTTAGAATATACATTGAAACAACCATAGTTGGGCTTACTGTGTTTTGTTTTGGATATTTCAACCTTGTGAAGCAACACAAAAATTTTATCAACTATCTACACATGTGTTTGATTTTTGCAACGATGTTCGCTTCGGTATTGCTTCACGGAACCAGTACAATTTTTGCAACCTACCTGTTGTGTTGTGTTGATTTTGATGCTTTAGAAAAGCAAAAACAGACGAAAAAGTCGTTGTCAAGATTGCCGACTCGAGATATGATAAAGTCAAAAATCCGAAGTCACACATAAGCATTTTCTATCATAAATGTTAAGGTTATTACATATTTGTTAGAGGCGTATACATTGACATTCTTTTAAAAATGTGCTATTATCAAACTAATGAATTGTTATAAATATTATTTAAATACTTATATAATCAGAAAGGGTAATTTATGAAAAAAATTAAGATATTAATTTCTACGGTGCTGTGTTTAACATTGCTTTTTACCAATGTTATCACAGTTGTCGTACAGGCAGAGGAACAAACGCCTGTAACCATTGAAGAAAATGAGGTTCCACAGAGTGGCTGGAGTGGTTTTTGGGGAAGTATATTTAACTTCTTCGGAGGTGGAAGTAACAACTCGAGCTCTTCATCGACACCTTCAAGTAGCAGTGAAGCATCGGTAACACCACCAGCCTCGAGTAGCAGTATCGAAGCCTCCTCCACACCTGTCTCGAGCAGTGAACCTGTTTCAAGTAGTGAGCCGGATTCATCTGAGCCAACCACAGGAGGGGAAGACCAGGCTGTTGAGGAGACAAAGGGTGAGTATGACACCGTTGCCGATATGAAGTCGGCAGACATGACAGGATTTAACCTTGGTGAGGTTTTGATTACAAGTGGTTTCTACGCCCCTGAAGATGGCGGTGGTGCAAGCTATACCGTTTCTAACACAGGTACCGTCGATGACATTACCGTATTTCAACTCGGCAACAACATGAAGGCTGTGTTGGTGATAGAGGAGGCGATGAATGTCCTACAATTTGGTGCAACCCCTGGCAGAGAAACATCTTCCAGTGCACAGTTTACCGCTGCTTCCGAAAGTTCCGCATCAATAATCAATTTCCCCACAGGACAAGAGTTTTTTATAGACAGGCAGCTTTTCTTAGGTGGGAATAAGACATACAATGGTAACGGCAGTACATTAATTATCGATGACACGTTTGTATTAGAGCATTATGTTACTGAAGGAAGAATAATAAACTTTTACCTTGAAGACAACATTACCCTCGATGGACTTAACATGCTTTCTATACAGACCAAGGTTGTTATGAGCCAAGACGCCAGACGATTTATGGCGGTTCACAGATCAGATAACATAGTTATTAAGAATTGCATACTTAGAGGTCCGGAAGCAACATATGATGAGAATGGCTTACCATTAATAGAAGCGTATGCCGGCATAGATGTCCATTCAGCTACCGACAATGTTATTATAGAGAATAATGAAATATATATAACACACGATGGTTATATGGGCGGCGCAATTATGGTTAGAGATCTTTGGGGCTGGGGTACATCAAATGTACATGTTAGAAACAATTATTTTGAAAAAGTTTGTCACGACGAGATAGTTTCGGTTGGTATGCCAAATGCTATACTTGAAAACATACATATCTATGATAATACAATGGTTATGCGTGATGGACAGTATAGTTCAAGTGCTATAGCTGTAGTTCTTCTTGACTATGCAGTTGAAAGTTGCGAAAACTTGACATTTACCGGAAATGTGATGGATGTACAGAGCACCTGGGCCGGATTAAGGATTACCGATTTTGGTGAAGGTTCGGTTACTGTTGAAGACAATACAATTACCCACAGCAGAGGACAAGGGTATTCCGGGGAATCATCTTCGTCAGCGATTGGCGGAAGTGTTATCCTAAATGAAGATTTAGGATACGGTGGAACAACCGTATTTAGCAACAATATTGTAAATGTTACCCAAACCGAGGAAAAACAAACAAAAGATATATTCGTTGGTGAGAATTTCTACGTAGAAAATAACACCGTTAATATCACAGGTGATACTCCGGAATCTATCTTTGCGGTTACATCCGCAACTAACAACTTAGTAAACGTCGATGGCAACATAAACATGCTAACATATAATGTTGATGAGTTTATCGGAAACCATGTCAACGCAGATTCTATTAAAACATTCTTCAGATATTTCAATATTCCATTAGAGCAGCAGTATAGCCTGATAAACAATACTATTGCAATTACCAATCCTGCGGCTGTTCGACCTAATTTGACCATGTTTAGCTCGGTTGATGCCCAGGTGGGTGCAAGAGTACTGGTTGAAAACAACTCCATAAGTCTTCCTGCAGGAATGCCAAACGGTTACCTATACCTTTACACCGGCACAACACCTCCTATGGCTGAACCGGACCTCACCTTTGATGAAACAATCGTAGAGCCGGAGTCGGAACTTTCCAGCTCCATGGCTACAAGCGACATTAGCAGTAGTGAGGCAGACAGCAGCGAGGTTACATCACAGGCACCGGCAGAGAGTAGCTCTGTAGAATCATCATCCGAGGCGGTATCATCCGAATCTATACCCACCGAAGCTGTATCATCCGAAGCTGTTTCTTCTGAGGTAGTATCCTCCGAAGCAGCATCTTCCGAGGCTGTTTCCAGCGAGATTGCACCGGCATCTGAGAGCACAGCCACCGAGCAGATTGAAGATAATGACACACCGCTTGGCGTAACACCTACATTTGAGACCGATCTTCCCTTCCTCATAATGTATACCGGTAACTCCGTTAACGACTCATCACTTTCCTCAGCATTCACGCTTAAATACGGCGTAGGAATTACCACAGATTACGTTGAGGTTCGTGATAGCATCGGAGACGAGCCAATACCGCTAACAGGTGGAGATATCGATCCAAACGAACTTGTAGAGCAGTCCATGTTGATGTACAACATCATTATCGTGGTACTTGCAGTTGTATTGGTTGCATCCATTGCAGTAATCATAGTTCAGCAGCGTAGAATCAGAAAGCTGAAAATCAGCCAATAAATCCTAATAGAAAAAGCTCAAGGGCACTGTGCTCTTGAGCTTTTTTTCATGCGGAAAATCTATCTTGATAGGCGCATTTTGTTTGCCCCAAACCGTACCGAACTACGTTATCACATAAACTACTTCAAAATCTTCAATTTCACACAAAGTGTGAAATTGCATACTTTGGTGTGCACCCAATAGCAAAGCGATAACGACATATCGCTATGCTATTGGGATGAACAGTTGTATCCTTTTTCAAGTTGATTGATTTTATATTGCCGGTTAACAACTTATATATCAAAAATAATTGATTTGAGTATTGACAAACAATCCCGTTAGTTGTATACTTGTATCAAAACAAAATATTTTGATATGAAATAGGAGCTTTGCAGATGAAAAGTAAAAAAGCATTACGAATAATTATTCCGCTAGTGATGGTTGCAATTATCGGCGTTATATGGTTTATGCAGAACGAGCCGGAGGTTGCCGATACGGTGGTTGAGGGTGATTTTCCCTTAAATGTGACCTCGGTAGACTTAGAGGTGCTGTCGGAAAGTGGTCTTCCGATGATTATCGACTTTGGTGCGGACGAGTGCATTCCCTGTAAGGAGATGGCTCCGGTACTGGTAAACCTAAATGCCGAAATGCAGGGCAAGGCGATAGTTCAGTTCGTCGACGTGTGGAAAAACCCTGAAGCGGCGCAAAGTTTTCCGGTTCAGGTAATTCCGACTCAGGTTCTTGTTAATTCCGACGGTTCACCCTATGTGCCGAGTAAAGACCTTGGAATTGAGTTTTTGATGTATGCGCACAATGAGACGGAGGAACATCTGTTTACAGTGCATCAGGGAGGGCTTACCGAGGAACAAATGAGGGTAATTCTTGAGGACATGGGCGTATAGGAGCTGTTGACAAAGTCGGCTTTACAAAAAGCGACGGCAAAATTTCCGTCATATGTCACAAAAATGCTCATTAATACACAAGGTATTGCTTGCGCTTTTTGTTTAATCTGACAAAAATTTTGTTCTTGTTTTTGCAAAATCTTTGTTTGTCAACACCTCCGTATAGCGTAGCCCATTAAGCTTAAATGACTATACAGGAGAGATTAATTATATGGACGCAATGCTAAACTCAATATCCGAGATGATTGTAAACAGTACCTTTGTGGCGCCGCTGTTGGCGCTTGTTGCCGGCGTGCTGACCTCCTTTACCCCCTGTGCACTTTCCAGCGTTCCGCTCGTTGTGGGTTATGTGGGCGGTACAGGAAGTAAAAATACCAAACGTGCATTTTCACTGTCCCTGACATTTGCACTCGGTTCGGCGGTTACCTTTACCACTCTCGGCATAGTTGCAACAATGGCGGGAAGCCTCATAGGCAACGCCTCGACATGGTGGTATCTGGTGCTCGGAGTTTTGATGATGCTTATGGCATTACAGACCTGGGGAGTATATGAGATAATACCAAGTAGCTATTTAATAACAAAGAACACAAAAAAAGGGTATCTCGGTGCATTGATAGCCGGTATACTCGGTGGGATTTTTTCATCACCCTGCTCCACTCCCGTGCTCATTGCACTCTTAGCCGTGGTTGCGGGAAGCGGTAATATGGCATGGGGAATAATTCTTTTGCTTTTATACTCTGTCGGTCACGGCGTGTTGGCGGTTATCTGCGGAACCTCCATAGGTTTTGTCGAAAAGCTTTCAAAAAACGAGAAGTATGGCAGGCTTAGCAACATCCTTAAGGTGGTAATGGGAGTTGCAATGGCGTTAATAGGGTTTTACATGTTCTACCTTGCGTTTTAGGGATAGAATTAACCCTAAACCGCTATCCACGATAACGTAAAAACCTGTACTTATATCCTATCGAGTGGTAAACTGCTCGGTGGGATATAGCTGTATTGTATCTTAATTTAACTTCAAAAACGATAAGACTCCTTAAAAGCCAATCTATTATACTGTTTTTTCATTTATTACAAAAGAATAATTTTAGTAAAAATGCTTGTATTTTGTCGTCATTCATGTATAATATATAAGTGAAAAGCAAAATATATGTGAGCAAATAAAGTGCAAAGCATATACATGCTTTGCATTTTTTATATTGCTTATGACATACTATTATAAATACACATGTATTATGGGAAGGACATAAAAATTTGAACAACAACGAAACAGGCAACACCATTGAATTATCAGAGCTTTTACAGATCCGAAGGGACAAGCTTTCCGCCGCAATAGAGGCGGGCAAGAATCCCTTTGAGCAGACAAGCTACCCTGTAGACGCATATGCAGCTGAGATTGTAACCAGCTTTAGCGACGAGAGCGAAGAAACTCGCACAGTAAACATTGCCGGCCGAATTACCGCAAAGAGAGATATGGGTAAGGCAAGCTTTGCCGACCTTACCGACTCCTCCGGAAGAATTCAGCTCTATATTAAAAAGGATGTTGTAGGAGAGGACCTGTACAGCGAATTTTTGCGCTGTGACATAGGAGATATAATCGGTGTATCCGGCGATGTATTTCGCACCCGAAAGGGCGAGATATCTGTTTCGGTGATATCGGCAACCTTCCTTGCAAAGGCTCTTCTGCCTCTGCCGGAAAAGTGGCACGGGTTAAAGGATACCGAGCTTCGCTACCGCCAACGCTATGTAGACCTTATTGCTAACCCAGAGGTTAAAAATACCTTTGTTCTGCGCAGCAGGATAATTCGCGAGATGCGAAACATTTTGGATGAACAGGGTTTTTTAGAGGTGGAGACGCCGATGCTTCAAACCGAGGCAGGAGGTGCCGCCGCAAGACCGTTTCTTACCCATCACAATGCCTTAAACATTCCCATGTCGATGCGAATTGCATTGGAGCTTCACCTTAAAAGACTTATCGTAGGTGGATTCGACAAGGTGTATGAAATCGGTCGTGTTTTCCGTAACGAGGGCATATCACCAAAGCACAACCCTGAGTTTACATTGCTTGAATTATACCAAGCGTATACTGATTATGAAGGCATGATGAGACTTTGCGAAAACCTTATGAGGGGTGTTTCGCAGCGTGTTCTCGGCACCGCACAGGTGAGCCTTGATGGTAACGACATAGATTTGGAAAAGCCTTTTGAGCGAATAAGCATGACCGAGGCAGTAAAAAGGCATTCCGGAATTGATTTTGACGGAATTGACGGTGACCAGGCGCTGGCACTCGCCAAGGAACGTGGCATGGAGACGATGGCACACCACGGGTGGGGCGATGTTTTGAACATGTTCTTTGAGAGATATGCCGAGGAACATTTGATACAGCCTACCTTCCTAACACATCACCCCGTGGAAATCTCACCACTTTCTAAAAAGTGCCCTGATGACGGAAGATATACCGAGCGATTTGAGCTGTTTATTGGTGGTAGGGAATATGCAAATGCCTTCAGCGAGCTAAACGACCCGATAGATCAGCGTGAGCGATTTGAGGCACAGTTAAAGGCAAAGGCCGCAGGAGACGACGAAGCAACACCGCTGGATGAAGATTTCTTAAATGCACTGTCCTATGGAATGCCACCGACCGGAGGAATAGGCATAGGAATAGACAGGTTTGTGATGTTGTTGACCGGTTCTGCAAGCATTAGGGACGTACTGTTGTTCCCGACCATGCGACCGATAGCTAGTCAAAGCAACCTATAGTTGAGGGGTGAATAATTGAAAATACTTGCAGTGGACTACGGTGAGACAAAAACAGGACTTGCCGCATGTGACAGAACGGAATTTTTATGCTCGCCTCTGGGTGTATTGCGTGAAAAGAGCATGGCTAAAACAGCGGAAAAGATTGTTTATGCGACGAGGGAATACGAGATATCCATGGTGGTTATAGGACTACCGACCTATGATGACGGTCGTGCCCATCCACATGCCGAACAGTGTAAACGGCTTGGCGATATACTGAGTGGAATACTCGAAATTCCGGTTGAATATATGCAGGAGGATGGTTCTTCAAAGGAAGCACAGGACATAATGAAGGGCAATGGCAAAAAAAGCAAAAAAAGAAACGATGATGAGGATGCAGTTGCCGCTGCGATAATACTTGAAAGATTTTTGGAGCAACGAAACAGGTAGGACTAAGATACATACGGCATAACGAATAGAGGATTGAGATGATAACTAAGGGACCGCTTGCAAGGGTTACAATAAATGTTGTTGTAGTTACGTTACTGGTATGCACCTCGATAGCATTATTTGCGCTTGTGAGCATCAGACGTGATAATAAGCGTGTGGATGACATGATTGCCGATGTTCCGGCAATAATCGAGCTATACAACTTGATAAACGATTATCCTACCCTTAATGTGGTTGACTACACCCAGGACGGAGAGTTAACACTTCTCGATTCCTCCCAAAATGAGATTGCCAATTTTTCGATCAATAACGAGCAACAAATTGAGGCACTGCGAAATCTTGAAAAGATATATCGAGACGATAATGGACTGATTTTCTCGTATGGGAGCAATTTTCTTTCCACCGTGCCGAGGGTTGTGTTCTCGGGCAAGAGCATGGAGGATTTAAAAAATAAAAAGAGTGATAACGAGACGGTAACCAAGATAACAAACGGTGTATATATGATTGTGTATCGTTTTGATTACGAAAGATTTTTCTCGGCTGAGGAAATCAAATACCAGTTAGAAGGTTTATATGAAAGCATCCTGATAGGTGCAGAGGGGATTTTGGTAGATGATGCAGAGCAGGCGTAAAAGGAATATTTTAGGCACAGTTTTTGGGCTTTTTAGCGGGGCCATAAAATGCGGGCTTTTTCTGTTGGTGGTGCTGGCCTTTATCAACGAATTTTTAATCTACTCCATCTTCACCGCCGACGGTGCGCCGGCATACGCAAGGCTTACCGACTACAATGATTATTTGATAGCACTCGCCGCAACCTTTGTTGCATGTTTTGCCTATTTCAGCTTTGGACTTATCCGCAAAAGAGGGCTTTTAGGGGTGGATCTGCTGCTCTCGGTGATGATTGTGGTTTATATCTTTTTAAACTTCGAGCCATGGGTGGCTAACATCGATTCCGGAAACGAAGGCTACGGCATGTTGTTGATAAATGTAAAGCTTATTTTCCACCTGGTTTTGCTTGCCATGACACTTGTCTACACCATTGTGGTGTGTACCTGTGCACTCTACAACTTCTTTTTCAGCGTCGAAAACACCATGTCGTTTTCACCCGGCAAAACTACAGATTACAAGCACGACGAAAAGAAATACGGATTGCTTGTCGAACTGCAACAAAGGATGAAGTCGTTAGAAAACAGCCACGACACCATTCAGGACTACTGTGCCGGTGTAAGAGACATCTACAAAGAAAAACTAAAACTCCACGAAGGCCACTAACAACAAAAATATCTTCACCAAAGGTGAAGACTATACAAAATACGAACTTACAGAAAAGAGAGGGAACTTTATTGTCACAACAATCCGTTATTACTCTATCGGGTATAAATGTTGATTTTGGAAGAGAGCCGATACTTCACAATTTTTCACTTGAAATAGGCGATAAGGAATTTGTTACGCTGCTGGGCCCCTCAGGATGTGGTAAAACCACCACTCTTAGGGTCATCGGCGGTTTTATTATTCCCAAAAGCGGAAAGGTTACCTTCGACGGCCAGGATATAACCGAGCTTCCGCCCTACAAGCGCAACGTTAACACGGTGTTTCAACGCTATGCACTGTTTCCGCACCTTGATGTATATGAAAATGTGGCGTTTGGTCTTAGGGTGAAAAAGCTATCCGAGAGTGAGATTAAGGATAGGGTAAAACCGATGCTTGAGATGGTGGGGCTAAAGGGCTTTGAGGGCCGCGCTACCGACAAACTTTCCGGTGGTCAGCAACAGCGTGTTGCAATTGCAAGGGCGCTTGTCAATCACCCACGTGTGTTGCTGTTAGACGAGCCGCTCGGTGCGCTCGATTTAAAGCTGCGCAAGGAGATGCAGATAGAGCTTAAGCGTATACAACAAAGTCTTGCAATTACCTTTATCTATGTTACGCACGACCAGGAGGAGGCACTCACCATGTCGGATCGTGTTGTGGTAATGAAGGACGGACTTATTCAGCAGTCCGGTACACCGCAGGATATATATAACGAGCCGGTCAACAGTTTCGTTGCCGACTTTATAGGCGAATCTAATATCATTACCGGCTTTATGCCCAAGGACTATGTTGTGGAGTTTGGCGGTGCCACCTTTGACTGCGTGGATAAGGGATATGGTCGAAAACCGGTTCAGGTTGTGGTAAGGCCGGAGGATATCGATGTTGTTCCGGTGGTGCAGGGCAAGCTAAGCGGACTCGTGAAAAATGTTGTGTTTAAGGGCGTTCACTATGAGATAGAGGTGGAACAGGCAGGCTACAACTGGATAATCCACTCTACCCAAAGCCAAAAACCCGGCGAGATGATAGGAATAGACATCGGGCCGGAGGAGATACATATCATGGAATACGAGGAAAGGGAAATATAAATTGCTTAAATCACGTGTGGCACTGCCCTATGTGGTGTGGATGGCGGTGTTTATCCTTGCGCCCATTATACTTGTTATCTACTTTGCCTTTACCGATGATTTCGGAAAATTTACTCTTATACATGTCGCCGAGCTTTTCGATTACGCACCGGTATTTATTCGAAGCATACTGCTTGCTGCCATTGCAACGGCAATCTGTCTTGCCATTGCATATCCTATAAGCTTTATTATCAGCCGTCTTCCTGCTGGAAGGCAGAAGGTTATGCTTATGTTGGTAATGCTACCGATGTGGATTAACTTTTTGTTACGCACCTATGCATGGATAGTTCTGTTAGAGCGTAACGGTATAATAAATTCCGTCCTCTCTGTTTTTGGAATAGGCCCTCTACAGATGATTGGAACCGACGGTGCCATCGTGCTCGGAATGGTCTATAACTATCTGCCCTTTATGATACTGCCAATGTACTCCACCATGGTGAAGATTGACGGTAGTGTTATACAGGCGGCACAGGATCTCGGTTGCGGGCCTCTTGATGTATTTAAAAAGGTTTTGCTTCCGTTATCCATCCCCGGTGTTACCACCGGAATTACCCTTGTTTTTGTGCCGGCGATTTCCACATTTATCATATCACGAATGTTGGGCGGTGGCTCTAACATGCTTATCGGTGATGTTATCGAGCTACAGTTCCTCGGCAATTCCAACAACTACGGTCTCGGCTCTGCCATGGCACTTGTTCTTATGCTTATTGTTATCGCCTGTATGTCGGTGACTAACAAGCTGGGCGACGAGGAGAGTATGGAGGGTATGATATGAAAAAGCTTGGCAACGCATACATAACCCTTGTGATGGCTTTTTTGTTTCTGCCTATTCTCATCATGATGGTCTTCTCCTTTAATGAGAGCAATAGTTATGCAGTATTTAGCGGATTTACGCTTAAATGGTATATAGATTTATTTCAGAACGAGGAGCTTTTAAACTCGCTGTTTTTAACACTCGGGCTTGCGGCTGCCGCATCGGTAATCGCAACTATAATCGGCACAGCCGCATCGGTGGGTATACACTCCATGAAAAAGGCTCCAAGGGCGGTTATACTCAACATTAGCTACCTTCCGGTTATTAACCCCGAGATAGTCACCGGTATATCGCTTATGCTACTGTTTGTAGTGTTTAAATCTGCAGTTCCGTTTCAAATTTTCGGAATACCCACCCTACTTGTTGCACATATTACCTTCTGTCTCCCCTATGTAATTCTGTCGGTGATGCCAAAGCTTCGGCAGATGGACACCCGAATAGTGGAGGCGGCTCTGGATCTCGGATGTAATCCAATTCAATCCTTTTACAAGGTGGTACTGCCCGAGATAAGCCCCGGAATTGTAACCGGATTTTTGATAGCACTGACGTTTTCGATAGACGACTTTATAATCAGCTATTTCACCAGCGGCACAACCCAGACACTGCCGATAGCAATCTATTCCATGACAAGAAAAAGGGTAAGTCCTGAAATTAATGCGCTGTCGACCATTATCTTTGTTGTGGTAATGACGATACTGTTGATTATGAATTATCGCTCAATTCGCAGTGAAAAGAAGGAAAACAAACATTTTACGGAGGATTAACTAAATTGAAAAAAATCATTTCTTTTTTAGCAGTGGCACTTTTACTGGCAGGGTTGCCGTTATCGGTTTCTGCCGAGGAGGAGTACGATTGGGAGAGGTTCGCCGATGCCGGTATCACCCTTAACGTTTATAACTGGGGTGAGTACATAAGTGACGGTTCGGACGATTCGTTGGATGTAAATGCGGAGTTTGAGGCAAGAACCGGAATTACCGTTAACTACACCAACTTTGCAACCAATGAAGAAATGTATACCAAGATAAGCGGTGGCGGTGCCGACTATGACATCATCATTCCGTCCGACTATATGATAGCGAGGATGATAAACGAGGATATGTTAGAGCCACTCGACATGGGCAACATACCTAACTTTGCCGATATCGACCCTTCAGCACTCGGGCACGACTTTGATCCGGACAACAGCTATTCTGTACCCTACATGTTAGGCGCAGTATGTATGATATACAACACCACCATGGTGGAGGGCACACCGGACAGCTGGGGATTGATGTTTGACGAGACCTATGCAGGCGATATCCTAATGTTCAATAACTCGAGGGATGCCTTTGCGGTTGCACAGGCATTAAGTGGCTTGTCGCTGAACCCGCAGAGTGTTGATGAGTTAGAGCAGGCGTCCGAGCTGTTGATCGAGCAGAAATCCAATGTAGAACCACGCTATGTTGCCGATGAAATATTTGATGCCTTGGAGGGCGGAAACGCTGCAATCGGTGCCTACTATGCCGGTGATGCCAACAACATGATAGAGGCAAACCCCGACCTTTCATACGTTTTCCCGAAGGAAGGCGTGAATGTATTTGTAGACGCAATGGCAATACCAAAGGGTAGCCCCAACAAGGAGGCCGCCGAGATGTATATAAACTTTATGTGTGAGGCTGAGATATCCGCCGCTAACGCCGAGTACATCTATTACACAACACCGGTAATGGGCGCAAGGGAACTACTTCCCGCCGAGATGCTGGAAAACCCACTGATATTTATCCCGAATGATGTGGTTGCAAACGGCACCACCTTTGCTCTGCTTTCCGACGAGGTTAACGCCGAGATGGACAGACTCTGGACAGATATCCGCACAGCAGAGGAGGATGCCGGTGGCTGGATAATGCCAACCATCATTATTGTTCTTGTGCTTGTTATAGCATTTGTGTACTTTAAGGCATTTCGCAAAAAGAAAAAGGATTATTAAAATCCGCTGTACACACCACCGAATTTTTCTTTGTAGTTTTTTGCACTTTGAAATCGCCTGCCGTTTTTCGGTGGGCGATATTTTTTTGAATTGTTATAATAAATTCGATTTTAGTGGTGGACGAGAGATTGAAAATGTGATAAAATTACAGAAGGATGTTTAAACAGAAAGGAAAAGGTAACCGGTATGCAAAAAAGACCAAATATTGTTTTTATCATGACGGACGACCATGCGTCTCATGCCATGAGCTGTTACGGCAGCAAGATCAACACAACACCGAACATGGACAGAATCGCAAACGAGGGCATGAGGTTTGACAACTGCTTTTGTACAAACTCCATCTGTGCACCTTCGAGGGCGGTTATCCTAACCGGCAAGCACTCCCATCTCAATGGTGTTAAAACACTTGCCGATAACTTAGACGGCGAACAACAAAACGTTGCAAAGCTTCTTCAGGGAGCAGGATATCAAACAGGCATTATCGGAAAATGGCATTTAGGCACCGCCCCTGAGTTTAACCCTACCGGTTTTGACCACTACAGCGTTTTGGTTACCCATTTCGGACATGGTGAATACTTCAACCCCATACTGCGTGAAAACGGTGTAGAGAAAAAGTATGAAGGCTATGTTACCGACATTGTTGGCGACCTTTCCATCGACTACATTAAGAATAGAGATAAATCAAAACCCTTTATGCTGATGAGCCACCATAAGGCACCACACCGCTCCTGGGAGGTTAGTGATAAATATCGTGATATGTTTAAGGATGAGGATTTACCACATCCCGAGACCTATGACGACGACTACGAAAACAGGTCGGACGCCGCTCGTGAAGCTAAGATGAGAATTACGCTTGATCTCACCTACAGGGACTTGAAAATCGTGGTTCCGGAGGGTGAGAAGGATACCGACAAGATACCACACCCGGATAACCTGGAAGGATTTACCTTAACACCGGTAGAGACCGGAGTACCCGTATCCTTTAAAAACCATGCCGAGCTTAAAAACTTTAAGTATCAACGCTATATGAAGGACTACCTCAGATGCGTTGCATGCGTGGACGATAACATCGGTAATCTGCTTGCCTGCTTAGATGAGGAGGGCATTGCCGAGGATACCATCGTAATCTACACCTCAGATCAGGGCTTCTATTTAGGAGACCACGGCTGGTACGACAAGCGTTTCATGTATGAGGAATCGCTGAGAATGCCGTTTGTGATAAAGTACCCAAGGGCTATTAAGCCGGGCTCGGTATCCGACAAGATGATACTAAACCTCGACTTTGCAAAAACATTTTTAGACTATGCCGGCATCGAAGCACCGGAGGACATGCAGGGCTACTCCGTCAGAGAAATTTTAGAAAATGAGGATGCACCCGCACTTAGAACCTCGATGTACTATCGCTACTGGATGCACCTTGCCGACCACTATGTCTGGTCACACTACGGTGTTAGAACCATGGACCATAAGCTTATCTACTACTACGGCGAAGCACTCGGTGCCGCAGGTGCAATTGATGAGTCAAAGACACCGGTATGGGAGCTGTTCGACCTAAACAAGGATAGCAACGAGCTTGTTAATGTCTACGACGACCCTGCCTATGCAGAGATAAAAGAGGATTTGAAAAAAGAACTTTACAGATTAAAAGAGGAAGCCAAAGACTTCGAGTAATATCCACTTAACCCGAGAGGGGATGCATCCCCTCCCGGTACCCTCCCCCACAAATGGCTCAAATGCGAACTTCTTTTGCAGTGAAGCCATTTGTTGAAGGTCAAATTCGCCGCACATGTCACCGAATTTGACATTTCAAGGAGAATGGTGGTTTTTTTGACACTCTGAAATCGACCCTTTGTGGGTCGATTTTTTGTTTTTTAAGCTGATTGATTATATGTTGCATAAATAGGAAAGCATATTGCAAGGTCACGGTTTGCCGTGGCCGATCAACAACCTGAAAACGCACCGTTATCGGACAGGGCAAGCCGTGTCACTACAAACAGAATTTCAATGTTTGCATTTAGGCGGTTTTGTTCATTTTTTGTTTAAAATCATGAAAAATGTAATTACACGGTATTTTGATTGACTAAAAAAACATGGTGTGGTAAGATATAAGCGATATTTTCATGTTTAGTCAAGGGAGAAATGTTAAAAATGCAAGGATTAAAATCTAACATTATAAGATGTTGTATCGTTATCGCATTGGTTGTAACCGCTGTTTTTTTTGCGACACAGGTGTATGCGGAAAACATTTTATATGTCGGCGACACTCGTGTTGAGGAGGGTGTATACTATGTCAATAACGGTGTGGGTGGGCTTACCACCACCGACGCAGGGGTTGCAAACTACAGTGTGTATTACAGCGAGGGTACACTGTATCTCAACGGGGCTACCATTACCGTTGCTCACGACAGTAACTCCAGCAAATACGGTATCTATTCTATAGAACAACTTAACATAGTTTATACCGGCAACAACACAATAGGAGATACGGAATCGGATAGCTTTAAAACATATAGCCAGTTTAACCAAAGCACCGGTATCCGTTCTGCAAACGCCGGAATATCCATATCGGGTGACGGAACACTAAACATATTTTCCGGCAAAAGCTACGGACAAAGCGGCTACAGCTATGGTATTTTTAGCAACGGACTGTTAAGCTTTTCAGGTACCGGCACGGTCAACATAACTGCCGGACTAACAACGAAGGGTACAAGCTACGGAATAAGATCTCACGGCGGTATAACCCTTACTGATAGCACGGTTAACGCCTATGGCGGCAACTCTCCTTCAGGTAGCGGCATAACTGCCGGACTTATCACGGTAAACTCCGGAGCGATTAAAGGAGTTGGTGGAGATAATACCACCTCAAGTACCGGTGTATCCGGCGACTTACTCCTCAATGATGGCAATGTTGAGGCAATCGGCGGAGATGCGCAAAAAAGCTATGGCATGAGTGGCTCGCTAAACCTAAATGGTGGACTGCTAACAGCGTACGGTGAGGATAACGCCATCTTTATTCCAAGTATTAACTACGATGTTAATCTAAACGGCGGAAAGCTTGTTGCAAGTTCACCGGGCAATGCGTTTGGTGGAGGTAATTATCCTACCTATACCGGTAGCTACAAAGCCCTTGTAAGTGATAACGTTGACGGTTCAGACTCTTGGGAGGGTAGGTTTGATTGGAGTAGCACATATACTGGTAAATACCTTTCGCTTTCGCCCAGACTATTAATTAAGGGTAGTTTTTCCAGCATGGATCCCACCCTACCGGCTACGGTAACCATCACAAACAGTTCCGGTGGCGAAGCCGTGACTACGATAAATGTTGAGGGTAACGCCAACGGTGTTGCCGGCGGCATGCAACAATCATTTGAGTCGCAGGAAATTCCTCCCGGCAGATACAACCTGACCATTGCAAAGGAAGGATATCTAACCTACACCCTTGAAAACATCGAGATTACCAACGTTTCCGTTGATCTAACAATGCATGATAATAAAAACATTTCAAATATCGTTCTCGCAACGGGCGATATTAGTGATGACGATACCGTTAACTCAGAAGATATCGCTTTAATTATTAACTCCGGAAGTTATAATACAGAGGTCATAAATGACAGCAACAGAATGTATGACCTGAACGCAGACAACAGGATAGATTTCGGAGACCTCGCCTTCATCAGAAATAGCAACAATTTTAACAAAAGCAATCAAGCTATTTCATTCACGGATTAGCATCCTTTTTTCGGTACACAAAGCATAAAATAGCGGTTACTGCAAGCAGTACGGTAAAAAATGCCATTGTTACCGTCCAGCTGTACTGTTGGGTTAATACGCCTATCAGCACGCCGGAAACGGCGGCGCCCATGTATGACAGAGCATTCATAAGTCCCGATACAAATGCAACCCTGCCCTCCTTTGCAAAAAGTGCCGGTATGTAGCTGACAAATACGGTGTTTATCGCCATCATTGCACTACTGCATATTGCAAGAAGCAGAAGCGAGAACCACAGGTTTACCGTTCCGAACAGGGTAAGCATCAACATTGATATAAAGGATAAGGAAAAGCAGACGGTGCAAAGAACAATATTGTTTGTTACCCTTTGTTTCAACCTTGTCAAAAAGTAAACCCCTATCAGGTTTACCATCGGTAAAATCGAGGTTACAAGAACCGAGGTTACCGAACCGGCATTGAAGCTCGAGTTTATATAGCTTGGAATCCATGCCGTGAGCCCATCCTTAATAAAGCCGTGAGAAAAGGAGGGGAACATCATCACCAATACAATAGGTGTACTTACAATCGCTATTACCCCCAGTTTTAGTTTCGGTTTTTCTTGCAGTTCATCCTGCGAGATTGTAGCTGCGTTAAATGCTCGCGATTTCGGATACAAAAACACAAACAAGCCACCCACCGCAACCATTAATAATGCCGGCACCACAAACAGTGCATCAACACTGTAAAACTCAAGCAACAACGCCGATAATAGGTAGGAGGACAGTGTACCCACAGGCACCGCCACGGTAATATAAGCAAATATTTTAAGGTGTGCTTTTTGAGGAAAATACAGCACAAGGGTTCTCATCACCGATGGCCATAACAGCGATTGGGCAAACCCGTTAACACCCCAAATTAACGCAAAAACAGGTCCCGGGGTCACAACAGCCATAAGTAGGTTACACACAGCCGAAAGGCAAACTCCAACAAAGGGCAGAAATCTTGCGGAAAGTTTGTCGCCAAGCAATCCGCTTACTATCTGTCCGCCGCCATATGTAAAGTAATACAGGGTAGAGATTAAACCCGCTACCGAGGGAGATAAAATCTTATCGGCGGTAAACTGCACCATTGCGGCAGAATAGTTTAATCTACCCAAATAGCTGAACGCATAAAAAACACAGCACACAACAAAAAACAAAATTTGAGAGCGATTAATCTCGGATGATGTTTGACTTTTCAAAATTTCTCCCTTACCTGTTTTTCGTTAACCTAATTTGCCTGTTTAAAACTCAAAGACAAATCCGTCGTATGCAACGGCGATGTCATGTTTCGCAACTCGTTCCTCTATCTCGTCGTGTAAAAGTTCTCCGTTATGAGAGAAATGGGTGATTACAAACCTTGTGTTTTCGTTAACACATCCACATTCGATAAGTCGCTGCTTTACAATCAGAACATCCTCAATTCCCATGTGGTTTGTTCCATCCTTATGCTTTAGCGTTGTGCAGTCCAAACTCACAAGACTTATCGGTTTTCCCTTCAAATAGTCGAAAACGTCGTCGGTGAATATCCCTGTATCGTTGCCGTAAAGCAGGGAACTTTCGCCTTTTTCGATATGGAAGATATAGCAATCCTCCTGCCTGTCGTGCAGTGCAGGCAATGCCGTGACGGTATACCCATCGATTTCTATCGGCTCAAAGGGTTTAATGTAGTTGTATTTAACACCATTTGTGTTGCTGTAGAATGGATCCAACGTTGCGGCGGCATCGTTGTAAAACTGTAAGCTTTTTTTGTTTCCGTAAAGATTTAAATCGGCGGTAGCGCCGTGACAAAACCCCTCACATCGCAACATGAACTCAAGCGGGTAAAAATGATCCTGATGAGAATGGGTAATCAAAATGTTATTTATATCAAGTAGATTAATGTTATACTGTAATGAATGATAATAGGTGTCCGGCGGATAATCCACCAACATCACATCGTCAATCAATACCTGTGAGCGTGTTCTAATGTTTTTTCCGCCTAGAGTGCGAGCCTTCTCACACGCAGCACATTTACAATAAACAGCCGGCCAACCTTCCGCCGCCGCCGTTCCAAGATATTTAATTTTCATGTTTCCCTCGATTTTAGCTTAAAATTAATCCGGTTTATTACAAAAAAGAAATAAACCGGATTAATAAGTCTGTTAACCTATAAAGTATATGAGCTATGCGTTAAAAGTCGCCATCGATAATTCTCTGCTGATGTGCTACCCACTGCTCTGCACCGAGATCATTTATCTGCTGTACAAAAGCATTCCATGTATCGTCGGTTATGCCGTTGATTATCGAGGTTCCCATAAAGTTGTTTACCTCGTTGATAATCTCGGTTTCAACGTAGCTGAACTCCTCTGCCATCTCTGCCGGAATCGGTATGTTCGGAACAAGCTCTGCCGGGAAGTAGTCCTCATACATCGGGCCTACAGTATATCTGATGGTGTCGGGTGACATCTCGTCCATGTTCGGCTTTGCAATTTCATCAAGGAACATGAGTGCACAGTTGGCGCGCCAAGCAAAGGTATAGTGGAACTCAGAAGTGTTGTTGATGTTTTCCGGCATAACTTCCGGAACGGTAACTACCGGCATACCCTCTTCGTCATAATCCCAATAGCCGCCCTTAGGACCGTCACGGCTTATACGTTTCCACTCAGAATCGGAATGGATATGATCCCACCAGCGTAGAAGACCTTCCGGCTCCTCAGCACTTGCAGTAACGGTAAATCCGTTGCGGTTTGCAACGATGGTATTAAGCTCGCCTGCTTTAACCTCCTGACCCTCATAGCCCTCGGCTGTGAGTACCGGAACGGCGTTCCATCTGCCTTCATACTCGTCGATAGGTGTCCATGCACTTCTCAGTCCGAACCAGTCGTGCTGTGAGTACTGTGTGATGTATTCGTCGTTAGACATGGTAAATCCGTCTGCATTAATCAGGCCGGCTTCATACCACCTGTTCATCTCGGTAAGGAAATCTCTAAATCTCTCCTCGGTAATGCTCAGGACATACTGTCCATCCACAACTCTACCATACCATTGACCATCGCCTATTGTTCTTCCTGCCATTCCCCATGAACCGGCAAGTGCCTGGATTTTACTTGCCCAGTTTGCCTGTGCAAAAAGGTAGGGAACCTCGTCGTTCGGGTCGCCGTTTCCGTTCATGTCGTTCTCTTTAAACCCAACAAGAATGTTGTAGAGATCGTCAATAGTCTCCGGCATCTCCATTCCGAGATCGTTAACCCAATCTTCACGTATGTAAAGAATGTCGCTAGCCCAGTTAGCATACTCTGTCCAAACACCTGTCGGTATAGAGTAGATATTTCCGTCGGTTTTTCTTAAAAAGTCAACTCCGCCGGGAACATTTTCCTCTATCTGAGAATAGATGTTAGGTGTCCAGCTCTGCATAATCTCCTCGGTCAACACGAGAAAATCCTCTGGGTTTTCCGCAACCTGCTGTTCGGAAAGGTTGCTTAAAATTGCATCCGGCATGTTGTCGCCGGTAGCCAACATAAGGTTTAGCTGTTCTTCATATTGAACGGCGGAAACCTCTCGCCACTCGATGGAAACATTTGTTCCCTCGGTGGATATCTGCATAATCTCCTTGTCGTTCTGGCTTGCCGATTTATCCACGTTGTCCTTTAGATACATGATTTCGTAGGTGATCGGATCTTTTGCGATAGGTAGTCCGGAGACATAGGTGTTGCCCATTAGTTCGACACCGGTTTCGTCAACTTCGGGTTCTGCAGTTTCGGTATCTGCTGTGCTCGCCGTGCTCCCCTCCTCGGAAGACTGGCATGCTGCTAACATGGTAACCAACATGGTTAGCGCCAGCAAAAACGCAAGTACTCTAACTTTTTTCATTCCTTTTTTCCCTTTCATAATTGTTATCACTAATATCGTCGTGTTCGACGTTTAGCCTTTTAAAGAGCCTATCATAATGCCCTTAGCAAAATACTTTTGTATAAATGGATATACAAGCAGTATCGGAAGTGTTGCCACAACTATAATAGCGTATTTTAAAACCTCGGCCATCTTTTGCATGGCCTCCAGTGCCTCAGGATCGATGGAGGTGTCCATGGTTGAGACCGACACCGACATAAGCTTGTCTCGTAGCACCAGCTGTAGCGGCATAAGATCAGAATCGGTAATGAAGATTAAGGCGTTAAAGTATTCATTCCATTTAGAAACCGCAATATATAATGCGATAACCGCGATTATGGGTTTTGACAGCGGAACAACGATATCCCAGAAAAATTTTACATTGCCGCAACCGTCTATAGATGCCGCCTCGTGTAGCTCGTTCGGAATGGAGGAGGCAAAGAAGGAGCGGGCGATAATAATATTGTAAACCGAGGTCGTTCCGAGGATAACCATAAGCAATCTTGTGTTTCCGAGGTTGAGCCCCTGAACCAGAATGTAAAAGGGGACAAGACCACCTGCAAAATACATGGTGAAAACGTAGATGCCCATGATAATTCCGTTAAACGGTAAGTCCTTTCGTGAAAGAGCATAACCGGCAAGGATGGCTCCGAACACACCGAGAGTAGTACCGAGAACGGTGTACATTATCGTGTTACCATATGCTATCCAGATATCGGAATCCTCAAAAACACGTTGGTATCCGAGGGTGTTAAATCCATCCGGAAATAACAGTATACTACCCTGGTTAACAGCACCCGGATCACTTAAGGAAGCCACCAAAACGAAATAGCAAGGATAAGCGACCACCAAAAATATCACTGCAAGAAGTGTATAGTTAATCAGGTAAAAAACTCTGTCGATTACAGGGTCTTTGATCTTGTTGGTTGTTTTTTGATTCACTTTACTCACAAACTCCTCCTTACCACAAACTTGAGCCGGAAATTACTTTTGCACACTTATTAGCGATAATCAGTATGGTAAAGTTGATAACATTGTTAAAAAGCCCTATCGCCGTTGAGTATTCAAACTGCTGTTGCTGTAATCCCAGCTTATACGTGTAGGTGGATATTACCTCTGCCGTGTCTCCGAGAAGTGAATTTTGCATCAACAAAACCTTCTCGAAACCGATATTCATTATTGAGCCACAACTTAATATCAACAGAATAACCATCTGCGGAACAATTACCGGAAGATCTACCGTCCATACACGTTGTAGCCTGTTGGCGCCGTCTATAACTGCGGCCTCGTGAAGTTCTGGGCTAACGCCGGATAGTGCCGCAAGGTAGATAATCGAACCCCAACCTGCCGACTGCCAAACTCCCGACCAAACGTATATGTCCTGAAACAGTGTTGGTTCGCCCATAAAGTGGAGGCGTTCACCCAAAAACGGTTCCAGCATGGTGGTAATAAAGCCGGAGCGCGGGTTTAGAAATATACTTAACATTCCGACCAACACAACTATCGAGATGAAGTGAGGTATGTAGGTAACCGTCTGAACCGTTCGTTTAAACTTGGAGTTTTTTACACAGTTGAGCGAAAGTGCCAGAATTATCGGAATGGGAAAGCTCACAAGCAGTTGATAAAAGCTTAGCGAAACGGTATTCCACAAAATCTTTATGAATCTGGGTGATTCGATAAATCGTTCAAACCACTCAAATCCTACCCACTCGCTGCCCCAGATGCCGAGCGAGGAGTTGAAATCCTTAAATGCAAGCTGTATACCGTACATCGGCCCGTACATAAACAGCGCAATATATATAAATGATGGAATTAAAAAAAGATACAAAACCCAGTTGCGACTTAGTAACTTTTTATTTTCGCTCCACTTCTTTTTTCTGTCTACGGATGTCATTTTAGCTTTCATCACGGCACTCCATAACCCTAAGCAATCAGTAATTATTACATTATACAACTACAAAATTTTATTTCATCCATACAATTGCACATATAAACACATAATTGCAACTAACATTGTCATTGTAGCACGTTTTGCACATATGTCAATACATTTAACGTTTTTTTTTATACACAATTCTGTTATTTTGTTTTTATGCACAAATTACGTACCTTAAAAATTCAAAAATTTAACATATTTTCATACGACGCATATTTTTTTGATACCTGCTTGACATACGATATTAAATGATGTATTATTAACATCGTTGGATATTGTTGCGTTTTTGTGGATTTATAGTGAGGGGTGTAGCGGTGTTTCCAAACGAACGATATGATGTTATCTTAAAATTGATAAGCGAAAAAAATTCGGTTACAGTTTCAGAACTGGTAAAAAGGCTTGATGTTTCCGTTGAAACTGTTCGACGTGATTTATTTAGCCTTGAAAACGGTGGGAAGCTTAAACGTGTTCATGGTGGTGCGGTTGCAATGGCAAGCACAACGGAATACCCACTCTATCTAAACAGGCTTGCACATAATAAAGAAAAAAAGGATAGCCTTTCAGAAAAGGCAATGTCGCTTATAACCGAGAATGATTTAATAGCGGTGGACTCCGGCAGTACATCGATTAGTTTTGCATATGCCTTGCTAAAAAGTTTTAAAAAATTAACCGTGGTAACCTATTCCAAGGATGTAATCAATATTTTGTCGGAAAACGATGATTTTAGTATCATCTCTACCGGCGGACGATATCTTCCGGCCGAAAAAGCATTTTACGGTGCTGTTGCTAATCTTTCGCTAGAAAATCTACATTTTGACAAGGCGTTTATCTTCCCTTCTGCTGTTTCGTTGGAGCATGGGGTTCAGGATTTTTCCTACGAGATTATTGATATGCAAAAACAGCTGATGAAGAAATCGAACAAGGTATATATACTTGCCGACAGTACAAAGTTTGAAAAAACAGCAAATATATCTCTTACGAGGGACCTATCATTATACACCTTTGTTTCGGACGATGAACTTTCGGACCCGATAAAGGATATATATACGAAAAACAAGATAAAGGTATTGTAGTATGGCTGACAAGGTTATTCTTATTCTCTCGGACGGAATGACGGGAGAAAGTGTTTTGAAATGCGGACACCCTTTTGCGGCAGAGTGTGTAAAAAAATATCCCTGCAATTTAAATGCACAAACGGTAATGCCCAGTGTTACGCTGCCATGCCACATGTCATTGTTTCTAAGTGTCCCCCCACAGCGACACGGGGTGTTCACTAACACATATGTTCCGCAGGTGCGACCGGTAACTTCGCTTATTAACCGCCTTCATGACGACGGTAAAAGCTGTGCAATGTTTTACAACTGGGAGGAGCTGAGGGATATATCAAGACCCGGTGCTTTAAGTTACAGCCTTTTTCTCGGTGACAACTCGGAGCTGAAAAATGATGCGTTTTTAGCCGACTCTGCAATACAATATATAAAGGAAAACGAGCCTGATTTTGTATTTTTATATTTCGGGTGCACCGACAGTATAGGTCATCGATTAGGTTGGGAAAGCGATGAATACCAAAAGGGAATAGCACACTCCTTTGACAGCATAGAAAAAATTTACAACTCCCTGCCGAAGGATTATGCAATTATTGTTACCGCCGACCATGGCGGACATGAGCGGACACATGGGCACGACATACCGCAGGACATGACAATTCCTATCATGATTATATCGGATGATTTAACTAAGGTTGATGGATTGCCGCAGGATAGCACCATCATGGATATTGCACCCACCATAACAAAAATCATAGGAACAAAACCGGATAAAGATTGGGAAGGACGTTCCTTGATATAAAGATAAACCGTAGCTCCCGATGCCGTTTTTAATAAATTGCTATCGGGGGTTGACATTTTGGTTTAAAGGTGTTATTATATTAAAGTAAAAACAAAGCAGATGTGCATACTGTGGTTTGCACACTCACCTTAGCCGCCGATATAGGTTGCGGGTCAATAGTTAAAATCCTTTTGGGTTTTCTTTTGTGCAACTGTTTTTTTACGGTTGTTTTTTATTTTGTTAGGGGGTGTTTTTTTATCGCAACAGGCAAAAAGGATGCAGAGCTGAACGATGCAATACGTGACAAGGAGATACGTGTTGTAGATGAGGATGGCAGTCAGCTTGGGATTATGAGTTCAGCTGCCGCTCTTGAACGCGCGACATCAAAAAATCTGGATCTGGTTAAGATTGCGCCGATGGCAAGTCCGCCGGTATGCAAGATTATGGATTACGGTAAGTACCGTTTTGAGCAGCAAAAACGGGAAAAGGAACAGCGTCGAAATCAGCATGTGACCGAGCTGAAGGAAATTCGTCTTTCGGCCAATATCGACATTGGAGATTTCAACACCAAGCTGTCACACGCACGCAAATTTTTGGATGCGGGCGACAAGGTTAAGTGTTCCATTCGATTCAGGGGTCGTGAGATGTCACACACCAATCTTGGTGTCGAGGTTATGAAGCGTTTTGCTGAAGAGCTTGTTGACATTGCACAGCCGGACAAAAGCCCGAAGCTTGAGGGGCGTAGTATGACCATGATACTACAGCGCACCTCGCCGGATAAAAAGCAAAAAAAGCAATAAAAATAGGAGGATAAATATTATGCCTAAAATCAAAACCCATTCAGGCGCAAAAAAGCGTTTTTCGTTGACAAAAAACGGTAAGGTAAAGCGCGGTAAAGCATTTCGCAGTCATATTTTGACCAAGATGAGCACCAAGCGCAAACGTAACCTACGTAAGGGCGGTTATGCCGATGTTACAAATGCGGCGGCAGTCAAGAAGATGATACCCTACGCATAATACGTGAATTTACCTATAGAAGGAGAATATAAAGATGGCAAGAATTAAAGGCGCAACGATGACACGCAAGCGCAGAAAAAAGGTGTTAAAGCTCGCTAAGGGCTATTTTGGAAGTAAAAGTCGTCATTTTAAGATGGCTAAACAGCAGGTAATGAAGAGCGGTAATTATGCTTTTATAGGTCGTAAACAGCGTAAACGTGACTTCCGTCGTCTCTGGATTACCCGTATATCAGCCGGATGTCGTGCCGAGGGCATGAACTATTCGACATTCATGAACGGCCTTAAAAAGGCAGGTATCGAGCTAAACCGCAAGATGCTTTCAGAGCTCGCAATAAGCGATCCGGCATCCTTCTCGGCACTTGTTAACCAGGTTAAGGGATAATGATTTTTGACCACCTAAGGTAATGATTTTTCCTTAGGTGGTTTGTTGTATGTGTTGTTTGGTGGAGGGATTATTTTTATGCGTAAGATTAATAGGAATGTTGTGCTTATTGTTGGGTCGGTAATGCAGTTGTTTTTGGGCATTATCTACATATTCAGTATATTTGTTGCCCCGGTATCGGAGTATTTTGGCTTGGAGACTGCCGATGTTAAACTTACCTCCTCCTTCATGCTCTGCTTTTTTGTTGTCGGCATACTTTTTGGTGGTAAGATACAGCTTAAAATTACCACACAAAAAACCGTATTAATCGGTGGAATTCTACTGTCTGCCGCCATGTTTCTTACAGCGATTTTACCTACCGGGCTCGGAATGTTGATATATTTAACATACGGAATAATCGGTGGATTCGGTGTTGGTATGGGCTATAACGCAATCATTACAACGGCACAAAAAAGTTTTCCCGATAAGCGTGGATTTGCTACCGGTGTTTCGGTGTGCACCTTCGGTTTTTCTACCGTCATATTTGCACCCCTCGCCGAAAACCTTGTAAGAATGATAGGTCTACAATCAACATTTATCTTGCTCGGCGTTATCTTTTTGGCGGCTACCCTCGTTTGTTTTTCCTTCATTGCAATGCCTCCCGAAGCTGCTGCTACAGGAGTTGCCGTCTCAGGTACTCGGGATTATAGCCAAAGCGAGATGCTGAAAAGTAAAACATTCTACCTCATAACCGGTGCTATGATGCTCGGAACCTCGGTCTACTTTATACTTAACCCCTCCTTCAAATCGCTCGCAATAGAGCGTGGACTTTCGGACGGAATGGCGACGGTAATGATAATGCTCACCGGAATAAGCAACGCGCTCGGAAGATTGGTTTTTCCGGTTATTTCGGATAAATCCGGCAGGGCGTTTGCCTGTATGCTAACCGTCATAATTACAGCCGGTTCGGCATTTTGTATGTTGTTTGCGCAGGAATATCTCCTGATGTTTATAGTCAACCTTGTCGCATTTTGCTATGGCGGAACGGCAGGTAGTTTCCCGCTTATCACCGGTAAGTTTTTCGGGCTTAAAAACATCGGTTCTAACTATGGCTGTGTCATGGTAGGTTTCTCGCTGTCGGCACTGCTCGCACCCATGTTGCTTAGCCCTATAAATAATCAGGCTTTACTCTTCGGAATTCTCGGGGTGCTTGCCGTAATAGGCGCACTGCTGTTGCTACCACTTATAAAGGAAGAGAAAAACGTTAATTAGGAGGACGTATGGTTTACCTGTTTCTTACCGATAAATGCGAAATGATAGAGGCGCTCACACCGGTGGACATGCTTCGCCGTGCCGAAATATCGGTTACAACAGTTTCGGTGACCGGTAATATAACCGTAAAAAGTTCTCACGATGTGCTGATTACGGCGGATATGCTTTTCGAGGACTGTGACTTCGAGAACATGACCGCCGTCATTCTCCCCGGTGGTCCCGGTGTTCCCTCGCTCATCTCCCACAAACCGCTCTGCGATTTAGTGAGACGAAATTACGACAAGGGCAACCTTACTGCCGCAATCTGTGGCGCCCCTACCTTGCTCACCGCTATCGGTTTAACCGAGGCAACAGCCGCACACCCCTCCGTTGCAGAAAAGGTTGCAAACTATTCGGCAGAGCGTGTCTGCCTTGAAGGAAATGTATTGACCGCCGCCGCTATGGGGTGCAGTGCCGAGTTTTCTTCTGCGATTATCAAATACCTAAAGGGTGAGGGGTCTGCAAAAAAAATCGAAAACTCTATATTGCTATAATATTTTTGCAAAAAATATTCATTATAGCTTGACATTAGCAACAACTAACTGTATAATATGAATTGTTAGCGATTGCTAACTTTGCATCGCGAAAGGAATGGTCATTACCTATGAGAAGATTGTCATCAGGCGACATATCAAAAACCTATACCGTGACAGGTATAGACACAAACGAAGAGGAGATGAGACGCTTTTTGTTCTCTCTTGGATGTTACCCGGGCGAGGAAGTTACAATAGTTTCTATCCTGAGTGACACCTATGTGGTTGCAATTAAGGACGGGCGCTACAGTATTGATGAAGAGCTTGCATCGGCAATATTAATATAATAAATTGCTGTTGCATAGTATGAATAATTAATGAAATTATTCGTCTTTTTTTTGCTTACACGTTAGTGTATGCTAACGTGTTGTAAAATATAAGTTTTTTGGAGGAGATTTAAATGAAAATTGCATTAGCAGGAAACCCTAACAGCGGTAAAACAACGTTGTACAATATGCTTACCGGCAGTGATGAAAAGGTTGGCAACTGGGCAGGCGTTACCGTCGATAAAATCGAGGGTAGTTTGCAGAAGTCCTACAGTGGTGACACAACCGTAACGATTGTGGACCTTCCCGGTGCATACTCTATGTCCCCCTTTACTAAGGAAGAGAGCATTACAAGCGACTTTGTTAAGCAGGAAAATCCCGATGTTATCGTAAACATTGTCGATGCAATAAACCTGAGCCGAAGCTTGTTTTTTACAACACAGCTGTTGAACCTCGGTATTCCGATGGTGGTTGCACTCAACAAAAGCGACCTTTCGGACAAGAAGAAGATCACCATTGATGTTGAAAAGCTTTCTGAGCTTTTGGGTTGTCCGGTTATACAAACCGTATCGACCGTATCTTCAAACAATGGTCTGGATACACTTTGTAAAAAGGCAATGGAGCTGGTGGGCAGCACACAGAGCGCACCATATAGCGACAACAAGGTAAACCTGAGTGACGTTAACTCGGTAGAAAAAGCAGACGTTGCACGTTTTGACTTTGTAAAAGGCATAGTTGCTAAGGTTGAAAAACGTGCAGTTAGCAGCCATGAAAGTAATACACAGGATAAAGTGGATAAGATCTTGGCACATAAATGGCTGGGATTGCCTATATTTGCAGTTATAATGTGGGTAGTATTCTACATATCTCAAACATGGCTCGGACCAATCATTGCCGGCTGGTTAGAGATTGCAATCGGTATGTTATATGATGGTGTCGGCGGACTTCTCGGCGAATCTACATCCCCGATACTCACAACTTTGCTACTCGACGGTATTATTGGTGGTGTTGGTGCAGTTTTAGGCTTCCTACCGCTTATTATGGTAATGTTTTTCCTACTTGCACTGTTGGAGGATTGTGGCTACATGGCACGTGTTGCGGTGGTCATGGATCGCTTCCTAAAGGTTGTGGGACTTTCCGGACGCTCCATTATACCGGTAGTCATCGGCACCGGCTGTGCAATCCCGGGCGTTATGGCTACACGTACCATTAAGAACGAGCGTGAGCGTCGCACAACTGCAATGCTTACATCCTTTATACCCTGTGGTGCAAAGCTACCCGTTATCGCACTTTTTGCCGGAGCATTCTTTATTGACATCGCTGCATGGATGAATACCATTATGTATTTCTCCGGAATTTTGGTTATTATTTTAGGTGCATTTATCATCCAAAGAATAACCGGAAGCAAGGGTGTAAGAAGCTTCTTTATCATCGAACTACCGGAATACAAAGTTCCGAGTATAGGCAAAGCGGCTCTTTCCATGCTTTCCCGTGGTAAAGCATTTATTATCAAGGCAAGTACCATCATCCTTATCTGTAACGTTGCTGTTCAGATTATGCAGGAGTACAATTTCTCCTTTGCTCCAATTGGCGATGGCGATCCAAACACAAGCATCCTTGCAACAATTGCAAGCCCTGTTGCTTTCCTTCTTATCCCGATAGTTGGTATAAGTGCATGGCAGCTTGCAGCTGCAGCTGTTACCGGATTTATCGCTAAGGAAAATGTTGTAGGTACACTTGCGGTTGTATACTCCATCCAGAGCTATATCGACACCGAAGCACTTGAGATGGTTGAAGGCAGCGGTGCCGGAATCGTTGGTGCAATGGGCATTACATCGGTTGCCGCCATGGCATATCTTGTATTCAACCTCTTTACACCTCCTTGCTTTGCTGCAATCGGAGCGATGAACGCCGAGATGAACAGCAAAAAATGGCTGTTCGGTGCAATAGGTCTACAGCTTATGACCGGATACACCCTTGGTTTCATTGTTTACCAGGTGGGTACAATTGTAACCACAGGCGCAATCGGCGCAGGATTCATTCCGGGTTTAGTTGCGGTAGCTATTTTCGTCGCAGTACTTATCTACATGACGAACAAGGGATCAAAAACAACCCCACTCGTAGCACAGGCTGCAAAATAAGCAAGCTATTTATATTTAAAAAGGTGATACCATGACATTGACCGACATTATTATCCTACTTGTTATAGCTATAATAGTAATCTCTGCCGCTACATACATTATCAGGCAGAAGAAGAAGGGCGTAAAATGCATAGGCTGTAGCAGTGGCGGAGGCTGTTCAGGTAAACAATCAGCCGAAAATGAAGGCAGTGGTTGTGGCGGTTGCTCAGAGAAATAATATAATCAAGCAACGCTTGATTTTGAAAAACAATAGCCGTAGGATTAATTTCCTACGGCTATTGCTTTGCGAATTGTCAAAATTTTGGCTTTCTGCCCATCTTTAGGGTAAGGGTAGCACCGTCGGTAATGTCGCTGTGGCTGATGAAAAGGGTGTCGGTGGTGTTGGAGTTTATGGTTGCGGATTGTATGTATTTATTTTCCGGTGCACCGGCACTTTCTATGATAAAGGATTTACCGTTTTCCATATTTATCTTTACACGGTCGAAGATGGGTGAGGAGATTGCATACTCATCCTTGCCCGGGCAGACGGGATAAAGCCCCATCGCCGAGAAAACATACCAGCTGGACATTGCGCCGCCGTCCTCGTCTCCGCAGATTCCGGTCGGGGAGTTTGTAAACCATATATCCATCAGCTCACGCAGTTTTTTTTGCGTTTTCCATGGGTAGCCGAGATAGTTGTAGATATAGGGGATATGGAATGAGGGTTCATTACCCATGGCGAACTGACCCATTAATCCGGTTGAGTCCGGAAACTGTCCGAGGTAGACGTATTTGCTTTTTGGCTGTTTTATTCCTGTTGTGAACAGGCTGTCTAACTTTTGAACGGTCGCTTCCTTGCCACCCATCAGCTCGGCAAGGCTATCGATGTCGTGAAAAACCGACCAGCTATAGGTCAATGTGTTGTTTTCGGCGGTATATTCACGTCCGCCCATTCCGCCGGCAAAAATGGGGTCGAAATCCTCTACCCATTCTCCGTTTATGTCCTTAGGAGCCATGTATCCTATCTCTTTGTTGTAGAGGTTTTTATAGTTCTCGCTCCGCTTCATAAACAGCTTATAGTCCTCTTCTTTGCCGAGATGCTTTGCAAGCTGTGCAAGGCAGAAATCATCATAGCTATGCTCTAAAGTTACCGCGATTGCCTGACGGCGCTCAAACGGATGTGCGGCAGGGCTGGTTTCCGTTTCGCCCTTTGCAAGTGCCGGAAAAAAGCCATTGTTATAGTAACATTCGTCCGGAGCGGTGGGAGCATGGTCGGCACACCACGGCATCATGGATTGCTGTGTCGCATTCTTATACAGCCCTTCATATGCGGTCTCAAAATCTGTTTTTATCCCCTTTGCAAGAGCATCGGCAAAAAGCGAGGCGGCATGAAATCCTATCATCACCGGCAGATCTCCGGTGAATCCCGGGAAGGAGGGCATAAGGCCACTTTGTTTGTACATCGCTACATAGCTGTTTAATATGTCCTCATGTCTTTTTTGGTCGACTATAAGCTGCAGCGGGTGCATACTGCGAAAGGTGTCCCATAGTCCGTCACCGGTATAAAATACGCCATTGTGAACACTGTTGTCGTAGGCGCTGTAATACTCGCCGTACTCGGTGTAGTCGGTGCAGCGTTGGAAGGAGCGATAAAGTGCGGTATAAAATATTATCTGCTTTTCCTCGGTGTTCCCCTCTACCTCTATCTTTGAAAGCTGTTTGTTCCATACATCACGTGCTCTGTCGCTAAGATTTTCAAAGCTCTGTCCCAGCGCCTCCTTTTCAAGACTCTCGTTAGCCTTGTCGAAGGATATATATGAGACACTGCCTTTTACGGTGACCCCGTCCTCTATGGCTAAAACGGTGCTGTCAGAATTTTGGGATACCACCTTAAAAGCTTTATCCATGACAATTATTATATACTGGCTGTAGTCTGCCTTTCTACCATGCTGTTTTTTAGGGGCACCTGCCTTTTTAATATAAATTCTGTCATCTTTAATTTCTGTCGAGGAGTTGTTGTGGGTTATCCTTAGGAGGGGTGCATTAGCAAATCTATACACATAGACATGTTCGGTGACTGTACTCTCGATGGTGATGTCGGAGTTTTCAGCCTCACTGTACATGTAGTAGCATTTAAAGTTTTCTCTGCTGTGGTCTATGACTACATCGAAGTTATCCTCAATTCCGGGGGTTACACATATCTCCCCAACAGGATATCCGAGCACCGTATCGTTACAATAATAGTCGGAACAGCTATCCACAACCGGTGTGCTTCTCGCCATGCCATAGGGGTACATTACCTCCGGCACGGTAGATGTAAGCATATGTGAGATGGTGCCTATGTAGGGATTGACTAAATCTGCATAATTTTTCATGCTTTATAATCCTTTTTGTTGTATCTTATGTATTACCTGTAATTATACATATAACGGCAATATAAAACAATAGTATTTTTGTTTTTTAAAAAAAGGTAAGCCTTGGGTGTATGGCACATGCCGAGGATATCGTGTCGACGTTCTTTCACATCATCTTAATCACAGAAAATGACATAGCCGAATAGAATGGATTAGGCAGGCGAAGGTCCTGCATAGAGAAAGCATAAGGCAGGAGAACAATTTATGACAATTATCAGTAATAACCCCCCATATCCCGGTACTCCATTAAAGAGCGGAAGCACAGGATACGCGGTACTTTTTATGCAACAACAGCTAAATATTGTAGCTACACGCTACACTGCAATTAATAGACTAAATACCGACAGCAAATTCGGTTCGAACACCACCGAGGCAACCAAACTGTTTCAGAAACAGTTTTCATTATCGCCGGATGGAATTATCGGTGAGCTGACATGGAATAAGATTGAGGAGGTTGCAGATGCGGTTGATGAAAACAAAGGGTACGACGTTACAACCGAATACCCCGGAGTAGTGCTCTCAAAAGGATCTCAGGGCGATTCGGTACGATTTGTTCAAAGTTATGTAGCCACCGTCATGGACAGCGAATCAACCAAGGTAGACGGTATTTACGGTAGTGAAACAGAGGCAATAGTCTCATCCTTTCAGTTGAAATACAATCTATCGGTAGATGGAAAGGTTGGCCCGAATACATGGTCAATGATGATAAAAGAATTTAATCGCATGTTTTAAATAAACAAATTCAAAACAACGGGGTTGTAACAGTGCTGTTGCATCCCCGTTATTTGATTTCTTTACAGTAGAGTTTGTACAGTTTTGCGGCAAACGGTATTAGTTTATGCAGTTCGAAAATTTGAATAACTAATCTTTAAACCATACAACCTATACAATGATAGCGGATAAAAAAGTTACTTAATGCGACATGAAGCAACAATATAAAACTTTAGTCCTGTTTTAATGTGATATTTCAATGATATGTGTGTTTTTTTTGTAATTACAATTGACTTTATCCATAGCATTTGTTACACTGATAATGTAACAATTCTGTGAATAAATATTTGCGAAGCTCTCAAGGGGCGTTATGTATAAATCTAAAAACACAAGCTGAACAATTACTCTGACAAGCGGTGCATTCGTGTTGCTTGTAGTATTGTTTTGTGATAAAATTTTGGCATCATGCATGAGGAAGTTAAATGGAAAACAGATATATCGACCACAATTTAGGCGTAGCAAATCTCATGAAGTTTCATCATGACATGAAGGAGATGAACTTCAATAAACTTTGCATGACCGAGGTTATCAACGCAGACCTTTCTATAGCGGCATATGGAGAGGACACCTACTATGCAGGTTGCAGAGACGTGTTAATCAGCGTACAAAACGCTTTAGACGAATTCAAGCTGTCCTCTGTTGTTTATCTCTATGCCTACAACTATAATCGCTTTATTTTAACGGCAACAGCTAGTATGTCGAAGGAGGATTTTCATGCTCTGATGAAGCAGTTTTACTCCCGATTCGAATCCTCTGCATCATCGCAGGTAGAGGTGAGTGGAGTTTCTCGTTTTGCCGTTGTTTTGCAGGAAGATAAACTTATAGAGCGGGCATTGCTCTCGCTTTTGGTTTCAAGAGACACACATGAGAACTTTAACCTTACTCCGGACATTTTAGACATAACAGATGCAATACAAAAGGATGCCGAAGTTTTAGATTTAATTAACTTTGCAATGGAGGCGGGGCGAGTTATACCATATTATCAGGGCATACGTAATAACCAATCCGGCAAGATAGAAAAGTTCGAGGCGTTGATGCGCCTGTCGGACGAAGGTGGTAAGATTTATTCGCCCGGAATGTTTTTAGATGTTGCAAAAAAATATAAGATATACAATCGTTTGAGCCAGATGATGATAAGCACGGCATTAAAGGAGTTTGCCCACCGCTCGGAACAGCTCTCAATTAATATTTCTGCCTATGATATTTCAAGCGAATCGTTCAGAAAATGGTTTTATAAAAAACTAGCAAATTACACCAACTGCCAAAACTTAGTTATTGAGTTTGTGGAGACGGAAAATTATCTTGATGAATTGTTGTTTGATTTTATTAAGCAGGTCAGGGGGTATGGTTGTAGCATCTCGGTTGACGATTTTGGCTCGGGATATGCTACATATACGACGATAATTTCTCTATCTCCCGCCTTTATAAAAATTGACGGAACTATAATTAAGGATGTTGCAAACTCGGAAACAAACCTAATTATTTTACGTTCCATCTGTTATATGGCAGAGCTTATAAACGCAAAAACTATAGCTGAGTTTGTAGAAAACGAGGACATACAGAATGTTCTCATGAAATATAATGTCAACTACTCACAGGGATACCTTTACAGTAAACCACAGCCGATAAACGAAATATGAC
This sequence comes from uncultured Oscillospiraceae bacterium, assembly GCA_964370825.1. GTDB lineage: Bacteria > Bacillota > Clostridia > Oscillospirales > Ruminococcaceae > CAYJBH01. The sequence continues at coordinate 83,094 of CAYJKY010000008.1, forward strand.
AGGAAAGAAGTATAAAAAATGTACGTTGATCTTTATACAATAACATTTGTGCTTTCTCTGGTAGCCATGTTTGGTTATCAGTTTTCGGCGTTCTCATATACTTCAAGCCTGCTGGTGGGTGGTTCAAAAAACAAGTGGCATTTTGTGTTTTTTTCTGTAATTAACACCTCTTTATTTACGGTTTCACAGCTTTATGACACACCGGTTCATCTGTTGTTGCTCATTTTTTTATTTGCTCTTACCGTTGAATTTAAGATGATTTCAAAAACCGACTACGTTCAGGTGTTTTGTGGTGCATCAATATTTGTTTTACACATGTTTGCACTTATAACCCCACTGATAATTATTGCTGCCCATATAACACAAACTTCGCCTGTCGTGCTGATAAATAGTACCGTTTATGATAACATTGTTGTAATAATAGCCTGCGTTGTTTTATCCTTAGCACATGAGGTGGTGAAAAAATACATCGACAACAACTCGATACAAAGGGTTACTGTAAAGAGTAGGCATTCGATAATTCTGCTTTTTTCAATTGTTATTGTAGTTGCGCTACAGTTAAATCATGTGATCACCATGGTTTCTGATGTTCTTTATCCGGCACAGATACTACTCTCATTGACAGTGTCTTTTGCGTCACTACTTATATTTTATCTGTTCTTTTTATATTCCATCAACCTTATCGATGCAAGCCTCTACAAAAGATATTCCGATCAGGTTATAAGCGAGCATGAAAAAATTTCAAAGCAGAAGGAAAAACTAATCATCAAGATAGAAAAGGATGAACTTACAGGTGTGTATAACCGCCGGTTTGCCATGTCTACACTTGAGGAGATGTGTGAGGATAGCAACAGCGGAAATCTGTTTTATGTTCTTTTTGTAGATATAAATGCCCTTAAATACACTAATGATACCTTCGGCCATAAGGCAGGAGACAGACTGATAATAAAAATCGCCCATGCTATTTTAAACACCGCACGTGAAAATGACATTGTTGCAAGGATAGGCGGAGATGAAATTTTGGTTATCCTCACCGATTTAAGCGGCGAGGACTGTGGAAGTATAGTCGAGCGAATACAGCAGGGTATCGAGGTTCAAAATTCGACGGAAGAGTTTTTAGTTTCGGCAAGCATAGGCTCTGTGTTTGTAGATGAGGAGATGCGAAAAATGGGTGCAAGCCATATTTTATCGATTGCCGACGAAAACATGAGAAAAAACAAGGAGCTTTTCTACAAGCAAAGAAAGGAGGGGGCGAAATGACCATACCTCTACTGATAGCCTTGACGGTGCTGTCCTTTATCGGCTATCACCTAACCTTCTTTTCCTACTGTGCCTATATATTTAATGTAAATAAGTTCCCCAAAAGAATGGGTGTCCTGTGTGGTAGCATCAATCTTGCGTTTTGGCTGGTTTATATGCTTGCCATACCTGTAAATCTTGAGCCGCTCATGATCGTGTTATACGCATTTCTGTTGTTGTTGGAAACAAAACTGGTGTTTAAAACCGGTGTGGTACAGATGCTGTTTATCGGTGTAACCTTTACCATCAACCTGTTTGCAAAAAGGCTGGCGCTTCTTGCAATATTTGCACTGTTTAATGGCGGACTTATCACAGATGTTTTTGCCGATGTAAAGCTAATGCTGTTGGTGGGAATATTAAGCTTTGTCATTTCAATACAAACAATAAGCGTTGCAAGAAAGATGATTCCGAGAAACTCACTCGACATTATACTTGCCGACAATAAAAACATATCCTTTTTAACGGCGGCATTTTCTATCCTTCTTACAACGCTGTTCATGTTCCAACTTACCCTGTCTGTTGATGGGGGTAGCGGTTTGCTTATTCATTATGCCGTTTTAGGAGCTTTGGTTATTGCCGCCTTTGCGATTTTTATAGTGTTTGCATTCTTTCTTGCCGAGCTTAGAATTCAAACCGAGACATACAAGAGGTTGAGCCGTAAAAACACGGAGGACTTAGAGAATTTAAAGGGACTTGAGCAGGAAGCTATAAAAGATACCCTCACAGGGCTGTATACAAGAGATTTTGCCGACGATGCCGTTCAACGGTTAGTAACGAGCAGGAGCGATTTTTTTGTTGCATTTATCGATCTTGACGGTTTAAAAATCGTTAACGACATACATGGTCACGAGGAGGGGGATTTCTATATACAGACAGTGGCAGAAACCCTAACCGACTACTTCACCGATGATTTGGTTTGCAGATACGGTGGTGACGAGATGGTGATTGTGGGCCAATACAGAGCGGGCGACGAGGTAACAAAGAGGCTGATTTGGTGCTATAATGCGGTTGCCAATATTCCGAAGCAATTTAACAAAAAATACTCCACCTCTATAAGCTATGGTGTTGCATTTAAAAGATCCACCGAGATGATTTCGGCGGCAGATCTGATAGCAATTGCAGACGCTCGAATGTATGAACTGAAAAAAAGCAACAAAAAACATCGCAAGGTTGTTCAGGTATAATCTCCGCCTGCGGCGGAGCTAATGGAAATATTACATGACTCGTTTCTCTCGTCATTTTGCACCTTGTGCAAAAACAGTAATATTTCTAGAGCCGGCAGGTTCGTATAATCTCCACCTGCGGCGGAGCTAATGGAAATATTACATGACTCGTTTCTCTCGTCATTTTGCA
>CAYJKY010000009.1:0-17360 GCA_964370825.1 uncultured Oscillospiraceae bacterium
CCGCCTAAAAAGCCTATCATCGCCGCCTCGGTTAAAAACAGCATCAATATATCGCGCTTTTTTGTGCCGAGAGATTTTAGTATTCCTATCTCCTTTGTACGCTCCTTAACCGATACAAACAACACATTCATAATTCCTATGCCGCCCACCACAAACACTATCACCGCAACTGCGAGAAGTAGTATCGATAATGTGGTGGCGGATTGCATTGCGGCATCCATAGTTGCGCCCGCATCCTCAATGGTGTATGTGCCGTCGGGGTTTGACTGTGTCAGCACTAATTCTATGTTTTGAATAACGTCAGGAACAGCACTCACATCGGAGGCAAGCACCGAAATCTGCGGCGAGGTGTTACGTTCTAACAGATATTTTTCCGCTGTTGTGTAGGGCATAAACACGCTATCGTCCGGATTAACACCGGAGACTACTGTTCCCATCTGGGACAGCACTCCGTTCACCACATAGGTGCGACCGTCTATTTCAATCTTGCTGTCGTAGGCAAGCTGTACCGAACCGAATATTTCAAATGCTACATTATATCCCAATATCACGCAACGCGTCTCGTTTTCTTCATCAAGGTCGGTGATAAAAGTCCCGATGATGGGGGTTAGGTTTGAAATCTGTGAATACTCGCTCTGTGTACCCACCACCTCAAAGGTCAACGCCTCCTCTAAATCACCACCAAGAACCTCACTCTCCACAGTTGCAAATATTGCACCGGTAATTATGTCCGGAACGAAAAACAGTATCTCCTCCAAGCTGTCCTCGCTTAGTATAGCGGAGTCGTTGGTCGGCAGTCGTGTTGAGGTTGCGCCACCTCCTGCGCTGTCACCTCTACCGCCTCCGGATGTCCCTCCACCCGATGACATTCCACCACCGGAGGACATACCGCCACCGCTTGGCATACCGCCCATCATCATGTCCGCCATACCGCCACCCGAGGTCACGGTAACGGTGCCGGCATTTAGCGTTTTAAACTGCTCTGCCACATCTTGTTGGCCGCCCTCTCCGATGGCTATAACAAGCACAATGGTCGCGGCACCTACTATGATACCGAGTGAGGTCAAAAAAACCTTAAACTTATTCTGCCTTAGATTTATGCCCACAAGGCGCAGTATCTCACTAAGACGCATTTTGTGTCACCGCACTTTCTATAATAACCGTGTCACCCTCTGATAATCCCGAAATAATCTCAACATCAAAACCGTCCGAAAAGCCTGTTGTTACCTCGACCTTTTCTATTTCACCATTTTCGGTAAGCCTTTGTACATACTGTTTGCCGTCTTCTATTGTCAAACATTTGTTGGATATAATAAGTGCGTCGACAACCTGTTTTTCTACAAAGGTAACGTCGGCAGTCATTCCTTGATAGATAACTATATCTTCAAAAGCCGACATGTAGCAAACCATCGTGACGGTGTAGTTGACAGAACTCTGCATACCTGCCGCCGGTGTTATAGAGATGCTATCCACCTCGGACGGTATTACAAATTCGTCGTAGGCATCAAAGATTATATTAACCGGCATACCTATCTCTATGTCGGCGATATCTTCTTGAGGTATGCTCACGCTGACATACACCATGTTACTGTCCGCTATATTTGCAACGGCGGCATTCGCATTAAGCTCGTCACCGGCCGAGGTAACAGTCATAATATATCCGTCGATAGGGGAAATCACACTACCGTCGGTTGCCATTGCGGTAAGTATATCTAATTCCAGCTGAAGTTCATCCACAGTAGCCTGTGCTGTTTCAACACTGTTATTTGTACTGTTTACAGTGTTGCTATACTCTGTCCCGGCATTATTATAGTTTTGTATATTGGTTTCATATGTCGACAACAACTCCACACGTTTAAGCTCCATTGTGGCAGCATAGTTGTCACGCTCGGTGTATTTGTTTGCAAGGTCGGCATTTGTCTGGGTGGTGGAGGTTTGTAGCTTAGTTATTTCGGTGTTGGCATTTTCTATGGTTTGCTGGGTAGCAGTATTAATAGCTATAATGTTATCATAAGCGGTGATTATCTCCTGATCGCCCACTTGCAGGTTAGTTCTGTCGATAGCATCGTACAGTGTTTTAAGCTCTGCCTCGGTCAGCACCGGCGACTGCCCGATACTGTTTGAATAGTCGGTTAGCTCCTGCGATATTTTAGCCTGTGCATCGGTTGTGGCATTGGTAATGCTCGTCTGCAAAGCGGTTATCTGCTGGGCATTTGTAACAAGCAGAGTTTCCAGCGAGGTTATCTCGGTTAAGATTGAGTTGTATCCACTCTCAAGCTCGGCAACACCAAGATTGTATACAGTCTCGGCACTGTTGCCGGTTGCAATATTTTTATCATAATTTTGCTCTGCCGTTAAGTTTTGGTTAGCGGCGGTAAGTTTTGCCTCATTGAGTTTTAGCTGTGCCTGTTCCAGTTCTAACTTTGTTGCCTCATACAGCTCGTCGAATGCCTGCGGATCTATCGTTGCGATTGTATCTCCGGTCGATACAAATTCACCCGGCTTCACCAAAACCTCCGACACGGTAGTATCGAAAGGAACGGTTACAGACGTTGCTAATAATGTAGAACTACCCATCTCGGTAACTCCAACCACGATATCGGAGCGGACTACCGTCTCTTCCATATAGCTGTTTTGAAAATTGTTATCAGCGGTTGCACTCTGTGCTTTAACAAATATGTTGAATAACAGTGTGCCAGCAACAACAATTATACTCAATCCTATTATGAAAAAAATAATTTTCCTGCGTGATATAATAACCTCCGCAATAAGTGAAATTTTCTGTTTTAACATTGTCCGTTCCTCCGCGTTTCCTTGATAGAATTATATATCAAGATCATTTGGAAATACAACGGACATAGTGTGGCAAATTTGTGGCAATTGTTTATTGATGGATAATCGAGGGTTTGGGTACCTTTCTTTGTTTAAGGCAGCTCAAATTTTGATCGGTGGGGAGTGTAGTCACTTGGCTTGTGGTTGGTGATAGTAACTGTTTTTTGATTAGCCTTTTGACCACATGAACAGCCACAGACAGACTCGGAACATATGTAAACAAGAGTGGCAAAGATGTTTAAAGAGCAGATCGCACCGAGCAAAAACGGCTATAAACCGTTATAAACTCTACAAAAAATAACCATAGAGCAGTTGACATGCAAGAGGTCGATAGCCCGACCGAATATTTTTTGCGTATCGGCAAAAAATATAGCCTTGGAAGTCCTCTTACCATCACCAAAAACTCCTGTAAAACAGCCGTTTTACAGGAGCTTTTGGTGAGGTTATCGTAACACAGTCGGGTTGCAAAAACTTTTGTCACCTTTTGATTATGCGTGGCTCATGGGATAATTGTAGTTGCCGTGTTGTTTCCAGATATCTACCATCATTTCGTATCTATCTAAAGATAAACCGGTGTAGGCACAGTTAGAGGTGGAAAATATGTATCCTCTGCCGTTGTCCATACCCTCTCGTAATGACCTGATGATATCTTCTTTGCATTCTTCATCCGTTCCGGTCTGGAGTACTCCGCAATTCACATTTCCGATCAAACAGATGTCGTTTCCGATTATTTTTCTGACCTCAAGCATATTCATCCCACCCTGCGGATCGAGTGAATGCAGTGCATCAGGTTTGCAATCGGCTATCTGTTTCAAAATTGGCATGATATTGCCGTCGGTGTGCTTTATTGTGTAATATCCCATCTCTCGGTATCCGGCGATGAGATCAAAAAGATACGGCACTATCAGTTCCTCAAAAGTGTCGGGAGAAAAAAACGGATTGGCATTGAGGGCATAATCGGAGCAAAGTGTAAATCCGTCCAACAGCCCTAGCGAAGAAAATTTTTGTCCAAATTCAAGACATTGCTCCAAATTCTTTTTTGAAATGTCGTTAAGTTTATCAGGGTTTTCGTACATATTGATGGAAAATTCCATCATGTTGTCGCCGTCCGGAATTGCATGGGTTGAGTCTCCATGCATGGTAAGAAAATATTCATCACCCGTCTTTTCTCTGATTGTTTCAAGCAACCACTTTACATTCTCAAAGTCTTCATGGTAAGGATGAACAAATATCGCGCTATGGTTGTATTTTTGCGCAATCTTTATGTACATATCTGCTGCGTAATTGATGTGCAGTTTCTTTTCGCTGAAACTCATCTGATCCCACTGACGGAATTCCGTTTGAGAACTGTGGTACATTCCGATCGACTCCATGGTTAAAAAAAATACAATTTCAAAATGCGGAACCTGTCCACCAATTTTTTTGCACTGTAGTGTATCAATAAATCTTTGTCTGTGAGTCATCTTTCTCTCCCTTTTGAATAACAAGGTCTTGGTTGCATAAATTATACTACATTGAGTTTGTATTTTCAACAAAGAATTGTGAAATAGCCATTCGATAATAATTAAAATATTAGCACATGGTCTGTCTTGTGCTATATTCTATTTTGAGTTATAATGTAAACACATATTTTATAGTACAGAAAGGCCATATTATTCAATGAAAAAACGCAATAATGATGATATAAAGCAGGATATCTTAGCCTCGAAAAATTTAGCCAGATATAATTTTGAAATCGAGTGTTTGAATCTCAGTGTCATATGGTTTCGTGCGGCTCATTTGGCGACCGATTTGCCTAACCCCACCCGCCACCGACACAAGTTTTTTGAGTTGCATTATTGCACTGCGGGCGAATGTGGATTTACAGTCGAAGATACAGATTTTTATCTGACTGCCGGAAAATTCTTGCTGATATCGCCCGGATACAATCATATTTTGCGCAATTACACAAATGATTTTTCAAAATTCGTATTAGGTTTTAAAATCGACGAAGTAAATCTGAAGCCGGAAGCGGAGTTTATTGTTTGTGCATTGACCGAATATAATTACATTATGAGCACCGGTGATGAGTACATGGCCTCGCTTTTGAGACAAGCACTGATAGAGGGTGTTGAACCAAAACCAGGTTTAATGTTGTCTGTTTCGGCTATTTTGCAATTATTTGTCACAGAGGTGGCCAGAAAAATTAACCCGCCAAATTTTCACTACAACATCAACACACGACACAACGACCGTGAACATATGCTTCAAATTGTCGAGAACTATATCGAATATAACGTCGGAAAAGATTTAGATGTGCTCGCTATAGCAAAAGAAGTCAATATAAGCGTAAAACAACTCAACAGAATAGCCTTGAAATACAGGATGAAGACCATTCGCGCTTTGATTGACGAAATGAAATTGAAGGAAGCCCGACGACTGCTCGAAAATACTGACGACAGTCTTTTGGAGATTGCTGGAAAGCTCGGTTATTCCAGTGAATACAGTTTTAATCGCTTTTTTAAAAGGGTGGAGGGTATGCCACCTGGAAGATACAGAAGAGATGTAAAGCAATATTAACATGTCCTCTTTTGGTATTTTATTGTCTTTTCTTGCCATTGTTATTTCACATTTCCGATGATAAAATGTGAAATAACAACATAATATTGTCTTGAAAGGATTGGTTACCAACATGAAAAAATTAACAGCAATATCATTGGCATTAATGTTTTGTGTAAGTGTTTTTGCATCCTGTGCTTCATCTGATTCTGCTTCGACAGATTCGACATCGACACAGGATCAAGCAAGCGACAGCACCGCAAGCGCCGAGCCTACCGAGGAACTTCTCGATGACGGAATGACATATAAAGAGGGCTATCCCATCACAAAAGAGACCGTGACACTCGAAGCCGCAATCATCTATGGTGCACACAAAGGCAATTTTGAGGACTATGAGTATTGGGATGCCATAGCACAAGAAACAAATATCGATATCGAACTTCGCATTTTAAACAGCGAAGAGAACACAAACCTTATGTACGCTACCCGCAATTTCCCCGACTTTTCATTCAGCACGGCCGTTTCTTCAACACAATTTACTGACGCGGTTTTGGCGGGCGACATTGTAAACATTGATCAATACCTAGAGTATGCTCCCACATACAATACATATTTCGAAGAAAACCCCGACATGAAAGCGTTGCTTTTTGAAGCGGATAAGAAAATTTATTCCCTTCCCTATATAAATATCGCAGAATGGGATTATGGCATGAGAGATTGTTGGTTTGTCAATTCAGACTGGCTCGCAGAATTAGACATTGAAATGCCTACTACTTTGGACGATTTTACAGAATACCTCCGTGCAGTAAAAGCAAATGCAGGCACAGGAACTATTCCTGAAAATGTTATCCCATATTATTTCCAACACAATTCAAGAATCGGTGGTCCTTTTGAAATTTATGCTTCCTTTGGGCTGTCAAACGGCACAGCAAACGGCTTTGGCGATTTCATTGTTGACGATGTAGTTATGAACAACGCAATGAACCCCGAAATAATAGAGCCTATCAAATACCTTAATATGCTGTATTCCGAAGGACTTATCGGACCTGAGACATTTACTGACGACTGGGGCTCTTACACAGCGAAGCTAAAAGCAGAGCCTGCAGTAGTCGGAAGCATTGCTTCCTACAGCCATAACGACATGGATCACTGGGAATACATGACTCCTCTCAACACGGGCACAGGCGCACAACCGATGATCCGTCAGCAACAACAAAGTTTGATTAAAACAAATTTTGTAATATTTAGTGAAAACCCATATCCTGTCGCCACAGTACGTTTAGGTGACATGCTCGGCGAAACAGAGTGGTCTGTATATTCAACATGGGGTGAAGAGGGTCTTGGTTACACAGTGACTGACGACGGAGAGTACAGAAGAGTACTGGCAGAGTCGGAGCTTGAGGGCGACGCAAAAAAAGTTCCCGGTAACTACGGTCTTGGCATCATAACTGACGAATTGAACAAACAATTGAGCGCTGATGCCATCGAGGACGGACGCAGTCGCGAATATGCATACTATAATATTTACAAAGAGTTTTCTCCCCCTGCAAACATGTCGGTATATCCGAAAATCCCCGGTATTTATACCGACCAACAGCAAAAAGACAAAATGGCGCAAATAACCACCGACACAAATAACTATATTAACACAATGACGGCACGTTGGATTACGGGCGAAGGCGATGTTGATGCAGAATGGGATGAATACGTTGCTGAACTGATTGATTTAGGTATGCAAGAGCGAATCGATATGAGTCAAGCTATTTACGATGCATTTATGGCTGATCAACAATAGACGCTATTCCAAATAGCAAAAGTGCAAGATTTTGTAAACTTATCTTAAATCTTGCACTTTTTGTGATAATATGGGTATCTTATCGAAAAGCGTTGCAAGATTTTCGTTGCGACAATGTTGCGCACAAGGAGCTTTACTACATGAATGAAAGTAATACAAAAAAGGCAACTAGGCTTTGGAACGGAATCAAAAAAAACTGGCTTCTTTATCTGTTCGTTCTGCCTGCATTGACTTACATAATTATATTTAACTACGCCCCCATGTACGGTATACTTATTGCGTTTAAAGATTTCAAACCGAATTTAGGTATTATAGGTAGCCCTTTTACAGACCAGTTCGGAATGGCACATTTCATGCGATTTTTCAGTCTTGATATGTTTTGGACATTGCTCGGAAACACCTTAACTCTTAGCCTTTATTCGCTTTTAGCAGGATTTCCGCTGCCTATCATTCTCGCGTTACTGTTAAACAGCACAAGAAACAAAAAATTGTCGAGAACAACTCAACTTGTGACTTATATACCTCACTTTATATCTACCGTTGTAATGGTTGGTATGATAAACGTTATTTTTTCTCCAAACATGGGTATTGTCAGTCAAATCATAAAGTTCTTAACAAACAGCGACGAACCTTTGATGTGGCTTGCGAACGAAAGTGCTTTTCCGCATATGTATGTTTGGACGGGGGTTTGGCAGAGCATTGGTTGGGGTAGCATCATCTACTTAGCAGCATTGGCGGGAGTCTCTCCCGAACTTCACGAAGCGGCAATTATCGACGGTGCGACACGTTTTCAAAGAATAATAAAAATCGATTTGCCGACAATACAGCCGATTATCGTCATACAGTTAATCCTTAATTGCGGCGGTATCTTGAATGTCGGTTTTGAAAAAGCATTTTTGATGCAAAACGCACTCAACATTGGTGCATCGCAAGTAATTTCTACTTACGTTTATGAAATGGGCTTATTAAACGCACAGTTCAGTTTTTCAACCGCAGTGGGTCTGTTTAACTCAGTAATAAATTTCATTATGTTGATCATAGTCAATAAAGCGGCAAGAAAACTTACTGATTCAAGTTTATTTTGACAAACACTTAAGCTTCATTTTTTACAATTGAACACCGCATGGGGAGCGATTAACATGAAAATGCTCAAACAAGACAAGCGCTTTTACTATATCAACACCGCAATATTATTATTTCTATTGCTCATTGTACTCTATCCACTCTATTTTGTTGTGATAGCCTCAATAAGTGACCCGTCACTTGTAGGCACGGGTCAGGTGATTCTTTGGCCGCAAGGCATAACTTTTGAAGGTTATAAAAGAATTATCGAATACGATATGATATGGACAGGTTACAGAAACACGATTATTTATACCATTTTAGGAACGCTACTCAACATAACCGTCACCGTCTTGGCCGGATACGCACTATCGAGAAAAGATTTGATTGGCAGAGGTTTCTTGCTCAAACTATTCACCTTCACGATGTTTTTCAGCGGTGGTTTAATCCCAAGCTACCTCGTTGTGCAGGAGCTGAACCTCGTTAATAATCCTTTGGTTTTAATAATCTTAGGTGCTGTGAGTGTATGGAATTTATTGATATGCAAAACTTTTTTCCAAAGCACTATACCGCCAGAGCTTTTTGAGGCGGCTTCGATTGACGGGTGTGGTAACGGACGATTTTTTGTACAGATGGTTTTACCACTGTCAAAAGCGATTATCGCTGTTATGGTGGTATACTACGCCGTCGGGCATTGGAATTCGTTTTTCAATGCGTTGATTTATATCAACGACCGCGATTACATGCCTTTACAGCTTGTATTGCGTGAAATATTGACAAGTCAACAGCATATGATGCAGGAAATGAATGACGGAATGCTAGAAGATATGACTGAGAATACAATGATAGCGGAATCGATAAAATACGGAATTATTATAGTGTCTAGTCTACCAATTATGATGGTGTATCCTTTTGCACAAAAGTATTTTGTAAAAGGCGTAATGATAGGCTCGCTTAAAGGTTAACAAAAGCACAAATTTGTTTAAAAGTATTAAAAGATACTTGGCCAACAATGACTGCTTTTCATCGAATAGAACATTCAAGAGTATAATATATTTAAGTAAAATTGAGGTATAAATGAAAAAAATAGAAACAAAACTCATGTCGTCGCTCGCAAAAGTATTTTTGGACGAAACACCCAAAGAGAGTACTATTGTCGGCACAGAGTCACTTTTATATGGTGAGAGCTATGCTTTCCAGGTTGCATACAAACACCAAGACACGGTGAGGTACGAGCAAAAGTATTTAAAACTAAACATAATATCAGACATATCCGATTACTTACAAATAAGGTATGTTAAAAATGTACCTGTTATGTTGGCTTCATGGGCCACAAAAGACGAGTTTTATTTAAAAGACGGCAAGCCCGGCATGTATCCCGATTTGCTCGAAAACCTGAGTTATGATAACGAAGTATTCGCAAGTTCAGTTTTGTGGCAAAGCATACATGTAGAATTCACTCCCACAAAGGAAGTTTTGCCCGGCACTCATATCATAAAAATTCAATTCGTAAGCGTCGGCGGCAAAGACGTAGGGGAAATTCTAGGAGAAGTAGAGACCTGTGTTAAATTAATTAACAAAGTCTTGCCAAAACAAGATTTGAAATTCACACAGTGGTTTCATGCCGATTGTCTGAGCACCTACTATAATGTGACTTCTTTGTCGGACAAACATTTTGAATTGATTGAAAAATTCATAAAAACTGCCGTGAGAAACGGCGTGAACATGATACTTGTGCCGCTGTTCACACCGCCTTTAGATGTTGATTACAAAGGCGATCGCCCCACGGTTCAATTGGTAAAAGTAGTAAAAAAAGACAAATTGTATACTTTTGATTTTTCTTTTTTGGACAGGTATATCAACATTTGTTTGGAAGCCGGTGTCGAGTTTTTTGAGATGTCACATCTTTTTACTCAGTGGGGTGCAAAATATGCACCAAAAATTTTCGGCACCGTAAACGGCATGGAGCAACAGATATTCGGCTGGGATGATTTATCAACAGGCGAAGAGTACACATCATTTTTGTCTGCGTTTTTACCCGAGCTCGTACAATATCTAAAAAACAAAGACATAGACAAAAACACCTATTTTCACATTTCCGACGAGCCGTCTTTAAGCAATTTGGAACAATATAAAAAGTGTTCTGAATTTTTATATGGACAGCTCGGTGATTTTAAGATAATCGATGCATTATCAAACATCGACTTCTTCAATGAGGGATGCGTCAAGACACCTGTTGTCTCAACTTATCACATTGAAGAGTTTTTGGAAAAGGATATCGAAGAGAGATGGATTTATTACTGTTGCATCCATGACAACAAGGTGTCAAACAGGTTCATTGCAATGCCAAGCTACAGAAACAGGGTAATAGCAACACAAATTTACAAGTTTGATATCGACGGTTTTTTGCAATGGGGATACAACTTTTGGTATTCCAAATTTTCAAAAAATGCAATAAACCCATTTTTGACAACAGATGCCAACATGGGGTATGAGGCGGGCGACGGTTTTAGTGTCTATCCCGGCGAAAACGGTCCTCTTGAATCTATCAGAATTCGAGTTTTCCACGATGCTCTGTGTGATTTGCGCGCCATGAAATTACTGGAAAGTTATACCAGCAAAGAATATGTCCTGTCGATTATCGAGGAAGGAATTACGCCGATTAAATTCAACGACACTCCCGAATCGGAAGAATACGTCCTCAATTTGAGAAAAAGAATTAACGATGAACTGGAAATGCGGTAAGTCTTTTTGGATAAATATTTATACACCAAGCGATAATCGCGAAAAAAGCAGATACGCTGATTCGATAGCGAACAAAAAAGACCGGTGTAGACAGAAAATCTGACGGCGAATATGGTCAGGCGGTATGTTGCTTTACTAGTTTACACAACCGCGGGGATTGCATCGGCTCCACAACGGCAGTGCCCGTGAAATCCCTGTTTGAACACCTATAGAACAACGGCTAAACAACGATTCACCACGCCAGATAAGTAGGCGCGGTGAATCGTTGTTTATCGCGGGACATATTTCTGCAAGCTCTGTTTGCGGCTTGCAAGCCAATCTCGGCCAAATGTTTTTTATCGTCGATGCTTTTTGGGAAAACACGACTACGAAACAACAGCTAGATAAAAACCTCTACCTTTTGCACGAATCCGTTTCTCTCAAACATATCGCCGCTGAGTTCCTTGCTGAGTTTCATGGATTGTTGCTCCTGCGTACCGCTTGTCGTGTGTACTATTACATACTTTTTGTCTGAATGTTTGTAGCAGACTTCTACGCCATAACAGCTCAAAACCACTTCACTATTTTCGGCGAACTCATCCTGCCTTAAAAACTCCGGAAAAAATGATATTTGACCATCTACAATGCCAACACCGAGCTCGCCTCGGCGCATTATTATGCTCTCTTTCACCTGTCCGGTCATGCCGGGCTGTTCACTTTTTCTGTTATATGAGGTGTGAGAATATGGTTCGGTCGGGAATGCGCCACACTCTTCGGGTGTCTTCCGATATATAAACCCATCAAGGATTTCATGATATTGACGGTATATCTCGGTTATGTCTTCACCGTTTGCATGGGCGCGCTGTGCCGTCTCGAGCACACCGAGTGCAAATTTTGCGTTCTGATGCCAGTATGCACAGCCTATGCCCTCAAATTTGTACATGACATCACTTCTGCCGTTGAATTTCTTGTGCCCGAACAATCTTTCGTATTCTTCGCATAGACTTTGTATTTCAAGTTCTGACAACATCTTTTTCGCACATCTTTCCAGCAAAATCTGTTCGGTGGTGATGTCGGCTTCAAATCGCAAATTTCCGCACCTGTCTATCTCTATTATTTCGTTAATCACTCGATAATCTTTCGACAGTATATTTTTATCAAAAAATCTTGTTGTCGTTTTTATCGGATACAAGGTGTGATATCCACCCGGTTCGAAATACAGTTCTTCTTTTATGGAAGCTATCAAGTCGCACACTTCGTCGGCGTTCAATGCACCACTTGCGATTATGGCAGATTGTCCCTCAAACATCGTCTTCATCGGCACAAAACTGAAATCCTTTTTGAGCAGGTTATAGCTGACATAGACATCGCCGCTATTTTTATCTATAGTATAATCTACAAGCGCATCGGCACAACTGATAAAGCGCAAGATATCATCGGTTTGCACGATACATTTGTCGCTGAAACCACAGCTATAGACCTTTTTGCGATAAGCAGAGAATGCCTCTCCCATTTCATCGAGCACCGCTTTGGAATTGCTCTCAAAGTCCTCGGCATATTTTGACAATATCTCAACAATATTTTGCATCCACACACTCACCTCGTATGATATATAAAACGAGGATAGACTGTTTTGAAATAATTTTTTGATAAAATCGAGGTATGCTTTAAGATGATATACCGTAATCACCGAAAGTCCTATGCCTACTATTGCATTATTTGCATCATTCCATTCCGGTCGTTGTGTGTTCATCCAGATACCACCACCCGGCAAAAGGTTGCTCACCTTGCAAAGCACTGCCACCAGTAGTTTTTCAGTGAGGTTTGCAGTGTACACATTGGTATCTTTAAGCAATAGCTTTGCATCGGTGCCATATGATAACACTAGATCTTCTAGCTGTTCATCTTTTTGGGCATCAAATATAATTGTGTTTTTGCTATCCTTTAGAATTTCGCAGTAATCCTTTATTATATAAGGAACATTTGCATAGCTGAATATCTCTTCCGACAACATGTTTTGCAGTTTATCGGGATAGTGATTTGACAATCCCTGCAAGAGTCGCAAAAGATAGATTATCTGGTGATCACCCCAATATCCAAGGCCACTGAAAGGATTTTCCGGCTCCGGTTTTTCCCAGTCAATTCCCTCATGGCTTATACGATAAGGGTTGAAACCGTCTACAGTGGAAGCGTTCACAAATTTTGCCACCATATTTTCATAGTATTCGGGATAGGAGAGCCCAAGCGCCTCCCAATTTTGAAAGATGTCGCGCCAGTTCCCCTCATATCCTACCGTGCGTTCTGCGTTTTCGTCTTTTAGCGTAATATTGAATTTGTTCCAAGGGCGAGACGGATCACCGTGTCGTCTTGAAAAAGATAACTCCATATATTCAAGCGACAGGCGATGCATGTCGACATCCGATTTCGCCATTTCTTTGAACTCAAATATCGTTTTGCAGTTCTTTATTTGGTTCAGAAGCGAGGCGTTTTTCGCCACGGTCTTATTTCGCTTTTCTAAAAAGTCAGCAAAAAATTTGTAGTTGAAATCATACCCGTTTTCAAAGGTGCCACCACGCATCAAATTGTAAAGTGTGCTGATAAAATGGGTAGCACAGGCTGTTGTGTCTGCGGTGGACTGAACCCCATCCGCCTCAGATACAATCTTCAGAATGCTCTGTGTCCCGTTTGCTATATCGGTGAAAAGCTCGGTAAAATTGTTACCGTTTGCATATTCCATGAGTTTTGCTATCATGGCGTGATTATATCCGCAGTCTAACACAAAAGAGCATTCTCTTTCCTCGCTTGAGGTGAGACCGACCTTTATAAGAGCAAAATATGCGCCTTTTTTTCCGTAACATTCCTCCTGATGGCTTAAAATATCGTTGTTTTTGAATTTAGATACTACATCCGGATTAATGAAAATCTCGGCATCTGATTCGGTGCAGTAGGCAACATTTGCGCGCAGCATCTCGATCGGATGTGGAGTATCGTTGACGGTAGTGGTCATGGAATAGATTGCAAGGCGCTCGCCAACAAGCTCTGTCGCCTTGTACGCATCGACAAGAGTCGAAGAAGATTGTTGCAACGCTGTCGGCACACCATGCGGCATAATATTCAAAAAGCCATCCAGCAACTCGACATCAGTTCTATTTTGCGAAAGATTACAAATCTTCGCTGTCTTGACTATGCCATATTTTTCCGACGTTTGCAATTTGTATGAATAGCAAAGTTTGAGGTCATGGTTTATCTCTTCGAAAATCAGGCTGTTACCGTAACATGATTTATAGATATTTCTCGTGATGTCATATTTTTTCACTCCGCTTGTCTCAAACGGTTGCCAAAAATCTTTACCCGCCTTGACTATTGTCTTGCTGCCGCTCTCATAGGCGCAGTTCAGCTTATCCTCTGTCTCATAGGGAAAAATGCTGCCCTCGGCATTTTTGCGACCGGCGGTTATGCCACCGTCTCCAATAGAGGACAAAAAGATCCAGATGTCGCAAGCAGAAGCGATTTTAATAAAAAACGGTGCCATGTTCTGGCTGTTCGATATTTTGTAGTACGGGATATTATCTATGGTTATAAAAGAGCCTGTCGCTTTCATGTGTTATGAGCCTTTCTAATCAATCTTTTTTATATCAAATGTTATTATCTTCATGCCGGTTTCGCCGAAAAACAGTTCTATATATGCACTTCTCGTCGCAAACATATTAAATTCACCGCTGAAAACTCCTTCACTGCCACCCTTTAGTGTGAGCATGTCAAGAAACATACCGTTAACCTTCATAGTCATGGATAGCTGTGCGAGCTGTGGTGCGTCGGCAAACAGTTTTGTTTCAAAGCGATATGTGCCGTTGTCGCTAAATCGTAGCGTTAGCTTTGTTGTAATGCCTTTTGTCGTGTCTATCTTGTCAATCGGAAAAAACGTTCCGTCTCCAATGATAAATTCGCCAAGTTCGTTTGCAACCTCGAACTTGTTTTCCGGAGGCGATAAAACCTCTATTTCTACGTCGTCGTTGCCGTTATACCACACCGTAGAGTTGATGATGTTCACTGCATTACGCACGAGATATTCCCTTTTGAGGCTTCCTTTTTCAAGCTCTCGTTCACTGTTATCGTCGTTCGAATTGCTCTCGCTGTCGGAACACACCATATATACATCGTTTTGTGCCGATATCATGTCAGCAGTGTTGTTTTTGGACGCTTTGCCGCCCTCTTTGTTCATGGTTGCCCACCAGTCGGTCATCACCATGCCGTCATATCCCCAGTCGTCTCGCAAAACGGTGGTTAGAAGATCGTGGTTCGATGCCGCCTGTATGCCATTTATCGGGTTGTATGCCGACATGAGGCTTTTTGCGCCACCCTCTCGTACCGCAATCTCAAAGCCGCGAAGATATATTTCCCTCGCCGCTCTTGCGCTGAGCACCGAGTCGGCGGTGTTGCGGCCACTCTCCTGATTGTTCGCCATAAAGTGTTTTATCGTTCCTGTAACTCGGTGGCGATTCATCGCTTTGAGCTGTGCCGATGCCATCTTTCCCGTCAAAAGCGGGTCTTCGGAATAATACTCGAAGTTTCGTCCACAGAGCGGGTGACGATGGATATTCATGCCGGGACCGAGCAGTGTATCAACCTTGTGATACAACATCTCGACCGACAAAAATGAAAACAACTCTTCTATCAGCTCGGTATTAAAGGTGGAGGCAAGCGCCGTGCCGTTTGGCAAACTCAAAGCAAGTGTACCGCAGTCCATTCTTATGCCGGACGGACCATCGGCACAACAAACTATCGGAATTCCACGCTCAGCGAGCGGTCTGCTCACGCCCCCGTAACAGCCGGCCGTTCCCGCAGTGACCTTTGGCGAGCACATTCCCTCACCGCGCGATAACTGTATAAGTTCTATGTCACTCATATCTTCGGCAAACTGCAACGTAGTAATCTTGCCCGACAAGAGTTGTTCGAAATTATAGCCGCAATCGGTCCTTTTTGCCGAACTCTTTTGCTCAATCTCTGTTTTATTACACTGTCGCGTTGGAGCATCGGCATAAATTGCTTCATACTCACCGTTTTGTATGGTGGCGGTGAGTCGCTTGAAAGAAACTTTCGGAAACAACGCGACGTTACAGCGCTCAACGACGGTTTCATGCTCTATTTTAATGTTTCCGATCTGCTCTGTGTCTCTTACATTGTGACCGGCAAAGAAGGTGTAAACACCTTTTTCTAAAACAAAGGCGGATTGTCCCTCGTCAAAAGAGGTAAAATCACGATAGTTTATCGATACTGCCAGTTCCTGCGACTCGTTTGGGGAAAGAAGTTTCGTTTTTGCAAAGCCAACGAGCGTCATTCTCGGCTTGCCAAGTCTATCAGTCGGTGCATTCACATAAAACTGAACCGTTTTTTTGCCGGGAAGTTGTCCGATATTTTTCACCGACAAAGTGACGCTCACGCCACTTTCACTATGATTTAGGCGAACATTCTCGAAAATAAATTCTGAATAGGAAAGACCGTAGCCAAACGGATACAAAACCCTGTTTTGAGCAAATGTTTCGAAATAGCGATAACCAACAAAAATATCCTCGTCATAGATCACCTGTGAAAGGTCACCGAAATTTTTTGGGTAGTCGTCGAGGCTTTTTGCTATGGTGTCGGGTAGGCAACCGCTCGGGTTGACCGAACCGCACAGCACGTCGGCATAACCGTTTCCACTCTCTACGCCTCCATGCCAAGCATAGACTATTGCGCCGACAGCACAGCTTTCGATGAACTCCATGTCCATAATGCCGCCGACATTCAACAGCACTGCCACACGCTTAAAATTACTGCATATCAAAGTGAGATTGCTTTTTTCGGTTTCGCTGAGATAATAGCTACCACTCTCCGCAACGGCATCTTTATCCTCTCCCGCACTTCTTGCGAGCACAAATACCGCAAGGTCGCATCGCTCGGCAGACGCTTTTACTGTGTTCTGTGACAATAGCGGCTCTTTTTGTGAAAAAGGTTCTTGCGCCCAACCTTTGCCCTTGTCAAAAGGATTTTTTTCGATAAAATCGGAATGTATTTTATACAGTTCTTCATCAATGTCACGCTGACTTTTCAGCCCGTCGGCAATAGTCACAAGATATGGTATATTTACCATTCCCCCACTACCGGTTCCGCAATAATAGGTGTCTATCTGCCCTCGACCAAAAAGGGCGATTTTTTCGCCCTTTCTAATTGGGAGGGTTTGATTCTCGTTTTTAAGCAGAACAACACTCTGTGCAACCGCCTCACGAATTTTTTTTATGTAATCATCAAAATTCAAACTATACATATTTGTGATCATTCCTCTCTCGATGTTTTTTCCGGTTTCGCCACATAGTGGCGAAATTTCAGTGCATTCCACTGAAAAGGAACAAAACTCGGTGTTTGACGGTTT
>CAYJKY010000009.1:17460-39861 GCA_964370825.1 uncultured Oscillospiraceae bacterium
GCGAAATTTCAGTGCATTCCACTGAAAAGGAACAAAACTCGGTGTTTGACGGTTTGTTTTCAAACCTCGATGTTTTTTTCCGGTTTCGCCACATGGTGGCGAAATTTCAGTGCATTCCACTGAAAAGGAACAAAACTCGGTGTTTGACGGTTTCACCTCACTGTGGGTTGTGGCATTTTATGTACTGATTCTCACCGACTTTTGTTTCGCTCGGCATCTCGGTTTTGCATTTTTCGCTCGCATAAAGACAACGATTTTTGAAAGGACAGCCGACA
The DNA here is from genome assembly GCA_964370825.1 of uncultured Oscillospiraceae bacterium. Classification (GTDB taxonomy): domain Bacteria; phylum Bacillota; class Clostridia; order Oscillospirales; family Ruminococcaceae; genus CAYJBH01. Next base: position 17,736 of record CAYJKY010000009.1, read on the forward strand.
CTCTCAGGCGTCCACATAGAAATCTCGGTCTCCTCGGCGGATTTCACCGGCAAATTCACCTCTTCGTCTCGTTCCGGATCGGGCGCCGCCGCCACAAGCAGCTGCGTGTATGGGTGCTTCGGGTTAATGATGACCTCGTTGACTTCGCCATGTTCCACGATATGACCTGCATAGAGCACTATTATTCTGTCGGCAAAATATCGTGCCGTGGCTATGTCATGAGTTATATAAATAAAAGATTTGTTGTGTTTTATCTTCAACTCGTTCATCAGATTCAGAACACCAAGTCGAATCGACACGTCGAGCATGGAGGTCGGCTCGTCTGCAAAAATCACCTCTGCACCTGCCGCCAAAACCCTTGCGATATATGCACGTTGCTTTTGTCCACCGGAAAGTTGATGGGGGAATTTCTTACCCTGTTCCTCCGGCGGTGTCAGCCCTACAAGTTCAAGAGCCGAATCCATACGGGCTTTCATGACATCCTTTGAACCTTTGTGATAAAGTTTTACCGGCCGCTCCAGGTGATAGTATATGCTGTGTAGCGGATTGAGTGCCGAGAATGGGTCTTGAAATATCATCTGCGCTTTCTGGCGGTAGTTTTTCAGCTTTGTGCCTTTTAGTGCATGAACGTCATCGCCGTCATAGTACATTTTGCCCGATGAAGGTTTGTGAAACCGCATAGCTATTCGGCAAACAGTTGATTTCCCACAGCCTGATTCACCCACAACGGCGAGCGACTCACCTTGATACAGTTCGAAGTTCACGTCGTTTAAGGCACGCAAGGTCTGGGATTTAGAAAAGAAATTTTTACCGCTGACATTAAAATCCATCGTCAGGTTTTCAGCCTTGAATATAACTTTTTTATCCATTTGCGTTCCTTTCGGTTACGAGTGGTTTATGGCAGTAGAAAAAGTTGTCGTCTTGTTGTGTGCGCTTTGGTTCTTTGCTGGCACATTCAGCACAGCGATTAAAACATCTTGCCTCAAAACGACAACCATCCGGAATGTTTTTGAGATCGAGCGGCGAGCCGGCTATACCTTCCATGTACTCTATTTCACCCTTTAGCGATGGGAAAGAGTTTTTGAGACCAAAAGTATACGGGTGGCTTGGACTATGGAGTATTTTTGCTGTGTTCGCCTTTTCTACAATTTTTCCGGCATACATGATGGCAACACTTTCGCAGAACTCCATCATGAGACTGATGTCGTGGGTAATAAACAGGATAGAAAACCCAAATTTCGCCTTCAATTCATAAATTCTTTTTAGAATATCTCGCTGAACAACAGTATCAAGAGCGGTTGTCGGCTCGTCTAGTATGAGCAGTTTCGGATTGAGTGCAAGCGCCATGGCAATAACGGCACGTTGTCTCATACCACCGGAAAACTGGTGCGGATAGTCTTTCAGCCGCTCTGCCGGAATGCCGACCAGTGCCAAAAGTTCTGTCGATCTTTTGCGTGCTTCTGCTTTGTTGTTTGTTATGCCGTGAAATTTGTATATTTCAAAAAACTGTTTTTCCATAGTTGCGACAGGGTTGAGACAGTTCATTGCTGACTGAAACACCATTGCAGTATCTTTCCAACGAAAATCCTGTAATCTTCTGTCGCTATATTTTAGTATATCGTTGCCCATGAAGTTGATCTCACCACCCGATATAATCGCCGGTGGGCGGTGCAATCTCATTAGAGAATACGCGATGGTGGATTTTCCGCAACCTGACTCGCCGGCGAGTCCAAGACTTTGTCCCTCACCTATCTCAAAGCTCACGTTATCCACTGCACGAACAAAGGAGCCATCGCCTGTAACATAGTCAACGCAGAGATTTTTCACCTCAATTACATTTTTCATCTTGCATCCCCCACGTTCTCGATTCTTTTCATTTCGGCTTTTCTTGCTTTGTAGTAGCTTTTCATGATACGTTGTGCTTTTAGTTTGGGGTTTGATATCTCGTCTATCGCAAAGTTTATCAGCGTCAATCCCATGCCTATCATCACAAGACCTCCGATAGCGCCTGCAACCTCGAAGAAATATCCACTTCGAAATGCGCCGGAGTTTTGTGCATTATAAAGAATTGTGCCCCATGTAACGCTGAGAGGATCGCCAAAACCAATGAATTCCAGTGTCGCATGTGCCATGATGGAATAAATAAGCGTACCAACGAACGCCGATGAAATAATGGAGAGCATGTTCGGCATTATCTCGAAAAACAGTATCCGAAACTTGTTTTCTCCGAGTGTCTCGGCGCTGCGCACAAAATCACGGTTTCTGATACTCATTGTCTGTGCCCGCAACACCCTCGAGTTCCACGGCCATGAGGTAAATCCGATAATAAGGCTGATGAGCAAAGGGGATACCCCGTCCATCATAGAGGCGATTATCAAAAGTAGAACTATCGTCGGGATAACCATCATGATATTCGTGACGGTGCTGACAACACTGTCATAAATGCCACCGATATATCCGGCACTGATTCCTACTATCATGCCAAGCAATGTCGTGATTGTGGCGGCGAGTAGACCCACAATGATTGATTGACGACCACCATAAAGGCTCTGTGCAAACACATCACGCCCGAGATTCGTAGTGCCAAGAATATGCTCCGACGACGGCGGTGTATGGTACATTCCCTCATAACGAAATAGAGGGTCGTGCGAAGTGAAGAGTGGCGCAAGCATAGTGAGTGTGAGCACTATTCCGAGCAGGATTATTCCTGCTGTAAATTTTGGACTGCTCTTTAAAAAACTTAGTATCTTCGACATATTGATGTTCCTTTCCGCTATATAGCTTAGTTTTTAGACTGTCGTCTGGTGCGTGGGTCGAAAAAGAGGATTGCAATATCTGCGAGCAGATTTGCAGACAACATCAATATTGTAGTCATAAGCAGGATGCCCTGCATAAGCGGATAGTCACGGTTGGAGATGGCTGCAACCATTATGCTTCCAAGCCCGGGGTAGTTAAATATCTGCTCGATAATTAACGAACCGCCAAGCAAAAAGCCAACCTGCATTGCAAGCGAGGTAATGACAGGAAGAAGTGAATTTCTCGCGGCATAGGAGAACATAATTCTATTGTCCGGCAAACCTTTTGCAATACCCATCACGATATAGTCGTCACCGAGCTGATTTATCATATTCGCCCTCATACCCATAATACCGCCGAGCCCTGATATAACGACGCAGGTGACCGGAACAAAGGCGTGGTGAAGAACGTCAAGTATATACTCAAAAGTATTATTCGGGACAAAAAGCGGTGTAACGGCGTAACCGAGTGGAAAAAGTCCGGTATAACACAGTGCAAACAACAACACTATGGCAGTGACTACCGACGGGATGTTCGCTAAAAATTGCCCACCTACCGTCAACGCTGTATCCAGCTTGCTCCCTCTGCGCCATGCAACCAGGATGCCGAGTGCATTGTTTATCACAAATCCGACAATGAGTGCAAGCCCCATTAAAAACACTGTCCACCCGAGAGCACGAGATATTGCATCGGTCACCGTTTGTGGATAATAGAAGAAGGAGGTCCCCCAGTTGCCCGTAATAATGTTCCCAAGATATTTAAAATAAGTTATTATAAGCGGCTCGTTAGAGTTAAAACCGAACATCTCTTCCACCGATGCAATGACAGCAGGGTCAATCTTCGATCCACTGCGAGCAAGTTCGGAAAGAAACATTTGCACCGGATTGCCCGGCATAAGTCGTGGCAAAAAGAAGTTAAGCGTCACAGCACCGAAAAAAGCCACAACATAAAACCCGAGTCTTTTTAGTATGTATTTCATAATCGAAACATTCCTCTCTTATGGATGAATCCCTACCACCCTGTGAAAATCTATAAATTTGCAAGGTGGTAGGGACTTTTGCCAATATTTATGCTACAGGCTCTAACTCTAAAAGTCGAAGTATTTTTGAGTCATGCATGGTGAGTGCAGGGTAGCCCGTTTCGTTAGAGGTTGACCAACCTGTAAATCTTGCATCGCTATATACAAACCAGTTTCCGTTATAGAAAAGCGGAATATTTACGATGTTTTCCGCAAAATGCTGTTCCACCTGACTTGTGATAGCAATTACTTCCTCGTCAGTTGCTGCTGTGGGGAGTTGGTTGATAAGGTCGGTCATCTCGTCGCTCACATAGTTTGTCTGACAAATTGACCACCATGTGTCGGTCTTGACCCTCGACTGATCGCCGATGGTGTCAAAGTAGAAACGATAGATGTCACCAGCCTGACCGTTTGCTGTGTAGAGCATGTCAAAGTCACCATTTGCCCAGTGCTGTGTAATTAGTGAGAGATCTTTTGCTTGTGCCGTAGCGTTCACGCCGATTGCCTGCATACCCTCAGCTGCGATTGCCGCACCGTCGTTCCAGTCGGTCCAACCTGCAGGAGAAAGGATTTCGAATGCTATCTCTTTACCGGTCGGAGTCTCTACATAACCGTCGCCGTTTGTATCTACAAATCCTGCATCTTCAAGAATTGCCTTGGCGGCATCGAGATCATATACAGTGTACTCTGCAGTTGTTGCCTGTGCCTCGTCGTCTGCGTACTGCATGAGCTGTGGGGGCAGTCCTGTGTTTGGAGGAACAGTCTCTTCGAGATATCCGAATGCGGCAGAGGCACTGATTCCGTCACGGTCAACTGCCATAGATATAGCCTTTTTGAATTCAACGTCGTTGAATGCCTCGAGGTTGCCCTCATTTGGTGTCATATAGTTCATGGAAAGGCGTACACCGTCGTTAGTGCCATACCAATATTTTTTATTTGCATCACCCTGAACGTATGTATCCTCAATGTTTGGAATCATAATGTGTGCCCAGTCTACAGAGCCTGTCTGCAATAGTGTCAGTGCGGCATCGTTTGAATTAAACTGTGGTGCACGCAGCTCGTCTACCTCGAGGTCATCAGCCATCCAGTAGTTAGGGTTACGCTCAAATACTATCATCTCCGGTGCAAAAGATTTTACCGTGCTGAATGCTCCGGTTACAACCGGTGCGTCAACGTCATAAATATGGTTAGCCGGATCCTCAATTTCGCTCCAAATATGCTCCGGAATCATCCATTTCATAGCGAACACAGTTCTTCTGTGGAAACGGTTTTCTTCCTTCATAACTATTTCGACGGTATAGTCGTCAACTATTGTCACGCTCTCGATTTTTCCGTTTTCTCCCCAGTCTCCGTTTCGGTCAATTTCCGGTTTATCCTGTGAGTATGTGAAAGAGAACGCAACGTCCTCGGCATTAAAATCCTCGCCATCGCTCCATTTGATACCCTCTCGAACATTTACGGTGAGTGTCTTGTTGTCCTCGTGCGAGATGATGTCCTCAGCGAGCCACATAGTCTCCTCGGTGCTCTTGTAATTATCAAAGATTACGAGGGGCTCATACATAAAGCCCTGCACAAATTGATATGCTCCTTGGGTGAGCGGACTGAAGTTTTTTGTCCATCCCTCGTTTTGGTCAAAAAGTACGGTTAAAACATTTGGTTCTCCGGAGACCTCTTCGCCTCCTTGTGCAGTGCCCGAATCGCCCTGTGAGTCTGCCGGTGAACATGCCGCCAGCATGGACGTCAGCATAATTGTGCTCAATAGCAGTGCCGCTGATCTTTTCCAAAAAGATTTTTTCATTGTTCTTCTCCTCTGTTTTTTGTTGTTGTAGTCATTTCACGTGAAAAACGACTATATAAGACCGACCTTAACTACACCTGTACCAAAGGCACGGTTCTTTACAAAGATATTAGTTTGCTGACAAATTGAGTTTCAGTTGCTGTATCTACTCGTTGAGGTTTTTGACGCTTTTTCCTTTTAGCAATTCGCCTCGAATCTCTATGGATCGCGGAATGTAGATTTTCGGTTTTTCCACAGCCTCTATCAAAAGACGCACTGCTTCTTTACCCATCTGCACGGTATTCTGTTTCCAGGTCATCAATCGAGGTTTCATAACCTGAGAAAGAAGCATGCCGTCAAACCCTGCTACGCTTATGTCCTTTGCGATTGTGATATCACGATTTTCAAAGGCGTGCATTCCGCCAATGAATGCAAAATCATCTTGATAGAATATAAATGTGGGTGGATCCTTCATAGCAATTAATTCATATGTGATACTCTCCGCAGATTTTGGGTCGTGATATAAACCCTCCTTAACATAGTTCTCATTGACATCAATCCCGAGCTGTTCACAGCTGCGATAAAAACTTGCTACACGAATTTTTGTCACTGCACTGGTTTCACCATGTATAAAAGCAATCTTTCGATGGCCCATCTCGTATGCGTACTTCACCATCTCACTCATCGCATATTCGTTATCAGAATTCACGCTACTACATTCATTATAGCTATAGTCGATCATCACAATCGGGATTTTACTGGAAACAATGTCGAGAAGTTTATCTTCTTCAAATTGATGAACCAAAATTATTAATCCATCACACCCGAGCATCTTGATATAGTCGACATAACTCATGGTGCTTTTTCCAAATCGATCGCCGATAAATGTCGCGGTATAACCAAACTCCCTTGCCTCGTTTATAAAACTGTTGAGTATAGATGCAAAAAACTCATGAGTAAGACCACTGTGTAATCCATCCTCCAGCAGAATACCAAAATTATAAGAGCGATTGGTTTTTAGTCGAACGGCAGCAGGATTTTTTACATAGCCGAGATCCTGCGCAGTTTTTTTGACAAGCTCTATTGTTTGTTTTGAAATATCCTTTTCGTCCCGGAGTGCCTTGCTGACCGCAGTGGCTGAAATCCCACACGCTGTAGCAATCTCCTTGATGGTTACCATAACACCTCCACACTTTACCGTTAAAGCTTAATTTATTTTGACACTTAATAATAACACAGTTTATATAACGAAGTCAATAATACAGGAGTTTCACATATTTACTTTAACGTTGTAGTAAAATATTAGCATCTAACATCATATTTGTCAATAGATTATTTTATAATCTACTATTTTCACTAAAATAACAATATAATATGTGCAAAACGACCAATAAATCGCTATTAATATTAATTTAACGTTAAAGTAGAAAGTTGTATCTGATATTATTCTGCCAAAGTTTACTTATTACAATTTATTCACTTGACAAATCCGGTTTCATAGTGTAATATCAATAGCGAACGAGCGTTTTTTATTGAAGAGCTGTAACAGGTGATAATATGCCACAGGTTTTAAAGGATGAACAAAGAAAAAAGATATTAGAAGCTGCAAAAAGAGAATTTCAAAAAAACGGAATCCCCGGGGCATCTATGAGATCTATTGCAATAAGTGCCGATACTACCGTGGGAAATGTCTACAGGTATTACAAAAATAAGCAGGAAATTGTCGATGCTGTTTTGTTGCCGATACTGAATGCTATAAACAAACATACCGAACTTCTTATGTCAGATGCTGTTTTTAAAGACAAAAACATCTTGGCTGATTATCTATCAGCGTGGGCAGATAACTTGGCTGAAACTCAAGACACTTTTCCCACCGAAATGTATATAATAGTAAATGACGAGCAAATTAACCGAAGTTATTACGACAACCTTGTATTACTGTTTATGAATATTATGCCACGCATTACACAAGCCCACTCAAGCGATGAACAGGGCATAAAAATTATGGCTTGTATGATGGCAAAAGCAGTTTTCTCGGGAATACAGGAGGCGGTTAGCCTAAAATGCAGCAGTGACATTAATAAAGAGGACTTTAAAAAAATACTGAAGCACTTTATAGTAAGTATAGTATTTTTGTTAGAAAATATAAAAAATTAGGAGTAAGCATGAAAATAGTTTTGTTTGGTGCGACAGGAAAAACAGGTAACATAGTTTTAGAATTAGCTTTGAATGCAGGGCATGAAGTTACAGCAGTTGTGAGAGACGCAATTAAAATAACAATGTTACACGAAAATCTTACTATAAAGACTGCAAATTTGTTCGACAAAAACTCTGTTATAAGCGTATCAAAAGGTGCAGCGCTTGCGATTTCCTGCCTTGGAGGAGATGCAAACAACAAGTCTACGCTTTTATCAGACATGATTAAGATAATAGTTCCGGCGATAGAAGAAGCAGGTGTTAAAAAGATGTTTCATATAAGCTCTGCAGGCATCCATAATGAAATGCCGGGCGTTATTGCAAAACTGTTTGTAAACCTATTCTACAAAAACGCCATTACCGACCATAAGATTGCGGCCGAATGTATAATAAACAGCGGGCTTGATTACTTGATATTAAGACCGCTGTCGTTAACAGACGGAGAGATGACAAAGAATTTCAGAACTTCCGATAGCACTGTGCCCAGAGGTGGAAAAAATATCAACAGAGCAGATGTCGCTTTTTTTCTTGTAGAAGCGATAGACAAAAAGGGATACAAAAACAAATCAATAAGCCTTTGTTATTAAATGCTAAAGAGCTACCAATCATGATAAAATCATGTATGGCAGCTCTTTTATAGTTTTTTGAAACAAAAAAGTATCGCTATTTTTTATTTGCCCTCATGCGTAACGAGTGGTCTAATATCTGTTTTCTTATACGTAGGGTTTGCGGTGTTACCTCTAAAAGCTCGTCACTCTTTAAAAACTCAAGGCACTCCTCGAGGCTCATGTTTCTCGGAGGAGTCAATTTCATTGAGTCGTCGCTACCCGAGGCACGAATGTTGGTCATCTGCTTTCTTTTGCATACATTCACTGCCATATCGTCCGACTTTGGACTTACTCCAACCACCATACCGGCATAAACCTTGGTGCCGGGAGAGATAAACAGCGAACCACGCTCCTCTGCGTTGTAAAGTCCGTAGGTAACCGCCTCACCGGTTTCAAAGGCGATAAGCGAACCGCTTATGTTGGCGAAAATTTCGCCCTTGTATTCATCGTATCCGTCAAAAAGGGTGTTTAGTATTCCCTCGCCCTTGGTATCGGTTAAAAATTCGTTTCGATATCCAAAAAGACCCCTTGCCGGAATTCTAAACTCAAGGCGTGTTCGACTTCCTACCGGCATCATCTGTAAAAGCTCGCCCTTTCTTGCGGGTAGCTTTTCCATGACGCTTCCTACCGCTTCCTGCGGAACATCTATAACAACATATTCGTAAGGTTCCTTGCGAACGCCGTCCTCTTCACGAAATAAAACACGGGGTGGGGAAACGGAGAACTCAAATCCCTCACGGCGCATCGTTTCAATCAGTATGGAAAGATGCATCTCGCCACGTCCGAGAACCTGAAAGCTGTCGGCACGTTCCCCGTCCGCAACACGCAGTGCAACATCACGAAGAGTTTCCTTGTGTAATCTGTCTCTAATCTGGCGAGAGGTAACAAACTTGCCCTCTTTTCCGGCAAACGGAGAGTCATTAACAGCAAATGTCATCTCAACAGTCGGCTCGTTAATCTTCAAAAAAGGTAGAGGTTTTCCACCCTCAACAGCGGTTATAGTGTTGCCTATGTTAGCATTCTCGAGACCCGAAAGTGCGATGATATCTCCTACCGAAGCTTCGTTACGTTGAACCCTTGCAACGCCTTCATAGCTGAACAGTGCGCTTACCTTGCCCTTTTGCTGTAGACTTTCGTCGTGGTAGTCACACAGTAAAACCGTATCGCCGGTAACTATACTTCCACTTTCTATTCGACCTACCGCAATTCTTCCCACATATTCGTTGTACTCTATGCTGGACACTATCATGGAGAAAGGTGCATCGGCATCACCCTCCGGAGGTTGTGTATACTCCAGTATAGTATCGAGTAGAGGTATAAGATCTGTTCCATCAACGTCCGGCGAATAGCTCGCAGTGCCGTTTCTGCCGCTGCAGAAAACCGTCGGGCTGTCTAGCTGGTGATCGGTTGCTCCGAGATCCATCAAAAGCAGTAAAATCTCATCCACGACCTCCTTAACTCTTGCATCGGGGCGGTCAATTTTGTTTACAACAATAATGACCGAAAGTTCCTGGGCAAGAGCCTTTTGCAGAACAAAACGGGTCTGAGGCATAGGTCCTTCGGCGGCATCTACAAGTAAAAGCACGCCGTTTACCATCTTTAAAACACGCTCCACCTCTCCACCGAAATCAGCATGGCCGGGGGTGTCGACAAGGTTTATCTTGACCGACTTATATATTGCACCGGCATTTTTGGCAAGGATGGTAATTCCTCTTTCTCTTTCGATATCGCCGCTGTCCATGACACGTTCGGCAACCTGCTCGTTCTCCCTAAACACACCGGCTGTGCGTAACATTCCGTCCACCAGGGTAGTTTTACCATGATCAACGTGGGCAATTATGGCTATATTTCTAAGATCCTCTCGCTTCATTAATATCCTTTCAAATAAAAAAACTATGGAGCTGTCGAATTGAGGCAAAACAACAGCTCCATAAATGATACTACAATTCTTTAATTATGTCAAATTTAGTATTCTATTGCAAATATTTTATTCCAGGTTTCTGAGCCAACAGTGCCTGTCTCGAAAAGTCCGAGATTTTTCTGGAACTGCTTAACGGCACCCTCGGTAAGCTCATCAAAAAATCCGTTTTCCGGTGCAAAGAATGGGGCACAATACCTTGAAGCTATGCTTACCATGCGCTGTTGAAGCGTTAGAACCGCAGGCCCAAAGGAGCCAAGGTTTAATGCGTAACCCGGGTAGGAGGTAGGATTTCTGTAGACTCCGCTGTCATATACTGCCTTGCGATATGCCGAAAGCTGTGTAGAGTAGTTTAGTAACAGGCGATTCCAGGTTGCCTCGTCTACTACGCCGGTTGCAGACAGCCCCACCACCTTTTGAAACTCGATAACCGCTAGCCTTGTGGCCGTGTCGTATACTCCGCTCTGTGTGGGTGGAACAATTTCGCTTATATACAGTGCGATATACTGCAGACGATACTGCACCTCTAACACCCTGTCGCCGGTTGCTCCCTCAGATAGGTCATAGCCGGGGTAGGCAGAGGTGTAGAAGGAGAATACCTGACCGTCGTTTGTGGTGAGCATATCAAACTCGGTATAGATAGCAGTCCAAGTTACCCTACCTACTACACCATCGACATCAAGGTCGAACAGCTCTTGAAACTGGGTTACCGCAAGGGTAGTCTGTGACCCGAAAAGCCCGTCAAATCCTATGGGGGTTATTTCTCTGTAGTATGCCGATAGTATAAAGAGATAGAACTGCATCTCCTTAACCGAGCTACCGGTCGAACCCTGTCTTAGGGCTGTTCCCGGATACTCGCCCGGACGCTGATTTTCCGGTAAGAGATCGTTCACGGTCAGGGCAAAAATTTCGTATAATTTATTCCAGGTCGTGTTGCCAACAATACCATCGGCCAAAAGACCAAAATAGCTTTGAAAATCTTCAACAGCCGCCTGTGTACCTGAGCCAAACTTACCGTCTACCGTTATTTTTGGTATTGAGGAATAGTTGTAGCTTATAATATTTAGCCAGAACTGTATGCTTTTAACATTGTTGCCGCTACTTCCGTTCTCGAGCGGTGTGCCGGGATATGTCCAGGGATCTTCCTGTTCAGGCGGCAACACATCGGTAGACAGCGAAAGGTATTCTTCATATATAGCATCCCATGTCTTTTCACCCACAAGGCCGTCTACCTCAAGACCGTAGTATTTTTGAAATGCCTCAACTGCGGCCTCTGTTGCAGGACCGAAATCACCGTCCGCTGTGATTTTTGGAATGGAGGGGTTGTAATCGGAGATAATTCCGAGGTAGTATTGCAGCTCGGTAACGGCACTTCCGGTACTACCGTCTTTGAGCGTTGTGCCGGCAAAGTCGCCGGTTGGAGGTACACCGGTTGGTTTTTCACCCTCACTGGTGAGCTCTGCAAGATCCTTAATCGATACGTATATATAGCTTATTGCATACCAGGTTGATTTACCGACTATTCCGTCGGCTGTCAGTGTGAATTGACGCTGAAAAGCTTTAACAACACTTTCGGTGCCGGAGCCGAAAACACCGTCCACAGTGACCGACCCAAAACCGGGGAAATCCTTAACAATTCTGCTTAGCTGACGTTGTATGGTTGTGACTGCATTTCCGGTAGAGCCTACACTCAGTGGCGAGCCGGGATAACTTTCCTCTATATTTTGAATATTGGAGCTGGTATAAAGCTCAATTCCGTTTCCGTAGTAGTAGCGAAGTATTCCTATAGCCTCGTAACCACGATCGGCTAAATCCTTGGTGCCCCACTGCTTCATACCGTCACAACTTACGATTTTACCGTCACAGTAGGAGGTGAAGTATGGCTCTACATTCCCATTGTTGCGAATATATGTATCAAAAACCTCGTCAACAATGGTTGCAACGCTGTCAAAGATAATTCCGCTGTGGTTGTATTTTTGGTCGTATCCCGGCGAGTTTGTTATCTCATATGAGTACCCTTTACTCCGGTACCACTCGGTGTAAACACGATTAAGTGCAACCGAAATCTGTGCGTAGATGTTAGCATAAAGAGCCTCGGTAGGCCATGTGGGATAGATTTCGCTGGAAGCAACGCTTTTAAGGTAGCTTATAAAGTTTACCGAAACGTTACTTGCTGTTTGGTTTGGAGCACCTAAGTGAACGGTGATCTTATTTGGTATAATAGGCTGCTCCAGCACCCTCGGTATGCTACAGATCGAAAGTGGCTCTGCCACGCTTCCGCCGTTATTGGCATACAGGGTATGTGGAGGAATCACCACCCGACTGAGTGAGGAATCATAGTTGTTACCTTCTGTAGTTGCAAACAGATTAGCGGGTATAAAGGTGGTTACTCCATCAAAAATTTGAACATTAACTATTGTCATCGGCTCGTATCCATCCGCCTCAACCGAAACGGTGTAACAGCTATACGGTTGTATTTCGTTTAGCTGATCAAGTGAAAGATTTTTATCCGGCGCATCGAGCTCTACCGGCTCGGAATATCCGTCAATATCGGTGGTATAGCTATACAGAGTTTCGCTGATTCCGTTTATTTCCTGCGTTACCTTAACCGTTGCCAGTGATACCGGCAGGCTACCCTGTGCGCTTGAACTAAAAACCTTTAAATATCCAATAGGCATAGTATATCTCCTGAAAAGTTTGTCTTAAAACATGATATGCAGCAACTCTAATTTACGATACTTACAAATAAAAGGCAAATGTATTGCATGTATGTTTTTTTATGGTATAATATATGCAGTATTATAGGAGGCTTTGCAATGGCAAAGAATTACAACGTTTTATTTATTACGTCGGATCAGCAACATTATATTACATTAGGGGTCAACAACAGCGAGATAAAAACACCAAATCTCGACAGACTTTGCAAGGCAGGAACAACATTTGATAGGGCATATACCGTAAACCCCACCTGCACCCCAACAAGGGCGAGCATGATAACTGGCAAATATCCGTCTCAGCACGGTGCATGGACGCTCGGAACAAAGTTGGATGAAAAATGCACCACCATCGGCGAGCTCATGCATGAAAAGGGCATGAAGACGGCGTTGGTAGGTAAAGCACATTTTCAACCTCTCGTATCTACCGAGGAGTATCCCTCGCTAGAATCATATCCGGTTTTACAGGATTTGGATTTTTGGAAAAATTTTAATGAGGATTTCTACGGGTTTGACACGATAAGGCTTGCAAGAAACCATGCAAACGAAGCACATGTCGGTCAGCATTACGCCATCTGGATGGAGAAAAAAGGATTTGAAAATTGGAGAGACTATTTCCTTCCGCCGACAGGCACCATGGACGCAGATATAAAATATGTTTGGGATATTCCGGAGGAGTTTCACTACAGCGCCTGGATAGCCGATGAGACAAACACCCTGCTGGAGAATTACAAAAAGAACGACGACAACTTTATGCTATGGGCAAGTTTTTTTGACCCTCATCCGGACTATTTAGTGCCAAATCCCTATGCCGACATGTATGACCTTGACTCAATAACAGTGCCGACGGTGGATCCGAACGAGATGGAAAAGGCGACCGAGCTACATAAGCTAACACAGCAGGATAATCCGGATTTCGAAAACTACAAGGTGAGCGGATACGGGATTCACGGCTGTAGCTCACATGTTGAGGATGCACAGGGCAACTGTAAAAATGACATCGCGGTATACTATGGCATGGTAACACTAATGGATAAGTATATCGGAAAAATTCTCGACAAGCTGGACGAGCTCGATTTAACAAGAAACACCTTGATTGTTTTTACCACCGACCACGGTCACTATTTCGGTCAACACGGACTTTATAAAAAAGGACCGTTCCTGTATGAGGATGCAATAAAGGTGCCATACATAGTTAGCCTAAAGGACAAAATTCCTGCCGGAGTAAGAAGTGATGCAATGCAAAGTATAGTGGATATACCAGTCACAATGCTAAGCTACTGTGGAATAGATGCACCGTACGATTTTACCGGAAAAAACCAACGTGAGGTATGGGAGGGTAAAAAGGACTCGGTAAGAGACAATATCATCTGCGAGCATAACCATGAGAGGAACACAATAAATCTTCGCGCTTATGTCGATAAGCGGTACAAGTTGGTTTTAATGCAGAACAACACCTACGGTGAGCTGTATGACCTTGAGGAGGATCCCGGCGAGCTGGACAATCGGTTTAACGACGAAGAGTTTAAGGACATAAAGGCAGAGCTTATGATGAAATATATCTGGGCAGAACTTGAAAAGGAGAGCCTATTTATGCCGAGAATTGCAGGAGCATAGGCAATTTATAATCAATCAACTTGAAAAACGCTACAGCGTTTTTCAGCCCAATAGCAAAGTGACATGTCGTTATCGCTTTGCTATTGGGTGCACACAAAGTGTGCAATTGAAGATTTTGAAGTAGTTTATGTGCATTTCATGCACGTTGAAAACATATTGTTTTTCAAGTTAAACTACTATTATCAAGCCGTAAACAGTAAAAGAAAGAGGTTTATAATGGAAGTGATGAAGGGTAGTTGTATCGAATTTACCGAGCTTTTGGCATCGGATGCTCCGGCACCTGGCGGAGGCGGCGCGTCCGCATATGTGGGTGCGATAGGAACCGCTCTCGGAAACATGGTGGGCAGCCTTACGGTAGGAAAAAAAAAGTATGCCGAGGTAGAACAGGATATTATTGAGCTAAACCGAAAGGCAAAGGAACTTCAAAACGAACTTATCGACCTTGTGGCTAAGGATGCCGAGGTGTTTGTTCCACTTTCCCGCGCCTACGGAATGCCGAAGGACACACCGGAGCAACAGGCGGAAAAGGATAAGGTTATGGAAAAATGCCTTGTCGAGTGCTGCGAGGTGCCAATGCAGATTATGGACTGCTGTTGTAGGGCAATAGAGCTACATGTTGAATATGCAAAGAAGGGTACCGCCATTGCGATAAGTGATGTAGGGGTAGGTGTTGTTTGTTGCGGTGCCGCACTTAAAGGTGCTTCGCTTAATGTGTTTATCAACACAAAATATATGAAAAACAAAGAGGTTGCACAGCAGTATAACAACAAGGCAAAGGATATGCTTGCAAAATATAATCCTCTGGTAGACGATATTTTCGGCGATGTAGAAAAAAGATTTTTTTAGGATAGGATGGGTATAAATATGGCACAGCAACTAAAGGGTGCACCGGTAGTGGAGGCACTGTGTGAAAAGGCAAAAGCAATTGCCGAGAATATTTCCGATGTTCCAACACTCGCGATTGTGAGGGTCGGCAACAAGGAGGATGACATTTATTATCAGCGCAGTGCGGTAAAACGCTGTGAAGGTATAGGTCAAAAGGTGCAGGTTACCGAGCTTGCCGAGGATGTAAGCGAACAGCAACTTATCGAGGAAATTAAGCGGCTGAACAATGATGATACGGTACACGGTGTACTGATGCTTCGCCCTCTACCAAAACATATCGATGAGAACAAGGTCTGTAACACCCTCTGCTCCGATAAGGACATAGACGGAATAACCGATGCATCGCTTGCCGGAGTATTTACCGGAAATGGTGTAGGTTATCCGCCCTGTACGGCGAGGGCGTGTATTGAGACTCTCGACTATTACAACGTTGAGCTTACAGGAAAAAAAGCTACTGTGGTTGGTAGAAGCTTGGTAGTAGGTAAGCCGGTTGCAATGATGCTTACCGGACGAAACGCAACGGTTACAATCTGTCACACCAAAACTGCCGACATGCCGTCAGAGTGTAGGGCAGCAGACATATTGATTGTTTCGGCAGGACGTGCGGCTGTGATAGGTGAGAGCCATCTAAGAGATGGACAGACCGTAGTAGATGTCGGAATTAATGTGGATGATGAAGGCAAGCTCTGCGGAGATATAAAAAAAGAGGCAGCAGAGGCAAAAGAACTTGACTACACCCCTGTTCCCGGAGGGCTTGGTGCAGTTACAACGGCAGTGCTTTCCTATCAGCTTGCACTGGCGGCACAGAGCCTGACAAACGGAGACAAATAACATGCCATTTTTAGTTAAGGATTCGGCGTTTTATAAAAACTTTTTTTCGCTTATGGCGGCAATGGTACTTCAAAGCCTTGTCACCACATCGGTGTCACTTGCCGACAACGTTATGCTTGGCAACTACTCAGAATCGGCATTGTCGGGTGTTGCGCTTGCACTGCAGATTCAGTTTATACTCAACATGGTTGTCATGGGGGTTGGCGAGGGAATTGTCGTGCTATCCTCCCAGTACTGGGGATTAAAGGACGTTAATTCGATAAAAAAGATTATAAACTGTGCCATGAAAACCGCACTTGTAATCTCCATTGCAACAGGTATATTCGTGTTTATCTTCCCTGTTTTTTCGTTATCGCTATTTACGGCGGACGAGGTGGTAATATCCGAGGGCGTGAAATACCTTCAGATAATATGTTTTTCCTACATATTTTTTTCGGTCACCAACACACTTTTAGCAGGGCTGAGAAGTGTCGAGACGGTCAAGGTGGGCTTTTATGTTTCTATGTCTACCCTGATAATAAATGTATTTCTTAACTATGTGCTTATCTACGGAAATTTTGGTGCACCGAGATTAGGTGTTCAGGGTGCCGCAATTGCAACCTTAACCGCAAGAATTATTGAATTTATCGTGGTTGTTATCTATCTCACGGTGTTCGACAAAAAACTACATCTATCCATAAAATCCTTCGGGAAGCTTGACACACAGCTTTTTAAGGACTATATCAAGGTTGGTATTCCGGTGGTTATCTCCAACGCCATGTGGGGCATTGCCATGAGTGTCCAGATGTCAATTTTGGGGCATCTAGGAGCTGCGGTGATTGCGGCTAACTCGATTTCTAACACGGTATTTCAGCTATCCTCTGTATTCTCCTACAGTGCCTCAAATGCCGCAGGCGTAATCGTTGGCAGAACGGTCGGTGAGGGTGACTTTGTAAAACTAAAACAATATACAAAAACCTTCCAGCTTATATTCCTTACCATAGGTGTATTGGCCGGACTTCTTCTATACACGATAAAGGACCCGGTGCTCAGCTTTTACACCCTTTCCGACGAAACAAGGCAAATGACTGAAGGTTTCTTAAACGTTTGGTGCATTGCAATTGTGGGAACTAGCTATCAAGTCGCCTGTCTCGTGGGCATAGTTCGAGGTGCCGGTGATACCAAGTTTGTTATGTATAATGACGCCATCTTTCAGTGGCTTATCATAATACCGTTTTCGCTACTCGCCGCCTATGTATGGCAACTTGACCCGGTGATAGTATTCTTCTTCCTCAAATCCGATCAGCTGCTAAAATGCCTGGTTGCGGTAGTTAAGGTAAATCGAACCGATTTTGCAAAAAAACTTACAAGAGAAACTGCATAAAAAATTAATTAAGAGGTGATAATTATGAGCTTTAAAATTGCATTTATAGGCGCGGGAAGTTTAGTTTTTGCAAGGACACTGTTCACCGATATTATGTCGGTGCCGAAGTTTTCGAATGTTTCAATTTCCTTTACCGACATAAATCCGGACAACTTAGAAAAGACAAGGGCTCTTTGCCAGAGAGATCTCGACAGTAACAGCATACCGATAACAATAGAAGCTACCACCGACAGGAGGCTTGCCTTTAAGGATGCAAAATATATTATTAACTGCGTTCGTGTGGGTGGACTTGAGGCGTTTGAAACCGACATTGATATTCCGCTAAAATACGGCGTTGACCAGTGTGTGGGTGATACACTCTGTGTTGGCGGCATTATGTACGGTCAACGTGTAATAGCTGCAATGCTCGATTTTTGCAAGGACATAAGAGAGGTGGCACGCCCGGATGTGTTGATGCTTAATTATTCAAATCCCAATGCCATGGCAACCTGGGCATGTAATAAGTATGGCGGAGTTAACACGGTAGGTCTTTGTCACGGCGAGATACACGGTGAGATGCAGATAGCCGAGGTGCTTGGAATACCACAGGAAGAACTCGATATTGTTTGTGCCGGAATTAACCATCAAACATGGTATGTATCGGTAAAGCATAGAGGAATTGAGCTGAAGGATAAGCTGCTAAAGGGCTTTACCGAACATGAAAAATTCAACCGGCAGGAAAAGGTTAGAATAGATATTTTAAAGCGGTTCGGTCACTACTCCACCGAGTCTAACGGACATCTTTCGGAATACCTTGCATGGTATAGAAAGAGACCGGATGAGATTAACGATTGGATAAGTTTGGACGATTGGATTCATGGTGAGACCGGCGGATATCTGCGCAGAACCCGTGAAGAGCGCAACTGGTTTGAAACCGACTATCCCAAAATCGCGGCAGAGCCGCCCAAAAAATTAGACGGCTCAGAGCGCGGAAAGGAACATGGCTCCTATATCATAGAATCCCTCGAAACAGGGCGGATTTACCGAGGTCATTTTAATGTGATGAACGACGGCTGTATAACCAATATCCCTACGGAATCGGTGGTTGAGGTTCCCTGCTATGTTGACGGTAACGGAATAAATGTTCCGCAGGTAGGTGACCTTCCACTTGGCTGTGCGGCGGTTTGCTCCCAATCGATATGGGTTCAGAAACTTTCGGTGGAAGCGGCAGTTAGCGGCGATGAAAATTTGTTAAAGCAAGCGGTATTACTTGATCCGCTGACCGGTGCAGTATGCAATCCACCTGAGATTTGGCAGATGGTAGACGAAATGCTAATAGCGCAGGAGAAATGGTTGCCACAGTATAAATCGGCAATAGAAAAGGCGAAAAAAGAGTTATCAATGAACAATCTCATCCCCACCAATGACGGATACAAAGGTGCAGCAAGGCTCAAAGAAAAGACGGCCGAAGAGGTCGCACAGGAAAAGGATAGAAGAAAAATAACGGTGTAAGAACACACTAATTGCTTGAAACGATAGGCGTTATATGCTATAATACAGCTATGTTTACGTGGAGAAATTTATGGTTACATCACTTTTGATACTTGTTATTGTTTTTGGCTGTGCACAGACCTTATCGTTAAAATATTTTAAGATAGACAACTTGAAATCACGCATGTTTGTATATGTTTTTTTTCTTGCTCTTACGGCGATAATATGTTCGTTGCCACTGTTATTCAGTGAAAGTGTTTATATATCTTTGGCAACCGTTGCTATCGGCGTGTTCTTTGGTTTTGTGTTTGTCATGTGCATACTTTTTTACAACCTTGCAATTGAAAACGGCCCTTTATATTTAAGCAGTTTTTACTTTTCGGCAAGCATGCTTATTCCGACAGCTGCGGGAATAATATTTTGGAATGAAAAAACATCATTAGCTACCTACATATCACTGATTATGTTCGTACTTGCATTTTACCTAATCAATGCAAAATCATCAAAGACTGATAAAAAATTAAACGTAAAATGGATTGTTTTTTGTTTGTTGACATTTTTGTCAAACGGAATGCTTGGTACTGCCATGAAGCTAAATGCTGAATTAAGCAATGGTGAGGGTAGCACCGAATTTGTGGCAATCAGCTTTTCCTTTGCTACGCTTTTTTGTATCATATTATACTTGTTTTTATACATAAAAGACAAGCATAGATCAATGGCGGCAGATGTGCACTGCATAAAACAAAATACACTTCCCATATTTACAAGTGCAATTTCGTCAAGTGTTCTTAATCTTTTAATCTCATATCTTGCGGGAATAATCCCATCTTCCTACCTACAGCCTATAACTCAAGGTGGAATTATTATATCTATTACATTATTTTCTTTAATAGTGTTTAAAGAGAAGTTGTCAAAAACAAATGTGGCTGGGCTTGTGTTTGGAATTTCGGCGATAATCTTAATAAACATTTGAAAAACAATATACCGTTTTACATGTTAAATGATTATAATTAGAAATTGAAAAATTCATCCTGATTTAAAAAAACCTCGTTCATCGCGAGAATATTTTCGGGCGGAATGTCGGGTGAGAGGGCGTGTGTCGGCGCAACTATAAATCCGCCTCCCTTACCCATAATCTCGGTTACACGAATAATCTCCTGCCTTACCTGATCTGCAGTCATGCTAGGAAGTGCCTGTTGGGTAGAAATACCACCCCAAACCGCAAGCCGTCTTCCAAACCGTTCCTTAATATCCACAATGTCATAAACTTCCGGCTGGAAGGTCTGGTAACAGTCAAGTCCTATCTCGACAAGATCCTCAAATATTTCGTGACAATCTCCGCAGGAATGTTGAATTACATACTTATTTTTGTCCTTAACCCGCTTGTATAACCTTTTCATCCTCGGCTTTATGAAGCGTCTCCAATGCTCGGGACCCATTATAAGGCCTTTTTGTTGCCCCCAATCATCACCGAAATAAACACCGTCAATATCATACTCAAGGGCAATGTCTACAAGACGTAGCATATAGTTGCAGATGTCATCATAAAATTTTTCAAGGGCATCTCCCGCTACAACCATGCTCATCAGCACGTTTTCCATACCCATTAGGCTCCAACTTCGCTCAAACATGCAAAAGCCGAACCCCATAAATACAAATTTATCCTCACGTGTTGCGATAAGCTGTTCTATGTCACGACGAAGCCTCGCTATGTCCGGCTCTGGGAAGCAATAATCATGTTCCTCAACGTCCTCGATGAGAGGATTTTCCACGACACCAATGTCCTTATCGGCTCCGCTTCTGTTCCACACCACTCCGAACTCGTCTAAAAAACGTTCCGGCTGCCCATTTATCTCGGTGGGCCATCCCCAGTACTGGGCGTAGTGCAGACAGCATCCCATGCTTTTGGCTATGTTTTTATCGCCGGTATGCTCGATAAGTCGATCCTCCGCCTGCTGGGTAAAGTCCATGTTGTACGGTATCGGTCTGGTGGCGCGATGATTAAGCGCCTCGATAACAAGCTCTCTTTTAGTCATATTATGTACCTTAATTAATAATTTTCAACAGTGTTTCGGAGTACTCCTTTGCAATCAGCCCATGACCTATGTCGGTTGGGTGAACGGCATCCTGTGCAATCTCCTCGTCGCTGTAACCCTCCACAACATATCGTTGTATTAGGCCGTCCAACGGAATATAGGCATCAGCATATATTCGTGCAAGCTGCCGTACTGCTGCAATTTTGGGATCGAGGTCTTCACGCCAAAGCGTTCTATCCGGAATAGTGTTTAACAAAAACGGCTCCATAATTATTATTTTTGTGTTCGGCAAATCCTGCTTTATTTTTAACAAAAGGTTGTTGTAACTACTTAAAAAGTCAGCGGCCGAGGTTGGGTCGTTTTGATCATACCTACGCCAACAATCGTTAATTCCTATAAGAATGGATACTACATCAGGCTCAACGGCAAGGAAGTCCTCCTCATACCTTGCGAGTAGGTCTGCCACCCTGTTGCCGGAAATCCCCCTGTTTACAAACTGGATATCCTGTTTAGGGTAAAGGGTAGTAAACAGCTGTGAAACCTTGTTTGCATAGCCGTTTCCAAGGTTTGTGTCGTCGTCACGACCTCGACCGCAATCGGTAATGGAATCTCCCTGAAACAATATCCTTTTCATATTCACCTCTATTTATGTTTTCTAAATTATACAAGCCTACCAGATCCAACAGCTCCGGCTCCGCCAGAGATTATACCTACCAGCACGAGAAATACTTTGGTTTTTGCACAAGGTGCAAAATGACGAACAGCGTGAGTCAAAAAGTATTTCCATTAGCTCCGCAAGGCGGAGATTATATAGCCACCGGCTCCGCCAGAGATTATACCTGCCAGCACGAGAAATACTTTGGTTTTTGCACAAGGTGCAAAATGACGAACAGCGTG
>CAYJKY010000009.1:39961-85628 GCA_964370825.1 uncultured Oscillospiraceae bacterium
AGTCAAAAAGTATTTCCATTAGCTCCGGCTTCGCCGGAGATTATATAGACATTCTAATACATTTACAAGTATATTTCAATAGTCAAATCTAATATACAACAATAATTAACTTAAAAAACAACAGTAATTAAAACTTCTTTGCCGGTTCTACTCTCGGCGGTAATCTTTGCTCCGTGCTTATCACACACTGCCCTAGCAACGGAAAGTCCTATTCCGTACCCCTTAGCTTCGCTGTTTCTTGCCTTATCTTCTCGGTAAAACCGCTCGAACCAATCGTTGTGCCAACCTATCGAAATATCCTCTACCGAGTTTTCCATTGTAAATATTTTTTTATTGCCCGAGACCCTTAGCCCCACCCTAATATCGGTTTCGGGCAATGCATACTTTATTGCATTTTCGGTAAGAATTTGTATCAGCTTTCTTATAGTAGGCTCCTCACCTCGATAGTTTACACCATCCACTATATCGGCAAATATATTTAAAGATGCATTTTTTGCCGAGGACGAAAAATCGAATATTTCCTGTCGTACGACATCCGAAAGTGAAAATTCAATGCCAATCGACTGTGCACGTTGCTCCTCCATTTTGGTGAGTGTAATTAAGTTTTCTATAAGGGTGTTAAGTCTCGACACCTGTTTATTTATACTGTTTGTCCATTCCGATTCGCCGACGTCAAGCTCGATAACATCACTGTCCGCCTTAATAATTGCAAGCGGTGTTTTTAACTCATGGCTTACATCGGTTATAAATCGTTTTTGTTTTTCATAGCTGTTAGCTATAGGTGCAACAGCCTTTTTTGATAGAAGAATAGAAAAAACGAGGATAAGAATTACCGCGATAAAAACTATTATGGTGGAAAAGAACATATAGTCATAGTGTATCGCCAGCTCCTCCTCTATGTCTAAAAAAATGTAGGTGTAGCCGTAATCCGTCTCGGTTCTGGCATATCTGAAATTGCCGATAAATCCATCTGCATTGCCACTACTATATACGTCTTGGGCATAGGTCGCTGCCTGCTCGGCTGTAACCGAACTTATCATCTTGGTATCAATAAAACCGACATCGTTTTGTGAATCCACCCTAACTACAAAGTATCGAGTTGTAAAAGCAATTTCCTTGGCAAACCTCTCGAGTGCAGACATATTGTTGTCGATGGACATATCATTTTCTATCAAAAGTGTCAGCAGTTCATCCGAATCGTTTCTAAGCGAAACATAGTTTGCAATGTTAATGGTTGCGGCAATTAAAATCAGCACAACCACACTTATACCGGTTGTGAGAAGAATGAATTTTCGTTGCAGTTTTTTCAGCAATATTACTACTCTCCTTTCTCCAACGAATACCCCATGTTTCGTATTGCCTTAATCTTTATATCTGAGCCTATCGAGGTGAGCTTTTTTCTCAGATTTGACACATATACCCAGACAACATTTATTTCTGCTTCGCTGTCGTACCCCCAAATTTTTTCCATAAATCGCTCAGCCGAGATTACATGACCATCGTTGATCATTAGCATTTCCATCATCTGAAATTCCTTGCCGACAAGCTTAACAGAGCCGGACTCTCCCGAGAGCTCAAAAGTTTTTTGGTTTAACGATAAATTTCCGACACTCAGCACCGAAGAACCGCTATCGGTTGACATTCTTGTTATCGCCCTTATTCTTGCGAGCAATTCCTTGGTCTCAAACGGCTTTGTAAGGTAATCATTTGCGCCGAAGTCAAGCCCGGTAACCTTGTCGTCCACCGTGGATTTTGCCGTTAGCATTATTATAGGAATAAGATTTCCTTTCGCCCTTGTCCTTTTTAGCACCTCAATTCCGTCCAACTTCGGCATCATAATATCCAGAATCACAGCATCGTAGTTTTCGGCTTCAAGGTAGTCCAGTGCCTCCTCTCCGTCGTAAACCGCATCAACCGAATAGTTGAAGTGTTTTAGTATTTTTACCAATGCATTCGAGAGTTCTTTTTCATCCTCACATAAAAGCAGTCGCACCTTGCACCTCCGTTTATCTGTGCTTCAATTGTATTGTACGCATCAAAACTTAATCAAACCTTAAATTAACACTTTTTTATTAATTTGATGTAAAATTCAACCATCAGTTCCAGCTGTTGCAGTGTGATATATTCATCGTTGCCATGAATAGTATTTAGCTGTTCCTTGGACATTTCGATGACCGAAAATCTGTATACATTATCACTAATCGCGGCATAGTGCCTTGAGTCGCTTGCCGCATACATCAGATAGGGAGCCACAATCGCCTCCGGCCAACAGCTTCTTACCGTTTCGCTGAGTCGATTCCACGCTTCGTCGTTAATGTTTGAAATTTTACATGGGTCGCCGCCGCCGATAACCTCAACCTTTACACCTTGCTTGTCGACGCATTTTCTAAGATGTTCGGTTACCGTTTGTATTGTCTCTCCGTTTATAATACGAAGATTTGCGGTTACCGAAGCCTTGGGTGGAATTACATTGTTAGCATCGCTTCCTTTCATTACAGTAAATGCACAGCTGGTCCGTAACAATGCGTTTAAACTTCCGCCTGACAGACGTCCGAAAAGGTCAAGCAACGGTGAAAACAACCACAAGTTTGCAAAAATAATTCTGTAGCCAAAACTCGAGTGTCTACCGAGTGTGTCAAACATGGCACGAGTTGCATGGTTTAATTTAAATTTAAACGGGTTCTTATGAACCGAAACAACCGCCGCCGCAAGGTCTGTAACCGGTGTTCTGCGTGGAGGGGAGGAGGCGTGCCCGCCCGTAGACTTTACCGTAAAACTTACATTCAGTTGTCCCTTTTCCGATATCCCGATAAGAGCAGATTTCCCGGCAACACCCGGGAAAACTCCGGAAATGACGGCTCCGCCCTCGTCCAGCACAAGTGCAGGAGTAATACCTTGCTGTTTAAAATACTCCACGATTGTGGGTTGTCCTTTTCCGGCTATCTCCTCATCTCCAGAAAAGGCGAGATAGATATCGTTGTCCGGAACAAAACCCTCGCCAATCAGACGGTCAGCCGCCTCCATAATTGCACAAAGTGTTGCCTTAGTATCAAGAGTGCCTCGCCCCCAGATTATATCATCTACAAGCTCTGCACCGAAAGCATCCCTCGACCACAAATCCTGTTCTACGGGAACAACATCATAGTGAGACATCAACACAGTGGGGCTATCAGAATTTTTCCCCCTCCACCTATAAAATAGGGCGGTTTTGTCGAAACGTTTTCGTTCACAATTTTTTGCAACATTTGGGTAACGCTCGGTTAAAAGAGCCCTGAACTTTTCGAACTCGGAATAATTTTCCTCGTCAAATACGGTTTTGCATCTTATCATTTCACGCAGGTTGTCACACGCCCTTCCACCGTCAACTTCCACGGGCAAGGATTGTGCTGCACTTTGCTTTTTTGGTGTGAAAAGAACTGCTCTGATGATTAACGCCAAAACAAATATGGCAAATATTACCAGTACTGCTACCAACATATGTAAATTCCTCTATAGTATACCTTTTTTATACATTATTCTTGCAGCGGCAAGAGCAATCAGCGAGCCTACCGGCACAAAAACCGATACCGAACCGGCAAGTGATGGCACGGATATGAACAAAACCACCATGAAAATCATGGGTGCCATTGCTATTTTCCAACTTTTGGAAATAAATACAACGGCAAGTCCGCCAAATAAGGAGGGCAGGATGTTTTCGAATGCGGGCTGTAATAGAGGTGACTGAAGCAACGGTTCAAGCTGTGCAAGAAGAAGCACACCTGCCGCCAAAATTATGGTGGTGGTGATGGAGGAAACACCGATTGCAATGGTGGAGATAACGTCACCCTCCTGTGTGCCGGGCTTAACCTTGGCAGAATCCATTGCCCCAAGTGATGCGGGCAGTTTCAGATTTGTGAGATTTCCGGTAACAAATCCGAGGTAGGAACCACTTGCACCGAGCATCGGAACATAGGTTATAACCTCAATAACGGCAACCGTCCAGAATATCGGAGCAACCCCG
Organism: uncultured Oscillospiraceae bacterium; assembly: GCA_964370825.1. Lineage (GTDB taxonomy): Bacteria > Bacillota > Clostridia > Oscillospirales > Ruminococcaceae > CAYJBH01. The sequence continues at coordinate 43,962 of CAYJKY010000009.1, forward strand.
AGCAGTCCGGATAAAACCGATGTTAACGGCGGCCATGCGTCGTACCTTACACAGATATATATCGGTACAGAAATTATCAATATAAATGCACAAAGCATCCATATTCTTCCATAAAAATGGGTGGCATCCTCGTATGATTTATTTTTCATCTCAAAACTCCTTTCAAACCGTGACCATGTTAACCAATGCCGTCACCGGTATGGCAAGTATCATGGAGCCTATCATGCTTATGGGCATTGCAAAATCTTTTAGCCACCTAACCTCGTATTTCTTTACAAACATACCACAAATAATCATAAGCAGTGAGCTGATTAACATAACAAAAACCGGTATCCATCCGGAAAGCCCCTCCCCTACACCGGCAAATATCATGCCGAGAAATGCCGATATCATACCGAGGAAAAGCGCGTCCATAAAAATGCCACCCCATCGGTCATCTTTATTTTTAAGCTTTATTAAGCCACTCTCGATTTTTTTACCGAATATAGGCACCAAAATCAGGCTGGGAATAATTCCGAGCGTCATAACCCAAGCGATAACAGCAAAAGCCGATGGGTCGGTAACCGTTTCGCTCATGCTTGTTCCGGTTGCGGCAGCCGCAGCGGAGGCGGCAGGGAGCTCGTAGGTAATCGCACCTATTACCGAAAGGCGAAGCCATGGAAGTGCAAACCCCAAAAACTTAGATAGAGAAAAAATTCCGAGTAGAATGGATAGCGCCGGTGCAATACTGAACACAGCACTTGAGGCTATGGTTCTTTTCATGGTTGCACTCGATATACCAAGGCTCTTCCCTCTACGCCACGCCCTCGCCGTGAAAAATAACGACTGTGCAATTACAAATACGATTACAATCGCCACCAGAACAAATAAATCGGGGTTGTTGGGTGAAAAGTTCATTAGGTCCCTCCTGTTATTACTGACGATGAAATTATACTATGTTTTTGTTGATTATGCAAATTATATTTTAAGTTCATCATTCTAACATTTAATAAAAAACAAATTTATATTTCTCATGCCGCACATTTTAGAGTATAATAACGTTAAACATTATGTGAAGGGGGTGAGGTGAGCTTGGATATTTCACAGCAGTATGACAGGATATATCGATTTTGCTATTTTAAGGTAGGCAATGTCGAGACTGCCGAGGACATAACGCAGGAGACCTTTTTGAAATATTTTGAGACCGACAGCTATCTTGAAAAGGGAAAAAAGCTTGCCTTTCTGTATACCATAGCAAGGAACAAGTGCATCGACCATCACAGAAGGAATGTACAGACCCTACCGATAGAGGATGCCGAGCGTACGACGGCAGATAATATCGAAAACACCGAGACGGTTTTATCGGTACGGCAGGCGGTGTCAACGCTGAGTCCGGAGGAACAGGAGCTGATTATGCTACGATATTCAAATGAGCTTGGTATAGGTGAAATTGCCCTTTATCTAAACATCTCACGCTTTGCGGTAACGCGAAGGCTTAAGGCAGTGAAGCAAAGGTTGAAGGACAGAATTCGGAGGGAGGATTTTTATGAACAGTAAACTCAGAGCAGAGATAAAAAGAAGCTTTGATGCACCTCTGCCAAGGGACAGAGAGAGGTTTATTGACTCCATTGCCTATCCAAAAGCAGGGTTAGTCGAGCTGTTTATAACCCAGCTTGGATATATCCGCAAAAGGGTGTGGATATTGTTTTTCGGCTGTGCCGCCTTTGCGGTGCTGTTCACCCTATATGTAGACACCGAAATGTCGATAATTATAGGTCTTTCCTCGGCACTGCCCATCTTTTCGGTATGCGTCGTCACAGAAATATACAAAAGCATCTCCTTTAATATGCAGGAAACCGAGCTTTGTTGCCGTTATAACCTTATGCGTATAACCCAGATACGGCTAATAATTCTCGGCACAGTAAGCTTCATATTGCTTATATTGTCGGTTATTCTTGCAGGGCAGTCCGGACATGGTTTTATAAACAACCTAATCCATCTCGGGGTTCCGTTTCTGCTGGTCTCCAACCTTAACCTTGCAATAATAGCAAGATTTAACTCATGGGAAGCACTATACGGCTGTATTGCGGTGGCGTTTTTGATAATTCTTGTGGTTATACTCTACGGCGCAAGGCTGTTTATTGACTACAACATAACAGCGTGGTTTACCGCATTTACACTGCTTTCGGCAGTGCTGATTTACAACGTATTAAACTTAATTAATTCATACGAGGAACTAAAATGGAACTTACAATAGACAGGGTAACAAAACAATATAAAAACAAGATAGCTGTCGACAGGCTTTCGATTAACCTTACACAGGGCGTTTACGGTCTGCTTGGCGCGAATGGCGCCGGCAAAACCACCCTTATGCGGATGATCTGTGGCATTCTACGCCCCACTAGCGGAGAAATTAGTTACAACGGACTTGAGGTCGGTAGCGAGCAGTACCGTGACATTCTCGGCTACCTTCCGCAGGATTTCGGCTACTATCCGGAATTTTCGGCACAGGATTTTATGTACTATATGGCGAGCCTTAAAGGGTTGACCAAACAGCAGGCGAAAAGAAAAACTGCAGACCTGCTTGAAACGGTTTCCCTTACAGAGGTTGCGAAAAAGAAGATAAAAACCTTTTCCGGTGGCATGAAACAACGCCTCGGTATTGCGCAGGCACTGTTAAACAACCCGAAAATATTAATATTAGACGAGCCGACAGCAGGGCTTGACCCCAAGGAGCGGGTGCGTTTTCGCAACCTTATTTCCGAACTTGGCAAGGACAGAATAGTTCTGCTCTCCACCCACATAGTAAGCGACATAGAAAATATTGCACACATTATTATCGTGATGAAGGACGGACAGATTTTACAAAACGGAAGCCTTGAGGAGATTATTACTGCAGTCGATGGCAAGGTTTTCGAGTGTACCGTGGATGCTAAAACCGCTGAAATGCTCATGAGCGTGTACTCTGTAATTAACATGAGGAGCGAGGGTTCCGATATCTTTTTACGCTTAGTTGCCGATAAAAAACCACACGAGCTGGCAGAACAGGTCTCGGCAACCCTTGAGGATTTGTATCTCTACTATTTTAGTGAGGCGGCGAGGAATGAATAATTTTTTTGAGCTAATCGGCTTTGAATATAGAAAAATATTTGCACGCAAAAGTGTGACCATCGCCATTATTCTTGTGATTGCAACAGCGGTGTACACCGGTCTTGCCACTGTTATCGGTACCGACGTTGAAACCGGCATAAGCTATTACGATGAGGCGATGATGGACAAACAGTTTGCCCTTGAACTTTCCGGCAGGGTACTTGATGCTGAGCTTATATCGCAAGCCTCGGCGGCATACGCCACCATACCGAGCGATGTGTATCCGTATACCGACAGCGTGGAATACAAGGAAAATGCACGCCCCTATCGCATGGTGTTTTCCACGGTAGATTCGGCATACACAAACTATAACGAGCCTCTCGGATTCAGGGAGTTTGGACAGCTTACGCCACAGCAGGCAGAGGGATATTATGAGCTTAGAACCGAGCAGTATCGGCTGAACCTCGAAAATAATCCGAGCTACTCGGCAGAAAATATCGAGCTGATAATGGCGATGGACGAGGAGGTTAAAAAGCCGTTTGTACTGCAGTATCACAGCGGATACAGCCGTTTTTTCAACTTTTCGATAACCAACTCGTTGATGATAATGTTGTTGATCGCCTTTGCTGTATCACCGATATTCTCGGAGGAGTATCAACGAAAAACCGACAACCTTATCCTCACCTCTAAGCACGGCAAGGGGTTACAGATTACGGCAAAAATATTTACCGCTGTCAGTTTTTCTCTTATTATTATGTCTGTAGTCTTCTTTAGCGTTCTCTTTACCTGCCTTGCCGTCTACGGTATTGAGGGGTACGCCGCCTCTATACAAAACTACCTCGCACTTATAACCTACAACTTCACCATGGCGGAGATGCTACTGCTACTGTTTGTCACCACCACCTTCGGAGTCTTAATGATGGTTTCGATAGTCCTCTTTCTTTCGGCTAACTTCTCAAAATCGATAGTGCCCCTCACCATAGCCGTGGCAATTATAATTATTAACCTTTACGGTGTCTCGATGCCGGGAATTGAAAAATCGGAGTTTTTTCTTCCGGTTGCACTCGGCGACATGCGTTCGGTTCTCACCCAGTACAGCTTTAGCCTATTCGAGCTTGATTTAATGCTCTATCAGGCGGTGTGTGTTGTTTCTGCCGTAGTTTCGACGGCACTGCTCGCCATGACCGTGATACGATTTAAAAGACATGAGGTGTCATAAAATGAAAAATCTAAACACACTAATCGGCTATGAGATAAAAAAGCTGATGTTAACCAAGAAATTTTTGATTGCGTTCGTGCTACTTGTTATATTCTGTCTGCTCGCCCCGGCAGGAATTTTTTTTGGCGATGTATATGTCGACAACGAGCCGGTACGCAGTAAATACGAGGATTACCTTATCTATAAAGAATATAACATGGCACTTTCCGGCAGGGCGATTGACGAGAGCCTACTTACCGAGTTGGTTGATGCCTACTCAAACTACCCAACAGACGGTAGCATTGAAGAGCAACGTGCCGCCTTTGATGAGCACATTCGTCCCTACTATGAGGTAGGGCGTATGGTGGCATCTGCCTTCGGGAAGTCGGCTTCCGACTACGGGTTCATAGCATCGCTCACCGAGGAGCAGATTGCAACCTTTGATGATACGTTATTTCAAAGCCGAATTAAAAATCTCGATGGCTTTACCCTAAATAACACCTCGGTGGAAATGCTGACCGAGCTGTATAATGACGTTGAGTCCCCCATGGTGTTTGCACATATTGTCGGATACAGTCAGGCTATGAATATGTACAGCACAAACGCAGTAATTGCAGCGCTGTTTGCCGCGGCGTTTCTTTCCGGCCTGTTTTCGGGAGAATATCAGACACGGGCGGTAGCGTTACAGCTTAGTTCAAAAAACGGCAAGCATCTGCTTTTTTTGGCAAAAATAATAACCGCAACCATCTTCTGTGCGGTTATAGTGTTGTCGTCGGCCCTCGCAACGATGGGAATTATGATGGCAACCTATGGCCCCGAAAATCCCGATGCTTCGATACAGAACACAATTAGCTATCTTCCGTATAACTTCAACTTGATACAGGCAGTGTTAATTGATTTTGTTGTTGTATTTTTTGTTTTCCTGTCCTTTGCTTCATTTGTTATATTAATCTCGGCATGGGTTTCATCGCCGATAATTCCGCTGTCCATAGCCGGAATGTTTTTGATAGTTCCGTTATTCATTAATATTCCGGTCATAAACACTCCATTATTCAACGCCATCAATCTACTGCCGACCAAGAACTTTGAGATGTTTAATATCCTTAGCGAAATACCCTACGAGCTACCGTGGGTATCGATACCCTCCTTTATATTTATGCCGATATTCCACCTTGTTACAGCCGTTTTGCTGACCTTCGTGGCATACAGGGTATATAGGAAGCATCAGGTCACCTGACGATATATCCTACCTCCTTAAATTTTTGATGTATCTGGGCGATGTGTTCGGCATTTCTCGTTTGTATGGTTATGTGTAGTGTACATCCGTTTATGTCGGTGTTTTCCTCGCCGTAGTTGTGGTTCACCTTAACCACATTTGCACCCAGCTCGGCAAGCATACCGGACACATCCCTAAGCTGTCCCGGCTTGTCAAGTAGCTCTATTGTCATGTCGCTCAACCTTCCCGAGGTGAGCAGTCCACGGTCGATAACCTTATATAATATGTTTACATCTATATTTCCGCCCGAGAGTACGGCACAAACCTTTTTGCCCTTGATCGGCAGTCGGTCAAACATCACCGCCGCAACCGATGCCGCACCGGCACCCTCGGTAACAAGCTTTTGTTGCTCCATCAGGGTTAAAATTGCCGCCGCAATCTGGTCGTCGGTCACCGTGACTATATCGTCAAGATATTTTTTGCACATGCTGTAGGTTAGCTCGGTGGGAGATTTTACCGCTATTCCGTCCGCAAAGGTTGAAACCTTATCGAGACGTGTTAGCTCGCTGTTCTCGAAGGAGCCGAACATCCCGGCCGCACCTGCCGCCTGAACGCCGTATACCTTACAGCTCGGTTTTATGGTTTTTATCACAAAACCTATTCCGGAGGCAAGACCTCCGCCACCAACCGGAACTACAACAGCGTCAAGGTCGTTTATCTGATCTAATATTTCTAAGGCTATCGTACCCTGTCCGGCGATAACCTCCTCGTCGTCAAACGGATGGATAAACAACTTGCCGGATTCCTGCATATGTTTTAATGCCGCCTTATAGGCATCGTCATAAACTCCATCCACCAGCACCACCTCGGCACCGTATTTTTTTGTTGCCTCCACCTTAGAAATAGGGGAAACACTCGGTAAAAATATCGTCGATGGTATCCCGCGCCTTGATGCAGCAAACGCAACTCCCTGTGCGTGATTTCCGGCACTGCAAGCAACTATACCCTTTTTTGACTGTGCATCATTAAGGGTGGACATCTTATAATAGGCCCCTCTAATCTTAAAGGAGCCTGTGAGCTGGAGATTTTCCGTTTTTAAGTATAGGTCGGAGGAGGTTTCTATCCTTGTTGCCGAGATAACATCGGTTTTATTTACTACCTCTTTTAACGCAAGCGATGCTTGATATACTTTTGATATGAGCTGTTCTGACAATATATACCTTCCAATTTTTCTATATGTTTAGGTTGTTAATAGTTCTTTTCTCTTTTTTTGCTTATTGTGATACATCTTTGAGTCCGCCTGTATCATTATTTCCTTTGATGATAATATACTTTTAGCAGGCACATCAATTGTTCCGTAGCTTATCGACATGGGGTACCCTACATCAAATGCTAAAAGACTTTTATTAATATTTTCTATTTTATCCTCGATAAGTTTTTTTGGGCAATCCGGAAATATAACCGAAAATTCATCGCCGCCTAACCTACATATTATGTCAGTTGAGCGTGTAACAGCAGTTATCTCCCTCGCTACGATAGATAGATACTCGTCTCCGGCAGAATGTCCAAAGGTATCGTTAGCATATTTGAGTTTATCCACATCAATCATGCAAAAGATGAACTGCTGGTTTTGACTTAGTAAATATTCTATCTTCTCCGTACAGTATCTACGATTGTACAGGCCGGTAAGTTCATCTTTATATGCCAGATTCTGAAATTGCACATGCTCCTCCTGCTCACTCGTAACGTCCTCAATGTGGTTAGCGTAGGCAAACATGTCGTTCCATCTTATCGGGAAGGTTGCAATACGAAAAAATCTTGTGCCATTTAAGCACCGATATCCCTTGGTTATAACATTTTGTTCGGAATGTTGATTGCTTTTAATGTCGGACAACAACAAATCCTCACACCCACACAAAGAGTCATCATCATTGTTGGCTAAAAGTCCCAATTTTGCCGACTCGTTTATGTATATAATCTCGCCGCCCTCCTGCGAAACAACCACCAACCAATCCTTTAGTCCGTCCATTACCAAGTGCATTAAAACATTGGTCTGTGTAAGGATATTCGACTGTTGCAAAAGTCTTTCTTCCCGCTCATGAAGTTGTACGATCATCCTGTTGAACGCAGTGGAAAACTCACCTAAAAAACTTACATTTTGACTGTAATCGCCATTCGCAACCTGATTTGCCTGCCAGGTTAAATGTTTTAGTCCGGCATGAAGCTCCTTAAGGTTACCGGAGAGAAAATTTTTCCTGCTCGGCACCGAAACATTTAGGTTGCCTACACTCAATTCACGCAAAAAACGATTTGCCTCGGAAAGGCATTCGGAAAGATATACAAGTGCTTCTTGAATCTCAACCTCACCTTCCTCTTCCTGCATTATTAATTCTGGAAGAGGTTTATTTAAAATTATGCATCTTATTTGTTCTACCAACAAATCGTTTTCTTGTTTATTCATGCTCAGATTCCGGGTGTTGAATTACTAATTAACTACCGCTTCAAACCTACACACGCGAGAGCCGGTTGCCCAACAATCGACTTCGGTTACTATGTAGTCACTTTTAGTGTAGGCAATAAGTATTCCTGCCAAAAAGCCTTCATCATAGTGACACACCGTTTCACCGGTAACAGGAAGTCCGGAGCAGTCGAGATCCTCGGCAACGGTTAAAACCGCTCTGCCGGTTTCAACATCAAACTCCTCAATTCTTAAAATGCCTATTTTGCTTTTCTCTAATATCTTTTGAAGTTGTGCGACAAACAGATCAAATTCAAGGGTAAGATCGAGCAGGTGGTTTGCAAACTCAAGTCCTGCAAGTTTTCCTGCATCACGAAACACCTCTTTAGTACCTTCGTCGCCTATCTTTTTAGCCAAAACATCCTTAATTGTGAACTGAAAAAGACGGTATACATATACCGGCATATCTTCACCTAAGTTACTGCGCCCATCAACAATATTTCCTACCGACTCCCAAGTGAACTTGTTCTCATCCTCGGTATCAAAAAGCTTAAACATATTTTAACCTCCTGTACTACAGAATGACTAAATAGATTCGGTACTATAAATATACACCATAACACCTTTAAAGTCAATGTTTTATACTAAATATCGAGAATTGCATTTACAATTTTATTTGTTTGTGTTAATATTTTCAATATATAATAACAAAGAGGTGAAAGATGAATTTAACAACAATTCCTTCCATGATAGACATAAGTGCTGTGAGGACTGATGTATGCGATTCTGAGCTGAAAGAGGTTGTTGATGCCGCTAAAAAATACAACCTATTGTGTGTGTTTGCCATGCCCTGCTACACAAAACAGTTGGTGGAAATGCTTATGGATGAACCCGAGATACTTGTAGGTGGTGTCGTTGGATTTCCATCCGGTGCAGACACAACCTCGGTAAAGGTTGCCGCCGCTAAGGAGCTTGTCTCCTTTGGGGTCGATGAGCTAGACATGGTTATAAATGTCGGTGCCTTGAAAAGCGGTAGGTACGACGAGGTTATAAATGATATTCATTCCGTAATTGAGGCAGGAAACGGACTGCCGGTAAAATCAATTTTAGAGGTCAGCTATCTCACCGACGACGAGATTAAACGGGGTTCACTGCTTGCCGCTGAGGCAGGTGTTACCTTTGTAAAAACCGGAACCGGTTGGGGGCCGAAACCTACAACGGTTGAACACATAAAGCTTATCGCCTCGGTGGTTGGAAAGGATGCAAAAATCAAGGCGGCTGGTGGAATAAGAACGCTTGACACAATATTAGAGATGACCGCGGCAGGTTGTAGCCGTTTTGGTATCGGGCTTTCCTCGGCGGTAAAGATTATGCAGGAGATATGCGAGCGCGAAGGAATCCCTTTCGAAGGGCTCGCTTCTAAAGGGATAAAAAGCTCGTTAAGTGACAGCTATTAAGAGGAACATACAATGAAAAACATTATAGCATACGACCTTGGAACAGGTGGCGTCAAATCAAGTCTATATAGTGAAACCGGCGAGCTCTTGTGCTCTACCTTTATCTCTTATGACACCTACTATCCTGGAAGCGGTTTGCATGAACAGCGCCCGAATGATTGGTGGAACAGTATCGTATCCTCTACCAAGGAACTTGTTGATAAGGCGAATATAGACGTTGAAAATGTAGTTTCGCTTGCAATATCCGGACACAGCCTCGGCGTCGTTCCGATAGGAAAAGATGGTAAGCTTTTAGACGAGTTTGTGCCAATTTGGAGCGATGCAAGGGCAGAAAACCAAGCCATCGAGTTTTTTAAAACCATACCGGAGGCGGACTGGTACAATGAAACGGGAAACGGCTTTCCCGCTCCGCTATATAGTATATTTAAGATAATGTGGTATAGGGATGAAAAACCCGATATTTACAATAACACCGCAAAATTTATAGGAACAAAGGATTATATAAACTATCTTCTCACCAATGTTCTGTGCACCGACCGCTCCTACGCCTCGGGCAGTGGGGTCTATTCTCTCAGCAAGGAATGCTATGTTGACAGCTTTATTAATGCATCCGGTATTGATGCAGATAAGTTGCCGAGGATTTTGCAGTCTGTCGATGTTGTCGGAACAATTTTACCGGAGGTTGCTAAAAAAATAGGGCTAAGCCCAAAAACCTTGGTGTGTGCGGGCGGTGTTGATAATGCCTGTATGGCTCTGGGTGCGGCATGCATAGAGGACGGTGATGCATACACCAGCCTTGGAAGTTCTTCTTGGATTGCTGTATGTGATTCAAAGCCGGTGCTGAATGAGAAAAGTCGTCCCTATGTTTTTGCACACTGCCTGCCCGGAAAGTATGTTTCGGCAACCTGTATTTTTTCCGCAGGTAACAGCCTGAGATGGGTTAGGGATACCATCTGTGCAGAGCTGAAGGACAGGGAAAAACAAACGGGTGTAGATGCATATATCGCAATGACAGACGAGGCGGTAAAAAGTCCTGTCGGTGCTAACGGGCTAATTTTCAATCCGAGTCTTGCAGGTGGAACCGCCCTTGATGACTCGGTAAATATCAGGGGATGCTTTGCCGGACTTGACCTTATGCACTGCCGAGGCGACATAATCCGAAGTACTCTAGAGGGAATAGCATTAAACCTTGGTTTGGCGCTAGAGGTTTTGGAGGAGCAAGTGAAGATTTCAAGCGACATGCTAATCGTAGGTGGGGGTGGCAAAAGCTCTTTCTGGCGTCAAATCTTTGCTGATGTATACCAAAAAAATATTATAGAAACCAATGTGGGACAGGAAGCAGGCAGTCTTGGTGCTGCAGTTGTTGCGGCGATAGGTGCCGGTATTTTCGAGGATTTTTCGTCAATTAAAGCACTGCATACATTGCAGGGCACACACTCTCCAAACAAGTGTGATTGCAATAAATACAACAAAATAAAGCCGATATTCAAAGAGGTGGCAAAACATCAGGCTATAATAGGCAACATGATAAGGAATGTCGAAAAGGGGTAATTATTGTACCTTTTCGAACGTATATAAATATATAGGTTATATTAAAACAGGAGAGAATTGTGGGCGGAAATATACGGGTTGATGATAATCTGTTACAACAGATAAAAAATTATGAATATAGCGGTGCGGTCTCTGATGGACGGCTTGTAAGTATTGTAATACTTACCTACAACCAACTCAACTACACTAAGCTTTGCATTGAGAGCATAAGAAAATTCACAAAGAGCGGAAGCTATGAGCTTATTATCGTGGACAACTACTCCACCGACGACACAAGACAATGGTTAAGCGAGCAGGAAGATTTAACCGTAATATACAACGATGAAAACAAAGGTTTCCCTGCAGGTTGTAATCAGGGCATAGCGATAGCAAAGGGGGATAGCGTGCTACTGTTGAACAACGATGTCATTGTCACTCCCAACTGGTTAAGCGATATGTGTAACGCACTGTGGAGTGACGATAATATAGCCGGAGTGGGCTGTGTAACAAATTACATCTCATATTATCAAAAGGTGGAGTCGGAATACAATTCATTTGAAGAAATGTTGGCATTCAGCAATAACTACAGGCAAGCACATAGTAGTGAGCTGCCATACAGAATTAAATTAGTTGGCTTTTGTCTTTTGCTAAAGAAGAAAATTTTAGACAAGGTTGGTGTTTTGGATGAAATTTTCACGCCCGGTAACTATGAGGATGATGATCTCAGCTTTAGACTTATATGTGCAGGATACGATCTGGTGTTGTGCAAAGGCGTATTTATACATCATTTCGGCAGTGTGTCCTTCAATACCGATATAGAAAAGTACATAACTTTAGGAAGGAAAATGGGTGAACTTTTTTATAAAAAATGGAAGTTTGATCCGGGATATAGTACCGGAATAAGGTTTGAGCTTGTCGATATTATGCAGGAGGCAGACTGTAGTAAACCCATAAAAATTCTTGAGATCGGTTGTGGTGCAGGCGCTACCCTTGCCGAAATTAAGTCGAGATATAAAAATGCCGAGCTTTACGGAATTGAAATCGACAAACACGCCGCCGTTGTTGCCCAAGGTGTAGGCAATGTATTGATCAACAACGTGGAGACAATGGTTCTGCCATATGAGGATAATTTTTTCGATTATATTATATTAGGTGATGTCATCGAGCACCTAATAGATCCTTGGTCAACATTAAACAAGTTGCATCCCTTTTTGGCATGCAACGGAAGGCTGATTGCAAGTATTCCGAATGTTATGCATATCAGTGTTATAAAAAATCTTTTATCCGGCAGTTTCAGTTATGTCTCTGCCGGAATATTAGACAAAACACATCTCAGATTTTTTACATTACATGAGATAGCAAAACTTTTTATGGGTAGCAATTTTGAAATTCTTTCGGCAGTTCCGACTGTTATCGAGACTTCAGAAGAAGAAAAAGCACTTGTAAACACACTCTCTGCCATCGAAAATGGAGGCGAGAGTCTAAAAACACAGTACTATGCTTATCAATATCGCATATTATCAAGAAAACAACTCGCAGAAAACAGTGAGCAATACATCGAGTTACGCTCTCTAATACTGCGCATAGATAGTAATCTTGATGTCGACAGCAATGCACGGGATGTCCTTGCATTACATTCTATCTATGGCGATTTCCTGATTAATGAGGTTATTCGCATAAATATTATCGAAGCCGTAAACTCTAACAAGGTGTTTAATACCTTAGGCGCGGTTGCCTTTGAAATAGGAAAGGTGGATCTTTCATTAAAATTGTTAATGTACGCTTATTCGTCAGATACCTTAGACGAGGATACCGTGTTTAATCTTTGTTTTGTACTGCACGAGACAGCATCCAAGGAAAAATCTTTAGAGATATTAACCGCTTATGAAAAAACAAACTCGCTTTCGGAGGAGTTACATCAGCTTAAAGCAATGCTTTACAACAATCTTTGAGATCGTAATTTACGACTGCAAGCGACAAAATAAAAAATGTTGTATTGATAGGTTCGTAGAATACACCGTTAGTCGTTCTCGGTTTCCTTCATTGCTGTCAATGTTTTGTCCAACAACTCCTCAACGGTAAATCCTAACATGTCGGCACCCTTCTGAATGATACCGCGGTCGCAACCTGCCGCAAAAGATTTATCCTTGAATTTCTTTTTTAGCGATTTAAGCTCCATATCGCTAACGCTTTTTGAAGGCCTCATCCTTGCTGCTGCACCGATCAGACCGGTAAGCTCATCGATGGCAAACAATATTTTTTCCATCTGCTTTACAGGCTCTATGTCGGAACATATCCCATACCCGTGGCTTGCCACCGAGCGGATAATTTCCTCATCAACATCTTCTTTGTGCAGTATTTCAAAACATTTCTTGCAATGCTCCTCCGGGTACATTCCGTAATCAACGTCATGCAATATTCCGACGCATGTCCAGTACTCTACGTCTTCATTATATTCAGCCGCAAAATATCCCATAACCTTTCCAACCGTTTCACTGTGTATATGGTGAAACGGTTCAGTGTTATACCGTGAAAAAATATCTCTTGCATTCTCTTTTGTAATTAACTTACTCATCGAATAACCTCCATTATTTTTAATGTTCCGGTTAATTATAGCACCATACGCATTATAAGACAATATGAAATATTAGCCTACTGTTTATTCGTTGGAATTATCCAAAAAAACACAAACTTGCAGAGATTAGCATGTTGATTTGCTTGACAAATAAGGCAATTTCTCGTATAATATCATTAAATTAATACCATTTTTTCGGAGATTGAGGTGCATAATAACGAATTTGTAAGTCAAGATGTTTCGGATGTTTTTTTCGAAAATGCCGATATCTTTATCGACAATAATTTTATAAAGGGAAATCTTTTACTTAAGAATAACAGATGCTATATTACTAATGAGCCACCGACCAACATTAAGAGAATTGACTGTTCCGGTCATCATATATTACCCGGTCTTGCAGACGTACATGTTCATCTGCGTGAACCGGGATTTGAGTATAAGGAAACTATTGCTACAGGCACCGCAGCCGCAGTAGCAGGTGGATACACATTACTGTGCAGTATGCCCAATTTAAACCCTGTGCCGGACAGTGTAAAAAACATTAAGATACAACTTGACAAAATAGCAAAGTCCGCCCTTTGTCGTGTGCTTGCATACGGTTCAATAACGATGGGACAACAGGGCGAACAGCTTGCCGATTTCGCTGAGCTCGCCCCACATTGCCCCGGTTTTTCCGACGACGGTAAAGGTGTTCAGGATGAGGAGATGATGCGCCGTGCGCTATTGCTTGGCAAGAAGCTCAACAGGCCTATTGTGGCCCATTGCGAAGTGGGTAACCCCGGTCAATTTGGAGTGATTCACCTAGGTGAATACGCTAAACAAAACAGTTTCTCGGGCATTTCCTCTGAGAGCGAATATAAAATGGTAGAACGTGACATACGGCTTGCCGAAGAGACAGGTGCCAAACTTCACATTTGCCACGTATCGACTGCCGAGAGTGTCGAGCTGATAAGGCAAGGCAAGGCAAGAGGCGTTAGAGTTACCGCCGAAACTGCACCACACTACCTACTTATGACCGACATGGACATAAAGGATGAGGGGCGCTTTAAAATGAACCCACCCATACGCTCCGCAGCTGACAGGGATGCTCTTATTGCAGGAATTTGCGACGGTACAATCGATGTAATAGCAACCGATCATGCGCCTCACAGCGAAGAGGAAAAATCTAAAGGATTACTCGGCAGTGCGTTTGGAATTGTAGGTCTCGAAACCGCCTTCCCTACCCTTTACACCGGATTGGTGCGGAGCGGTAAAATCACGTTGAGCAAATTGGTCAATGTGATGTCGATTCGACCGAGAGAGATTTTCGGCATAGAATCGGGAATAAAAGATGGTGGGGTTGCGGATTTTTGTGTCGTTGATACAAACATCAAATATCGTATTAACCCAAATGACTTCATATCAAAAGGAAGAGCATCACCATTTGAAGGGTACGAGGTGTATAGTAAGATTCTGCACACACATTGCGGATTTAACATCGAGGAACAGTGATGATTGATGCCAAATTTATCGTAGAAAAGAATAGTTTGATAGCCGAAAAGGTGTTTGAGCTTAAGCTTGTGGGAGAGCCGGGGAAAATAATACCCGGACAGTTTGTAAATATAAAAATTCCAAATTTTTTTCTACGACGCCCCATTTCTGTATCCGAAGTAGCAGCAGATGGGATTACAGTCATATACAAGGTCGTCGGCAACGGTACCGCCGCAATCTCCTCACTTACAGCCGGCGACAATCTCTCGGTGCTGTGTGGACTTGGCAACGGATTTACGGTTACCGAGCATAAAAAGCCATTGCTTATCGGTGGAGGGGTAGGCGCCCCACCGATGCTCTATCTCGCAAAAAAAATTTTTGAAAATGGTGTTGCCGCAGAGGTGGTTCTCGGTTTTCGTAGCGAGAAGGATGTTTTTTTAGTCGATAAGCTTGCCAAATACACAAGCAAGGTTCATGTCGCGACCGAAGATGGAAGTTACGGGAGTAAAGGTTATGTGACCGATGTGGTCAGAGGTCTTGATTATGATTATTTTTACGCCTGTGGTCCACTGCCTATGCTTAGGGCGCTCTCCACTCTCGACACAGACGGACAGTTGTCCTTTGAGGAGCGGATGGGGTGCGGGTTTGGTGGATGTATGGGTTGTAGTTGTAAAAAAACTGACGGTAGTTATTCGAGAATTTGCAAGGAAGGCCCGGTTTTTAAAAAGGGTGATATAGATATTTGAACAGAAGGAGCAATCAAGCTATGAATATTTCGGTTAACCTTTCTGGGGTTATACTTGATAATCCGATAATTGCCGCCTCCGGTGTAATCGGATACGGCTATGAATTTTCCGATGTTTTTGACATTAACATACTCGGTAGCCTGTCCTTTAAGGGTACGACAACCGAATCGCGTTTCGGAAATCCCACGCCGAGAATTGCGGAAACTGACTCCGGCATGTTAAACAGTGTCGGACTGCAAAACCCCGGTCTTGACGCGGTGCTTCAATATGAGCTTCCACGTCTTTTTACGGCATACCAAAAACCGGTAATCGCAAATATATCCGGCTTTTCGATAGAAGAGCTTGTGACGCTTGCCGCCGCCTTTGACAAGGTTGAGCAGGTCGGTATTATCGAGCTTAATATCAGCTGCCCAAATGTACATAAGGGCGGTCTTGCCTTTGGCTCGGATCCGGAGCAAGCCGGCAAAGTGACCAATGCGGTCAGAAAAGTTACAACCAAACCTCTTTATGTAAAGCTTTCTCCAAATGTGGCAAGCATAAAGGACATTGCCATGGCATGTGAGCAGGCGGGGGCCGACGGTGTGTCACTTATAAATACATTGCTTGGAATGCGTATCGACTATCGCACGGGAAAGCATATCCTTGCAAACAAAACCGGTGGACTTTCAGGACCTGCCGTATTTCCTGTTGCTGTAAGAATGATTTACGAGGTAGCCACGGCAATTAAGCTTCCGATTATCGGAATCGGTGGTGTAGACAGTCCTCAAAAGGTTTTAGAGATGATGTCGGCGGGTGCGAGTGCTGTTCAAATAGGTGCCGCATTTCTTACAAACCCGAACATCTATTCCGAGATTATTTCCGGGCTACCTGCGGCAGTTGCCGAAACCGGATTTGATGATATAAACAAGATAATAGGGAGGACGTTATGCAACGAGAGGTGATTATCGCCTGTGACTTTCCGAACGAGGAGAGATTATTCGAATTTCTGAAAAAAATGCCGAGCGAGCAACTATTTCTAAAGGTCGGCATGGAATTGTTTTACGGTGCAGGACCGGACATAGTCAGACGTTTAAAGGCGGATGGACACAGAATTTTTCTAGATCTAAAGCTGCATGACATTCCCAACACGGTAAAATCGGCAATGAAGGTGATTTCTGAGCTTGGCGCCGACATAGTAAATATTCATGCCTCGGGCACCGTCGACATGATGGTTGCCGCCATGGAAGGTGCGCGCTACGCAAAAAATCCTCCAAAGGTAATTGCGGTTACCCAGCTTACCAGCACTGACGAGCAGCGAATGAAGGATGATTTGCTGATAAATGCACCTATTATAGATGTGGTTAACCATTATGCCATGAACGCAAAAAAAGCAGGTCTTGATGGTGTTGTTTGTTCGCCGTTAGAGGCAAAGGCTGTTAAGGAACACTGCGGAAAAGAATTTATTACGGTTACACCCGGAATTAGGTTTGCAGACGGCGAGGCGGGTGATCAGGTTAGAATTGCTACCCCGGACAGGGCGGCAGGTATGGGATGCGACTACATCGTTGTCGGCAGAGCCGTTACAGCGGCGGATGACCCTCTCGAAGCATATCTTCGCTGTGTTAAGGAATTTACCAACTGACCGTATCGGTCAACAACAAGGAGTGGGAATGAAACATTTGATAGACCCAACCGACCTCTCGGTCGAAAAAATAGGTAATCTTATTAAGGTTGCCGACGACATTATGGATAATCCGTCGAAATACAGCGAAGCGTGTAAAGGCAAAAAACTTGCCACACTTTTTTTTGAGGCATCCACAAGAACAAGGCTCTCCTTCGAGGCGGCAATGATGGAACTTGGTGGTGGAGTATTAGGTTTTGCAGGCTCGGAAAATTCCTCGGCAAGCAAAGGCGAATCGGTCAGCGATACCATACGAACGGTTAACTGCTATGCCGACATTATTGCAATGAGGCACCCTAAGGAAGGTTCAGCGCTTGTAGCGGCACAAAACTCTGCCATTCCGATTATCAATGCAGGCGACGGTGGGCATCAACACCCAACCCAAACCTTGACCGATCTACTAACAATACATAAACTGTGCGGACGTCTTTCCGGTTTAAGGCTCGGACTCTGCGGAGATCTAAAGTTTGGACGTACCGTCCACTCACTTATCAGGGCAATGACAAGGTACAGCGACATAGATTTTGTGCTATGCTCGCCGGAAGAGTTGAAGCTTCCACGCTATGTAAAGGATGATATTGTTGACGGCGGCCACCGCTACCGGCAGTTCTCTTCGCTTGATGACTGCATTGGTCAACTCGATATTCTTTACATGACCAGAATACAACGCGAACGCTTTTTTAACGAGGAAGAATATCTACGGCTAAAGGACAGCTATATACTGGATGCCGATAAAATGTCGCTCGCCGATGAAAAATTGATTGTTCTTCACCCGTTACCGAGGGTAAACGAGATAGCAACTGAGGTGGATAGTGACCCCAGGGCCTGTTATTTTAAACAGGTTTTATACGGAAAGTATATAAGAATGGCGTTGATTTTAGATATGCTTGAAATAAATGTGTAAAACAAGGAGAACGTATGCAGATAGACAGTATACAGAACGGCATAGTTATCGATCACATTAAGGCCGGTAAAAGCATGGAGATATATCACTATCTACAGCTTAACAGGCTGAAAAACACGGTTGCAATAATTCAAAATGTTAAAAGTAAAAAGATGGGTTGCAAGGATATAATCAAGGTTGACGGTGAGATAGATAAAGGACTTGACCTTCTCGGATACTTTGATGAGAATATTACCATAAATATAATTAAGAACGGTAATCGCAGTGAAAAAAAACATCTTGGTTTACCTTCCGAGGTTAAGGGTGTAATATTTTGTAAAAACCCACGCTGCATAACCATGAGTGAACCGGAACTTGAGCAGGTTTTCCTGCTTACGAATCGTGAAAAGAGGGAGTATCGTTGCCGCTACTGTGAGCAGGCACACAAATAATGACCAGCAGGGTCAAAAGAATGGAGACGGATGGGATTTTTTTCCGCAGGAAAGAGTAGATATCATTATTCTGCCGCTACATTAAATCGACAAGGTAAAAGACCTTCTCAGCAGGATTCCTGCGGGTTGCTTTTGCCAAGTGACAATAAAACACTCGGAGGCAGCAGGCTTTTTGCCGCTGTTGCCGACGGAATGGGTGGATTACAAAACGGATTAGAGGCGGCAGAGATGGCGGTATCCTACGTAATAAACGGGTGCGAGAAGCTCAAATCTGGTGAAAAACCGGAAAATATACCGGCAAAACTTGTAGACATAGTTCTGTCTGTAAACGATTTTGTTTATAGTAGATTTTTTGGAGATTCCGGAACTACACTCGCCGCAATTGCGATAGTTGGGGATAAATTATTTTGGATTGCAGTTGGGGACAGCATGATACTACTGTGCAGAGAGGGAAGAATATTTAGGTTAAACCATGAGCACAGCTATCACATGCTACTGCGAAGAAATGCACTATTAGATGGTGAACCGGACAAAATTTCGCCAATCAGTGGCAGTGACGAACACATGCTTTCTGCATATATCGGTGCTAAGGAGCTGTTTGATATAGACAGAAACATATATCACTACACCCTTATAAATGGGGATAAAATTATTTTATGCACCGATGGCGTGAGCAGGTCAATTGATGATTCGACCATGTCGGTCATTTTAAAGAACCCACCGGACAGGGTTGTTGATATTATAGGGGGATTAATTGAGCATAAGGCAAATCCCAGACAGGATAACTACACTGCGGTAGTAGCAGAGGTTTTGATTGAAGATCAGGTATGACGAGTATAGCTATATAGGAGGGCGTCTTCACAATGAAGATAGCCTGTTTTGTGGCGAGAAATCCGGCAAAGGAGTTTTTGTGGTAGGCGATGGGAGCGGAAGTGACGGTAACGGAGCGATAGCCTCATCTGTTGTGACCAAGGCAATTGGGTACAGTCTCGAAAATGCAGTGCCGGGAAGTTGGTCTATGCGAAGAGCCTTTGTCAATGCTGATAAAGAGCTTAAAGGCGCACAACAAAAGCCCGGACTTGCAGACATGCGAACCACTGCCGCAGTGGTTCATATTGACCACGGTTCAGCATACCTTGCGCATTGCGGTGACAGCAGAATTTATCATTTATCCGGAGGCAAATCACCTCTCATTACAGCCGACCACTCCATAAGCTACCGAAAATATGTAGAAGGTGAAATAACATTCGACGACATCCATCATGACGAGGACAGAAATCACCTTACCGAAGCGCTTGGCAACCCAAAAACCTCGCCTACGCTTGCCAAGAAAAAAATACATCTTTCTCCGGGAGACGGGTTTTTAGTTTGTACCGACGGCTTTTGGGTAAACCTTCTTGAGGAGGAGATTTATATAGACTACATCAAGTCGGAAAACAGTGGACGGTGGTTAGAGTTTATGCTTTTAAGGATACTACCAAGGCTAAATCGACAATCCGACAACCTGTCGGCAATAACGATAACGGTTGAAGGATAGTAGTTTCTCATTGACAATGCCATTAATATATAACCTATGGAATATTTTTTATGCAGACTAACAGTTTTACTACGGAATAAATAACCGTTGATTGAAAAAAATGTCAATCAATGTTATAATATTAACAAATTAATTATTGAAAGGATTTAAAATGATAGGTAATGTAATAATCGGACAGTCCGGTGGCCCTTCTTCGGTCATCAACTCCAGCCTGGCGGGCGTTTATAAAACAGCGCGCGAAAACGGCTTAACCGTTTACGGAATGCTTCACGGAATTCAGGGTTTGTTGGAGGAGCGTTATGTAGATCTTTCCACCCAGATAAAAAATGAGCTTGATGTTGAGCTTTTAAAGCGCACCCCCTCGGCATTTCTCGGCTCATGCCGTTACAAGCTACCTGATGTAGAGGACAAGCCTGAGGTATACGAGAAGCTGTTTGCAATACTTGCAAAGCTAAACATCGGTTTCTTCTTTTATAACGGCGGAAATGACTCAATGGATACCACAAAAAAACTTGCCGCATACGGTGAGAAGATCGGTAGCCCTATTCGCTTCGTCGGTGTTCCTAAAACAATTGACAACGACCTGGCTGTTACCGACCACACTCCCGGTTTCGGTAGTGCTGCAAAGTACATCGGCGCAACAGTAAAGGAATTGGTGCGTGACGGTCTTGTATACGACCAAAAGATGGTTACTGTAGTTGAGGTTATGGGACGTAACGCCGGCTGGCTGACCGCCGCAACCGTGCTTGCTAAGGCAGAGGACAATCCCGGCCCAGACATGATATTCCTTCCGGAAAATGTTTTTGATGTTGACACATTCATAGATAAAATTGAGAATATTCAGAAATCCAAGAAGGCGATTCTTGTTGCCGTCTCGGAGGGTGTTAAGACCAAAAACGGAAAATATCTGTTCGAGCAGGAAGATGACCACATGACAACCACCGACGCTTTTGGTCACAAACAGCTCGGAGGAACGGCTGATTTCTTAAGCCAGCTGATTATTCGTGAAATTGGATGCAAAACCCGTACTGTTGAGCTTTCCTCGCTACAGCGTTGTGCTGCTCACTTTGCTTCTCTTACCGACGTTGATGAGGCATTCTCGGTAGGTGCCGCCGCCGTCCACGCTGCATTGCAGGGACATACCGGCTGTATGGTTATCCTAAAGCGTGTAAATGATGATCCTTACCACTGCGTAACCGATCTTTACGACGTTTCCAAGATCGCTAATGTTGAGAGAACAATTCCGCTCGACTGGATTGACCTTGACAATAACATGGTTACCGAGGACTTCGCAAAGTACGCAAACCCGCTCATCTTCGGTGAAATTGCTCCGGTAATGGTAAACGGTATGCCAAGACACCTACAGCTCGACCTAAATAAGAAATAAAAATCATATATCATATAAAAGATAGTGGTATCAACACAACGGCTTTACATACACAATGTAAAGCCATTGTGCTTTATATGCGATAAATATTTGTGCCATACCTTGTATAATAAAGATGAATTAGTTAAACGAGATAGTAAAATGTATTTTGAATATGGTGAAAAAGAAACTAATTATTTAAAGAATAAGGATAAACGCTTAGGTGAAGCGATAGAGAAAATCGGTATACTAAAAAGACCGATAGATACAGATGTTTTCACAGCAATTATCAGAGCAATATTAGGTCAGCAGGTATCAAGACAGGCAAGAGAAACCGTGTTTGGGCGTATGAGAGATGAGCTTACTATTATTTCAGCAGTAAAATTAAACAACTTAACAATCGAAGAAATACAAGCTTTCGGCACTACTTTCAAGAAAGCAGAGTATATGAAAGAGTTTGCCGAGAAGGTTTGTACCGGAGAGGTCAATCTTGATGAATTACACAAATTTACCGATGCCGAAATAATCGAAAAGCTATGTGCATTAAAAGGCATCGGTGTGTGGACGGCAGAAATGTTGCTTGCAAGTGCTTTACAGCGTGGTGATGTTTTTAGTTATGGAGATATTGCAATCCATAGAGGACTTCGTATGCTCTATCGGCATAAAGATGTCACCAAGGAAATGTTTGAGCGATACCGAAAGAGGTATTCGCCCTATGGCACAACAGCAAGCGTGTATCTGTGGGCGATTGCAGCAGGAGCAATTTTGGAACTTGATGACCCAAAAAGCAATAAAGCATTCAAGAAACAAGCTAATACAAACATTGAATATTTCTAATGTTTAAGTAAAAATTGTCGGTAATAATGAATGTAGGAAGTACGATTTGCAGCCACTCTGTTTGGCGCAGTAACTTGATGGTGTATTGTTTTCTGTGACGTGATAGCCTATAATGATTATTATGTGAAGATGGTTGTAGCGCTATAATCTAAAATACGGGAGAATCTTTTCGGTATAATACTGCGCTTGTGCGAACCACAACTCATAATACCTCCCACTCTCGTCCTTAATTAACTCATCGTGACTTCCTCTTTGCACAATTTCGCCCTCATCAAAAACGATAATATCATCGCAAAAACGACAGCTAGAAAGCCGATGGCTAATATATATGACAGTTTTATCGCCGACTATTTCGTTGAAATCTGAGTATATTTCTGTCTCTGCAATTGGATCAAGTGCGGCAGTCGGTTCATCTAATATTATAAAAGGTGAGCCTTTATATAACGCTCTTGCAAGTGCTATCTTTTGAGCCTCTCCACCTGAAACATCTACTCCGTTTTCGTCATAATCTTTATATATGCAGGTGTCTATTCCACTTTCAAAATCAGAAACTCTTTCCATAAGTCCAAGTTGATTTAAATAGCTTTCTGCTTTTTTCTTATCATATTCAATACTGCAAGAAAGATTTTGCCCGAGAGATAGCGAAAATAATTTATAATCTTGAAATACTACAGAGAAAATATTCATGTATTCCTCGTAATCGTATTTTTGAATATTCACGCCATTTAAAGTAATTTCGCCCTCAGTGGGGTCATAGAGCCGTGTTAAAAGTTTAATCATGGTCGTTTTGCCACTACCATTCATACCTACTACTGCCAGTTTTTTGCCAATGTTTAACTTGAAGTTCAAATTTTTAATTGAAAAACTTTCGCTTTCAGGGTATTTAAAACTTACATTTTTAAATTCAACTTCATAATCATTTTCGCCATTGTTACAATAATAAATTTTGTCTGTAGGCAATGTTCCTAGATATTTTTTATTTGGAATATCAAGAAAGGCAAATAATTCTTTTAAATGCACAGTATAAACTGCATTATCAGATAGACCGAAAATCAACTGTTGAAGCCCGTGTGAAAACCTTCCTAAAGCACCGATATATCCAATTACACTTCCTATTTCAAATGCTCCATAAAATGATTTTAGCACAACAAATAAATAACAGGCGACATTGCTTAATCCAACTGCAAAATTAGCAATAAACTCATTCATAGAGGTTTTAAAAAAGTACGGTTTATCATGGCCCTTTTCTGTGTTTTCTAAACTCTCAAGTACTTTGTCGGCGGCTAAATCTTGCCTGTAGATACGAACATCTTTTTTCCTTTCACTCTCTTGGCAAAGTGTAAATCCAAAAAAGCAAAAGAGCCTATTGAATATGGCAGTATTATCGCACCATTTATCAAACAATTCATTATTCTTTACAAATAATTTAGCATTAATTAATCCACCTGCAAAAACTAATGCAAATATTGCTATTATCCAAATGGTAGAATTAATAAGGGTGTTTTCTGATTTCGAAGTAAACAAGTTTATTACCATCATTGTGGAAACAATTATGCTGACAAAAGCTTGTATGGTGGAGTTAATAGTCCATACAAATTGCCCTAAACCATTTCCAAAGTTATATAAATTTTCATAAGCCTTTGTTTTTTGTTTTTGTATTTCGGTATTTTCAACATCTGCATAATCGAGTGTCAACAGTTTATCTGTAAATATTTTTCCAAAACACCCCCACATTTGAGATTCCCTCTCGCTTTGAAGTATGTCTATTCTACCTTTGATTATAGATATAATAAAATTAATTAAAACAACCGACACCGCATAGATTATCACTAAATTTAACTCACCACCTATGCTTAGCTGGTTAATGATTTGAGCCGAAAACCAAATGCTTGCAAAGGGTTGAAGTGCAGTTATTATAGCCTTGACAAATATAGCATTCATAAGCCCCGGACAATATTCTTTTATGATGTTCTTTGCCCTTAATGTTATCAAAATGCGGTCTTTAAAGCCAATTTTTTCATTCATTACCCTGCACCTCGTTTTCTCTGTAATATTTTGCTTGAGCCTCAAACATTTCGAAGTACAAACCTTTTTTTAATAACAGCTGTAAGTGTGTCCCTATTTCTTCGATTACTCCATTATTTATAAGGACTATTCGGTCGCAAAATCTGGTGCTTGCCAGTCTGTGAGAAATAAAAATAGAGGTTTTCCCCTTTGTTATTTCGTGGTAAGCAGTGTAGAGTTTATTTTCTGCTATTGGGTCAAGTGCGGCGGTAGGTTCGTCGAGTATAAGTACCGGAGCATTTTTATAGAGTGCCCTTGCAAGAAGTATTTTTTGAATTTCACCACCTGAAAAAGCTGTGGCATTATCATTTACAGATTTATCAAGTTTTGTTTTTGCATCGTTTGGTAGAGAGGATATTTTATCATATATACCGGCAATTTTTAAGCTTTTTATAAGTTTTTCATTATCTATATTGTCACCAAATGTTTCACTTATTGCTTCCTCTATAGTAAGTGCAAGCAAGCTATGCTCCTGAAACACCGCTGAAAATAGTTTGTAATACTCTAAACGATTATACTCTTTTACGTCTATATCATCATATAATACTTCACCCTCTGTTGGGTCGCAAAGTCCACTTATTAAATTTACAAGCGTGGTTTTGCCTGCTCCATTTAGGCCAATTATTCCAATGTGCTCACCGGGTGAAATAGTTAAATTAAAACCATTTAATATAAATTTATCAGTATCTGGGTATTTGTATTTTAAATTCTTGATTTCTATATTACATGGCTTTGTCAGTTTTTTCTCTGTGGTGACACCGCTTTCACGTTTAAACTCATCAGGAAAATCAATATAGTTTCTGTATTTACTCACAAGTACCGAACTCTTTTTAATCTCTACATACTGTGAGTTAATATTTTGCATCCAAACAGAAAATCCTGTTATTGCAGAAAAATATAGAACAAAATCTCCGACAGTTATCTCTCCTCTTGCAGTTCTATAGATTAAATACGCATACGCTATACCCTCACGCAGTAAAGAGATAGACGAATTTGCAATCGTTACTTTTAAAATAAGCTTTGAATAGCGTTTGTACCAATTTTCAATTTTTAATATATTTTCATTATAAACACCCTTTAAAAAAGATGCCATACTGTAAAGTCGTATGTCTTTAGCAGATTTTATATCGGCACAAACAGTGTCAATATACCCAAGTTTGTGTGAATATTTTGCCCTTTCTGCGTTGTTCTTTTCTCGCCAGTTTGTAATGGGCTTGTTTAGAAAATAACTTGCTGCGGAGCTTATAATCAAAAATAACACAATAAATATATTAAGCTCTGCTAAAATAGATGTATAAACGATAAATCCCAAAACACCGGAGAAAAAAGCTATCCAAACATAATATATATTTCTCAGAACTGATTCGTTATTACTGCATATATCATAGCTTTGTTGCTGTAGCGACAAAAATTCTTTATTTTGATGATTGATATAGTCTGTTGTAAGATTTTTTTGTGATATCTTATGAATATAATATGATCCCATGGTAACTTTATAATTATATACATATTTTTCGCAAAGTTTTGAAAAAGCTGTTGTCAACGCCAATGAAAGCGCCCCAACAAAAACAACTGTTAGTAAATTTTGAAAAGAACTCCCATTTGTCAATGCATCAATAACCACTTTAGGCAAATACATTTCGATAACTGGTAAAGCCAGTTTGGTGAGTATGGATAATACTACCCACAATATTAATACCGGGACATACTCTTTGGTAGATTTTAAGCAAAACAACATGTTGCTAATAACTGTGTGGGATTTATTATGCCTTTTCATTTACACCACCTCCTTTATTATACTACCATAAATTTTAGAGAATAGTATAAATGTGCGTGAACGGTATCAAATCGTGCACAAGATGTATATCGCAATTAACTTTTTTCTACAGGTAGCATTATCTCAGCAGAGAAAAAACCTTCCTCATGTCCAAGTTTCATATATCCCTCATACTTATTGACAACACTATTTATTCTCATTAGTCCAAAGCCATGTGTTTTTTTGTTTTTTGTAGACTTATATGTTTCTCCTTTTTTAGGTGGGGTATTTTCAGTAGAATTAATAACAGAAATATAAAACTGATTTTTCAGTATACCAATTGAAACACGTATAAACGGAGAGTTTATCCCTTCACATGACTCCATGGCATTATCAAGCAAATTTCCGATTATTACACATAAATCGATTTCCGAAATTTGTATATTATTTGGCACAATAGCCTTAGCGGTTACATTAATTTTTTTTGATTTTATTAAAGACAGCTTGCTGTTAAGTATAGCATCTATCATTATATTGCCGGTTTTAATTACTGTGTCAACCGTTGTTAAGTCTTTATCTATCTCATTTAGATAATTATCAAGCTCACTTAGTTGATTGAATTTTAAATGTGCTTTCATTTTTTGTATATGGTTATGGTAGTCATGCCTCCAACCACGCATCTGAGTATAAATATTGTTTACTTCATCACAATGCTTTGAGATAAGGTCACTTTGATATGCTGAAATTCTTTTATCTATCATCTTTCCGAAAAACAAATCAAAAAGAGCCATGTTCATTCTCCTTTATAAAAATTAATAAAAGCAGAGTTTACGTCACCGTATACTCGCCTTGAAAGTGGTATAAGCTTTTTATTATCAAGGATAACATCAGTTTTGGTTATTTTATGAATGTGTCGTAACCCCACAGTATACGAACGATGGCAAACAACAAAGCTATCATCAAGAGGTATCTGTGACAATTTTTTCTTAATCTTAAATTTTTCATTAACCGTGTTTATCTCGATATAGTGCCCTATACTTTCGACATATAAAATATCCGAAAGCTTTACTCTTGTGCTATTTATAACAATTGCATCTTCTGCTTTATTTAGCTTGGTTACAGCCTTGTTGAGTACATCGCATAATTTATCTGGTTTAACAGGTTTTATCAAATAATGAAGTGCCGAAACTTCGTATCCCTCGGCAATAAAATCAGGAAAGCCCGTAATAAATAATATTTGTACATGCTCGTTACTAAGGCGTATTCTCTTAGCAAGGTCTACTCCATTTAGCTCTCCCATTTCAATATCAAGTAAAATTATGTCAAATTTTTTATCATCCTCGTAGTGAAATAAAAAGCTTTCGGCACTTTCAAAATCACTGATTTTCACATTATAGTTGAGGTCATCTGCCCAATTTCGCACAAAATCTGTAAGAAGTTTAATCTGCATCTTCTCATCATCGCATATGGCTATATTTATTATCATTATTATCACCTGATTTTCAGTATTGCTCTTATTATACTCAATTAATTAACTGCAAGCGTTATAAAAATCGTTATTATTGCGTCTTTCATGCTTACATCTTTACAAAAAATTGAACAACTACTCCGAAATCCTCTCCCGATAATGCCCCGGCGTCATGCCGGTGTGGCGTTTAAAGACCTTTGTAAAGTAGCTTTGATCCTCAAACCCTACCGAGAGTGCAATATCGGCTATGCGCAAACTTTGTTTTCGTAGCATGATTTTGCTGTGCCCTACCCTAACGGTGTTAAGATAATCGTTAAAGCTGCTCCCGGTTTCCTTATGAAATATCCTTGAAATGTACGCCTGCGACAGAAAAACCACCCTTGAAAGGCTCTCAAGGGTTATTCGTTCTCGGTAATTTTTATCAATATACTCGGTGCATCGATGTATTAACGAGGCATGTGGTGCCTCCCTGTAGCGGAAAATTTTATCCATCAGCGAGTTTGCGGTTTTGGAAAGCCAGAGGCATAGCTGTTCACCGCTCTCAAAGGTGGAAATTACCCTCATGCCCTCGTCGCCTACCGATAGTGCATATTCCGGGTCGGCGCCTGCATCTGTCGCCGCACGACCTATTAAAACCATCAAGCCGTAGGTTCTTGCCTTAATCTGTTCATAGTCATAGCCGGTGGAAAACATTATATGCCCGAGGAGCTGGTTTAGCATGTCCTGAGCTACCTCCTTATCCCCTTTTTCCACCGCCTTCAGCAAAAGTTTTTCCTTTTCCATAGGGTAACTCTCCGGCTCTTCGCCTTTTAATTGATGGATATAGCTACCAATTTTTTCTTGGATTTGCCCGGACTGTAGCCTATCGTTCAATAGGTCTACCGAAAGGCGGTTATTCATATAGCCTGCCGACATAAACAGAAGCTTTGAAAGATACTCGATTCTAAAAGAAGGAACAACAGGTATTTTTCCTACTATTTCGGTTGCACGACTCAAAAACTCCTCCGAGAGTCCCTCAAGCTCGCACATAATAAAATCTTCACGCTCAACCATAAAAAGCGGTCCCGCCGTAATTCTCGCTACCGACTGTAGCTCGCCCTGAATAGGTGACACAAAGCAGGCAAGTCCCATGGGGCAGTAGTAGATATATCGCCCTCCAAAACGCTCTGCCTCGTTCATTCCGTATGCATGTGCTGCGTCGCACCTCACCCTGTTATTTCCAATAACATGACAAAGTTCACAGCTCTTAATTCCATAACCATACTCGTCAAGGTGCGCTCCGTCATCTCCGGTTACGGTACAGCCCAATCCGCTCGCTCGGTTAAAGGCATCGGCGCACTCCGATGCAATATTAATAATATCCATGCAATCCTCATTATGGTAAAAAATAATATTATGTCAAAATTTTACCAAATAGTTACGAAAAATGCAAGATGTTATGATAAATAAATTGTATTATATATTCACAAGATATACGGAGATTTTTTATCATGGAATTACTACAACAGATTTCGGAAATGCTACAAAAAGGTAAGGCAAAGGATGTTAAGGCACTTGTACAGCAGGCTATCGATGAGGGTGTGGACGCAAAGGTTATCCTTGACGAAGGTCTACTTTCCGGAATGAATATTATCGGCGAAAAATTCAAGAATAATGAAATTTTTGTTCCCGAAGTTTTGGTTGCAGCACGTGCAATGAACATGGGCGCGACACTGCTTAAGCCGTTACTTGCAGAGGCCGGTGTAAAGGCAAACGGCAAGGTCTGTATCGGAACTGTAAAGGGTGACCTACATGACATAGGTAAAAACCTTGTTAAGATGATGATGGAGGGTAAGGGCCTTGAGGTTATCGACCTCGGAACCGACGTTTCTCCCGAGACATTTGTGAACACCGCAAGAGATGAAAACTGCGATATCATCTGCTGTAGCGCACTGCTTACCACCACCATGGGCGTTATGTCGGATGTAGTAAAGGCATTAGAGGAATCCGGTCTACGCGATAAGGTTAGCATCATGATTGGTGGAGCACCAGTTACCGACGCATACTGCCAGCAGATTGGTGCAGACAAATACACCACCGATGCTGCAAGCGCCGCAGACGCCGCTGTTGAGATATGTGCTAAAGGCGCATAATTTGATAAAAGCTCATTTTTAATACTTCATCGAGGGGACAACCGTCCCTTCGATGATGACCCCGGCGATTCCTGTCTCCGAGGGACGGATTTTCGTACCCAAAAATCGGAAATAAATTGACAAAAAACACAATATATGGAGAAAT
This sequence comes from uncultured Oscillospiraceae bacterium, assembly GCA_964370825.1. Classification (GTDB taxonomy): domain Bacteria; phylum Bacillota; class Clostridia; order Oscillospirales; family Ruminococcaceae; genus CAYJBH01. The sequence continues at coordinate 73,981 of CAYJKY010000009.1, forward strand.
AATATGACACCGAAAGAGCTTTTATTTGCAACATTAGATCACAAAACGACACCTCGTGCGCCCTGGGTACCCTTTGCAGGTGTACACGCCGGACTGCTTACCGGTGTCGATGCAGAAAAATTTTTAACCGATGAGGACAGCATGGTAGAGGCTCTGTTAGAGGTTAACAAGCTGTACAAACCGGACGGCCAGCCGGTTATGTTCGACCTACAGATCGAGGCAGAAATTCTCGGTTGTGAACTTCGCTGGGCAAAGGATTGTCCGCCAAGCGTATCCTCACATCCCCTTGCAGAAACCATGACGGTTCCCTGTGAGTGCACCCTCCCCACCGAGAAAAGCGGCCGTCTACCGATGGTTCTTTCCGGTATGCGCCGTCTTAAAAAAGAGGTTGGCGATACAACCGCATTATATGGAATCATCTGTGGACCCTTCACCCTTGCGAGCCATCTGCGCGGAAACGATATATTTATGGACATGTTTGACGACGATGAGTATGTCATTGAGCTGCTCGATTTCTGCAAAAAGGCTGCGCTTAAGGTTGCCGATCTCTACATCGATGCAGGCATGGATGTTATTGCAATGGTTGACCCACTGGTATCCCAGATATCCTCTGATCACTTTGAGGAGTTTTTGACAAAACCCTATTCCGAGATTTACGACTACCTTCGCAACGATAAAAAGGTATATTCGGCATTTTTCGTCTGCGGAAATGCAACAAGAAATATCGATGTAATGTGCCAAACCAAACCGGACTCCATCTGTGTTGATGAGAATGTAGACATTATGGCTGCAAAGGAAATATGCGATAAATATAATATTGTAATCGGTGGTAACATTCCACTCACCTCGATAATGCTTCACGGTTCTCAGCAGGATAATATGAAGTACGTCATAGACATGCTCGCAAATCTTACAGAGTATAAGAACTTTATAGTTGCACCCGGTTGCGATATGCCTTATGATGTTCCTGTTGAAAACACCATAGGTGCCGCACAGGCTGTGTTGGATACGAAGCAGATTGCAGAGATGGTCAAAAATTATGTATCATCCGACATCGACATCGAGGTAGAGCTACCGAACTACTCTGCACTCGAAAAGCCCCTTGTAGAGGTGTTTACCTTAGATAGTGCAACCTGCGCTGCCTGTACCTACATGATGGGTGCCGTCGATGTTGCAAAGGCTGATTACGGTGACAAGATTGATGTTGTAGAGCATAAGTTCATATACAAGGAAAATATTGCACGTTGCAAAAAGATGGGCGTTTCCAATCTACCTTCTATTTACATTAACGGTGAGCTGAAATTCTCCTCCATAATACCCTCTAAAGAGGAATTAGAATCGGCAATAAACAGCTGTCTGTAGGCGTTGTAAACATGATTGATTTTTATCTTGTAACCGGCTTTTTAGGGGCAGGCAAAACCACATTTTTAAAGAGAATGGTGCGGCAGTTTTCGAACAGTCGCATCTATCTCATAATAAACGAGTTCGGCTCACAGGGTGTCGACGGCGAGTTGGTACGTGAGCTTGGTCTTGCACTTGCCGAGATTAACAACGGTTCAATATTTTGTGCATGCCGCCTCGACAAGTTTGAGGCAGAGCTTCACAATGCGATAAAGGCAGAACCGGATATAATCATAACCGAGGCAAGCGGACTTTCCGACCCAACCAACGTGCGTAAAGTCCTGTCAGATTTCCCCATGATAAATTATAAAGGAAGTATTTGCCTTGCAGATGCCGTACGGCTTGTTAAGGTTTTTTCCACTGCCGAGGTCAGCCGCCGTCAGCTTGCGGTTTCCTCGCTTGTATTGGTGAATAAAATTGACCTTGCGTCAGAACAGCAAAAAGATAAAACCGAACAGCTGATTTTAGAGGCAAATCCGGCGGCAAAAATTAAGCACTGTAGCTTTGGTGAACTACAGCCGGAGTGGTTAGAGTTGCTAAGCCCAAACATAGATTTTGATGAGGCTCTCTCGGCACCGGACATTACCTTGCAAAAGGAAACGCTATTAATAGAACCGACCATTACTCCGGAACAGCTGTACAAATGCATCAACTTTTTAACCGAAAGCAGCTACCGAATAAAGGGCTTTATAATGACGAGTGAAGGTGCAAAACTTGTGGATTGTACCGGACCACAACTCTCTATAACTCCATGGAACGGTGAGGCAGGCGGACAGCTTGTTGTTCTTGCCGGAAAAGGGATGCCGCTTCGAAAGGCGATATCTACAACACTTGAATGGTATCCGTCTCTAATAACTAAAGAAGTGCGTACGCTTGAAAAATAATTTTTTCAAGCCAAAAATTTTGCATCTATCGAGCAGAAAACGCTCAAATTCCACCACATGACTATGGTAGAAACAGACAGAGTTTAGGAAAGGAATTGCATAAATTGAAGGTTAACATAAAGACCGCCGATGGCTTCATAGCCTGTGAAAGCGGGACACTGCTTGGCGAGGTTGTTGCACTGCACGACCATTTCGACCAACCTTGTGCAGGGAAACGCCGTTGTGGAAAATGTCTTGTCACGGTCAAAGGCGAACTCTCAAACCACACCGACGAAGAGCTAATTTTATTAAGCGAACAACAGCGTGCTGCCGGAATACGGCTTGCCTGCTGTTGTCGTGTTTTGGGAGACTGTGAGATTTTACCTCCGGTCGAAGGCGAAATATCGGTGAGCATTGGAGGGTTTATGCCGGAATTTACGCATAATCCCTCTTTTGAGCGTTACGGTATATCGGTGGATATAGGTACAACAACGCTTGCCCTACAGCTGTACAACAACAAATCACTGCTTGCCGAGGCTAGCGACAAAAACCCTCAGGCATCCTTTGGTGCGGATGTAATCTCTCGAATAGAGCACAGCCTTGCCGGTGAGGGTAATTTGCTTGCCGAATGTATCAAGCAGGGTATCTGTGAGCTGAGCGAACAGCTGATACAAAAAGCAAATATAGACCGAAATGACGTCGACATGATGGTGGTGACCGGAAACACAACCATGCTATATCTGTTGACAGAGCACGACACAGAGCCACTTTCACATGCACCCTTTGAGGCTGACAGGCTCTATGGCGAGAGGATGCCCAAGGGCTTTTTCGAATGTTGCCCCTCGGCAGAGGTATATCTTCCGCGTTGTATCTCGGCATTTATAGGTGCCGACATCTCGACAGCAATTCTTTCAAGCGGAATGTGTGAAGGTGATGAAACGGCACTGCTTATGGACATAGGCACAAACGGTGAGCTTGCACTGTGGCATGACAATAAACTGCTATGCTGTTCCACCGCTATGGGTCCTGCGTTTGAGGGGGCGACCCTTTCCTGCGGAATGATGGGAAAAACCGGTGCTGTGTACCGTGCCACGGTTGTAGATGGGGTTGTGGTACCGGAAGTGCTCGGTGGAGTAGAACCGCTCGGCATCTGCGGCAGCGGCGTGGTGGACCTGGTTGCCTGTATGCTCTATACCGAGCAGTTGGACGACACAGGATATTTAGAGGATGAGGAATTTCCATTTGGCAAAGGTATCAATTTCACCCAAAAGGATGTACGGATGGTGCAGCTCGCAAAGGCAAGCCTTGCCGCAGGTGTGATAGCTCTTTTAAACCGTGCAGGCATAGAGATGAAAGAGATTAAACAACTTTACATAGCAGGTGGCTTTGGCAGCAACATTAACATAAAAAACGCCGCAAAAATAGGTTTAATACCGGATGAGTTGACCGACAGGGTCGAGGTGCTCGGAAATGCCGCACTGTCCGGAGCCTCCATGCTACTGCTCGCAAAGCAACTGTGGGAAAAACTGGAAGTGCTGTCAAAAAATGCCACGACCTATGAAAACTCTACCGACCCGGTCTTTATGGACGCATATGTTGAGAATATGATGTTTTAGTAGTACAAAAATTTAGCGTTGTTGTTAACGTTAAATTTTGTTATATGAATGTTTTATATGTGAGGATTTATTATGAAAGCTATAATGTTGATGTTCGATTCCCTCAACCGTCGTATGCTATCGTCATATGGCTGTGATTGGACACACACCCCAAACTTTAAAAGGCTGTCGGAAAAGATGGTGACCTTTGACAACAGCTATGCAGGAAGTCTACCCTGCATGCCGGCACGTCGTGAGCTTCACACCGGCAGATACAATTTTTTACACCGTAGTTGGGGACCTATCGAGCCTTATGACGATTCCATGCCGGAAATACTGCGAGCCAAAGGCATTTACACCCACATGATAAGTGACCATCAACATTACTGGGAGGATGGCGGGGCTACCTATCATCACCGATATGACAGCTGGGAATGTGTGCGAGGGCAGGAGGGTGACCGATGGAAAGGTGTAGTGGGAGATGTCGAAATCCCTGAGCACTATGGCATGTATTGGCGTCAGGATGCGGTAAATCGTTCCTACATAACCAGCGAAGAGGAGCAACCGCAGGCAAAGGTATTTAACTTAGGGTTTGAGTTTTTAGACTGCAACCGTGACAAGGACAACTGGTTTTTACATTTAGAAACTTTTGACCCCCACGAGCCATTTTTCAGCATGGAAAAGTACAAAAAACTTTACCCACATGAATATTATGACAAGCATTTCGACTGGCCTCCATATAACAGGGTTACCGAGCCGAAGGAGGCGGTAGAGCACTGCCGTTACGAATATGCCGCACTGCTATCCATGTGCGACGAATATCTCGGAAAGGTACTTGACTATATGGACGAGCATGATATGTGGAAGGATACCATGCTTATAATCAACACCGACCATGGGTATCTGTTGGGCGAACATGATCTCTGGGCAAAAAGTGTGCATCCATTTTATAACGAGATTGCTCACACACCGTTCTTTGTGTGGGACCCCCGCCTAAAGGTTGCCGGAGAACGCCGTGAAGCATTGGTGCAAACTATAGACATTGCGCCCACCATTTTGGACTTTTTCGGTGCCGAGATACCTAAGGACATGCAGGGAGTAGCACTGAGCGATGTAATAACAGAAGATAAACCGATACGCAAGGCGGCACTATTCGGAATGCACGGCGGGCATGTAAACGTCACCGATGGTCGCTATGTATACATGAGAGGACCGGTGGAAGGCAACTCGCCGCTATATGATTACACCCAGATGCCGACCCATATGCGTTCCCTTTTCACCCTCGGAGAAATGCGCTCCATGACCATTGCCGAACCCTTTGAGTTTACAAAGGAAACCCCGCTAATGAAGATAACACCGGAGCCGTCACCCTTTGCGCACCTGATAAAGATGCCGACCAGGCTGTACGACCTTTCGAACGATCCAAATCAGGAAAATCCCATTGAGGATTCCGAAATCGAAAAAAGAATGTGTGATCTGATGGTGGAGTTGATGAAGGAAAACGACACCCCACCGGAACAGTTTGAAAGGCTTGGCATAAATAGATAATACTATATCGAGACTAATCTGCATCGCGGCATTGTGCCGGGATGCAGATTTATTTTAATGCAACATATTCTATTGACCTAAGGTTGCTAAATCAGCCGACCTTATATAGTATCCTCTCAACGGATATCCGTCAAAATCATATTCGTATATCGCTCTTTCGTTTGATGCAAATATTTCAAGCATTCTACCATCCTCCAATACTACATCGAAGGTGAATGTCCCGTTCATTTCGTATATATTCCCATTTCCTGTATGCTCTCGCAGTTTGAGGGTTAAAATGTTTTTACCGTTTAGTAACAGCGAACCGTTGAGCTGTGTAAGCAATTCTCCCTTTAACTCCTCGGAAAGTTTGTCGTAATTTGGGTGTGTTTCGTCCCAATTTCCGGTTATAAAGCCGTGTTCGTCGGTAGAGGTTACGGTATATGCCTCGTTTACCGGCATACCATCGGGAATCTCCTGTGCACAGTCTATCAGCTCAACTACTCCGGTGGTATAATTAATATAAATGAGGGGGCCCGGATCGGAAAAATCCTGATTTGTAATAATCCAAACACCACGATATTCCGAGAGAACTATACTTAACATATTCAGCTCTATTCCATAGCTTTCTTTTAGTATTCCGGCAGAAATATTAGCTGCTTCCTGTGCTGTGATTATGGGGATGATTGTATTTTCCTTGTCTATTAAATTAACCAATTCCTCCGGCTGCATGTCGAGATATGCCGGATGTATCGTTTTGTCGTTTAGCTGTTTTAAGGAGGCATCAACATCATCGCCAATCCAAAAGTAGGGTTGGTCAAGTTCGCTTTGAATCGCCTCGACCACCTCGTCGGCGGTGGTGCTAGGCTCTATACTGTCTACCGTTACAATCGGCTGTTCAGGTGCCACCATATTGTTACAGGAGGCAAGCAACATAGTTGATAAAATTGCTAAGATTAGTATTCGCATAGCTGTTTCCTTTATGATAAATTAACCTTTAATAGTACGATTTTTTGTTGAAAACATTTCACGCAGTGATATTGCGGTTTTAAACAGAAGATTTATGATGGGACGATATACGTAGTCAAATTCTCCTACCAGTTCATCCACATAGCCGTTAAATCCCCTTTTAAAACGGTATAATCCGAACATCGGACTATCTTCATTTTCAAGGTCGCCGGATATCCCGAGAAAGTCGTAGATGTTGCAGCCTTCCGACAATCCCCACCTTATCATCTCCCACTGCATTAGATAGTTCGGCATAACATTGCGGTGCTCATTGGATGAGGCGCCGTATACATAGCTACATTTGCCGGCATAGTTTGTGGCTATTGCTCCGCACACCGGAACCGAGTTGTAATAGCCTATGTATAACCGTGCCTTGGCGCCGAGCGCCTTTAAAAGTCTAACAAAATAATCTCTCGGCCTTGTATTAAAGCCGTCACGTTCGCCCGTGATTTCATACAACTTCATGAAATCATCTAACCCCTCCTCACCCTTGACCACGATCTGCACACCTTTTTTTGATGCATATCTTATGTTATATCTGGTCTTTTTAGAGAAGTTTGAAAAAAGCTCGTCCTCGGTTTTTCTTTTTAAGGGAAGCCGATAGTTAAAGCGCGGTTGCACCGTTTCAAAGCCGTATTTCCCATATATGTGGCGAAAGCTTCGGGATTTCATGTAGTCAATATAGTCGGTATCGCTCATCGGCACGTCCGGGTCGATTTTTATTGCATGGGCGTTGTGTTTTTTCGCCACTAAATCAATTCCTGCCATTAGGGCATCCATTACCCTCTCGTTGTGCACATCACAGATAAAACCCTTTGGGCTGTATAAAAAGGATGTTCCGGTTATCGGCAGCTTCTTTACGAATATTCCGCATCCACCGTCGATATTTCCCTCGCTGTCACGAGACACCACCGCCTCAAATTCCCAGCCCTTTTTAACCTCGCCCCAACATGCCGACTGGGTGAACTCACCTCTTACATGGTTTGATACAAACTGCTCGTATTCGCTATATCCACTTTTTTTAATGATCTCCATAATAACTCCCATGCTTTTGTTTTTTTATTATGGATTAATAATAACCTATTTTTCTAACGGTTTTGTCACCATGTTATTAACAACTTGTAAAATGTAACGAATAACAGAATCTATGTCGGATTTTCATCTTGATATTTGAAGGAATATGCCCTCAGAGGGTAACCGTCGAAGTCAAAGGAGGTGTACATCGCCGTGTTGAAGATACGATTTGCGGTCAGAACCCTATTATTGTTGAGGCTTATCTTAAACTCGATCGTATCGACCGTGTCATTATGTGCGGGCTCGATGTCGATAATCTCCGCCGATTGCAGTATTTGAGAGTCGGTTAAGAGGTTGGTAAGCTCACCCGTTAGCTTGTCTATCGTTTCGGGGTATTTGGGGTGCTCTAAATCCCAACTGCCGCTCAGACCGATATAATCCTGCATACCGATAGGCTCAAAGGCTTCGTCTACCGGTGATTCTAAAATTCTTTCGGCGTACTCGACATCAAATGTCGGGATATAGAAAACACTTTCCAAGGCAGCGGTGGTGTGATTAATTTCGACTGTATAGCTGTATGGTGGTTTGTAGTTGTCATCTATCCGCCATGTCTCACTGTCGAGATACAGATTCATGTTTGCAAGCTCCTCCTCCGATGCACCGAGCTCATGTTTTAGGACATCTCCGGCAATGTTTGCCGCCTCCTGTGCGGTGAGTATCGGGTCGATGGATTGTTGCTGTGTTATAGTTCGGCGAAGTATATCAAGGTCGCTTTCGGTAGCTTCTTCATAACCTATCAGCTCGCCTGCTTCTGCAAGCTTTATATTGCCTTCGCCATCCTCGGCAATCCAAAAATATGGATAATTCATCTCCGCCTGAACGGCTTCGACCACCTCGTCGGCGGTGGTGTTCGGCTCGATACTGTCCGCAGTGATAACCGGCTGGGTATTATCAATCGCCGCGGTGCAGGAGCTTAACATAATCAATGCAAGGTATAAACAAATTATCTTATTCATAATAATATCCATTCCTTTCCAATATTTTGTCTGCTTCGACCACAAGCTTGTGGTTAAATTCGAGCAAGTTCTGCTCGAAAGACGCAAAACTTGAGTTATGTCGGATTTTCGTCCTGATATCTGAAAACATATGCCCTGAGGGGGTAGCCTTCATGGTCAAATTCGGTGTGAGCGACCATGTCCGCCCACTCCCTTGTTGTCCTTATTATCTGCCCGTTATCGAGGATAACCTCATACTCTAAAATATAATCGTTATAATCGGTGGCAACATATTTAATTTCGGCAATGGAGGCGGAGTTAAGTATTGCAGACCCTTCCAGTTCGTTTCGGAGCTCCTCTGCAAGTTGATCGGTTAGCTCGGCAAAGGAGGGGTGTTCTCTATCCCAATATCCGCTGACCACCTTGTCGCCGTCCATCATATAGACAAATGCCTCGTGAACCGGTGACTCCTGAATTTCCTTTAGGTGCGCCGTCTCATTTCTAAAGTAATTTACAGCCTGTATTTCACCGGTGATGTGGTCTACAGCCGCCCAGAAATAAGCCTTACCCTCTACTGTACCGCTGACAATCCAACCAATATCATCGACGTACATCTGCAACACCTGAGAAATCTCGTCTTTATCGCCACCGAAATCCGTTACAAGCACATTGCCCGCAATGTTAGCCGCCTCCTGTGCCGTTACTTTGGTTTCTATCGCCTGTTGTGCCAAAATGTCGTTTCTTATTTGGGTCAGATCCGCCTCGGTATATTCAATGCCGTCAATTTCGGCGAAATTCATGGTGGCGACAAGATCCTCTCCGTACCAAAAGTAGCCGAAGTTTTCCTCACCCTGCAAAGCCTCTATAACCTCGTCTGCCGTGGTTTCCGGCTCGATGCTGTCTGCCGTAATTATCGGTTGCTCAGTCTCTACCGTTTCGGTACAACCGAAAAACAGTGTGACGACAATTAGGATAGGTAAAATTCTTTTCATAGGTAATCTCCCGTTGCTTTTTTTCCTTGTCACCATTATCACACCGCTATGTTTCAAAAAAATATTCAACTTATTATCAAGTTGTAAATTATATATACAAAATTGCCCTTACCGGACTTCCGTTTGCACCGGGTATGTATATCGGCAGAGCAGAGAGGGTGTACTCTCCCGGCTCTATGTTGGTAAGTCGTATACCTTCCAGCAAAATAATGTTATTACTCAGCAGGGTTTTGTGCACCTTAAAATCTTTTGAGCCAAATCCCTCCACCGAGAGGTAGTCGACCCCTACCATATTCACCTTTTTAAGAGAGAGGATTTCGGCGGCTTCGATGCCGACATGCACAAAATCCTTTTTAAACTCGCTACAGAGCAGGGCATCCTTGTTGTCGGTTTTAAATAATATGTTCATTCCGGGTGCTATGTCAAGATTTGCTACATGCTCTGCAGCTATAATGTCACACCCGGTTGCATCTACAACGAGAGCCGGTCCGATAAATCGTTCGATTGGCATATCCGAAACAGATTTACCATCTGCCAAAAAGTGCAAAGGGACATCTATGTGGGTAGCGGAGTGAGAGCCGAAACTATAAGTGGTAAGGTTGCATACATCGCCATTGTCGATTTGATAGTGTGGGCTGAAGGATATCGTAGGGTCACCCGGAAAGGTCGGCGAGTTCGGTGACAGCGGAACAGAAATGTCGTAATAATTCATAGTAAATCCTTTCATATTTTAGCTAGTCTGTTTAAAGGTGACGGTAACCTTCGTTCCGTTTCCCTGCTCAGATTGGTACTTTATCTCGGCGTCATGACTTCTTGCAATCTCAAAACACAGTGCGATACCGAGCCCTGCACCGCCCTGTTGTCGGCTTCTTGCCTTATCGGGACGATAGAACTGTTCTCCGAGATGTTGTAGCTGTTCCTCGCTCATTCCCCTGCCGTTGTCCTCGACTATAAGCATGACGGCACCGTCTGCCTCCTCGGTGTAAATTCTTATCAGTCCACCTTCGTCACATGCCTTTACCGCATTGTCAAGAAGATTTGTTATCAGGCTTTCAAGCAGGGCAGGTTCGCCATTAATAAGGCTGTCCTCACGTCGGTAGGTGGTTATTCTGACACTGTCGTTTTTTCGTTTTGCCGACATGGTGCGGTGAGCCTTGCGTATAAGCTCGGTGAGGTTTACCTCCTCACGTTCAGCTTTTTCTCCACGAAGTGACGCCATCTTTAAAAGTATACTACACATGCTTGAAAGCCGGCGGGACTCCTCTATTATGTAGTCCAGCGACTCATATCGTTCCTCCTCGCCTACCGCTGCATACTGCAGATACTGCGCATAACCCTCAACGGCGGTAAGGGGTGTTCTTATCTCATGGGCAAGGGTGTCGGCAAGGTTTTGTTTCTCCTCCGCCGTAGCCTGCAACTCGCCTATATAGCTTTCAACATTTTCTGCAAGGTAGTTAAAGGATTCGGACAGCCTACCAACCTCGTCTTTGCTTTTATAGTTATTGCGTACCGAAAAGTCGCCCTCTGCAAGTTTTGTTGCTGTTTTGGTAAGGCGTTCCATAGGTCGATAAAGACTACGCAAAACGATATAGAGCATTACGGCAAGCAAAAGAACCGCACCGACTGCCGTAACAGCCGCAAGCTGCCTAAGAGAACTAACGCCTTCAAAATACTCCGACATATCAAATGCACAGGTTAACACCATACTGTCCGGCTGAGGGAGCCTTGCGGTTATAAAGAGGTATGGCGTATCACCTACATATGATAGCATGTGCATACGCTCGCCAACCTGAGGAACGGTCAACTCCGGGATTCCATTTGGTAGCCTGTCTCCCCATGTCTCACCATCGTTTGTTATGGAGATTAGGATATCGTCTCGATAATAATCCTCCACATAGCTCTTTGCAAGTGCCGGAAGTGCCTCAGGCCGACGCTGTGATACCGAGGCGGCATCGTTGGAAAGAAGCTGTGCAATATAGTGTTGTTCGGCAAGATGTTGTTCGCTTTGAACATCATAGCTCTGTGCCTCACTCAAGGTAAGCAACGAAATAAAGCTTGCCGCCAAAAAAACGGTAAACAAAAAAAGAGTAATAAAATAATTTTTCTGCCAAAATTTCATTGTTACGGTTACACCTATCTAAAGAATATATATAACTTATGCGCAAGAAGAAGTAAATTATAAAAATAATGAAATTTTTATTTCATTGTTACGGTTACACCTATCTAAAGAATATATATAACTTATGCGCAAGA
>CAYJKY010000010.1:0-84320 GCA_964370825.1 uncultured Oscillospiraceae bacterium
CGATGCCGAGGTTTAAAACGGTGGTTGATTTGCCGACTCCTCCTTTTTGGTTGGAGCAGGCGATGACATTACAACCTCGTGACTTCTGTTTAAATTGGTTCATAAAATTCCTTTCTTAATTTTGGGCAAAATAAAAACCGCCTACCTTTTGGTAAGCGGTTTTGTTCAGTTTGTTTCACATAATCATCTACACCCGAACCCTCAACCTTTTTTTGTACTTCTTATAATGTTTACTCAATACATAGTCTACGACATATTCTTTAGGGATTAAGTAGGTGGTCTCAATGTAGAAATGTTTAACGTGATTGTTCTGCATTAGCTTCAGCGCTGTTTCCTGTCCTATACCTCCGAGCATTTTTCTAAATGTCACTAAGTTCACTACGTCAGGGTAGCTTTTAAATTTTTCGTTGTATCCTTTTCTTGTCATTGTCTTGGTCTCCGGTTCTCTTTTTAAAAATCCGACAGAGTACCGACTGACCTGTTGTTTGTTTTGACTCGAGTTCTCTAAAAGTTCTCTAATTTGTGCTGAGATTAGAGAACTATTGACAAAATATGTAAACTGCCGTACCAAGCCATTTTACATGAGTCACCCTAAAAAAAGCCTTTGTTTATGCGGGTTTACGAGGGGTTTAACCTCTGGTATTTTGCCTTAAATTCCGTTAAAGTTTTTATGCTTTCGACCACTCAAAATCCAGTGGTGGCGACACCGTATCGGTTCGACCCCGATCACCGGCACCAGTCAGAGTGTTGTTATAGGAACTCATGTTTCTATAACGGCACTTTTTCTATTTTCATCTATATTATCTGCCAAAGAAGATTTACAACTATCTTCTTTGGCAGTTGTTTTAATTTGCCTTTTTATCTGGGGCTTTATTTGTCAACCTTACACCCTTGCGAGTGTGGATGATAATAGGTTCTGCCACAGCTATATTTTTGTCATCCTCCGACAGTTTGCCGACAAAATGATAATATATATGTATCCGCTGAACATATAGTCCATCAATTTTCTCTGCTTGATAGATTACAATCTTCTCGATTAAATCATTCAAGATTTTAGGGGTTAGCTTCTTCATCCGAGTATACTTGCGTATTGTGGCTAAAAAGTTTTTGTATGTAAGTTCACGTTCATTAATCTTTTGAAGTTCTGCTCGCTTTAATTTTAGCCGTTCAGATAAATCAGATTGCTCGGTCGAATACTTATTGGACAGCTTTGCAAACCGGTCATTATCAATTATCCCCTCCACATTTTTTTCATATAAAGCCTCATAGAGACGATCAATTTTCTCGTATCTATATGCCATATCGTCGATTTCCTTTTCAAGTAACTTTATGGTTATATCCGTCTTCTTGTCCTCACATACGGCTAAATATTTTGCAAACTCTTCTTCGTGTTTCGTCGCAAATTTCATGAAATCCCGAAGTTCCGCAAGCACAACTTCCTCAAGGTAATCTCTACGAACGTAGTGTGTATCATCACAAGTTTTGCGAGCATTGTTATTGTTGGGACAGTTGTAATATTTTATTGTAGGATTGTGTTGATTAAAGTGATAATGTAGATTAGCACCACAATCGGAACATACGAGTAACCCTGCAAATAAATTACTGATACTAGCATCTTTTAAATTATAGTTAACTACCTTTTCCATATTTATGTCCGTTGCCATTGCCTTGTATGAGCATATCTTATATTATTTATAGAAAAAGACGATGGGGTTTTATGTTCCATCGTCTTTTTCATTATTATTAAAATACAAATTTTTGTTTTAAGAAACATAGCCTATATATTAATCGACATTTCTTACCAATCTTACTGAGTTCAATATATTATCTTCGCCTTCCGAAATAGCATCGCTACCCTCGTATTTTGGAGAAAATCTAACAGCACCTGCGCCGTGAGAAGTGTAGCCAAAGGCAACATACCATGCTGAATCATACTCCGGTGCCATTTCGCTGAAATACGCTGATGTACTTGTCCAATAGTAGTAATTTTCATTTTCTGAGAGCTCTGTACAAGTGAAATATTCTTGATTGATAGCAGGATATGAACCATCATAACTTACTATGCTTTGAAGTTCTTTAACATCCGGCAATCTCCAATCATCATAGCCAGCAAAGGTTGAGTTTTCGGCAAGAGATAATGCTTCTTCCCAATCCACGGCAACGCCTAAATCAACCTCTAACCACATAAGTCCTGAAGCATTATCTGTTATTGTGCCATCCTCATTATTAGTGTAGTCCTCTGCACCATATATATCACCACGAACAGCACGAACATATTTACCCATTTGTTGCGAATTAGAAGGATATGCCTTGATGTGTCCTGTCAAATGATTTACGCCAAAAGCAATATTTCCAAGACGCTCATCTCCTTCTACAAGATTATAATCAGCACACCAATATTGTCCCTCTTCCTTTGAAATACTTCCATCAGAGGTTGTACTTGGTGGAGCTTCTATATTAAATTGTGAGCTTTCTGTATCTGATGTTTCATTTGTATCGCCTTGTGGAGAACCACCTTGTGGAGCTCCGCCTTGTGGAGAACCACCGGCCGCAGTTTCAGAGGCGTCAAAACCAAATTTTTCAGTATCAAGATATGGCCATCCCGTTTCAAAATCACTTATAGAAAACAGCTCCTCAGCAGTAGGCAATCTCCAGTCATCATATTCCCCAAGAGTGAGATTTTCACAAAATTCTACTGCTTCATCCCAAGTCATTTTTCCATCAATTGGAATTGTCACCCATGTAAGTCCGGTGTTTTCATCATATGTAGTACCATCATCGTTAACTGTAAATGCAAAACCCAGACTTTGGTAATCACCGTCTTGTCCATAAAGTCCTGTAGATGTATCGATGATATTGCCATCCATATCGTATGTTGATGTCTGCCCTGTTGTAACGATAGGGCTGCTATAGCTTGGTAAATTTGATGTTGTTTCAGCTTGTGATTCCGATGTTGTGTCGCTTTCTGCGTTTGTAACTGTAGGCGTTGTATCGGTTATAGTTGTGCTAGAGTTGCAACCTGATAAAAGAAAACTCATTACAAGTAGCGTAGAAATCATTTTTTTCATATATTTCACCCCCATTGTTAACTGTTAAATATTTTACATTTGTTAGTATAAATGATCAACCTTAAATACACTTTAAAATATTAAATGAAAATACAACATTAAACACGTCATGCGAGCGAAATATTCGGGAATGATACAAAAAATGAAATGCCATCCACCTTCGCTCCTCACCTACGGCTTGTCACTCTGGAGGATATTTTGTTCCATCTGGGTTTTTGTTAGTTTCTAATTTATCATATGGTCATCTTTTAGTCACATAGATGTTGTATCATTGCCTGTTCCATGCTCATTTTCTTGGGTAGACAGTTGCTTTTAAGCTAAAGGACATTGGATACTTATCTATATTGTGCTTGTATTCAAACAACCCTTGTTTAGGGGACTTTTGCATACCTCCAATATCAAAGAAATTTCCAGCATATTCATTAAAAAATTCTATGTGGAGACCTGCTTTAATAAGTGAGTTAATAATATCTGATACTGTATGACTCCAAAAATAAGTTTCCACACCATCTTTGCGTTCACTGGCATATCCACCAATGGTATTTTCAACATCAGGTTCTTTTGAAAAATACGGGTATTTTATTTCATATATTTCTTTGCTCAATTTGCCTTCATCAAAAATAAAGCAAAATGGGTGTGAATCGAACACATATAAATATCCATCATTATTTAATAATTTACGTATCGTTCTTGCCCATATATTTAAATCGGGGAGCCATCCCAATACACCTTCAGAAGTGAATATTACATCATATTTTTCATTATGAATTTCGGATAATTTCATCAAATCTGATTCAATAAACCTTGTATTGGTAAAGCCCAGTTCATTAGCCATTTTATCCGCATAAAAAATATTTTCCGGAACTAAATCCACCCCTGTTACACTTTCGGCTGTTCTAGCTAAAATGAAGCTGTCTGCACCGGTATTACATTGTAAATGCAAAACTTTTTTGCCTGCTAAATCACCCACTTCGTTTTGTATATATTCGTTTAATTGTGGACTGCCATTTAAAAATTCCGACTTGAAATTGTTGTAGTGATCTTCTGACACCTTACTCCAAGCATTCTTATTAGACTGTATTTCTTTCATTATTTCGACCTCTCTATTGTGTGTATCATTACCATGCTACGACTGTGCAAACCATAAAGAATAATATACTCTGTATTTAGTTTTACATCATCGACGTTGCTGGTTGCCGAATCAAATAAGTTATTTCTTATATATAATTAGGCCAAAGTTACCGTAAAGTATATCGCCTCAACATTTTTATAGAGGTATATCCGATATTCATCCCGAGGGGGTAGAATTTTTGGTTGATTGTTTTTCACGTGCTTAATGTTTATGCAGTAACATATATTTAACTATAATCGAACATGTGGAGGATATATGTTTTTTCAGCTTTTTTCGGAATTCATAACAGGTATTTTGCATCTATTTCTTTATTTTGAAAGCAGTAGCTTTCCGAAACCGCTTGGGGCGAAGGAAGAACGGGAAATATTTGAGGAGCTTTCCAATGGCTGTGCTGCTGCGAGGGACAAACTTATCAGTCATAATCTCCGTTTGGTTGCGCACATAGCAAAGAAATACTACAAAAATCCGCAAGAGCAGGACGATTTTATTTCTATCGGAACCATAGGCTTAATAAAGGCCGTAAACTCTTTCAACGCAGACAAGGGAAGATTTTCAAGTTATGCGGCTAGATGCATAGAAAATGAACTCTTAATGAGTTTGCGATCCGCAAAAAAAACAAGCAATACTGTTTTTTTGGGCGACCTACTTGAAAACGATAGTTCCGGAGGCGGATTGACTCGGGAGGATGTTGCCGCTGATGACTATCAGCTGAGTGAGATTGCGGAGCACAACGAGGAGGTTGAGATGTTGTATAACAGAATATCCTCTCGCCTTGAAATTAGGGAACAGCAGGTACTACAGCTTCGCTACGGACTGGAAAATCGTCGCCCTATGTCACAGCAGGAGGTTTGTGAAATACTTGGAATTTCTCGCTCTTACGTTTCACGCATAGAAAAAAAGGCTCTTGAAAAGTTGCGTGAAGAATTTAAAGGACATTAAATTTCAGCCCCTTTACATATTATATAATCATGCTTATAAACAGGATAATAGCTACAAACATCAATGCTATATTTACGCATATCAGAATACTTGGAAACGCCTGCTCTCTTTTTGTAAAGGATACGTAGTTTTGTTCCTTTGCAGAAAGATGTGTCCATTCTGCGAGTAATATAGAAAGTGGCAGCTTTTTTTCTATCTGTTGAAGTATCTCATATTTAGAGCTACTGACCTTACCGTATGCTGATATCATTTTAAGCCACGACACCGACAAGAGTATGTCTATGATTGATATTATCACGGTAGAAATAACCATGATTGGATTTTCACTCGACAGCATAAAAATAATTACCGGAATCAATGCAGTCACTACAGCCATGTATGTGGCGGTTAGCTGTTGCCTGCGATCAACATGCTTTTCGGTAGATTCTAAAAACATTTTGTACTGTTCTAACATATATTCATCTGGGATGTTGTCTTCGGTGTTAAACAGTATATTAACAATAGGAGTTTCCTCCTGCAACAACATCTCCTCAAAATCATCAATATTAATTTCGGTATATTTCAGTTTCTTTTCGTTGTCGTACTCGTAGCCGTAATATTTATCAGGAATTACCGCTGACTCATTCAGCTTCATAAAAAATACTTTGCACCCGTATTTCTCGGCAATGCGAATTTCCCAGTCAATATTATCGCTGGTATTTTCTCCAACGAAATATATAGCAACATCTGCCTGCTTAATTATTTTTCTTGCTGGGATCTTCCAAAAAATGTCGGTATTTTCAAGCACAAGAAGTTTTATTTGAGGAGAATTGATTAGTTTTTTCTTAATCTTTTTTACTTCTTCACTGTCCTTGCCTCTATGTATAGCAAATATCTTCATTACCGATACTCCATAAACAGCCTACGTAAGTATTGTATCAAAAATATCGAAATGATTCAACAAAAACATAATACTTCTTTCATCAGCATTTAGCAATCCACAAAAACGGACTATATAGATTGTTTTTGTAAGCTTAATTATCGGCTTTCAGCTGTTTTGCTAACACTTTACCAATAATCATCGCACCTACTGTAGTTATTATAAGTTCAGGAATCATATAGGATCCGTTATAGACAATGTTATAAAAGTTGTAAATAGCATCACCGCTAAAGTTACCGAGTGCCCAATCACCGAGACTTCCCATAGTCGCAACCTCTTCCTGTGCATATTCAATACTTTTCCACAGGAAATTGCCGCTCAAAAGATGGCTAATATATCGTAGTATCATAACAAGAATTGTGCCTGCAACCATGGCGGTTGCAGGTTTTTTTAATGTAGATTTAAAAATACCGCCAAGGCCTATTACCGAGTATGGGATTATGTAATCAAGCATTAACGTTAAAAAAACCATCCCGATAGTTGGTGCTGCAGAGTAAAACCCACCGGTTACAAGCTGTAGTAAACTAAAAATAAATCCGGAAAAAACGCCCCACTTTATGCCGTGACGATAGCTAATAATGATTATAGGTAGCATACTGCACACAGTAATACTTCCTCCGTTTGCCCAAACTCCTTCAAACTTTGGAAAAATACTCAACACTGTAGCAATTGCTACCAACACTGCAGACTCCACAAGAATTTTTGTTTTGCTTTTCATTTTCATGACCATTCCTTTCTTTAAGTACAAAAAAATACGACTGCAGACAACACCGCAGACGTAATAGATAAACTTCCTACGCCGGCATTATCCGGATCAGGTATAAGGGTTCGCATACGCATCTCAGCCAAAGGCACCCCTGTTCTGTTTGTCGAATTATACCATGCTGCTATTTTTTTGTCAAGTTATGTAGTGATGTTTTGTTATATGTTAAACAGGACTTAATAATAATCATTCCCGTTAAAGCTTGACTTTTTCTTGATTGTATGTTAATATTACAGTCAGTCGATTAGTATCTACTGCTAATTGAGAAGAAATAAATGACATTAACATATGAAACTATACCATAAAAATAAATTTAAAGAGATAACATCTCAAACATCCAAAATATTTACAAAGCTTAGACCTAGCAAAAAAAGCAAGGTACAAAAAAGCTCAAACACCTTTATTGGAAACGGCATACTGACTCTTCAAAATGGCAGTATGCTTTATGAACTCAGCCTGTTTGGGCGCTTTACACATACTCTCTATGAATTGGGATTTGTTGTTGAGTACTTTTTTGTCAAAATGTTTCGAAGTTTAAAGGTTTTTTCCAAGGTTGTGGGCGACTTTCTTGCTGAAATTTTAGGCAGATTTTTCGGCAGATTTTTTGGTCTGCTCTCCTATGCAGCAAGAGAATTTTCGGCTCCATTCGCCACTATAATTCGGGCAATTAAAACCGTATCAGATATAAATGCAAAGGAAAAACATTACGGCTCGACTCACCTGAGTGTTAGGATTAAGGGTTATATTTTAACCGGAATAAAAAAACATCTGCATCTCACATCAAATCCGTTTTGCTATGTATTGCCTCTTGCGTCTCTTGCTGTCTTTATATACACTGCTTACACCATATTCGGTTATAGCTTTGTGTTAGAGGTTTCCAACAACAATCTTACGCTCGGATACATTGATAACGCAAAGACCATGGACTCTGCACGCACCATGGTTACTGAACGAATTCAATATCAAGGTGTTGAAAGCACCTGGAAATTAGAGCCTGAATATACAATATCGATTGCCGAAGCATTACCTAAAAATATTGAAACACAGGATATCGCCACCCTTGCAAACAACCTTATTCTTTCCTCTGGGCAAGATATTCAGGAGGGAACCGGGTTATTTGTTGATGGACAATTTTATGGTGCTACGCAGGACAGAATACAGCTTGAGACGGACATTAACGGTCTACTTGAGAGTTATCAGCGAAGCAAAACCGACTCCACAATTGGCTTCTTACAGGAAATCGAGATGGTTGACGGCTTGTTTTTACAAACCAGTATCGTTGAACACAATGAACTCCAGGATTTAATTAATAGTTCTACCGATGAAACAACCTTAACTTATATCGTTCAACCCGGTGATACCGCCTCAAGTATTGCTGCTGCATTTTCAATTACCACAGGTGAACTTCTTGCGTTAAATCCTAACATAGACTTTGACAACCTAACAGAGGGAAATCCACTTACGGTCACATTAAGTAGCTCATTTCTTACCGTCGAGGAGGTTCAGCCACTTGTTTTTGAAGAAACGGTTGCCTATCAGACCGAGAGGAAAAGTGTTTCAAGCCTACCCATGGGACAGGTCAACACCGTTGTTGAGGGTGTCGATGGTAGAAATCTCATCACTGCAAATGTTGTCTATATAGATGGTGTGCAAACCTCGGTGGAGCTCGTATCAACAGAGGTGTTAGAGGAACCCGTAAATGAGGTTATTGAGGTTGGAACTGCTCTTGGTAGCGGAGGTATAAGCTATGAAGGACCTGCACTCGGTAGCGGATCGATGGTTTGGCCAACCGGACCCGGCACCGGCGGTGTTTCCCGTGGATTTTCCGGAGTATATGCACATAATGGTATAGACATCTGGGGTGCTGTCGGAACTCCAATATATGCGGCCGATAGCGGCGTGGTTGTGTCTGCGGTTTACGGCACCTACGGCTACGGTATACAGCTTGTTATCGACCATGGAAACGGATATATGACAAGATACGCACACAACAGTGCCTTAAATGTTCAGTTGGGAGATACTGTGACTCAGGGTCAACAGATTGCAGGAATGGGTAGTACAGGAAACTCCACCGGCTCGCATCTACATTTTGAAGTGATTTTAAACGGCACCACCGTTGACCCGGCACCATATATTTATTAGTTACCTGAGAAGACAAACAATAAAATCGACTGTGACAGTTAGTCACAGTCGATTTTATAATCATTTTAGTTTGAAAACACATTACATTTTAATACACACCATGTGTTCAATGTTATTGACTTACCGTTCCGGCAAGTTCGAGGAGTACCGGGTCTATCCCCTGCTTCATTGCGAGTGCTTCCTCCATGTCATAGTCTAATATTTCACTACCCTTGAGTGCAACTACACGATTTATACGACCTTCTTCCAAAACCTTTACTGCATGAAAGCCCATTCGACTTGCCATTGTTCTATCCATCAGGCTAGGCGAACCTCCACGCTGAACATGGCCAAGCACAGTGGCTCTGCTGTCAATTCCGGATAGCTGTTGAATTTTTTCGGCAAGTGAAAAAGCCTTACCTGCTCCCTCAGCAACCACTATAATGTAGTGTTTTTTTCCGGTTCCCTTTGCAAACATCATACGGTTTACTACATCCTTTTGAAGGTTATATTTGACCTCAGGTATCAGCGAACATAATGCTCCGGTGGCAATTCCTACATTTAACGCAAGTTCACCGCAGTTGCGTCCCATAACCTCTACAACACTGCAACGGTCATGGCTTTGTGTTGTATCTCTCAGTTTGTCAATTGACTCTATTGCAGTATTCATTGCGGTGTCATATCCTATGGTGTATTCACTGGAACCGACATCGTTATCGATTGTTGCTGGTATTCCAATACACGGTATCCCCTGTTTGGAAAGATCCATACAACCTCTGAAGGATCCGTCGCCTCCGATTACAATCATCGCATCGATCCCATGTTTTCTACAGTTAGCGGCTGCAAGCTGTTGACCTGCAAGCTTGATGAATTCTAAGCAACGTGCAGTGTGGAGAACTGTACCGCCACGATGAATAATTTCGGATACACTGCGGACATTCATCTCATAAATTTCTTCCTGTAAAAGACCATTGTACCCGTGCTTAACACCCATTACCTGGTAGCCTTTTGAGAGTGCTGTTCTGACCACAGCACGAACTGCAGCATTCATACCAGGAGCATCACCACCGCTTGTAAGTACGCCAATTTTTTTAATCTCGCCTGACATAGAAAACTCCTTTATTTAGGTTGCATATTTTTTATATATACAATATTATAACATAAAAGTAATTGATTTTCAACAAGTTTCATGTTATAATTTTGTTAAGATAGATTATTTCTTAACAATTCGTGCGTGATTAACATTGGAGGTAAATGCAATGACATTAGTTATTTTAGCTGCTGGTCTCGGCTCCCGCTACGGCGGACTAAAACAGCTCGACCCTGTAGGCCCATGCGGTGAATTCATCATCGATTATTCGGTTTATGATGCCGTAAGAGCTGGGTTTGACGAGGTTTGTTTTATTATCAGAGAAGAACATCTCGATGATTTTAAATCTACCATAGGCGATAGGATTGCAAAGACGGTTAAGGTGAGCTATGCATTCCAATCTCTAAATGATTTACCGGATGGATTTACTCTTCCCGAAGGTAGAACAAAACCTTGGGGAACAGCACATGCCCTTTTGTGCGCAAAAAACGTTGTCAAGGGTGATTTTGCTGTTTTAAATGCCGATGATTTTTACGGTAAAGAAGCTTTTCAGGCTGTGTTCGACTTTATGAAGGACAGCAACAAAGATGATGCACTAAAGCATTTTTGTATGGCCGGTTACCTGCTAAAAAACACCATAACCGATAATGGACATGTGTCCAGAGGTGTGTGTGTGGTAAATAACGATTCAACACTTGACTCGATAGTTGAGCGTGTTAAGATTGAAAAACGTGAGGCAGGAATTGCATATCTTGAAGACGATGTTTGGCACCCTCTTTCAGAAGATACCGTTGTTTCGATGAATATCTTCGGTTTTACCGATGATGTATTCGAAATGCTAGAGCAGGGATTCACTGATTTTTTAAATGACGATACAACCGATAAACAAAAAGGCGAATTCTTCCTTCCTCTTGCAATAGAATATATGAAAGCAAAGAACTTTTCCGATTTAACCGTTCTTAACTGTAACGCAAAATGGTATGGCGTTACATATCGTGAGGACCGCGAAGCAATGGTTGCATTTTTACAATCATCAACCGAGAGTGGATTATATAAAAAGGGGTTATGGGAATGAGCAGTGTACTGCCAAATGGGCATTTAGAGGAAATTTTATCGACATTTGAATTACCAGTCCATAAGGATGTCGAGGTAAAGAAGTTTGGAAACGGTCATATACATAAAACTTATTCTCTTTACATAGGAAGCGAAGGGTTCGTTCTACAACAGGTAAACACAGTAGCTTTTAATTCACCTAAAAAGCTGATGGAAAATATTACTGCTGTTTGTGAGTATCTAAAGAAAAAAATTATAGAATCCGGCGGTGATGCAACAAGAGAGACAAGAAATGTTGTTTATACTCATGATGGTAGAAGTTATCACACCACATCAGACGGTGCAGTGTACAGAATTTTCACAATGGTCGAGGATGTAGTTTGCTATGAGGCTGTAGATAACACCGAGCTTTTTCATCGATGTGGCGAAGCGTTCGGGCTCTTTCAAAAACAGCTTGCTGACTTTCCGGCATCAACCCTTCATGATACAATTGAGAACTTTCACAACACCCCTATAAGATTCGAAAATTTCGAAAAGGCAGTAGAGCAGGACCCTCTCGGAAGAGTTGCCGGTGCCAAAAGAGAGATTGAATTTATTAAGCAGCGCAAAGATATTTGCGGATATATTACCGAGCGACTTGCCGATGGAAGAATTCCATTAAAGGTTACCCATAACGACACCAAGCTTAATAACGTTCTTTTTGATGCCAAAACAGATGAAGCCGTTTGTATTATCGATCTCGACACTATAATGCCGGGCTCGTTACTATATGACTTTGGCGATTCTATCCGTTTTGGTGCCTCTTCGGCGGCAGAGGATGAAACTGACCTTGATAAAGTATACCTTCGCACCGACTTTTACAAGGCATATCTCGATGGATTTTTATCACAACTCAATGACACAATTACAGATGAGGAGATCAAGGGACTCTATTACGGCGCACTCCTCATGACATTTGAGGTTGGTATGAGGTTTTTAACCGACTACATTCTTGGCGACGTATATTTTCATACCGCCTACCCGGAACACAACCTCCACCGATCGAGAACCCAGTTGAAGCTGATTGAAGAGATGGAAAATAAAAAGGAAGAATTACTGAAATTTGTAGAAAATCGGTAATGCATCCGTGGATTTTTGTTGCGACAATTAGAGGATATTTTTCAATGACAAGAAAAAGCAGGAACCGTGATGAACGGTTCCTGCTTTCTTGTCGTTGCTATTATCATATAGTTGATTAAGTTGAAAGACAACATTGTAAAAGCTATAGATAAACTCATGATAAATTTTTAAATTTAAGTGTTTCGCAAGATATTTTGTATATGTCTATCAATGTGTTCGGCAGTTTGCTCGGGGGTTAAATCCGTATTATCGACCAGAAAAATCTCAGGCGATGTTTTCTTAGCATTTTCACTTAACCAATTATTAAAGTCAATCGAAGATTTCAACCATTTTTCATCATGAATATTTCTACCGTTTTTCATTTTAGCAACTAAGCTGTCTTCACTGCACACTATAGCAATATAATGAATATCAGAAAAGAGTTTTCTTTCATTTTTGGGTTCATACTGTTTGGGTATAGCGCACCCACAAAGCACAACCGGTAGTCCAATTTGCGACACACTTGCGGCAACATTCATCCATAATGTTCTATATTCGCTGTAGTCATCAGCAGGTGTATTATATATCTCGTTCCATAGCAAATCACCTTCAAGCACAATATAGTTTTTTTCATTTTTAAATAGTATATCGCATGTTGTAGACTTACCCACTCCGCTTGCACCAGAGACAATAAATAGTTTTTGTTTTTTTGTAGGATTCATCGTAAAATTCAAACCTCGTAACATAGGCATGTTAAACTTTTATCCTGCAGATATTCTTTAACCTACTGTACTTACAAACATATCAGGGAATAAAATATCTATTGTTATGTTGTCATATTGAGATGTATAAACTACGTTTAGCTCTTCAACATACTGAGTAATGCTCTCCTCCAGCAGATTAACGGTATGCTCTCCGCTTAATGTTTCAAGATTCTCTTCTAAAACCTGATCTGTGATCTCGATTTTTTGTATTATATGGTAACCGTAATCGGTTTGTACCGGATCACTGATGTCACCAACCTCCATTTCAAAGGATTCCTCTTCAAACTCCGGTACCATCACATCGTATGTAAAAAAGTAGCCTTCCGGGTTGGATTCCATTCCGGGATCTATGTTATACTCCTCTATCAAAAGGTCAAAGTTTTCACCATCTCTCGCCCTTTCGGTAATACTGTTTGCCAAATCCTCTAAAGATTCAAATGCATTACCATCAGCATCAACAGCACCTTCCAGTGAGGTGTCATCCACAAGCACATGCTTAACCATCACGTAGCTTTCCTCAGCAATAGCCTTCAGCTCCTCGTTTGAAAGTGTGTTACCATTTGCCGGATCGGAATAATAGGTATATATTTTGTTGCTGAGTTCTGACATATACAGCTGGTTATTGTAAAATTCGATTGATATTCCGCTTTGTTCAAGAACCTGGTTAAAAGCATCTTCTCCGCCGCTCTGGGCAATGTAGCTGTCTAAGTTAGCCTGTATAGTCACCTCATCTTCCTCGGTGATTTCAATCCCTAAATCATCTGCCATTTTCCGAAATGCCGCTTCCTGAATTATATATTCCGCAGAAAACTCCTTTATAATTTCGTAGAACTCCTTGCTTTCATCAGAGCCGTCTGCTAAAAGAGCAACGTCTCCTTGGGTGTACTGTGCGGCATTTGCCATAATTAAATCAGCAAAATATTGCTTACTTATACCATAATCATCAATCTGCATAATATAGGTCATGTCATTGAGTTTCGCTTCGGTAACCTCTCCCGCCGAGGCTCTGTAGCCATATGGGTCCGACAGGGTGGGTTCTGCCGAACAACCAACCATAATAATTGTTAGAATAGCCAGTACAACTGCTGTAAATTTTTTCATTTTTAAATATTTCCTTTCTTGACACCTCTTATCGGCGTCTGTGGTTAAATTGATAATTGTTTAGGGTTCGCTGTTTTTCAACTCTATTGTACCATGTAAATAGAATATAACGCTTATTATAACACAGTCAAAAAGTCATTGCAAGCACTTTATTTCTCTGTGTTATCACAAATTCTTTTTTTCTTTCGCAACCGCAAGCATAAGTTTTATTCTGTTTTCCTGATTCACCTTTGTTGCGCCGGGATCATAATCAATCGCAACTATGTTCGAATTGCTGAAAATTGAGCGTATTTTTCTAATCATTCCTTTGCCTACTATATGATTAGGCAGACATCCGAATGGCTGTGCGCAGACAATATTTTCATAACCCTGCTCGCAGAGTTCCAGCATTTCGGCTGTTAGCAGCCATCCCTCGCCCATCTTATTTCCATGTCCCACAACACCATCCACAAGATGCTTTAAATGTCGGTATTCACCGGGCGGTTGAAATTTTGAATGTCTTTTTACCGCATCTATGATAGCCGTTTCGATTTCGATAAAGTATCTCATTATCCGATTCATAAAGCCAAACTTTATCGCATTCCCGCCATACAATTTTATGTCTTCAATACGATTATCCAGTTTAAAAATCATAAAACCCATTAATCCGGGAACCATTATTTCACATCCCTGCGACAGTAAAAATTTTTCAAGCGAGTTGTTTGCGAGTGCAGAATATTTTACATAGATTTCCCCGACAATACCGACCTTAACCTTTTCCTGTTTCACCGTCTCTATCTCTGAAAAGTAATCGGAAATAAGGTTTAAATTCCCTTTAATATCTTTTAATGACATTCCCTTTTTATTGTGAAAGTCGGTGTTCAGTCGGTCAATCCAGTAATCAACCGCATCTTGCGCCTCCCCACAAGAGAGCTCATACGGTTCGATTTGGTTTTTTAGTAGCATTAGCATATCGCCGTAGATGATTGCGGCGAGAGTTTTTCTTAGCATTGCGAGGGTAAATTTAAAACCGGAATTTTTTTCAAGACCGGATAGGTTTAGCGATATTACCGGCACATGTTCAAAGCCTGCTTTTTTTAAGGCCTTTCTCAAAAGGTGGATATAGTTTGAGGCTCGGCATCCCCCACCGGTTTGGGTTATCATAAGTGCGGTTTTATTTACATCATACATACCGCTTTCCAATGCATCCAAAAACTGTCCAATGACTAAAAGAGCCGGATAACATGTATCGTTGTGAACATATTTAAGACCACAATCCACAACCGATTTGCCGGAATTTTTCAATATTTCAAGCTCATATCCGTAATCAAAAAATATTTTTTGAATGAAGGTAAAGTGAATTGGTAGCATGTCCGGAGCCAATATTTTATAGCTCCTTTTCATCTCCTTCGTAAACTCCACCCTTTCAGACACCATATTCATTTATTCTACGCGTTTTAAACTCACAAAAAATTTTATCTCTCATGATAACACGCCCTCCTTCCGTTTTTACTATCACATCTTATATGCCACGCCTTAGTCAATTGTGTCATCGCCACCATTAGTCAATCGTGGCGAGAAGGCTTCTAATCCTTATCTTAACCGCTCCGAGATTTGTAATCTCATCGATTTTTATCTGAGTATAAATCCTTCCGGCTCGGTGAAGTATCGATCGAACCTCATCGGTGGTTATCGCATCTACCCCACATCCAAAGGACACCAGCTGAATTAACTCCATATCCTTTTGTGTGTTTACATAGGCGGCACCATCGTATAATCTGGTGTGGTATGTCCATTGGTTAAGCACCGATACCTTTACCGGATCGGCAAGGTGACTTATCGATTCCTCGGAAATCAATGCAACCCCACAGGAACAGATAAGCTTATCTATTCCGTGGTTAACCTCGGGATCAAGATGATATGGTCGCCCTGCCACCACCATAATCGGTCGAGACGCCCCTCTCGCCTTCTCAATTATCGCCTCTGCAGCAATCCTAATGCGTTCAATATATAACTCTCGCTCTGCAAAGGCGGCTGTGACCGCTTTTTTCACCTCATCAATAGGAATGTCCTCAAAATATTTCGAGAGGATATTTCGTATCTTTTTTGCAAAATCTTTCGGACGATGTACCCCGATATAATCATATATATATTTGATTTCTTCCACCGACGGAATGTTAGCATGTACCACCTCAGGATAATAGGCGACAACCGGGCAGTTATAGTGGTTATCTCCACGCTCCTCGTTAAAATTATATGTCATGCAGGGATAAAAAATTGCATCTATCTTTTGAGGAATTAACCTCTCTATATGTCCGTGCACCAACTTAGCGGGGAAACATACGGTATCGGAAGGAATGGTATGCTGTCCCTCGGTATACAGTTTTCTGTCTGAAAATCCGCTACACACCGGCTCAAATCCGAGATGCTCAAAAAACCTATGCCAAAACGGATATAGCTCGTACATGTTTAAAACCAGTGGAATACCAATTCTTCCTCTACGATTTTCCACCTTTTTATCCATATACTCCTTAAGCAGTTTTAGCTTATACGAGTAGAGATTAAATTCTTCGTTATCAGAATGTATACCCAACACGGGCTTTTCACATCTATTTCCACCTATGGATTTCCTGCCGCCGTTAAAGGAGTTAACCGTCAACGCACATCTGTTTGTGCAGAGTTTACACACCACCGATTTTACTGTATGGGTAAATTCAAGGAGTTGAGATATGTCTAATATCCCGCTTTTTTCCTCGGTATGTTTTTTTGCATGTAGTGCCGCACCATAGGCACCCATCATACCGGAAATATTCGGTCTGATTACGTCCGAGCCTATTTCCTGTTCAAATGCACGAAGTACGGCATCGTTCAAAAATGTTCCGCCCTGCACTACGATATTGTTTCCGAGTTCCGATGCCGAGACTGCTCGTATCACCTTGTATAGTGCGTTTTTCACTACACTAATCGATAAACCTGCCGAGATGTTTTCTACCGAAGCCCCATCTTTTTGAGCCTGCTTTACCGAGGAATTCATGAAAACGGTACACCGTGACCCGAGGTCCACCGGAGCATCGGCAAAAAGTCCAAGCCGAGCAAATTCCTCGGTGCTGTAGCCGAGAACCGAAGCAAAGCTCTGCAAAAAGGAACCACAACCGGAGGAACATGCTTCATTTAAAAATATGTCGTCTATCGCACCATTTTTTATTCTAAAACACTTCATGTCCTGACCGCCGATGTCGATAATAAAATCAACATCAGAATTAAATTTCTTTGCTGCCTTAAAGTGTGCCACAGTTTCAACAATGCCATAGTCCAGGTTAAACGCCTGCTTAATCATCTCCTCCCCGTATCCGGTGACAGCGCTTCCTACCACCGTAACGTCTGGAAACTCGTTATAAAACTCCTCTAAAAAAACTTTTATTATCCTTATTGGGTTTCCCTCATTAGAGCTGTATCTGGTGAACAATAGTTCATCCTGCGAGGTTATCGCAACCAGTTTAACCGTAGTAGATCCGGCATCAATACCTATATAGGTATCCCCTTTATATGCTTTATTTTCCACCTCAGCCACCACCGCCTTGCCGTGGCGGATTAAAAATTCATCGTACTCCTCGTGGCTGTTAAATAGAGGCTTTGACTTATCATAGTTATTTATTTCGGCAGTTTTACTAAGTAGCTGCTTTAGTTCAGAAATATCTAACTTGCTCTTGGCCGACATTGCGGTTCCTATTGCCACAAAGTACAGCGAGTTTTCGGGGCATATTCCCTTAACGGAAAGCACTTCATCAAAGCTTGTTCTGAGTTGATCCATAAAGGTCAGCGGTCCACCAAGATAAACAACATTTCCTGCTATATCTCTACCCTGTGCAAGGCCGGCAACTGTCTGGTTTACTACCGCATGAAAAATACTTGCCGAGATATCTTCCTTTCTTGCACCTTGGTTAAGAAGTGGCTGAATATCCGACTTTGCAAAAACACCGCATCTTGAGGCTACCGAGTATATCTTATTGTGCTCTGCTGCAAGTTCGTTAAGTTGTTGTGGAGTGATGTGTAGCAGAGTGGACATCTGGTCAATAAAAGCACCCGTACCGCCTGCACAGGAACCATTCATCCGCACCTCAAGCCCACCTTTAAGAAAAAGAAGCTTTGCATCCTCTCCGCCAAGTTCTATTACAACATCGGCTGTTTCCGTTCGAGCATCTATGGCAACCTTTGTTGCAAAAACTTCCTGCACAAAATCAACATTGAGCAGTTCAGCTATACCCATTCCCGCCGAACCGGAGATGCCAACCATGATTTTCATGCTGGATGAAATTATTTCTTCTATTGCTTCAAGAGCAAGCGAGAGCTTTTCCTTTATCATTGAAAGATGTCTCTCATAGTTCGAATACAGAATATTATTATCCGCATCCAAAAGAACACATTTTAATGTGGTCGATCCTATATCTATTCCGAGTTTATATTCCATTATGCTTGTTTCTTCCATACCTGTGATTTTTGATCCTACTCCCGAAAATACCATTGCCTCTTATCTTACTCTCTTTTTCATTTTTAGTCAACAGAAATACAAAAGAATTCACATTAATTATATATGTTATAGTAAGTTTCATTAAAAAAACACAAAAATATAGTTGACTTCACTGCACATTAGGTAGTAGAATATGAAACATAGTGTTCTGAAAAGAGCATGTATTTTTAATGTCGCAGTTTATTTCTGCACATATTTTATATTTAATAGAAAGGAATAATTTGGTGAGGATTTATGATTGAGGTCTCAAATCTTGTTAAAAAATATGGACCGAAAAAGGCAGTATCTGATATCAGCTTTAAAATTAAGGATGGAGAGATAGTAGGTTTTCTCGGTCCTAACGGTGCCGGTAAAAGCACCACAATGAACATTATCACCGGCTATCTTTCAGCTACCGAAGGTACAGTAAAGATTGATGGTATTGATGTTTTAGAAGACCCGATAGCTGTAAAAAAGAGGATTGGATACCTTCCGGAGCAACCACCCCTATATCTCGAAATGACGGTAGAGGAATATCTTGACTTTGTTTACGAGCTAAAAAAGGTTAAGATGGAGAATCGTCAAAGTCATATCGACGACGTATGTAAGCAGGTTGGTGTAGAAAATGTTTACAAAAGGGTTATTAAAAACCTTTCAAAGGGATACAAGCAGCGTGTAGGCCTTGCAAGCGCCCTTATCGGTGACCCCGATACCCTGATTTTAGACGAACCTACTGTTGGACTTGACCCTATCCAGATAATCGAAATCAGAAATGTTATTAAAAAACTCGGAAAAAAGAGAACCGTTATACTCTCCAGCCATATTCTTCCGGAAGTTCAGGCGGTTTGTGAACGTGTTTTAGTTATCAGCAACGGTGTAATTGTTGCCGATAACACGCCGGAAAATCTTTCCAACACACTTACCGGAGCACATAAAATTGCAATCCGCATTAAAGGTTCGGAAAAGGCTATTGAGTCGGTTATAAAATCCACCGACAATGTTAAGGTGGTTAACTGTGCCGGTGAACGTGAGCCGGATGTATTTGAATTTTTAGTGGAATCGGACGAAGGTGTAGACATAAGAGAGCGTCTGTTCTTTGCTCTTGCAAAGGCTGGATTCCCCATAATGTCACTCGGCTCTATGAACCTTACGCTTGAGGATATATTCTTAAAGCTTACCACCGAGGAAAGCTCTGATATCACGTCTGTTGAAACAAAAACCGATACTGTCGATGAGCCGGAGCAGACGGACGATGATATCGTTACCGATAAGGAGGAGGAATAAATGTTAGCAATCTTTAAACGCGATTTTCGAAGCTTTTTCACCTCACCTTTAGGATATGTTGTGTGTGGAATTTTCGCCTTCATAACCTATCTGTTGTTTTTCTTCTTCAATATATTAGCAGGCATCTTCATTCAGTATCCAACCAGTGATGTTTCGCTCCTATTCAGCATGCTTGTTACAGTATTGATGTTTGGTGTTCCTCTGCTTACAATGAAATTGTTATCGGACGAGACAAGATTAAAAACCGATCAGCTATTGTTGACAAGTCCTGTAACCGTAGTCGACATAGTGCTCGGCAAATATCTTGCCGCAATGGGTGTTGTTGCAATCGCAATTATTACAACATTAGGCGTCCCTCTTGTACTGTCGATATTCGGTTCGCCAGCAGTTTGGCAGGTCTTTGCGAACTACCTCATGTTGGTTCTCTCGATAGCAACCTTTGTTGCAATAGGTCTTTTCGTATCATCCCTTACCGAAAGTCAGATGATTGCTGCAATTATAACATATGCAATTTTATTTACTGTTTTCCTGCTTCAGTATTTCATCGGTTTAATATATATACCGATTGTTCAGGAAATTTTTAACTGGTTGTCTGTATTTTCAAGGTTTACAAATATTACAAACGGAATTTTATCGTTAGCCGATATAGTTTATTTTATAAGCATAATAGTGGTGTTCTTATTCCTTACCACACGTGTGCTTGAAAAAAAACGTTGGGCATAGGGGGAGATTGGAATGAAAAAATTTTTAAACTCAAAAAAGTTTATGCATGGGGGTATGTCGTTACTGTTTCTCGTGATATTTATTGCGGTTGTTATAGTTATTAACCTTGTGACCGAAACACTTACCGAGCAATATGCTTTGACCCAGGACATTACCGCCGACAGCATCTACACAATTTCCGACACTACGTCGGAGATGTTGAATAACCTTGAAGAAGAGGTTGTTGTTTATCTTATGATGACCGAGGCACAGGCCGAGGCAAACTCCGGCTTTAGCAATGCAAACGAACTGTTAAAACGTATGGTGGGTAACTCCGATGGCATGTTCAGGGTTGAATATGTCGATTTGACACAAAACCCAAGCTTTAGAGATAACTTTACAAGCCCGGACTCCATTGTTCCAGGCTCCATAGTTATGCAGAGTTCTAAACGAGACACAGTTATTGATGTGAATGACCTTTATTCCAGTAGCTACGACTTCTCTACAGGTGAAAGCTACACCTCAGGTTATCAGGCTGACCAAAAATTCGCCTCCTCGCTTCATTATGTTACTACCGATGAACTTCCTAAGATTGCCTTTATAACAGGTCATGGTGAATATGTTGACAACGAATCATTCAATGACATATTCAGCTTTAACAGCTATGAAATATCCGAGCTAGAGCTAATAAGCGAGGATATTCCGGAAGATATTGACTTTTTAGTTATCTTTGCACCCTCCACAGACTACTCCGAGGAGGAGATTACAAAGCTAAACGAATACCTTACACGCACCGAATCGAATAATCTTATTGTTGTAAGCACTCCTGAATTTTACACCCTCGAAAGGCTGAACAGGTACCTGTCGGAGTGGGGCGTTGAATCCGGTTCAAACCTGGTTGCTGACCCATCACGCGCTGTAGGTTCTGATCCTACTACAATAGTGCCGGAACTTTTAAGTCATGAAATCACCGATGAAATTATCGCCTCCGATTCCGGCAATATTATAACCGCACTTACTACCGAGCTCAACGTTACCTATGAAGCGGACGGATATCGCACTACCTCGGTGCTTATGCAATCTTCCGATTCATCCTATGGTAAGGATGCTTCGACCGGCGAAGCTATAACCGACATTACACAGCAGTCCGGTGATGCAGACGGCCCCTTCCCGTTGATGGTTCTCTCTACCGACAGCCAGTTTATCAGCAATGTAAGCACCTATCATCATGTGTTATTTGTTTCCACATATAACACCCTATCCCCCGATATACTAAGCGATGATTCCTTCAAAAATTCTTCACTTATCACCTCCGCTATAGGCTACATGAATCCTTCGGTAGATGCGATAGAAATAGAACCTATCGAGTTTTCCAGCCCGTATCTTGATATAGTGTCGGAAACAGCAATTGCAATACTGGTAGTACTGGTTATTCTTATACCGCTTTGCTTTGTGGGCGTTGGCATATTCGTTTATATTAGGAGAAAGAACAGGTAACAATGAAGAAAAAACAATTAACACTTATTGGCTCGGTTATCGTTTTGGTAATCCTTGTGGGTGCATACTTTCTCCTAACCTCGATGCCACAGGAAGAACCGGCTTCATCCGAAATGCCGGTAACGTCTACACCCGAGCTTAACTATCTTATTGAGATAGAGGAAAGTGAATTTAATTCTGTAACCGTTGATATTGAAAATGGGTATACCATAAACAAGGAAACGGTTACCACCGAAAATGATGAAGGCGAGGAGTTAACCTCGAGCGAGTACAGTCTTGCACAGCCGAGAGATGTTAACTATTCTGAAAGTGCTTTTTCATATGCGGCGGCATCGCTTCGCAAAATTCTTGTGGATGCGGAGCCTGTTGCGACAGATAACCATTCTGAGTATGGTCTTGACAGCCCAAGTGCAGTGGTTACGGTAGAGCACTCCGGCGGAGCTACCGTATACGAAATCGGAAACGAAGCTCCCGGTGGAACCGACTACTATGCAAAGCTTGCGGATAATGATGAAGTTTGGTTGATATCTGCCACTACGGCAAACTATGCACTTAACGGTGAGCAGCAATTCCGTGACAAACAACTATTCTCCTTTGCCGAGGGTGAGGAATATGATGCCGTTCAATCCTTCAAGTTAGAGCGTGCGGGACAGGAAACCATAGAGTTAGTTCCCCTCGAATATGACCCTGATACCTTCAGCTCACAACATGAGTTGATTTCTCCTATAAAACACGAGGCAAACGACGCTGTATTCCTTGAGGAGATTATTTATGCATTTTCGTCTCTACAGTATGGCGACATAATTGAGGATGACCCTCAGGACTACACACAGTATGGGTTAGTTGATCCAGAAGAAGAACAAGCGGAGCCTGTTGCAGGGGATGAAGCCGACACCGAAGAAGTGGATTTAACTTCAGAGGAAAGTGTCGACGTTGAGGAAGCAATTACGGAGGTCTCCGAGGAGGATGCCGTAACTACCGATTTGGAACAACCGTTTGCAAGAATCACCTTAAACGATGAACTTGTCATAACTCTTGGGGATTATACCGACGAGACCGAGACTGAGGTTTATGCCACTGTTTCCGGAATTGATTCCATAGTTACCTTCCCTGTATCTTCATTCCCATACCTTGACGTCAATTATGTCGACCTTATGTCATCACTACTCTGGATTTATAACATACTTGATGCCGAGAGTATTGAGTTGATAACGCCGAGCGGTGAGCATGAAGCTTTCTTTAACCACATGGTAAACCCCGATGATGCAGAGGATGCATGGATGGAGCCTACCCTTGACGGCGAAGAAATTGAAGAAGATTTCGTTAAGGATATCTACCTCGGTATGTTATCGGTAACCTTGTCAAATGTTATTGAAGGTGAATCGGAAATTGGTGATATTGAGTATAAGTTCACAATAAATATGTTAGACGGTGATAGTCATGTCATGGAGTTTTATCGTATCAATGAACGTCAATACGGTGCTATAAAGGATGGTCAAGCGCTACCCTTCTATGTTAATGTTGACCTGTTGACCTATATTGAGGACTTAATTGCCGATATCAAGTCAGGTGTTCACGAGTCGTAACTTTCACAAAAGGGATTGCATTAAATGCAATCCCTTTCATACCTTTTTTAGTGCGAAAGGAGAAAATTTCATGGCATCACATCCAATATATCAACTCTATGTTGAGCTAAACAACTTCAGACCTAAAATTTGGCGTAGATTTCAGCTTATGAACAACGTAAGCATGGCTAAGTTAGCCTATATGTTAATGAGTATTTACGAGATGGAGGGGCGTCATCATTTCAATTTTGAAGTTCCCGTTCTCGATAATTTTAAAGTTTTGGTCGGCGATTACATTAACAGCCCAGAAAATGCCGAGGCGGTCAAAATGCTACAGCAGAGCGGCGGAATAATCAATATCGAGTTAATGTACAGTGATATGGAGCAAAACGATGGTAGGCCAACTCTTAATGCACTGGATTTAGCCCTCGGCAAGGTTTTAAACGGGCCAAATGAGAGATTAACCTTTAATTATGATTACGGAGATGGGTGGAGCTTCACAATAGTTCTTGAAGAGGTTATTTTGGACAAGGACATCCCGGGAAAATCCCTTCCGCTTCTGATTGACGGTAGCGGATACGGAATAATTGAGGATTGTGGCGGAGTAGACGGACTTGCTGACATTGTTCGTGCCTTTAAAGACAAAGGGGACGGATACGAAGAATACAGCGACTGGTTAGGAGTCAATGAATTTGATATCGAAAATCTTGATCTTGATGATTTGACAACAAAACTTAAAAAATATCCAAAACTTTTTAAGGATGCATATGAGTCCGAAGATGAGATATACTACGAAGACGAAGATGAGGAAGATTTATCAGATATTTCTGCCGAACAGCTTTGGAGCCGATTTTCTCCCGATGTACAAAGAATGATTTTAAACAGCTCCTACTGCCCGAACTGTTCCATAACTTCCATTATTGACTTTACTACTAAGCTTGATGAATACGATCTTGTTTTAACCGGAAAATGCTCAAAATGCGGCATAAGTATTGAAAGGGTAGTAGAGTACTAACTTTCATTCCTATAGCTGATATAATCATCTGCAATTTGCAACTGTTTGCAATCATTTATAAACGTATATAAATGTAACAAACAGTTGCAAATTTTCTTTTTATGGTATATAATGTATGGGTGAGAAGCAGACAATGTGTAAATAGCACTGCATTTCGGTCGAAATGGTGGATTAAAATACTACCGGCGATCGCTTTGGTTTTGTCGTTTTCAGCCTGCAATGATGTTGTTCCTCAGGTGCTTTCTGCCGAGGCTGAACAACATCCAATAGTTGTTGCGTATGATGCTTCACAGGGTACAAATCCGTATCTGTCTGACTCTCAGGTCACACATCAGCTAAGTAGTCTTCTGTTCACAAGACTTTATTTTTTGGATGAAAAGCTTTCTCCCACACCACAGCTGGCATCCTCCATTTCTTCGTATGATGGTAACTCGGTTTATAAACTCAGTATTGTTGAAGATACCTTTGAGGACGGAACACCTATAACATTACAGGATGTGGAAGCATCGATAATAGCCGCAATGGGCAGTAGTCGTTATATTGAAAGGCTAAAAAACATTGATGTCGTGGTAATAGAAGAAGATGCACTTAGGATAACCTTGCACGAACCGGATGCATTTTTTCCGTTATTGTTGACCATGCCGATTTTGCATGCATCGGACACCTCTGCGGATTTCCCGATTGCTTCGGGAGATTATGGTATGACAGGAAGTCGCTTATATTTAAGGGATGAGGCTAACGATTCCGATGTTCGAGAAATACAGCTTGTTGATTTGTCCTTGCCGGGAACTCTGACGGATGCATTAAATGCGGGAACTGTATCGCTTGCTGACACAACCTTTCTTCCCGACTTTGTTCCAATGTCTAATCTTGGTTACAGTGTCTACCCCACTACCTCCATGCTGTTTATCGGCTTTTCTGATGTTGGCTTCACAACCTCTGAGCGCAGAGCAGTATCATCACTTATACCTCGTACCGACATTATACACGACATATTCTTTAATGTTGGATTTGAAAGCATAGGAATAATTTCTCCCGCATATGATTTTTGTGATGACGTTGAATTGACTTCTTCCGGAAGAGTTGAACAGGAGTACACCTTGCTTTACAATGCGCAAACCGCCGCAAGGGACTCTGTTGTTGCACTCATGACATCTGCATTCGCCAAGGAAGGCGTTACACTTAAAA
The DNA here is from genome assembly GCA_964370825.1 of uncultured Oscillospiraceae bacterium. Taxonomy (GTDB): domain Bacteria; phylum Bacillota; class Clostridia; order Oscillospirales; family Ruminococcaceae; genus CAYJBH01. Next base: position 25,786 of record CAYJKY010000010.1, read on the forward strand.
CGGTTTCGGCAGATAGCGTGGAACAATTTGACGAGTTGTTGTTACTTGGCGAATATGATCTATATCTCGGCGAAATATTGCTACCTGAAAACCTTGACTTCTCATATTTTTTTAATGAGAGTTCACCCGGATATATTGATAACTTGTCACAGCGGTTGAGTGATGCGTATATCGACATGAAAAGCACCGGGAACACATACGAATTTTGTGAAGTATTTGTCGAAGAACAACCGATCGCGCCTATAATTTTTCGTGGAGGAACCCTTTATCATGCCGAATGGTTGACAGGATTAACACCAAGAAACGAAAACCCGTATTTCAATTTTTTTGAGGTAGTTTATGATTAAAATATATAACTCTAAGGGCAGTATCAGAATTACCGGTGCGTACCTTGCGGCACTTTCCGGTATTGCGGCTCAAAGTTGTTTCGGAGTTGCAGACATGGCAGATGCCGATACAGGCGACACCTTGAAGTCAATAGTTTTCGGTAAAAACTATACCGACAAGGGCGTCAAGGTGGTGGAGTCAAATGGTAAACTTTTTATTGAACTTCATATCACTGTAATCTACGGATTAAACATCTCAGCCATAGTAAAAAGCATAATAAACAAGGTCAGATATACCATAGAACAGGCAACAGATTTAACCGTTGAAGAGGTTAATGTCGTGGTAGAAAACGTTAAAGACGAGTAAGCTCAAACAAAGAAAGGACATTCATAACAATGACTGAGATTAACGGGCAGACTTTATGCCGCGCAATGATATCCGGTGCTAACTGCATTCAAAATTATCGTAGTGAAGTGGATGAACTGAATGTATTTCCTGTGCCGGACGGAGACACCGGCACCAATATGAGTATGACCATCTCTGCGGCTTCAAGAGAACTTGAGACGCTGTCGGAGGATTGCAGTGTAGAGGATGTGTCGAAAACAGCTGCCTCTGCCATGCTCAGGGGAGCACGTGGAAATTCCGGCGTTATTCTTTCTCTACTCTACCGCGGATTTTCTAAATCACTTGTCGGAAAAACTTCTATGACGAGCGACGATTTAAAATCTGCTCTCGCTTCAGGTGTTTCTGCAGCATACAAGGCTGTTATGAAGCCAACCGAAGGTACCATGTTGACGGTAGCGAGGGTTGCGAGTGAGAAGATTTCAACAATCGAGACCGACAACGTCGTAGAGCTGTTTGGTGAACTTTGTCGGTATTCCGAGGAGGCGCTTGCAGAGACACCGGAGCAGCTTCCGGTACTTAAAAAGGCCGGTGTAGTGGATGCTGGTGGAAAGGGGCTTACCCTCATTTTCGAAGGTATGAGAAAGGTTATCTCGGGCGAAGGATTTTGTACAAAAGAGCAAAAAGAACAAAAGGCGGCATCTGCTGTTGTCGGCAAGGGGGTTTTCGCCGACGAGCTTTTTGAGGAAAGCGATTTCGGCTATTGTACCGAATTTATAATTAATAAAGAGGAGAATGCGTCTACCGAAAAGCTGAGTGCATTTCTCGGAACCATAGGCGACAGCATCGTTGTCGTCGAGGACGATGAAATTATTAAGGTTCATGTCCATACAGACGATCCCGGAAAGGCTCTTTCTCACGCAATAGGACATGGAAACCTTACCAGAATAAAGATTGAAAACATGAGCGAACAGTATGAAAGTCGCCAACAGCAGGGCAAAGGGCTTGCAAAACAGGTGAAATCCGAGCTTGATGATACTGCAACCTATAAATATATCGCCGTAGACCCGGAGCGTGAGTATGGATTTGTTGCGGTTGCTGCCGGAGAAGGACTGCAAAATCTTTTTAACGAGTTTGGCGTCGATGCCATCGTCACCGGCGGTCAAACAATGAACCCATCTACCGACGATATACTCGGAGCGGCACAATCGGTTCCCGCAAAAAACATTTTTATTTTACCAAATAATAAAAACATAATTCTAGCCGCCGAGCAGGCAAAAAAACTTGCAGACCGAAACTTGATAGTGTTACCTACAAGATCGATTCCCCAAGGTATTTCAGCAATATTAAGCTTCGACCCTGAGGCAGCACCCGAACAAAACGCCACCGAAATGCTTTTAGCAGCCGAGGCGGTTTCTACAGGTCAGATAACATTTGCTGCAAGAGACAGTGATTTTGATGGACACAAGATAAAAAAAGGTGAAATACTAGCCCTGTTAAACGGAAAACTTGCGCACACCGGTGCTGATGTTTCTACACAGCTGTCACGGTTGGTTAAAGGCATGGTAAAGAAAAACAGCAGTTTCTTCACACTTATAGCCGGTTCTGACATATCACAAGAGGAAGCTGAGGCAAGCTTTAATGCTATAACCGAAAAACTTCCTAAAACTATTGAGTCTAGCTTAATAATGGGAGGACAACCGGTTTACTACTATATTCTTTCGGTGGAATAATGAACGTTAAGGTTCTAAAAGGTGTAGGGGAAAAAAGTTTTGCAAAACTTCAAAAACTCGGAATTAGTACGGTTGAAGATCTTTTGCACCACTACCCCAGAGGCTATATCGATTATACCTGCATCACACCACTCCGAAATGCTGAGTCTAACACAAACCTTGTACTCTGCCTTACCATATTAAAAAAACACCCGCCACGCAGAATTGCCGGCGGGCGTACCCTTTTTAAGATTGACACTGCCGAATTTTCTGGAGAAGACGATTGTTCAGGCGATGTTGAGATTATATATTTTAACAATCGTTTCGCCTACGATTCATTACAGGAGGGCGAAGAATATCTCTTTCACGGGAGAATTACCCAAAACGGATTCATTCAAAAGTCCATGATTTCCCCGATATATATATCACCTTCAAAGGCTTTGCCTATATCCCCTATCTACCCGTTAACATCGGGAATAACCTCCAAGTACCTTTCCAAACTAATTAAATCCGCTATAGCCGGATATTCCAAAGTTTTCATTAAAGAATTTTTGCCGGAAAATATTATAAACCGCTATAGCTTAATAGGTAGGAACGATGCTGTTGTTGGAGTACACTGTCCCAAAGTAATGACCGATGTGGCAGATGCAAAGCAACGCCTGATTTTTGATGAACTTCTGTGTCTACAGCTCGGACTTTCCAGGCTTAAAGATGAGGAGCGACGGATAAGTTGTGCCCCTATGGGTGATGTTGACCTAAATCCTTTTTTTAATCTACTACCTTTTAAGCCGACGAATGCGCAACACAGGGCGGTAAAGGATATAACCGATGACCTGCAAAAATCCACACCACAAAATAGGCTTTTACAGGGTGATGTAGGTAGTGGTAAGACCGTTGTTGCCGCCGCCGCTGCATACTTCGCAGCACAAAACGGATATAAAACTGCACTGATGGCACCTACCGAGTTACTTTGTAATCAGCATTATAAAACACTTTCGAACCTGTTAAATGATACCGGCATAGACGTTTTGTTGCTTAGCGGTTCGATTAAGGGTAGAGACCGAAAGGTATTACTCGCAAGACTTAAGGAGGAAAAGCCCTGTGTTTTAGTAGCAACTTCAGCCGTCTTGTCAGAGCCGGTAGAGTTTGATAAACTTGGGCTTTGTATCGTGGACGAACAGCATCGATTTGGTGTAAAACAGCGCTCACGCTTATTTACCAAGGCGGACAATCCACATGTGCTCGTAATGAGTGCCACACCCATCCCCCGAACACTTGCACTGTTAATCTACGGAGATCTTGATATCTCGGTACTGGACGAGCTCCCCAAGGGCAGAATAGCAATAAAAACAAGGATGACCGATAGCTCAAAAAGGGGTAGAATGTTCGGGTTTTTAGATGATGAAATAAAAAAAGGAAGACAGATATACATTGTCTGCCCGGTAATTGATGAGAATGAGGAAGGATTGCAGGATGTCGAGAGCTATTACCGAGATATTGCCTCGGTGTTATTGCCGTCAAGAAGGATAGGACTGTTACACGGAAAGCAGTCTGCCGCACTAAAGTCGGATGTTATGAAGAGTTTTGCGCAGGGCGAGATTGATGTTCTTTGTACTACAACGGTAGTAGAGGTAGGCGTAGATGTTCCAAATGCTACCGTCATGGTTATTGAAAATGCCGAACAATTCGGACTCGCAACATTACATCAGCTCAGAGGGAGGGTCGGACGAGGAAGTGAGGAAAGTTGGTGCTTTCTTGTTAGCGACAGCAAATCCGATAAGACATTAGAACGGCTGCATAGGGTTGTGGAAACTACAGACGGATATCAACTGGCAAAGTATGACCTCGAAACACGAGGCCCCGGAAATTTCTTTGGAAGTCAACAACATGGACTCCCTCCTCTGACGGTGGCAAGCCTTGCCGAGGACGTGAGTATTCTCGAAAAAAGTACCGATGCGGCTAACAGAATTTTAGCAACTGATCCCGAATTAAAAACATCAGAGTTCTCAGCACTGGCTGATGAGGTTGCGAAAATGTATACAAAATTTGGTGATTCTACAAAAAATTAATAAATCTACAATAAAACCCTCATAGTGAATATCTCACCTATATTGACAAAAAATACTATATGTGGTAGAATATTATGAGTGATATCAATTTTATGGATTCAATTTGAAGAGAAGATTTTTCGCTATAATAGCGGCGGTTTTATCTGTTGCAATGGTTTTATCCGCTTGTTCGCAACAGCCGGGTAGCGTTAGCGTGTTATCAACTCCATCGACTTCATCCACTCCCGACAGCTCCGAGCCGATAACGTCTGAGCCGTCATCCTCGCAAGTTACCTCAACCCCGGAGGAGGACGTCACTTCACTGATTAATCCCTATAACGGAATGTATGTGGATGAAAAGTTTGATGAGACTATGCGACCGATTGCGATAATGGTTAACAACATAAAACAATCTCTTCCGCAAAAAGGGCTTACCGAGGCCGACATTGTTTATGAAGTCGTAACCGAAGGTGGTATCACAAGATTGATGGCAATCTATTCGGATGGATTTAATCTTCCAACAATAGGTCCGGTTCGCAGTGCGAGGGATCAGCACATACAGCTAATGCTTCCTTACCAACCGTTGTATCTACACATTGGAGCCAGTTCACCGGCTGAAGATATGCTTGAACTTTATCAGTACGCAAATCGTGGTATAGATGGGTACGTTTTCTCAGACTCGATCTGGTATGATGAGGAGCGAGCCGAAATTTTATCACAAACATATACTAACGTTGATGAACACTGTTGGTTCACCGACGGTGAATCATTGAAAGGAGTGGTTGATGAATTTAAATTCGATGCAAACTTATTAGAGCAACCTGACCCTATTTTCAACTTTCTTCCACCGGAGGAGGAGCGAACGCCTGAAATACCGGTCGACAGCTTTAATGTAAAATTTAGCGACTATTCAACATCAAGTTTCGAATATAATTCTGAGCTGGGAAAATATGAAAAGTCAATCTACGGCGAGCCTCAGATTGATGCGAACAATGGCGAACAACTTTCATACAAAAATGTTATCGTTTTATTTACATCCATAACAACCTATCCCGATGGAATACTTGCTGACGTAGGTTATGACTTTGGAGGGATAGGATACTATTTTTCTAACGGAGGTTATGAGCGTATACGATGGTTAAAAGGGGCACCTGAACAACCATTGCAGATTGTAAGCAGTGATGGTAGAGAAATACCGGTATCAATCAATCCTGGCAACAGCTATGTAGCCGTCGTAGATCTTTCCCATTTCCCAACCTTTGCAGAGTTTGAAAAGTCATAGTCAAAGTTTATATAGATAACTATAGAGGAGAATTTTAATGAAGAAGATACTTTTAATCATACTTAGCATGTTTATATTGGCAACAAGCCTTGCGGCATGTAGTGAAGCTCCTGCCTCGGAGGTAACCGATCCGGCCTCTGTTTCACAATCACAGAGTGAGGAGCCGGAACCGGAACCCGAGCCAGAGCCAGAACCTGAGCCAGAACCCGAGCCATACTATCCCAGCCCTCTTACAGGTGAGGAAAAAGATGCGGACTATCCGATAGACCAGCGTGTTGTTGCAGTTATGGTTAACAACCGTGTAGATGGACTGCCACACTCCGGTGTAAGTGAAGCTTCGGTATGTTACGAGATGGTTACAGAGGGTGGTATCACCCGTTATATGTTGGTATATGACGATTACACAACAATTCCGGAAATCGGTCCGGTACGTTCGGCACGCCATGGACATGTTCAGTTTATGTTGCCGCTCAATGCCATATATGTTCATGATGGCGGAAGTACTCCTGCCATGGAGATGCTCAGTGTTTATGACTGGTCAAATGGCGATGTAAATCCCGGCGGTGCAACCTATCGTCGCAGTCGCCCAGGTTATTCATATGACGAAACCGAATATACCAATGCCGAGTTATTAACCGCCGAGTTAGAAAAAGACACTTATAATACAGTAGGCGCACCACCTGCACCTATTACCCTGCATGGCTTTGTGAACTACAACGAAGCTCCGGTTCTTCCAACCGATGGTAGTGCACTTCAGATATCCTGGAAATTCTCAGCTTCCTATGATGGATACTTTGAATATAATGCGACTACAAATGAGTATGAAAAGAGCCAGTTTGGTCAAAAACTTATCGACGAAAACAATGGTGAAGCATTCGCCTATGAAAACCTTTTATTGCTATACACAGTAATTGAACCACATGGTGACGGTTCCAGCCCAATTGTTGAGATTGATCTTGACAGTGGTGGTGTAGGATACTACTTCTATGGTGGTCAGTATCAGGAAATCAGATGGATGAAAAGAGGAGCGTCTGCTCCCTTAGAAATCTATACAGCCGATGGTGATATGGGTGTTCCACTTAATGTAGGAAAGACATATATCGCTGTTATCGGTCTTGACCAACATGACTCCTTCCAGATAAGCGGAGCTGATGGCACTAATACCCTTGATGCAAATACCAACGCAGATGCAGATGCCGCAGCAAATGAAACGGATGCGGATGAAGTTACTGAGTAATATGAAAAATAACAGACACAGCATTAAATTAAAAGTGGTATTGCTTTCTGCGATGCTGTGTCTCGTTGTGTCCTGTAGTTCCAAGGATGATAGCGGTTTGGTATCATCCTCAACTGCTATTCCGCAGGTGGTTGCCTCGGCGTCTCTTTCCACACCGGAAATAGAGCAACACGAGATAAATCCCCTAACCGGTTTAGCTCCTATAACAGGCCAACAGGAGGGCACTCGACCCATAGCAATCATGGTTGGTAATATTCAAAAATCAATGCCGCAGGCAGGCATTGCATCTGCAGACGTAATCTATGAAACAGAAATCGAGGCAGGACTAACTGCAATGATGGCATTATACTCTGACCCCGCTGCAATAATAGCCGCAGGGCCGGTGACCTTGTTGCGCTACCAATTTGCCGAACTTGCCATGGCACAAAACGCAATACTAGTTCACATCGATTCCAACAGCTATGCCAACGATTTGTTAAATTATTTCGGATATCAAAACATCGACGGGATGTATACCGGCACCACCACATTCAACCTTGACCTGCCTCGTTCACGTGAAAACGGCAACGAGAACAGCTGGTACACAAGTAGCACCTTAATTTCTACCGGAATTGCAAATAATGCTATCTCTCCGATAGGAGGTTATAATCCAATATTCAACTTTGCGTTGGAAGGTGAGAGTGTAAATGATGACTTTGCGGGTGTGGCCTCATCTTCGGTTAATTTTTCCTTTTCGACGGTAACCTCAGCAGAGTTTAAATATAATTCTACTAATATGCAGTATGATAAATACTATGCCGGCACTCAGCAGATGGACGACATTGCGCAGACTCAACTCAGCTTTGACAACCTTGTTATTTTGTTTTGTGATACTGCTCTACAACCTGATAATCTAACCACAAGTTTTGTGCTAACTCAGGGTGAAGGTGTGTATATAAACGGCGGTAAATCTCGCGAGATTAAATGGCAGAAGGGTGCTCCGGATGACCAACTTAGGTTAATGGATGAAAATAATGAAGATATATTAATCCACACCGGAAAAACCTATATAGCTTTTGTATCTAACACTCAAATAGAAAGCTTGGTGATTGCATAAAAATGAAGAATATTTTAGTTGTAAATGGTCCTAATCTCAGAAAACTCGGCAGTCGAGAACCCGGAATATATGGAGCCGAGACATTAGAAGATGTATATAAAAAAATTGAAAAAGAGGCCGCCGCCTTATCGGCAACGGTCTCATTTTTTGTAAGCGATGATGAGGGTGCTCTTTGCAGTGTGGTTAATGACGCCCCTTCGAAAGGTTTTGATAGTATTATTATCAATCCTGCCGCATATACTCACAGCTCGGTGGCTCTTCGTGATGCAATCAAAGCCTCAGGGCTTCCCACCATAGAGGTGCATATTTCCAACGTTTACACCCGTGAGGAGTTTCGTAAAAAATCGTTGACCGCACCCGCATGTCTTGGCCAGATAACCGGACTCGGTACGGATGGATATCTTCTCGCTCTATACAAGCTTTGTAAATTCGGATAAGTTCAGGATTTTTTTGTTTCCTTTATCATTAAATATATCTATTATCTCATCGCAACACTGCTGCGGTGAGATGTTTTTTATATTATGATCTGAACACTCATCGTACAGGGGCTTGCGGCGAGAATATATTGCCTCTACGCCATCCCTTAGTGATACAGGACGACCGTTACTTATCAGCTTTTCAAGCGGTCTTGTCAAACAAAATACCATTCCGGTACGCCGCATCCTTTCACGGTTGTCTTTACTTTCCACTACTCCACCACCGGTCACTATAACATAGCCGTTGTTGTTACAAGCATCATTAAGAACCTCGGTTTCTATACTGCGAAAATGCGCTTCACCGTACCTAGAAAAAATATCCGGTATCGACATGGATGTTTTTTCTTCTATAGCAGTGTCTGTATCGAGAAATCTCATGCCGTATTTTTGGGATATGAGATTGCCTACCGTACTTTTTCCACTTCCCGGCATTCCAATAATTATAATATTATTACCCTCTTTTCGATACTTTGTATAACCTAATTCAAAATCAGAATAATCAATTTTTTTATCAAAAAAAAGTGCATCACCTGCAACAGCCTGTGCAAAGAGCATCGCGTCTCCCCCTGCAGTCTTAATTCCAAGGCGTTGCGCTCGATTCATTAGCTCGGTTCGATATGGATTTGCAATCAAATCGACCACAGCATCAAGTTTTGGGAAAATCTTCGGGTCAACAGGCATGTCGTTGTTGCGCCCATAAAGTCCTACCGGTGTCGAGTTCACAAGTATTTCGGTATCTGTAAGCTCTGCAATATTCTCATAGTTATACTCTCCACTACGAGATACCGTGATAACCCTTTTTGCTCCAAGTAGTTTTAATGCCTCAACCGCTGTGCCCCCCGCACCGCCACTGCCGAGCACCACACAGGATTTGCCGGAAATAGCAACCTCATAATATTTAAGCATGGCGATAAAACCTATAAAATCGGTGTTATATCCATACAACTTCCCGTTCCTATTTAATACAGTGTTTACGCTATTACATAACCGTGCTATACTCGATATGCTCTCACAGTATTTAATAACATCTTTTTTGTAGGGTATCGTCACGTTTATCGCATCAAATTCAGCCTTTGCAAAGAAATCATCCAACTCCTCTGACTTTAGCTCGTGCAGGCCGTAATATGGATTACCAAGAATATTGTGTATTATCGGTGAGTGACTGTGGGTGAGTTTATCCCCTATAAGTCCTACCGATATTCTGTTAGGATATTCACTCATAGCTCACCTTTTGAGGCGAGGAGTAAATCAAGTATAACAACAGCGGCGGCGGCCTCTACAACCGGAACTGCACGCAGTGCAATAAAAGGGTCATGTCTGCCACGAATTGATAGCGCCTCCTGTTTTCCTGTTTTCATATTTAATGTAACCTGTCCCTTCGATATTGAAGCAGTAGGTTTAAATCCCACCCTAAAAATTAACGGTGCGCCGGTGGTTATTCCACCTAAAACACCGCCTGCGTTGTTTGTTTTTGGCACAGGGTTGCCGTCGATAAGTTCGTATGCATCGTTATGCTCGCTACCCTTCATTGAACAGGCACTAAATCCGGCACCAAACTCAACACCTCGAACCGCCGGAACTCCGAACAATACCTTTGCAAGTGCACTCTCTACACCGTCAAACATCGGATTTCCGATTCCTGCCGGAAGTCCGATTACTGCGCATTCCACCGCACCGCCTACCGAGTCCCCCTCGTTATGCGCTGACTGAATTATGTGACCCATTCCCTCTGCCTTGCTGTCATCGATTGTCGGAAAAGGCTTTGACGTGAGACTATTCAACAGTTTGGCATCCACCAAATTCGGATCGAATCTTTTATCCTGCAATCCCCCACAATCCGAAATGTGTGCCGCTACCATTATCCCCTTTCGTGCGAGAAGTTGAAGGGCTACCGCCCCGGCAAAACACAGCGGAAGTGTCAATCTTCCGGAGAAATGTCCACCGCCTGTGGGGTCAGGATTGCGGTAGCGTTGCCTTGCTGTCAGGTCGGCATGGGATGGTCTCGGGGTATCCCAAAGCTCGTTATATGCAGATGGATTAATGTTTGAATTTTTAAAAATAGCGGCAAGCGGAGCACCACAAGTAGCACCGTTAACAAGTCCTGACAGTATTTCGGCGGTATCCGCCTCCTTTCGGGGAGTAGAATGTTTTTTCCCACCCTGTCTACGCTTTAAAAAAACATCTACCTGGTCAAGGTCTATAGCCTCACCTGACGGTAAACCGTCAATTACCACACCGAGTCCGTTCGAGTGGGACTGACCGAAGATTTGAATATTGATAATATCGCCAAAGTTAGAGGACATCTACTACACCTCCGAGCATTTCATAATCCGAATAAAATTTTGGGTAGGACTTTGCTACCGCCGCAGCATCATCTATAATAACCGTTTCTTTTGCAAAACAAGCAGCTACAGCGGCTGCCATGGCAAGGCGATGATCGTTATGTGAATTCACCCTGCCGCCGGTCACTCCACCCCCTGTTATAGCTATGGTATCTCCGTCTACCTTGGCATCGCCACCGAGAGAATTTATCAGTTCGGCTGTAGCACTAAGACGATCACTCTCCTTTAGCTTTAATCTTCCGGCTCCCGTAAGCACGGTATTGCCTTCGGCGGCGGCACCGATAACCGCAAGAATTGGCGCAAGGTCGGGGCACTGACTTATATCGATGGCAATGCCTTTTAATGTATCTTTTTTTGCTGTTACAGAGGAAAGACCGCCCTCTTTTTTCACACTGACCTTTGCTCCAAAATTGCGTAATATTTCGACTATTACCGCATCAGCTTGATTTGTATCGGGGTAGCTGAGACCTTTCACCGTGAGTTCACCACCAATAGCACCTGCTGCAAGCCAAAATGCGGCATTGGACCAATCACCCTCGGTGTAAACCTCGCCGGGAGATATATATTTTTGATTGCCCTCTACCATAAATCCTGCAGGTGCTTTTACAATCTCAACCCCAAACATTTTTAATGTAGCTATAGTCATATCGACATAGGGTGCTGACTCTAACTTAGTGGTTAATTTTATTCTGCTTGTTTTGTTTAACAATGGGAGTGCAAACAGCAATCCACTTATAAACTGTGAACTGACATCTCCCGCTATTTCATAGTTACCCGGCTTTAATTTACCCTTTAGGGTAAACGGTATAGTATCGGAACTAAAGCCGGCCCCATGCTTTTTCATTACGGTAAGAAGTGGTTCCATCGGTCTCTGTGCAAGTCTCCCCTCTCCTGTAAAGGTAACATTTTTATATGCTGCCGCCGCAATCGGGGTCAGCAATCTTAGTGTGGTTCCACTCTCGTTACATTCACAAATAGGTCGATTTTTTGGTTTATTCCCCTCACAAACCGATATTACATATCCCTCATCAGTCTGCTCTGCTACTATTTCCGCCGACAGTGCATTTAGGCATGAGACCGTCGCGACTATATCTGCTGAAAGGGTGTTGCAATATATTTTAACCGGCTCGTCGCAGAATGATGCCGCAATTATTGCACGATGGAGGTCGGATTTTGAGCTGATTGAATTGATGCTTCCACCGAGCACAGAAGGCTGTATCACCGCAATTTTCATTCTATAGTTTTTTCCTTTCTAAATTTTTAACAAAACCTGCTGTTAGTTATGCTCACGTTAAAATCAACGTATGAAAATTTTTACATTCTATAGTTTTTCCTTTCTAAATGTTTTAACAAAACCTGCTGTTAGTTATGCTCACATTAAAATCAACGTATGAAAAATTTCGTGGCATCTTGCAGACTTATTTTGTGTAAAAAAGGCTTTCCTATATCCTCAATCATGGCAAGTGTAATGTTGCTTTTGCGAATCTTTTTATCGCCGATTATGTGAGGGAGGAGCTGCTGTACTGGGTATGGTAAGGAGTAGTCTACACCTTGTGCGTCAAGTGATTTTTTTATCCTTTCACTAAGGCCTGATTTACACAAACCATCCCTTTCACCACAGTCTAATATATGCACCATCCCTGCCGCTACAGCAATTCCATGAGATATTGAATAGCCACTTTCCGCCTCGATTGCGTGTCCGAGGGTATGTCCAAGATTTAGCAGTTGGCGAAGACCGTTGTCTCGTTCATCCTGCTCGACAAAGTATTTCTTTACAAGCAGGGAATGTTCGATTAAATATTTATAATCTTCCTCAACTATAGGCTCACATAGCTTATCAAACAGCTCAACGTCATAAAGAGCCGCCGATTTAATCGCCTCTACCAATCCATTTTGAAGTTCTTCTATAGGCAAACTTTTAAATAATGCTGTGTCTATCATTACAAGATGAGGTGGATAGAATGTCCCAACATTATTCTTTTTCCCCGCATGATCTATCGCTGTCTTTCCACCTATAGAGGCATCTACCGCAGCAAGCAATGAGGTTGCTACTGTTGCATAAGGCATCCCACGCAGATAACAGCTTGCAGCAAAACCGGTGAGATCTGAAACGACTCCGCCCCCGAGTGCAACAAGCAGGTCACCTTTATTTATAGAGTTATCGGATAAAAAAGTAAGGAGGCTTTCAAAGGTGTCAATATTCTTACTCTTCTCCCCCGCCTCTACAATAAAATCTTCCACCGTAAATCCGGAATTGGCAAGGCTGTTCTTGAGGTGGGACAAATATAACGGTGCTACATTGGTGTCGGTGACAACCACCGCTTTTGACACTCCGAACCTTTCGACCGCAAGAGCACCAAAATCATTAAGAATGCTATCGTCAAGTATAATATCATAGTTTATCGAGGAGTTTACTGTTATTTTCATTAATTACCCTTCTTGCTTTTCAACTTCATTTCATTTCCGACAGAAAGTAGGTCGTGTAATTTTTCTGTATCCTTGTCTTGTAGTGTCGTTTTAAACCTATGCAGTATCTCTTCAAAGCACTCTATATCGGATATCAGATTATCGCTGTTGTTGGTCATTAACTCGCTCCACATGACGGCAGAGAGTTCCGAAACACGTGATAAATCTCTAAATGAGCCAGCGGAAAACCCTATATGTTTTTGTGATTTTTCGTTTTGTATGTACACCGACGAGAGGATATGAGCGAGCTGTGAAGTGTAGGAAAGCATCGCATCATGCTCATCAGGGCTACAATTTATAATCTTTTTGAACCTTAAGTTCATGGCGAACTCGCCAACCGATTTCACTGCTTCCTCATTTGTTCCCTTGTCACGGCAAACTATTATGGAAGCCCCGTCAAATAGGGTTGCAACAGAATGCCGATATCCACTGCTTGTTCTACCCTGCATCGGATGTGTCCCGACAAAGTTCAGTCCGTTTGTTTTGCAAAGGTCGGTTAGCGCTGAACATATGCCCCTCTTGTTACCGCATATATCGATTATGACTGAGCCTTTTTTAAAGCTATTTATGTTATCTCTGATATATTTTATGGTATCAGATTCATAAAGTGCGACTATGTATAGGTCGGCCTCGTCGCTACCGTTCCAACACTCGGTAATAACCCCATCTTTTATTGCAGATAACACCGCATCTTCATCTATGTCAATTCCCTTACAGCTGTAACCGTATGCATTTGCGGCTTTAGCAATCGACCCACCTATAAGTCCGAGCCCTACAATTACTATATTTTTAAAATCCACCGGTTACCTCAAGCAGTTTCTTAACCTGATAAGAAATAGTGTCAAACTCTTTAGGTGTAACCGACTGTGCTCCGTCGCAAAGGGCAAGTTCCGGTGCATTATGAACCTCAATAATGAGTCCGTCCGCACCACATGCCGCCGCTGCAAGAGACATCTGCCTAACATACTTTGAGGTTCCGAGGGCATGGCTCGGGTCTACTATAACCGGCAGGTGGCTGTGTGCCTTTATATAGGGTATTGCCGAAAGATCCAGTGTATTGCGCATTGCAGTTTCGTATGTTCTTATTCCACGCTCACAGAGTATAACGTTGCGATTACCCTCCGACATTATGTATTCCGCACTCATTAACAACTCCTCTATGGTACTGGAAAGTCCTCTTTTGAGTAGAATCGGCTTGTCAGTTTTACCGAGCTCACGAAGCAGTTCAAAGTTCTGCATGTTTCTCGCACCTACCTGAATCATGTCTACATCTTTAAAAAGTGACACATGGGTGGTATTGAGAACCTCGGATACCACCGGTAGTCCGGATTTTTTTCCGGCATTAATGAGAAGATCAAGTCCATCCTCTTTTAAACCCTGAAACGCATAGGGGGAGGACCTCGGTTTAAAGGCACCGCCACGCAACATCCCTGCACCCGAAGATTTCACCTCCGTTGCAACTTCATTCATCTGCTCTGCCGACTCCACCGAGCATGGACCGGCAATCAAGGTAAAGTTCCCTGCTCCGAACCTTGCATCGCCCACCTTTACAATGCTATCCTCAGGGTGAAATTTCCTGTTAACAAGCTTATAGGGCTCGCTTACACGCCTTACAGCTTCCACTATAGGGAGTGCCTCAATGTGCCCGATATCAACCCTTGAGGTGTCACCGACAAGTCCAACGACAATACTGTCAGTTCCTGTACTTATATCAAGGCGAAAATCCTGATCTATAAGCCAACTTTTAAAGGACTCAAACTCCTTTTTATCCGCTGACTTATTAAGTATTACTATCATCCAAAACCTTTCTTTCAGCTTTTTCCTACAAAATATATTATCCATTATAACAAAAAATCGAATTGTTTTCAAGACAATACCTTCAACAGTTGTTTTTTATTGGTGTTTTTTCTTGCACAATACTGCAAAAAATGATAAAATATCATAGATGGTTTTTAAAACGAGGTTATATTGCTTTTTAATTCCTATTCATTTTTGCTGTTTTTTCCGATAGCGACATTAATATATTATTTGATACCCAAAAAGCTTTCCTGGGTATTTATGCTTGTAGCAAGCTATTTGTTTTACATGGGATGGCGAGCGGAGTATGCTCTGCTTTTGGCATTTGCAACCGCATCTACCTGGGTCTGTGCGCTGCTGATCTCCAGAGCAAGGTTGCGTAGTAACGGTAAGAAATTATCATTAGTCATCATTGTCCTTGGTATGATATTAAACCTTGGTATGCTGTTTTACTATAAATATCTTAATTTCGGTATGCGAGCAATTTCGTCGGTTACCGGTTTGTTCGGCGTTGAGTTTTCGCCGCCTAACTTTGACATTATCCTGCCTGTAGGAATAAGTTTTTTTACGTTGCAAGCACTCGGCTACCTATTTGATGTCGGCTCAGGAAGAATAGAGTGTGAGAAAAACCCATTTAAGTATGCACTCTTTGTATCGTTTTTCCCACAGCTTGTTGCAGGTCCTATAGAGAGAACAGAAAATCTACTCCCTCAACTTTTTGTAAGAAGTCCCTTCGATTCAAAAAATGTAGCAAACGGACTCCGTCTGATGGCTTGGGGATATTTTCAAAAAACAGTCATTGCCGACCGTCTCGGGGCAACGGTAAACTATGTTTTTTCCATGCCGGAGGAAAGTGCCGGCACGCTGACCATAGTAGCAACACTGATGTTCGCAGTACAGATTTACTGCGATTTTTCAGGCTACTCCGACATAGCAATAGGAGTTGCACAGGTTTTGGGAATTAAGCTTTCAGAAAATTTTAAACGACCATACTTCTCTACAAACTTCTCAACCTTCTGGCAGAGGTGGCATATATCCCTTTCACGATGGCTCCAGGATTATCTTTTTGTTCCACTATGTTGGAGCAGATGGACAGCAAAACTCCCTATCATCGGTAAGCATGTAAAAAACCCACCTCTGCTTTCCTCTGTTTTGGTTGTTTTCGGTGTCTCGGGTTTGTGGCACGGTGCGTCCTTTAACTTTGTACTGTGGGGGTTGTTGCAGGGGTTCTATCGTGTCGGTGAAGAGATTCTACACAAAGTCATCGGCAAACCAAAAAAACACCCAAAGCTTGTGGTAAAAATCACCAAATGCATCGTGGTTTTTATACTATGGAGCTTCAGTCTTATATTCTTTAGGGCAACCGGCACTTCGGATGCGTTTATGATGGTACAGCGGCTGTTTATGCCTTATCCGGGCGACTTTGCCACCGTTCCCGGACTCGACTTTGCTTCTCTATCATTTTCTGCCCTTTTTATTTTAGTTTTGTTTATCGGAAACCTTGTGCAGGAGAGACTCTCGGTACGTGATTGGCTATCCAAAAAAAGTTTTGCATTTAGCTGTGCTTTTGATGTTGTGTCTGTCGCCACATTGTTGATATTTTCGGTTTACGGTCCGGGGTATGTTGCCGCACAATTTATTTATTTCCAATTTTAGAAAGGTAGGTTTAGCATAAAAACAAGATATAAAATTGCTATTTTCAGCACTGCGCTATGCATTTTTATGTTGGTAGCGTATCTGCTTTTATATCCTAAAAACGACGAGAGTTTAATTATTATTGAGGATTTTTACTCACTCGAAGAGAATAGTCTTGATGTTATATTTTTAGGGTCCAGCAGAAACATTATGAATATTAATCCTGCAGAAATATGGCAGACAGGTAGGCTTAGTAGCTTTGCGCTCGGCGCAACCGGTCAGCCACTGTGGAACAGCTATCATTACCTATCAGAGGCGTTAAAAACACAGTCACCACAGCTAATAGTATTAGAAGTTGGTATGCTTAGCTTCCCTGAGGAGTATTCCGAATACAATTTCATAGTAAAAAACACCTTGGGATTAAAGCAGAATGTTAACAGATATGAGGCTATACAGACTTCCGCTCCGGAGGAAATACGCACCGATTTGCTGCTTAAGTTTCCCGTTTTTCATGACAGATATGACGAGCTTACCGTTACCGATTTCACCTTTGGAATGGTTGACAGAGATGTAAGCTACCGCGGTTTCACCCCATCCGGAACTCAGGTCAGCTATGATATCCCTGAGGATTTAAGCGGAAATTCCGACTATGTAATTCCGGATAAAAATCTTTTATATCTGCAGATGATAATTGAACTTTGCAGTGAAAACGATATTGAATTGTTACTGCTTGCCACACCAGATTTGATAACCGAACCGACAGGCTGGAGCGAGATGTGCGCCTCAATTTCACATGAAGTACAGGAAATTGCCGATTTAGCCGATATAAATTATCTAAACACAGATGATGTAGGATTAGATATCGGATTAGATTATTCCAGCGACTTTAGGGATGAACGCCACCTTAACATATACGGTGCAAAAAAGCTTAGCCAATATTTAGCAGAATATATAATCGAGAGTTATGAGATATTCACAGTAACACCTAACCCCGAAAGTTGGGACAGCTGGTCAGCGAATACTAACACCACCTTGTACGACTAAATCAATTTAATAAATAAAAAATGTTTTTTATTAAAATATATATTTACAAATATACAGATATTATAGTATAATATAGGGCAGGTGAATTTTTTTTGCCGAAGAAGATGCTTTGTAGGATTTATCTGCTGTCGTTTTCCGTAAAATCCTATAAAACATAATACACACAACGAAAGGACGGTTTATTTATGCAACAACTTACAAACGGTAAACGCTTTATTTTAGGAGTGCAACATCTTTTCGCGATGTTTGGCGCTACCGTGTTGGTTCCGGCTTTAACCGGTCTTAATGTATCAATTACACTTATCTGTGCGGGAATCGGAACACTTTTGTTTCACTTTATTACGAAACATGAGGTTCCGGTATTTTTAGGTTCAAGCTTCGCTTACATTGCCGCACTGCAGATTGTTATCGGCACCGTCCCGAGTGACAGTTATGCAGGTAACACCGGAATTGCCTATGCACAAGGCGGTATAATCGTTTCCGGAATTATATACCTTGGTCTTGGACTGCTTGTTAAGCTAGTCGGAACAGAGGCAGTAAGAAGCTTCTTTCCACCGATTGTAGTCGGTCCCGTTATTGTGGTTATAGGTATCAACCTTGCTCCTACCGGTATTGCGGGTGCCTCTCAAAATTGGTTTATTTCTCTCTTCGTTCTAATTGTAATAATCATTTCTACATGTTTTGCAAAAGGCTTCTTTAAATTAGTTCCTATCTTGATAGGCTTAACCTTAGGGTATGTAGTATCATTGATATGCGATGCCCTCAATCTTTTCCCAACTAAACTTGTAAACCTTTCCACAGTAGCGGATGCCCCCATTTTCATAGACCTTTCCGGCTTCACGCTGCCGCAGTTCGACCCCCATGCCATTGCAATGATTGCTCCTATAGCCGTAGTCACCTTCTTGGAGCATATAGGTGACATCACCACAAACGGATCAGTCGTAGGAAAGGACTTCTTTAAGAAACCTGGTCTTCATCGCACATTGGCCGGCGACGGTGTTGCCAGTATGCTTGCAGGTTTTCTCGGTGGTCCTCCCAACACAACCTATTCTGAAAATACCGGTGTGCTTGCCGTAACACGTGTGTATGATCCTATCGTTATTAAAATAGCCGCCGTATTTGCAATTATTCTCGGGCTCTTCGGGAAACTTGGAGCAGTTTTAGCCAGTATTCCAGATCCGGTAAAGGGTGGAATGTCAATCATACTATTTGGTATGATTGCCGCTGTCGGAATGCGCACCATGGTTGAGGCAAAGGTCGATTTCTCAAAAAGTCGTAATCTTCTTATCTGTGGTCTGATTTTAGTATTCGGTCTTGGTACATCTGCAATTAACATCACATTTTTCGGTCTACAGTTTAGCGGATTATTTGTTGCTGTTTTAGTTGGTGTATTTGCGAATAAGGTGTTGCCTAAAGACATATAAATATATTTTGTATAACAACAATAAAAGGCGATGGAGAGTTTCTTCCCATCGCCTTTTATTGTTATTAACCGTACTCGTAGTCGGGTGCATTATCTTTGTATCTTAGAATTATACGTCCGTCGTTAGTAAAATCAATTTCCGGGAAAATCCAACCGTCTCCGCTCATTTCCTGATTGTCGTAGGCTCTCAGGTCAAACATTTCACCTTCGTCACCTTTCGGAACCGTTATTTGGGTGCTTTTTCCATTAGTAATAGGATCTGTAGAATATTCATCACCCCACTCATCGCTACCCGTTACGCTGTATTGGAGTCCGTATATATCACTACCGGTTTGATTATCTATCTCTACCTCATACATATCCTCGGTCATCATTTCGGATTGACTTGTGGACATACTGCCGGATATACTACCGGATATATCTGTAGAGGTTGATGTTGAGCCACTACCAGGCATAGAGGTTGAGGTAGAATTAACCTCATCCGTCACCACCTCTCTGCTCTCCGATTCAGGTTCTACCGGTTCGCTGATTGGTACGTTTGTTTCTGCCTCCTGACAACCTGTAAGAGACAATGCTAACAGACAGGCTGTAAGCGAGCCGAAAATTATTTTCTTCATCTAAATCACACTCCTAAATGATTGTAGCCTTTTTATGCACCCGGTTAGGTGTAGGGTTTAAGTGTTATTGTTTACCGTTTAACTCTTTTTGACGGTGTTCCATCAAATATTGTTAAGGGCTGTGCTAAAACAGTACCGACAAGCTTCTTAATCTATCGGACTTCATTTTATTGTAAAATTCTATAATCTAATAAAATGCCTATCCTTTCAACTAATATTCTGTTTTCAAACTTGCAGCTTGATGCCGACACTATCCAACAGTTAAACCCCGCACCTATTTGGGTACGGGGTTATTGTTGCCGAATATAAGGCAATTATTCATTTAAAATTGTATAAATATTAATCAACAAATGCATCATGTACAGCAACAACAGCCTTATCGATATCCGCCTTGTTTATCAGGACTGAAATTTTAATCTCGCTGGTTGATATCATACGAATGTTAATTCCTGCCTCGTACAATGCTTCAAACATGCGTGACGCAACACCGCTGTGGCTTTGCATACCTGCTCCAACTATGGATACCTTTGCAACATCATCCGATATCGCAACATCCTTTGCACCTATTTTGCTTTTGAACTCCTCTACAATCTGTGTAGCGGCCGCAAGTTCGGTTGCAGGCACGGTAAAGGAAATATCCTTTGTTTGATCACGCCCCACACTTTGTAAAATAATGTCTACGTTTATCTTGTGCTGTGCAAGATGAGAAAACAGCTTAAAGGAGGTTCCGGGTTCATCCTTTACACCTATCACCGAGAAAACAGCAACATTTGTGTCCTTAGCGACACCCTTAATCAACATACCTTCCACTTCGTCAGTTACCTCCTTAACAATGGTTCCGGGATTGTTTGTTATGCTGGATAAAACCTCCAGCTCGACACCGAATTTTTTTGCAAGCTCTACCGAGCGATTGTTTAGTACCTGTGCTCCGAGAGATGCAAGCTCTAACATTTCATCAAAGGTTATTTCGTCGAGCTTTTTAGCGTTTTTTACTATCCTCGGGTCGGAGGTGAAAACTCCTTCCACATCGGTAAATATCTGGCATCTATCAGCCTTTAATGCAACTGCAACCGCTACAGCGCTGGTGTCGCTTCCACCACGTCCGAGAGTGGTTATGTCATCAAGGCTGTCGGTGCCCTGAAATCCTGCAATGATTACTATTTGGTTTTTAGCAAGTTCATTTTCCACACGTTCCGGGTCAAGTCTCTTTATCCTTGCACGGGTATGGTGTCTATCGGTGTGAAATCCTGCCTGCCAACCGGTTAGCGACATAGCAGAATAGCCCATTTCTATGAGTGCTGAAGCAAGCAAAGCCGCCGAAATCTGTTCGCCGGCCGCAAGCAATGCATCCCTCTCACGCAGTGCGGGCTTTTGGGTTATCTCGTCAAATTTTTCAATTAGATCGTCGGTAGTGTCACCCTGTGCAGAAACCACAACTGCAACACTGTTTCCGGCGGAATAGGTGGCGGCTATTATCTTAGCAACCCTAAAAATCTTATCCCTATCGGCTACCGAGCTTCCTCCAAACTTTTGTACAATTAATGCCATTACTAAATTCTCCGTACTATTGGCTTATCGTTAGACGGCGAGAGCCGCATAATTTCATAATCTGATATCTCAGTGTTTTCAGCTATACCCGTTTCGGCAAGCTCTAAAAACTCCTTAAGATGGTCGGCGGTTACCACCGCCATAATTGTCGGTCCGGCACCGCTTATATACACAGTCCTTGCTCCCCATGTAGGGCAAAGTTCGAAAACTTTTGCTCCACCTCTTATGAGCGGCAGTCTGTACTGCTGTTGCACCCTGTCTCTTGTCGCTATCTCCAAAAGGTCATA
Source organism: uncultured Oscillospiraceae bacterium (assembly GCA_964370825.1). Taxonomy (GTDB): domain Bacteria; phylum Bacillota; class Clostridia; order Oscillospirales; family Ruminococcaceae; genus CAYJBH01. The sequence goes on from CAYJKY010000010.1 coordinate 47,465, forward strand.
TCTACCCTCGCAAAATGCCGCTGTTGCAAGTGCGCTTCGCCCTATGTTATAGACCGCATCTTTAAACGGAAGTGTCTTAGGCAAAACCTCTCGTGCTTTAACGGTAGGTAATTTAAAAGGTGGTACAAACGCAACAAAGCATAGCTGTTCACTTATTGGTTTGCGGTGATAAAAAAGTTTCCCTTCGTCATACACGCCGGTCACAAATCCTCCGAGAAGTGCAGGTGCAACGTTGTCTGGATGTCCCTCAATCTCGGTTGCATGATCAAGCAGCTGACTGTCGGTCAACGGATGCCCCATCATTTCGTTTGCAAGCAATAATGCCGAAACAATACAAGCAGAGGATGATCCGAGCCCTCTTGTGGAGGGTATTGCAGGTTGTTCAATAATTCTAAGACCATAAAACGGTCTTCCACAGAGATCAAACAAACTCTTAACGGTTGAATAAATTAAATTGTCCTCACCCTTGCTTGCACCCGGTGCCGCTGTAATCTCTATCCCTTCATACTCCTCAGCCATAACTCTGTTGTGTATGCTTAGGGCAAGTCCCAGACTGTCAAATCCGGAGCCAATATTTGCGGATGTGGCCGCTACTTCAATTGAATACATTATACCACCACATCGGACAATGGGGACAGCGAATTTACCGACCCGCTTATCTCACCATACGGCTCCTCATTCCAGCAAAGAGTGTCGTGAATTGAAGATCCTATGGCTATACATTCCATGATGTCTGAAACAATAGCACTTGCAGTAGCAATTCCGCCTGCACCCTGACCATAAAACAGCACATCTCCAAGCATATCACAGTTAGCCACTACACCGTTATAGACACCGTTTATCGATGATAGAATGTTGCTCTTAGGGACAAGAAGCGGTGCTACTCCACAATAAAGTTTATTAACATCCTGCCTCGCATATGCCACAAGTTTTATCGACATGTTTCGATTTATAGCAGAACTTATATCGTTTCCTGTTATACCTCTTATACCACAGGTAGGCACTTTATCCGGTGAGAGATATTTTCCGAAAGCAATTGAAGCGAGTATACATATCTTGCGCAAGGCATCTGCTCCATCAATGTCAGCTGATGGGTCAGCTTCTGCAAATCCACGTGCCTGCGCCTCCGCCAAAGCCTCCTCGTAGGAAAGGCCCTCCTCTTCCATCCTGCATAAAATGTAATTGGTTGTGCCATTTACTATGCCATAGATTGAATTAACTTTATTTGCAACAAGGGAGCGGTGCAATGGTGATATTACAGGTGTGCCTCCGCCAACGCTTGCTTCAAATAAAAAGCAGATTTTGTTGTTCTTCGCAATGCTTATAAGTTCAGTGCCATGCTCTGCAACCAACTGTTTATTGGATGTTACGACGGATTTACCGGCAAGCAAGGCAGACTTAACATAGCTATATGCAGGTTCTACTCCTCCCATAGTCTCGACAACCAATTCGATTTCGTCGTCTGTAAGTATGTCGTCGATATTATCGGTAAAGTTGGCTGTGCATGGGTGATTCGAAAAATCTCGTAGGTCAAGAACTCTTTTTATCTCTATTTCGTGTCCAACCTTATCGGCTAAATAGTTACCGTTTTTCGCTAGTAAATCATGTACTCCGCTTCCTACAATGCCAAAGCCGAGAATTGCTATTTTTTTCATCAAACTTCCCCGAGTATTACTTAATTATTTTTCCTGTTGAAGGACCACCGGCTGCATTAGATTCATCGGTATCGATATGTACCGCATCGGCAAAGGAGCCTGAAACGCGAACAACCACATCGCCAAGCACCAATTTACGCTCGTTTTCTCCACATTCTATTCCGATAATCTGCTTATCAGCTATTCCGAACTTTTCAGCTGTTTCGGGTGTACAATGAAGATGGCGTTTTGCCACAATTACACCCTCACTTAGTGTGACCTCACCTGCCGGCCCTTTAAGAACACATCCGGGCGAGCCGGCTACATTTCCGGACTCCCTGATAGGTGCTGCAACACCAATGCTACGTGCATCAGTCATGGATATCTCGACCTGTGTGGCAGGGCGAACCGGTCCTAATATGGATACACCGGCTATCTCCCTCTTCGGACCTACAACCGTAAGACGCTCATTACATACATATTGACCCGGCTGTGACAATTCTTTCTTGTTTGTCAGCTCATATCCGGTGCCAAAAAGCACCTCTAAATCCTGCTGTGACACGTGGATATGACGTGCCGAAGTTTCTACCATTACATTCATAGTTATCTCCTTATAGTCTATTATTTTGCATATTCCGTGGCACGACTCTCACGAATAACATTGACCTTAATATGTCCGGGATAGGTTAATTCGTCCTCTACCCTTTTAGCAATGTCTCGTGCCATTATTACTATCTGATCATCGGTAATGTTGTCCGGCTTTACCATTATGCGAACCTCACGTCCTGCCTGAAGAGCAAAACAGGTTTCTACGCCTTCAAAGCTCTTGCCGATTTCCTCAAGGCTCTCTAAACGCTTAATATAACTTTCAAGGTTTTCACGCCTTGCGCCCGGTCTACCGGCACTTATTGCATCTGCCGCCATAACGATAAATGCAAGTGGTGTTGTCGCCTGAACGTCGCCGTGATGTGCCTCTATTGCATGGATTACCTGCTGATTTTCCTTATGTTTTTTTGCAAGCTCTACTCCGATGGAAACATGTGTTCCGTCCACCTCATGATCTAGTGCCTTGCCTATGTCGTGAAGCAGTCCCGCACGCCTTGCAACCGACACATTCACCCCAAGTTCTGCCGCAAGTAATCCGGAAAGGAAGGAAACCTCGAGAGAATGTTTGAGCACATTCTGTCCATAGCTTGTGCGGTACTTAAGCCTACCGATAAGCTTAACAATATCCGGGTGCAGACCGTTTACGCCGGCATCCATAACTGCTTTTTCACCCTCTCTTTTAATAACCTGATTAACCTCTTTGCGACATTTCTCGGCCATTTCCTCAATTCTTGCAGGATGGATACGTCCGTCAAGTATGAGTTTTTCTATTGTCTGACGGGCCACCTCACGGCGAACCGGGTCAAAGCTTGAAATGGTAATAGCCTCCGGAGTGTCGTCGATAATAAGTTCAACGCCGGTAGCGGTTTCAAGAGCACGAATATTTCTACCTTCACGCCCAATAATTCGACCCTTTAGGTCATCGTTTGCAATCGGTATAACCGAAACGGTCACCTCGCTCGCATGGTCTGCGGCGCAACGAGATATAGCGGCGGAGATATGCTCCCTCGCCAACCGGTCACAATCCTCTTTGCACTGGGTATCATATGCGGCAATCTTAACCGCCTTTTCATGAGTAAGATTTTCATCTATCTGTTGTAACAGCAGGTTTTTTGCCGCCTCGGTTGACATTCCGGCAATCTGCTCTAACTTGGAAAGTTGACGTTCCTTAATCTGTTCTATCTCGGCAAGTCGTGCCTCCAACAGCTCAGCGCGTTGCTTTAAATCCTCTTCCTTTTTCTCCTGTGTGGCAATTTTTTTATCAAGCGCATTTTCTTTTTGATCTAATCTACGCTCACCTCTTTGTACCTCGCTACGTCTCTCCTTAACTTCTTTTTCTGCCTCACTGCGAAGCTTAAAAGCCTCGTCTTTCGCCTCTATAATTGCTTCTTTGCGGCGTTGTTCCGCCTGCTTCATTGCATCGTTTAATAGTTTTGTTGCCTGTTCTTTAGCACTGCCCAAAATGTTTTCATCGCTTTTTCGACGATATAATGTACCGATAACAAATGCCGCCACGACGGCAACCAATACCAGTACAGCTATCGCCACATAACCAATCGGTGGCATATCTGTAACTCCTTAAATGTTAGCTAATTGCGTATATAATTAACGGAAAACTTACCCAAATAATTTATACTATATAATAATAACAAAAATTGTGGTATTTTGTCAACATAAAATTTTACATATATTGCTGTTGTAGTTGTATATAAAATGTGAAAAATATATGATTTTGTTTCCGGATAATCATTACCCAAATGTATTATACCACATTTATTTATAACATGCAATTATAAAACTTGCAAGTTTTGCATTAATATGTTAAAATGTTTTAAAATTATTCTTTAAAATATGAAAGGCAAGGATATAAATGGTTTTACTCGAAAACGGAGATAAGGTTGAATTTGAGCAGTGCAAGGATGCTTTTTGGCATACCGGCTCTCATGTTTTGGCGCAGGCTGTTAAAAGGCTTTACCCCGCTGCTCAGCTTGCTATTGGACCCTCCATATCAAACGGGTTTTATTATGATATCGACTGCGATGTACGCTTTACCGAGGAGGTACTGCCCCTAATCGAAGCCGAGATGGAAAAAATCATCAAGGAAAATCATAAGCTTGAGAGGTTTGAAAAGACACGTGCCGAGGCTATCGATATGCTTAGCGACCAGCCTTATAAGCTGGAAATGGTCAAAGAACTTGCAGGGGATGCAGTTATATCCTTTTACAAACAGGGTGAGTTCTGCGACATGTGTGCGGGACCCCATATAGCATACACCGGCTCGATAGGCGCAGTGAAGCTAACTAGCTCGACCGGTGCATACTGGCGTGGAGACAGCAAAAACAAAATGTTACAACGTATCTACGGAATAGCTTTCGAAAAACCGAAACAGCTGCGTGAATATCTTGCGGCCGTCGAGGAGGCAAAGAAGCGTGACCACAACAAGATTGGACGCGAGTTGGAGTACTTCACCACCGCCGACGCTATCGGTCAGGGGTTACCTGTTTTACTACCTAAGGGAGCAAGGGTTATTCAGCTTTTGCAACGTTTTGTCGAGGATGAGGAGCAAAGAAGAGGCTATCTTTTAACAAAAACTCCGCTCATGGGAAAAAGTGATATATATAAGACAAGTGGGCACTGGAGCCACTACCGTGACGGCATGTTTATAATCGGAGATCCCGACAATGACGAGGCAAACTGTCTTGCACTGCGCCCAATGACATGTCCTTTCCAGTATCAAGTATATCTTAACCGTAAGCGTAGTTACCGAGACCTGCCTATGCGCCTCGGCGAAACAAGCACCCTTTTTAGGAATGAGGACAGTGGCGAGATGCACGGGCTTATTCGTGTTCGTCAGTTCACCATCAGTGAAGGACACCTTATAGTGCGTCCCGACCAGCTTGCCGATGAATTCGCCGGCTGTTTGGAGCTTGCAAGATATATGTTAGACACTGTAGGCTTGGAGGTGGATTGTAGCTATCGTTTCAGCCGTTGGGATCCGAATCGCACCGATAAGTATGAGGGCACTCCCGAGCAGTGGGCCGAAGCTGAGTCGGTTATGGAGAAAATCCTTCATGAACTAAATGTTGATTATGTAGAGGGCATAGACGAGGCAGCCTTCTACGGTCCTAAGCTTGATATTCAGATGAAGAATGTTCACGGCAAGGAGGATACGTTAATCACCATACAGATAGACATGCTGTTAGCCGAGAAGTTCGGCATGGAGTATGTCGGTGACGATGGTGCGGCACATACACCTTATATTATTCATCGAACCTCAATAGGCTGCTACGAGAGAACGCTCGCCCTGTTGTTAGAAAAATATGCAGGTGCTCTACCTGTTTGGATGATGCCGGAGCAGGCTCGAATTGTACCGATAAGTGAGGCACACCACGATTATGCTTTAAAACTCGAAAAACAGCTAACCGAAAATGGAATTAGGGTTAGCAGTGACTGCCGTGGTGAAAAGATGGGCTATAAAATCCGTGAAGCTCAGCTGGAAAAGATTCCTTATATGCTGGTAGTAGGCGACAAGGAGATGGCAGACGGTACCGTTGCTGTGCGCTCACCTCGCAACGAGGCAAACGGCGGTGTAAAGCCCATAGCCGAATTTATAGGCATGATAAAAAATGAGATCGACAACCATGTCAGATAAAATGATTCCATTCAAAAACATTAATCCCGGTACTCTTGCCGGGATTAGGTACATTATGTGCGATATCGACGACACGATAACCTCGGACGGCAAGCTGACAGCGGAGGCCTACTCGGCACTCTGGCAGCTGAAAGAGAAGGGATATTATGTAATACCGGTAACCGGCCGCCCTGCCGGCTGGTGCGATCTGATAGTTCGCCAGTGGCCTGTTGATGCCGTAATCGGCGAAAACGGTGCCTTTGTATTCTATATGCAGGACTCACAGCGTAAAACATTCACCCATCCCAGCGTTGCAGACGGTGAAATACAGGCAAGATTAAAAGGAGTTGAAAAGGCATGTCTTGATGGTGTACCGGGCTGTAGAATTGCCAAGGATCAGTTTGCCAGAATTTATGACCTTGCCATAGACTTTTGTGAAGACCCTCCTCACCTCGGACTTGATGCAGCTGAAAAAATCCGGGATATATGCCATTCGATGGGAGCGGTTGCCAAGGTAAGCTCAATACATGTCAATGCTTGGTTCGGAGATTACGATAAGCTTTCCATGTCGCTGATGTTTTTAAAGGAGCGATACGGCGAGACGGACGCAAAAAACAAGGTGATTTTTTTCGGTGACTCCCCTAACGACGAGCCGATGTTCTCATATTTCAATAGCTCCTGTGCTGTTGCGAACATAAAACCATTTATTGCACAGCTCAAAAACCTACCCACATATGTTACAGAAAACGAGGGCGGAGCCGGTTTTGCTGAGGCGGTGCAGGTAATTATTGATAAGGGTGTAAAACAAAGGTAGAAAATTCGTTTTTTTGCACTGTTAATTTCCACCTTATTTTTCACCTTACGTGTTTAATCTGGCCGTTTGTATTTATCTATTCATTTGCATACGGAATCGCAAAAGCCATTAAGAATTAGGGAAGCTCCAAATGGCATCTTTTTGTAGCTTCTACTTCATTAATCATTATCTTATCCGGTATCCTTGTCCCTATTCATTATGGGTATTACTACAATTAGATTTACGCTACCGCAAATCTATCCTGTAAATACATTTTTGTCTATCTCCGCTTTGATACATTTCGTTGTCCTGCGGTAGGTCGACTATTTTTTCTAAGATTGCCCCGACAAACTCGCAACTTTTCCTTGATGCGATGTTGTCGGGGTTACATGTTATGTAAAGATTGTTTAGTTCATGTTTTTTTGCCAGTTCAAATAACAATACACATGCCTTACCGGCATAGTGATTTCCTCGATATTCCCCATGAACACTGTAGCCGATATTACCTCCGTAATAGAGGTTTTGGTTATGTCCAATACGTAGATCACAGCTTCCCACCTCGGTATCGTCGGATTTACATATAACAAAATGATATGCCGGAACATACCCCTTTGCCTCATTAGCTTCGACTGTTCTTTCTAATCTAAGATATATTTCATCGTTTTTTAGAAAATCGGTATCGTAAAACATCTGTCCTCACTTTACTCGTTTGCAAGTTTCCTTATGCTATTCTGTATTTTTTTGGAGTAGAAGGACTCATTTTTATACACCTTCCATGCATGGGTAAGGGCTATCTGTGATGCTATTGTTATATTGTCAATATACTCCCTATCCAGAGACGGGTTACTCTCGGACGGAATTTCGTTGAGTAATCGTATTAAATCATCATGCTTTGTGTTATCGCGTCGTAGATAAATTAGTATGTTAAACCTTATGCTGTTCAGCTTATTTTGATCTTTGTTGGGATTATAGTATTCGGCTGCAAACTCAGACAAGAGGCTTCTCATCGACTTTATCCACTCCATTCTTTCCTTAGAGACATTTTCAATATATGTTTTTCTTTGAGAGATAAAAAGTGAATACATACTAATCGAAACACTGAAAATTGATATTAGCAGAGTAATAAACAGCTGAACATTATCCATCATTTTACATTGTCTCCAATTTTTAAACGCCTACCTGCCGCAAACGCAGAGCCCTCCATAGGCTTTTTACCCTGAGGTTGGATTGTTTTTAGTATAATTGAGCCGTTGCCACATGCTATCTTCAGCGGTTTTACCGACAGCACTTCACCTATCCTACCTGTATCATCGGACGGTTCGCTCTCGCATATTCCGCACACCGTTTCGCATAGCATAATCGGTGCAGACATGAACGGATATACACCCCTTGCGGTGTTATGTATTTGTTCTGCCGACATCGACAGCTCACATTGTAGTTCAGTTTTTACTATCGGCGGTGCATGTGTTGCGTCGCTGTTTTGCTGTTTTGTGTATGTCGCTGTTCCATTCTTTATGCAGGCAATAGTTTTTATAAGTAGAGGTATGCCCACCTCTTCCATGCGTTTAAAGATATCACCGGCATTGTCGGTGATTGCAATATCAAATTTTTCTGCAGATATTATGTCTCCGGTGTCGACTCCCTCGTCCAACCTCATTATCGTAACACCGCTTTGTTTCTCACCGTTCATGAGGGCACGTTGTATGGGTGCAGCACCACGATATTTGGGAAGAATCGAAACATGCAGGTTAATTATCCCGTGTTTGGGTAGCTCTAAGATCTCTTTAGGAAGTATTTTCCCATAGGCAACTACAACTATAAGGTCCGGGTTTATCCTCTTTAATCTCTCATACTCGGTACCGTCCTTCATGCTGTTTGGCTCAAAACAATCTATCCCGAGCTGTTCTGCCATTACAGCTACCGGTGTTGGAGTAACAATCTGTTTTCTACCTACCGGACGACGCTGTTTTGTGTAGCAGGCAACAACCTCATGCCCTGCTTCTACAACGGCCGAAAGCGTTTCGGCGGCAAGAGTTGGAGTTCCCATGAAAACTATCTTCATTTTATAACCGTTCCTTTCCTAAATTTTGTCTATTTCTGCCACATTAATGCGGTGGAAACATAGTGTTTTCTGCTCGAAAGGTACAAAACTTACAACTTGAAAAATTTAATTTTCAGCGTTTTCGTCGTTTTTATGCATCTCTTCTAACTCCTGCTCGGTATAGAGCACCTCAGCATTCTCGGCTATGGTTATGCCATCGAGGTGATCTATCTCGTGACATATCGCCCTTGCAAGCATGTCCTGTGCCTCTATTGTGAAGGTGTTCCCGAGCCTATCCTCTGCCTCTGCTACCACCCTCTGCGGTCTTGTGATATTTCCATGGCGACCCGGAAAGGAAAGGCAACCCTCATAGCGTGTAATTTCTCCATCCATTTCTATTATCCTTGGGTTGACCATCTCTATCAGCTCCATCTCGACCTCTTCGGTCTCCTCTACAAGGTATTCGTCGATAACAACCACAACACGGCGAAGCACTCCTATCTGCGGTGCGGCGAGACCAAGTCCGTTTGCCTCCAGCACGGTATCTCCAAGGTCATCTAACAGGGTGTGCAACCTTTTGTTATACTCAGTTACCGGTCTCGACACCTTTTTCAGTGTCGGTTCTCCATCCTCTAAAATATTTCTCAGTGCCATAAAACCTATTCCTCCTGACTGTTGAAATCTATTATAATCGAAACTCCGTTATCCGATTTTTCCTCGGTAACTTTTTGCAAAACACTTCGCAAAAAATTTCTAAACCTGTTCGAGTTTCGACATTTTATCGTAAGTTTAACCCTGCTTTTTCCTGCCACCGTCGCAACCGAATAGTTGGCAGGGCCGAGCACCCTGAGCGGTATGTCCTTATTTTGCGGCAGACGATGCAACCTGCGCAAAACTGCCTTTAGGTTGGTTGCCGTTGCCAGTGCCCTACTCTCGGATGTTGACACAAAACTTACTATTGCAAGTGAGCAAAACGGAGGATACAGGCTCATCTCTCTAACTAGCAACTCCTTTTCAAAAAAAGTTTTGTAATCCTGCTCCGCGGCAAGTTTAAGCACCCAGTGATCAGGATTATAGGTCTCAATAATCGCCCTTCCCTCTCCGCTACTGCGTCCGCTACGTCCCACAACCTGAGTGACAAGAGAGAAAACCGTTTCGTATGTTCGATAGGAGTCGGCATATAACATGCTATCGATTGCGAGAACACCTACAAGGGTAACCTTTTCGAAGTCTAACCCTTTAGCAACCATCTGCGTTCCTACCATTATATCAGCACGATGTTCACGAAACTTTGATAGAAATTCGCTGTGCGAGTTTTTAACTGTAACCGAATCGGTGTCCATCCTCAGTATTCCGGCAGATGGAAATCGTGTGGCAAGTTCCTGTTCGATGTGCTCGGTACCAAAACCTGAGTATGTGAGTTCTCCCCCACATTCACTACATCTTGCGGTTGCGGGATTGTCCTCGCTACCACAGTAGTGACACAGTAATTTCCCCTTGCTTCGGTGTAAAACCATAGGCACCGAACAACTTCCGCATGTCTTGGCGGTTCTGCACTCCTTGCATATTCCAACCGTTCTATAACCACGGCGGTTTAGCAGCAGTATAGACTGCTCCCCGTTTTTGAGGTTTTCCCCTATCTCGGCCGCCATATAGTCGCTTAGTGAGGAGACGTTCCCCTCCTCACGCTGTGAACGCAGGTCACAAAGATGTGCCTTCGGTAGTGGCAGATTGTTGTATCTTGTTGTCAACTCAAAAAGATGAAAGATACCGTTTTTTGCATAGTAATAGCTTGAGACAGACGGCGTTGCAGAGGCTAACAGAAGTAATGCACCACACGACTTTGTACGGTATGCGGCTACAGACACAGCAGAAAATCTCGGTGTCTGGTCGCTTTTAAAGCTTCCCTCCTGTTCCTCATCGATAATAACAAGTCCTAAATTTTTCATCGGCGAAAAAACAGCTGTCCTGGTTCCTACCACAATTTTATAAACACCTTTTGAAATACCTGTGTAACATTCGGCTCGCTCACCGTTTGACAACGCAGAATGTACCAGTGCCACCGAGTTGCCAAACAGTTCACACATTCGTTGTGCCATCTGGGTGGCTAATGAAATTTCTGGCAATAGCAACAACACCGTTTTCCCTGATGCCGCAACCCTTTCGATAAGCTTAATGAAAATTGCAGTCTTACCGCTCGCAGTCACACCATATAACAGTGCCGGTTTGCCGTCCGGTGAGTCGGCAAGGGGTGATATATCATCGTATACCTTTTGCTGTTCTGCCGAAAGAGTAAGCACCTCTTTTAAAACCAGTGGAGCTACCTTTGACATTTTGGGTTCGGTTTTTCTTCGCCTCACCAGCCGATGTTCCCCATCCTTACTTTGAACCTTAAACAAAAAAGGTGGCGGAATAACCACCCTGACGGCATCGAAAAAGCCGCATATATATTGTTCCTTCACAAAGTTACAAAGCTGTATCTGTTCCTCGGTAAGCTTATGAACAGGGTCGGCAACCGCTAAAATCGGCTTTAATTTGTCGGCATCACCTTCATAAAAGTCGAGAATAATCCCAACCCTCGGGCGGTTGCCCTGACCGAATGGAACCATACAAAAGCAACCTTTTTCAGCATAATGGTTTTTGAGTATATAGCTGTACGGGATATCGAAACGATGATTTGCACCCTCAACAGCTACCCTGCAAAGTTTTTCAGCCATTGCGAGCTTCAACTGTTTTATGTATTATTGAAAGTAATTCGTCGGAACAGCGTTCGATGGTGTCATTTATTGCCACGTGGTCATATTCCTTTGAGTACTTCATCTCTTCTATCGAGCGATTTAACCTTGCCTCGATACTCTCCTCACTGTCTGTTCCTCGTGCAGTAAGACGGGAACGGAGTTCCTCGTAGCTTGGCGCATGAATAAACAGCAATAACGAGTCCTCCCGCATCAGATTTTTTATCTGCATTCCACCCTGAACCTCTATTACAAGAAGTACAACCTCTCCGTTTGCAAGGCGCTGTTCTATCTCCTTTTTAGGTGTTCCGTAATAATTATTGGTGTAGAAGGTGTGCTCCAACATCTCTCCGGACTCAATGCGCTCTTTAAACTCGTCCTTTGTGAGATAGTAATAATCGATGCCATGCTGCTCACCGGATCTCGGCGAACGAGTGGTTGCCGAGATTGATTTTTTAATTTCGGGATCCTTGGCAAGCATGTTAGCAACCAAACTGTCCTTTCCGCTTCCGGAAGGGCCCGACAAAACAACTAAAAGACCTTTATTCATATCAATCCCTTTCTTTATTTTGGCTATTGTTCTGCATCGATTGATTCAATTCGACTTGTTATCGTTTCGATTGCAAGACCCGACAGTATCACATGGTTGCTATCGGTTACGATCACAGCCTTTGTTTTTCGACCAAAGGTGGCGTCTACAAGCCGACCCTGCTCCCTTGCATCGGAAATCATACGTTTTATCGGTGCAGAATCCGGACCGGTGACCGAAACCACCCTTTTGGGGATAATATAATTTCCAAAACCAATATTTAACAGTTGCATTTTATCATTCCGTATAAAACTACTCTACGTTTTGAATTTGTTCGCGAATTTTTTCTATCTGTGATTTCATCTCCACCACCATCATGGTGACATCGGTGTCGGATATTTTCGAACCAATTGTGTTTACCTCACGGTTTAACTCCTGTGTCAAAAAATCTAGCTTTCTGCCCGCCGGTTCATCGGCATGCATGATATTTACAAACTGTTTTATGTGTGATGAAATTCTTACCGTTTCCTCGGTAACCGAGGTTTTATCAGCAAAAATCGCAGCCTCGGTTACCAGCCGAGATTCCTCGATATTATGATCACTTAAAAGGGTAGAAAGCCGTGCATAAAGCCTGTCGTAATATTCCTGTTTGCGTGATTCGCCACCCATCTCTATTTCGGCTGAGAGTTTAGCAATCGCCTGTAATCTCTCCTCTATATCCTTAATGAGCTTTTCGCCCTCCATTTTGCGCATTCCGCAAAGCTCGTCGAGTGCCGGGCACAGTATCTCTTTAACATCGTTAAACAATGCCTCCTCGTCACACTGTGCACGCTCCACAACAAAAATCTCCGGTATTCTCGCAAAGGTGGTAGCGGTAACATCGTTTACAATATCAATCTTATCGCACATATCATTAAACGCCTTGTTGTAGCTTTCCGCAAGCAGAATATTAGGTCTTACCACCGTATCAGACACTTCAAGCGCCTGTACGTAGATGCTGACATCTATCTTTCCTCGGGAGACCTTTTGGGAGACTATTGACTTTACCTTTTCCTCCATAAAGACAAGATTTCGTTGCAATCTGCCGTTAAACTCAAAATAACGGTGGTTAACAGAACGAATCTCTACGGTTATAAGTCGACCGTTAACGACCCTACCACACCGACCAAAGCCCGTCATGGAGTTAATCATATAAATCTCCTAATTTGTTATATAAAGGATAGTACACAGTCGGTCATCTCTTTACTTCCGACGGTATCCTCACCCTTTTTTGCTATGTCACCGGTACGCAGACCGGATTTAAGTGCGGATGCAACCGCCCCGTTCACAACCTCTGCCTCGGTTTCGAGGCCAAAAGAGTATTTAAGCATCATTCCAACCGAAAGTATTGTTGCAAGTGGATTTGCAATGCCCTTACCGGCAATGTCCGGCGCCGAACCATGAATTGGTTCGTACAGTCCGTTTTTTGTTGTTCCGAGTGAAGATGACGGTAACATTCCTATAGATCCGGTAACCATTGATGCCTCGTCTGACAGAATGTCTCCGAACATATTTTCGGTAACAATAACATCAAATTGTCTCGGGTTGCGAACCAGCTGCATAGCACAATTATCTACCAACATGTCAGAATACTCCACATCAGGGTATTCCTTTGCGACACGGTGGGCAACCTCACGCCACAACCGACTGCTTTCCAACACATTCGCCTTGTCGACCGAGCAAAGCTTTTTGTTTCTAACCATAGCCATGTCAAAGCCGACGCGCATTATACGCTCTACCTCTTTTTCGCTATAAATCATGGTATCATATGCTGCTTCACCCATCTCACCGGCATCACGACGACCACGCTCACCAAAGTAGGCGCCACCGATAAGCTCTCTCACAACCACAAAATCGAGACCACCCTCGGTAAGCTCAGGTTTCAATGGGCACGCCTCTCGCAGTTCATCAAAGAGTACTGCGGGGCGTATATTTGCAAAAAGTCCCATTGCACTTCTTATTCCGAGTAGGGCACGCTCGGGACGCATATTTCCGGGCAATGTATCCCATTTAGGACCACCTACCGCACCAAGCAAAACGCTATCTGCCGCAAGACAGACGTCTATCGAGCTTTGCGGCAACGGCTCTCCATGCTTATCTATCGCCATACCACCGGCATCCACCTCGGTATAACTAAATTTATGTCCGAATTTTTCACCGATTTTATCGAGTACACGTACCGCTTCGGTTACTATCTCGGGTCCGATACCGTCACCCCTGATTAGTGCAATTTTGTAGTCCATATTTTTATTCCCTCTTTTTACTTTATTGATTCGAGCAGACCGCCCTTATCCTTGATATTACGTACAAATTCCGGAAGCGGCGAAGTTTTATACTCGACACCGGTTGTAATGTTTTTAATAATTCCGTTTACAACATCCACCGTCACATCATCGCCTGCCGAGATTCCCTCAACCGCCTCGGGACACTCAACAATATTTAGTCCGATGTTGATGGCATTACGGTAGAAAATTCTTGCAAATGTGTTTGCGATAACGCAATCGACACCACAGGTTTTGATAACGAGCGGTGCATGTTCACGAGAGGAGCCACAACCAAAGTTATCGGTGGCAACGATAATGTCGCCGGCTTTAACCTTCTTTACAAACTCGGCATCAATATCCTCCATGGCATGTTGGGCAAGCTCGTTAGCATCGCTGGAGTTAAGGTATCTTGCAGGTATAATAACATCGGTGTCAACATTTGCACCATATTTAAAAACTGTTCCCATTATTAATAATCCTTTCTTGTATCTATGTGGCTATTCCGGCTGGGCTATATAGCCCTTGATTGCAGAGGCCGCCGCCACCGCCGGAGACGCAAGGTAGACCTCACTCTCGGGATGACCCATACGTCCCACAAAGTTCCTGTTTGTTGTAGCAACCGCACGCTCTCCCTTTGCAAGTATTCCCATATGTCCTCCGAGGCACGGTCCACAGGTCGGTGCCGAGATTGCACATCCGGCATCAAGAAACACATCAAAATATCCTGCCTTCATTGCATCACGGTAGATTTTCTGTGTTGCCGGAATTACGATACAGCGAACACCTGAGGCAACCTTTTGACCTTTAAAAACCTCTGCTGCAACCTCGAGGTCGGAAAGGCGTCCGTTTGTGCAGGAACCTATTACAACCTGGTCAATATCAACACGTCCTGCCTCGTCCACCGTCTTGGTGTTTTCCGGTAGATGCGGGAAGGCGACCGTTGGTTTCAATGCCGAAAGGTCGATGGTATAACACTCGTCATACTCGGCATCAGGATCTGCCTTATATTCTGTATAGCTACGTGTTGTGGTCGTTTTTAGGTAATCACGGGTAATCTCGTCCACCTCGAATATTCCGTTTTTTGCACCCGCCTCGATAGCCATATTGGTTATACATAGGCGGTCGTCTATGGAGAGATTGGAAACGCCCTCACCACAGAACTCCATAGATTTATAAAGTGCGCCATCCACGCCGATAAGTCCGATTATGTGTAGAATAACATCCTTACCGCCAACCCATTTTGAAGGCTTGCCCACAAGCTCAAATTTAATTGCCGACGGAACCTTAAACCATGCCATCCCCTCATACATTCCGGCAGCCATGTCGGTAGAGCCTACACCTGTAGAAAATGCACCGAGTGCACCATAGGTACAGGTATGGCTGTCTGCTCCGATGACGGCATCACCCGGAATTACCAGTCCCTTTTCCGGGAGAAGAGCATGTTCTACACCTACCTCACCGGTATCGTAGAAATTGGTTATCTCGTATTTTTTTGCAAAATCACGACATTGCTTACACTGCTCTGCCGCTTTTATGTCCTTATTCGGCGTGAAATGATCCATCACGAGGCAGATTTTCTCCTTATCAAAAACCTTGTTAAGCCCTGCCTTATTAAATTCATTTATCGCAACAGGCGATGTGATATCGTTACCGAGTACCAGATCAAGGTTAGCCTTGATAAGTTCTCCTGCCGATACGCTCTCCTTGCCACAGTGTGCGGCAAGAATTTTTTGTGTCATTGTCATTCCCATTTTTATGACCATTCCTTTCTCAATGTCTTTTTCGGTTTCGCCCCTTGATGGCGAAAGTTGAAATATAAAAATTAGTTTTGAAACTTTACTCCTTCTCCATAAGTAGTAAATAGTTAAAACTCTCCACCAGAGCGTTAAAGCTGGCATTGATAATATCAGAGGATACCGCAACTGTTGTCCATTCGGTATTGCCGTCAGAGCTGTTGATAAACACCCTTACCTTGCTTCCGGTACCTTTACTTCCCTCGATAACCCTAACCTTGTAGTCTATCAGCACAACCTTTTTAAGCTGCGGGTAAACCGGCTCTAATGCCGAGCGAAGTGCAATATTAAGTGCGTCAACCGGTCCGTCGCCCTCACCGGCATTTATATGACTTTTCTTTTTTGCTACAATTTTCACAACCGCAGTGCTCGGGTTATATCTTTCTCGGTCGGGTGAAAGTCTCTCACCCTGAACCTTAAAGTATTCAACATCAAAAAACGGTTTGTAGTCACCTATAACCGAGCGTACCATAAGTTCAAAGCTTGCCGGTGCCGCCTCGTATTGGTAACCTTGATGCTCCTGTTCCTTAAGCTTTGCAAGTATGTTTTTGGCTATATCGCTCTCCTTATCGAGTCCGGGGTGGAATTTATCAATCTGTGCGAGCACAGCCTTACGACCTGCTACCTCGCTAATAAGCAATCTTCGACGATTACCTACCAGTTCCGGCTCTATATGTTCAAAGCTTTTTGTAAGCTTTCCGATACCATCAATGTGCATACCACCCTTGTGTGCAAACGCCGAACTGCCGACAAACGGCGAGTTGCTGCTCAGATTTAGATTTGTGATTGATGCCATCTGCTCTGCCGTGACGGTGAGTTTTTCTAAGCTCGCATCGGAAATACATTTATATCCTGCCTTAAGCTGTAAAACCGGTATTATGGTGGAAAGATTTGCATTTCCCGTTCTCTCACCTATCCCTAAGAAAGTTCCCTGCACCTGCCGTGCACCTGCTTCAACCGCTGATATTGAGTTTGCAACCGCAAGCCCACTGTCGTTATGACAGTGTATTCCCACCTGCACATCCGGAAATGTCTTTACGACCCTTGAGGTAATTTCGTCTATCTCGCTCGGCAAACAACCTCCGTTTGTATCACAGAGTGCAAGAGTTACCGCACCTCCGTCCACCGCCGCTTTGAGGGTGGACATTGCATATTCGTCTGACTCCTTGTAACCGTCATAAAAATGTTCGGCATCATAAATTACCGTTTTTTTCTTTTCGGTAAAAAACCTTACCGTATCGGTTATCATTTCAAGATTTTCCTGCGGCGTGGCGTTAATCACCTTGGTAACATGTAAAATCGAACTTTTTCCGAAAATCGCAACCGCCTCGGTGTTAGCCTTTAGAAGGGATTTTACATTGTCGTCCTCATCAACACTTATATTGCGACGACGGGTAGATCCAAAGGCAACTATCTTTGATTTTTTAAGATTTAGCTTAGATACCTTCTCAAAAAAATTCAAGTCCTTGGGGTTTGAGCCGGGATTTCCCGCCTCGATGTATTCAAAACCAAGGTCGTCAAGCAGCTCCACAATCTTTAATTTGTCGTCTACGGTAAAGGACACACCCTCACCCTGTGCTCCGTCACGTAGGGTGGAATCAAACAACTCTATCTTTTTTGCCATATGAAGTAACGCTCCTTTATTCTATCCCTTATTTTCCATGATTTTATTTATTCCGTTGACGTATGCGAGAATACTTGCCTCAACAACATCGGTAGAAATACCACGACCGTTAAATATCCTGGAGTTATGAGAAAGTTTAATGGCAACCTCACCCTGTGCATCCTCACCCTCGGATACTGCATTGATATGGTACTCCTCAAGCGTAGGCTCGATGTCCACTATCATGTTTATCGCATTATAGGATGCCTCTATCTGCCCGCTTCCGAGGGCTGTTTTGGTGGTGACTTCACCCTTTGAATTTTTCAACTTTATCGTTGCGGTTGCATCAATATGCGTTCCGGCATTTACGACAAAGCTATCGAGAGACAGCTCGTGAACCTCTTTTTCCTGATGATTGTCCACAATAGCCTCGAGGTCACGGTCGGTAATGGTCTTTTTACGGTCACAAAGCAGTTTAAATTTCCCAAATGCCTCGTCCTGCTCCTCCTTGGTGAGAGAAAATCCTAACTGATTTAACCTATCACAGAAGGCATGTCGGCCGGAGTGCTTACCAAGCACCATCTTGTTAGAGGAATATCCGACGCTTTCGGGCGTCATAATTTCATATGTTTCACGGTTTGCAAGCACACCATGTTGATGTATTCCAGCCTCATGTGCAAACGCATTTGCTCCGACAATCGCCTTGTTCGGAACTACATTAACACCTATAATGTGCGAGAGTAACCGACTGGTACGGTAAATTTGGGTTGTATCAAGATTTATTGAAGCATTGTAGTGACCCTGCCTTGTAGCGAGTGCCATTGCAATCTCTTCGAGTGCTGCATTACCGGCACGCTCGCCTATTCCGTTTATTGTACACTCAACCTGTGTGGCACCTGCCTCGATAGCGGCAAGTGAATTTGCAACTCCAAGTCCCAGGTCGTTATGACAATGTGTAGAGATGGTGACGTTATCCACACCCCTTACACGCTCTTTAATAGCCTTTATAAGCTGATACATCTCACTCGGAGTAGAGTAACCGACCGTATCAGGGATATTTAACACCGTTGCACCTGCGGCTATTGCATGGCTTAATGCCTCACACAAAAACTCAACATCGCTTCGAGATGCATCCTCGGCAGAAAACTCAACCTCGGCACAGAGACTTTTTGCAAGTGCAACCATTTCGTCGATGGTGTCCAGCACCTTGTTTTTGCTCATCCTCAATTTATGTTCAAGATGTATGTCACTGGTTGCTATAAATGTATGAATTACCGGATATGCCGCACCCTTTAATGCTTCAGCAGAGCGGCGTATATCGCCTTCCACGGCACGAGAAAGGCTTGCAACCTTTGCTGATTTAATAACATCGGCAACGGCACGAACCGACTCAAAGTCGCCGGGAGATGATATTGCAAAACCTGCCTCGATAACATCCACCTTTAAACGTTCCAGCTGTCTTGCCATCTCTATTTTTTCCGGCAAGTTCATGGAACAGCCCGGAGATTGTTCGCCATCACGCAAGGTAGTGTCAAAGAATTTAATATTGTTAATCATGTTAATGAGATTTCCTTTCAAATACTATTCCAGTACCGCTCCCGATGCCGCACTGCTTACAAGCTTTGCATAACGGGAAAGCACCCCTGTTTTAATCTTCGGCGGTAACAACTCGGTTACCTTCTGTCGTGCCGTTAACTCCTCATCAGAAACCATAAGCGTAATAACACCGGCAGGAATATCAATCCTTATCCTGTCTGCATCCTTTACATAGGCTATCGGACCTCCTGCCGCCGCCTCTGGCGATATATGGCCGAGAGCCGCACCCCTTGTAGCGCCGGAAAATCTTCCGTCGGTGATAAGGGTTACAGAACTGTCAAGTCCCATTCCTGCAAGTGTTGCTGTTGGCGAGAGCATCTCTCTCATTCCCGGGCCTCCCTTAGGACCTTCGTAACGAATTACCACACAGTCTCCCGGCTTAATGCCTCCGGATTTAATCTCTGCTATGGCATCCTCTTCGCTGTTAAAAACCCTTGCATTGCCTTCGGTTACCATCATATTATCGGCAACCGCACTGCGTTTAACCACACAGCCATCTGGTGCAAGATTTCCCTTAAGAACAGCTATTCCGCCGGTTTTACTGTAAGGGTTTTCTACCGGACGAATAATCTCAGCATCCTCAATATCGTCAAAAACCTGCTCCTTTACGGTGCGTCCACTAACTGTTAAGCAGTCACCATTAATCAGTCCTGCCTTGAGAAGACGATACATCACCGCCGGAATTCCTCCCGCCGCATGAAGATCCTCAATAAAGTGATAACCAGCCGGTGATAATCGGCAAAGATTCGGCGTTTTGTCGCTAATCTCATTTGCAAGAGATAGGTCAAGCTTATATCCTGCCTCATGTGCTATAGCAGGAAGATGTAGCATGGAGTTGGTGGAACAGCCCAGTGCCATATCCATGGTCAGTGCATTTCTAAATGCATTTTCGGTCAGGATATCGCGAGGGCATACATTTTCGGCCACGAGAGCAACGGCACGACGACCCGTCTCTCGGGCCAAAATAAGTCGATCGGAATAAACTGCGGGAATAGTTCCGTTAAACGGAAGTGCAAGACCGAGCACCTCAGAAAGGCAGTTCATAGAATTTGCGGTAAACATTCCACTACATGAACCTACACTCGGACATGCTGTACACTCTATTTCGTAAAGTTGCTCCTTTGTCGCTTTTCCGGCAACCTCCTTGCCGACCGTCTCAAAAACATCGGTTAAGGATAGCCTTTGTTTTCCGGTTTTTCCGGAAAGCATAGCGCCTCCGGATATTACAATAGCCGGAATATTCAGCCTTGCGGCCGCCATCATCATTCCCGGAACAACCTTGTCACAGTTTGGGATAAGTACAAGCCCATCAAATCGGTGAGCCTCGGCAAGTGCCTCAATGCTGTCGGCGATAAGCTCTCTTGAAACAAGTGAGTAATGCATTCCCTTGTGGCCCATGGCAATGCCGTCACATACGGCTATAGCAGGCACCTCTATCGGCAAACCGCCTGCCTCCAATACGCCTTCTCTTGCTGCCTTTGCTATACTGTCAAGGTGTAGGTGCCCCGGCACCACCTCGCTCTGTGAATTAACAATGCCAATTATCGGTCTTTCAAGATCTTTTTTGTTTAGACCAAGTGCCTTAAAAAGGCTACGATGGGGTGCACGCTCCTCACCCGACTTGACGGAATCGCTTCTCATTAAAAATTATCCTCTCCTGTAATTAAATCAAACTGAAAAACAGAGGGTTTACTCGCCTCTGGGAAGTGCAGACACTCCGCTTCGTACAACCTGTAAAATCTCAAAGGGCTTCATCAATTCGATAAAAGCATCTACCTTGCCGCTATCACCGGTTAACTCAAACATCAGGGTATGCTCCGAAACATCGATAACCTTAGCCCTAAAGATAGAACCTGTGGAAATAACCTCGTGACGTCTGCGAATATCACAGCTGATTTTCACCAAAACATACTCTCTTATTACGGCGTTGGCGCTGCTCAAAAAGACTACACCACGAACATCCTCCTGCTTTGCAAGCTGTTTTTCTATCTGCTCTACCACAGCAGGCTCACCGGTAACCGAAATAGTCATACGGGAGACGTCGGTATGCTCGGTGGCGGCCACGGTAAGGCTATCAATATTGTAGTCTCGCCTTGTAAACAAGCCTGAAATTCTGGACAGCACGCCGGGATGGTTATCCACCAGTGCCGATAATACATAACTCTTTTCCATGTTCCCCCCAATTAATTATCAATACTATACAGCTGTTCTTCAAAGCTTTTACCCGGTGTAACCATGGGCAGAACGTTAACGTCCATGCTGATTGTAATATCTACAACGACAGTTCCGCCATCCTTAAATGCACTGCATAGTGTCGGCATAACCTCGTCGTGTGAGTCAACTTTATATCCTTTTGCACCAAATGCCTCGGCAAGTTTCACAAAATCCGTCTGACGCTCCAATGTTGTTGCGCTATAACGCTTGTTAAACATCGCCTTCTGCCACTGACGCACCATTCCGAGTACTCCGTTATTCATAAGGATTATCACGATGTTACAATTCTGCTTTACTGCCGTTGCAAGCTCGTTTAAATTCATTCCAAAACTTCCGTCACCGGTAAATAGAACAACCTGCTTGTCCGGTTTAGCAAAGCTACATCCGATTGCTGCACCGAGTCCGAAGCCCATTGTTCCGAGTCCTCCGCTGGAAATAAATGTTCTCGGTTTCTTTATCGGGTACTTCTGTGCAGCCCATATCTGGTGCTGACCTACATCGGTAACAACAATATCATCATCATTAACAAGACGGCTTACGCAGTCAATAATATACTGCGGAGAACATAGAACATTCTCATACTCCTCCTTGCCGTTCTTTTTCTTCCACATCGCTACCTGCTCGAGCCATCCCTCACGTGAGTGATACGGCACAGTTTCACATAGCTTTTTGAGCGCAACCTTAACATCCGCTTCTATAGATGCAGATGTTGCTATGTTTTTATTTATCTCACTTCGGTCAAGGTCGATATGTATGACCTTTGCATTCTTTGCAAATGTTTTAGAATTGCAGATTACTCGGTCGGAAAACCTCGCACCTATTGCTATCAACAAATCACAGGCAAGAACAGCTTGTGATGAGGTTTTGCTTCCGTGCATTCCAAGCATTCCGGTGAACTCCGGCTCATCGGCAGAATAGGCTCCTATCCCCATAAGTGAAAGCGAGACCGGTGCCGAAATTCTTTTAGCAAAGTCATATAGTTCAGCAGATGCCTCCGCCGAGATAACGCCACCTCCTGCAAAGATAACCGGACGCTCGGATTTTTTTATCATCTCGGTAGCTTTTTCTATCTGATTTTCAAAATCATCACCGACAAATGTAGGTGAAGTTTGAGGGGTTTGCGGAGTAAATTCTGCGGTTGCGGCAAACACATCCTTTAAAACGTCGATTAACACCGGACCTTTACGCCCGCTACCGGCAATTTTAAAGGCTTTTCTCACGACATCGGCAAGATCTTTAATGTCCTTAACAACAAAGTTATGTTTTGTTATCGGCATAGTTACGCCAAAAATGTCAATTTCCTGAAAGGTATCCTTACCAAGTTGTTGTCGAGTAACGTTTCCTGTTATCGCAACCATCGGAATAGAATCCATAAATGCCGTGGCTATTCCTGTAACAAGGTTAGTTGCACCTGGTCCGGACGTAGCTATGCATACGCCAATTTTTCCTCCTGAGCGAGAATATCCGTCTGCAGCATGTGCTGCACCCTGCTCGTGAGCAGTAAGTACATGGGTAATTTTATCGCTGTATCCGTAAAGTGCATCATATAAGGTAATAACGTTTCCCCCCGGATATCCGAATACGGTATCAACCGAATTCTCCAGAAGGCACTCGCATACTATCTGTGCACCGGTTAGTTTTGCCATTGCTTCAACCTCCACCTTTAATTTATAATTAGTAATAGGATACCATATTAACATCTAAGGTGCAAGTGTTTTACAAATAAATCCTAAATAAGAGCCTTTATTCAGCCATTTTCACAAATTAATTAACACAAAACATTGAGATTAATCACAAAAATAGATCGTGAATCATAGTATGGCACAGAAAAGAAATGGGAGGTTGCTATGTCAACAGCAGATTTTTATCTCGGTGCAGGATCACCCGGAGGTTTTGTCGGTTATTTTTCAAGATTATGTGATGTCAACTCAAAATTTACGACCACCCTTATCAAGGCGGGTCCTGGATGCGGTAAATCAAGCTTAATGAAAAAGCTCTCCGACCATCTTGGTGATAAAAGCCTGGTTGAGAGAATTCATTGCAGTTCTGACCCAAATTCGCTGGACGGTGTTATCTGTCACGACATGCAGTTTGCCATCATAGATGCTACCGCACCACATGTTGTAGAACCCAACTACCCAATTGCTGTGGAAAAGATACTTTCTCTCTTTCATCTGCTAAATGATAAACACCTAAGTGATAACAGAGCAGCGATAATCGAACATTTTGATAAGAACAGATGTTACCATGAGCGTGCATCGAGATACATAACCTCGGCAGGTTCACTACTTCAGGACAGCATGAGGGTTTTCGGATTTTGTACCAACATGTCAAAGCTGGAAGCATTTTGTAAAAGGTTATGCGCAAAAAAATTGAAACAAAACCATGACACGTCCGGAATAGAACATAAACGTTTGTTGTCGGCAGTCACACCAAACGGGGTCATTTTTTACGGTGAAACCATAAAACAGATGGCAAAAAACATTGTTGTCGTGGAGGACGAAATAGGGTTGATTTCAAAACATATTATGGCTCACATTAAAAACGATGCGCTTTCAAAAGGGTATGAAATTTTCAGCTGCTACTGCCCTATGTTTCCGCATGAGAAAATTGACCACATAATAATACCTTCACTGTCACTTGCATTTGTGACTGCTAATCGGTACCTTGATTTTGACTATGGTGAAGCGGAGATAATAAAACATAGCCGCTTTATCCTTCCCGAGCGTGTAAAGGAAAGGAAAAGACGGCTAAAATTTAATCGCACAATAACCGCAGACCTGCTATCGCAGGCAGTGATTATGTTAAAAAAAGCTAAGGCGGAACATGACCTACTCGAAAAATATTATATAGAAGCCATGGACTTTAGCGGAGTAAATAAACTATACGAAAAGGTGAAGGCCGAATTTTACCTGTAGCCATCTCCGCCGCAGTTGCGGTGTGAATCCACAAAGGTTATAGCCCTTGCAAGCGCGCCAAAAACATCCGCCTTATACTGGGATTGCAGGTTGGCATACTCGGCAAATATTTCGCCTCGTTTACTTGTTACGTAGTAAGGACGAAGCTCATTCAAAGCCCTTGCGCGAATGTCGTCGGCACATTTTTCACAGCGACAAACATCATCAAATTTTTCCGAGCTTTCGAGAACGTCTACAAAATAAAAGTTTACAAGATGTTCCATGTAGTTTCTAATCAACTTTATACCCCCATTTATGTTTAACATTATTATATCAATATTGTACATAATGTCAAGCTATTTGTACTATTATTTTCTGTTTTTGTAAAAAGGTTTCAGCAAGGTTCGTTGTGCGGCTTTTTCGGTAGGTTTTTTCGCAACGTAAATAGGTTTAAGTGTCCTATAATCGAGCCCTGTGTAAAACATTGCCGTAGATATTGTACCCGGGGTAGGATAAAAATCCTGCACCTGCTCCGGGTGCATTCGGTTTCTTGTAAGATACCCAGCCATTGCCCTCGCATCCTTGAGTGTGCAGCCGGGGTGGCTACTCATTAAATATGGTACAAGATACTGCTCCTTGCCCGCCTTTTTCGATATTGCTGCATATTTTTTTCTAAAGGCATCAAACACCGTGACATCCGGCTTACCCATAAAGGAGAGTGTTGCATATTCGGTGTGTTCCGGAGCAACCTTGAGTTGACCACTCACATGACGGGTTATAAGCTGTTTCATGAATCCGGAATTTTTATCTTCCATAAGATAGTCGTATCTAATTCCACTTCTGATAAAAACTTTTTTCACACCCGGCAGAGACTCTATCTCGGTCAACAGACCTGCGTAGTCGCTATGATCGGAAATGAGCTGTGGACAGGGGCGCGGAAACAAACATTGCTTATCCTTACAAACACCGTGTTTCAGCTGTTTTTTGCAGGCGGCATGCCTGAAATTTGCAGTAGGACCGCCAACATCGTGTATATACCCCTTAAAGTTCGGCATGTCGGTTATGAGTTTTGCCTCGCTAAGCACCGATTCATGACTGCGTGAGGATACCCGTCTGCCCTGATGCATGGTAAGAGCACAAAAGTTACACCCTCCAAAGCACCCACGATTGTGAATAATGGAAAACTGCACCTCCTCTATAGCCTTGACACCTCCCATACCGTCATATATCGGGTGCACCTTTCTGGTAAACGGGAGATTGTATACCTTATCAAGTTCATCGGTATCCAACACATCTGCCGGCTTGTTTTGTATTAATAGGCCGTTTTTTTGCCGCTGTGATAGCATCACCGCATTAAGGCTGTCGTTATTTTGTTGCTGTAGCACCGTAGCCTTCATATATGCAATAGGGTCTGATTTGACCTTATCAAAGGATGCCATCTGCCTTGCACCGTCCGGCATCTGCCCCCCGTTAGCTATCATATAACAGCTACCGGGTATATCGGTCATCTGTTCTATGCTTTTTCTTTCGGCAAATTTTTTCCCGATTTCGATAATCGCACGCTCACCCATACCGTATACCAATAAGTCAGCACCGGAGTCCTCTAATATTGAGGGTATAACCTTGTCCGACCAGTAGTCATAGTGGGCAAAGCGTCGCAAACTCGCCTCTATCCCCCCGATAATAACCGGTACATCAGGATATGCTTTTTTTGCAAGTTTCGAGTAAACGCACACCGCCCTGTCGGGTCTTAACCCTGCCTTGGCACCTGGAGAGTACAGATCGTTTCCGCGCCTTTTCTTTGCCGCAGTATAGTGGTTAACCATACTATCAATATTACCGCCGGTAACAAGAAAGGCATGGCGAGGGCGTCTGAACCTTTTAAAATCTTCCTCGTTTTTAAAGCTCGGCTGTGCAAGAACGGCAACTGTAAATCCTTGTTGCTGTAGCAGTCGGCCGATTATTGCCGCCCCAAAGCTCGGGTGATCCACATAGGCATCTCCGGTTACCAAAACAAAGTCGGCATAATGTTTCCCATCTGCCTGTAAATCCTCAAAACTTATCGGTAAAAACTTTTCCATTAGGTTGAAATCTTTCTTTCTGCTATCTGCTGTCTGCTGACAAGAACGGTTCTCGGTTTCGAGCCTTCATAGGGACCGATTAGTCCTGCGGCTTCCAGCTCGTCGATAATCCTTGCCGCACGAGCATAGCCGAGTTTCAGTCTACGTTGCAATAGAGAGGTTGATGCCATTCCCGCATCTGCTACCGCCTCGGCAGCATCCCAGAACATAGCATCCACATCTGCGCCGCCGGCTTCTCCGCCTCCGCCCGAGTTTTTTCCACCCTTGGCAGGCTCTGC
Organism: uncultured Oscillospiraceae bacterium; assembly: GCA_964370825.1. Lineage (GTDB taxonomy): Bacteria > Bacillota > Clostridia > Oscillospirales > Ruminococcaceae > CAYJBH01. The sequence goes on from CAYJKY010000010.1 coordinate 74,199, forward strand.
CGCCGCAATTTTTTCTGCACTTTCAATCAGCACTTCGTCATATTCCGCACTCTTTTGCTTTTTGACGAAGCTGAGAACCTTGCGTATTTCTCCGTCGTTCACATAGTTACCCTGAATTCGAATCGGTTTACCGGCACCCACCGGCATGTATAGCATATCACCGCTTCCAAGCAACTTTTCTGCACCTGCACCGTCCAATATTGTTCGGCTGTCAACCTGGCTGGATACCGCAAATGCAATTCTGGAGGGGATGTTCGCCTTTATAAGACCGGTTATAACATCCACCGATGGACGCTGAGTCGCTACTATGAGGTGCATTCCGGCAGCTCTTGCCTTTTGTGCTATTCTACAAATGTAATCCTCAACCTCCTTGCCCGACACCATCATAAGGTCGGCAAGCTCATCAATAATAATTGCAATATAGGGCATATTTTCAAGCTCAGGATTTGTTCCGGCAAGCTGATTATAGCTACGGATATCACGAACATTGTTCTCGGCAAATGCTCGATAACGGCGTTCCATCTCGGCAACCGCCGCCCCGAGTGCACCCGCCGCCTTTCGAGGTTCGGTAACCACCGGCATTAACAGGTGTGGTATTCCGTTATAGTCGGCAAGTTCCACCACCTTAGGGTCAATAAGAATAAGCCTTATACGGTCGGGCGAGGCTTTACAAAGGAAGCTTATTATACAGCTGTTAATACACACCGATTTACCGCTACCGGTAGAACCTGCTATAAGTAGATGAGGCATCTTGGTGAGATCGGCAACCTGCACCTGTCCTGCAATGTCTTTTCCGAGTGCAATGGTAAGCGGTGAGTCGGGTGATGTAAATTCCCTGCTTTCAAGTATACTCCTTATTCCTACCGGAACAACAGTTTTATTGGGAACCTCTATTCCCACCGCCGCCTTATTCGGGATAGGTGCCTCTATTCGCACACCTGCCGTAGCTAAGTTGAGTGCAAGGTCATCGGCAAGTGCGGTAATTTTGCTTATCTTTACACCTGCAAGCGGCTGTAATTCGTACCTTGTAAGGGTGGGGCCTCGACTGATGTCCATCATTTTCGTTTCGACACCAAAACTTTTAAGGGTGTTTACGAGCAGATCGGCAGTTGTTCGCATCTCAAACTGAACACCTTCCTCGGAAACACTTTTTTGCGGCTCGAACATTTCAGGTGAGGGAAGTTCATAACCCACAAGGGTAGGTTCCTGTAAATCCAGCAGTTCTTCCTGTGCTTCCGGCTCTTCTATGCGCCTCGTCACAGCCTTTTCTATTAACATTTCTATCGGCATAGATGCCTCGTCAGGTTCCTCCTCAGGCATTTTAGTGCTGTTTAAAATATACTCGGTGGACTTTTTAAAGGCTTTCTCCTCCTCTACCTTCTCGGGCTCGGAGGGTATAACCTCGATAGGTGTAGTGGGCTGTTGTGCTTCCTCCTGTGCAAGGTTTGAGGATATCCTTATAAGACCGGTCTCGACAACGGCGGGATCAGGAACAAAAGGTGGGGTTGCGTCACCCGATTCCTCTATAACATCATTGCCCAGCGGCAGATCCAGATTAATTTCCTGCTTACGTTGTTTCACCTCTCTTGATTTTACGGTTATAGGCTTTTTCGGAGTTTCAGGAGTAGTTCTGTTCGGTTTGGTAAAGCTTGCGGCAAAAAATCTTATTGATCTCCTGGTAAACACATAGATGTCGTAAGGGGTTATTCCGGTCAACAACATCACAAATATCAGCGATAGCAACACAAGTATTATATTTGCTACCGGGCGACCAAGCAATGCGACAAGTGGCAACCCCAAAAGTGATACGATCAATCCGCCGCCTTCACCATCCACGCCAAGCTTTATCATTAACTCTAACGAGTCAATTAACTCCACGTCGGCTACATCGGTATCGGAAAACACAAAAAACACCGAGGATGTTATCACGACCACAATGGCAGATATAACGGTCTTTCCAACCAACGGTTGTTCCATTCCGGCAAGCACGGCAAGATAGATAATCAGTATCCCCACAAGGTACCCGCCAAACCCCATTATCATAAAGTAAAAATCTTTAAGTCCGTTCCAGAGAGATGAGCCATCTACAAAGCAAAGCACCAGCACCAGTATGCCTGTACCAAAAAGAATTATACTCAATAAAATCGGGTTAATGCGATCCGGTTTTGCTGAGGGTTTTGTTTTTGATGATGTTCCTGTTCTTCTTTTAGGTGCCATTATTACGCAATGTTCCTTTCATTCGCGAAATTTCTAAATTTGTTGTTATATGAGCTGCGAGACCAGTGACCAAACACTATAGCCGGTTACCACTACACCAAGCCCAAGTGTGTAGTAGGCAAATATTACAAGTCGGTCGCTCATTAAAAGATATTGCAAAAGCTTTATACTCGCAATGCCAACCACTAAGGCAGTGACGAAACCTACAACTGCCGGTAAAGTATCAAAAGGTACATCACCGCCAATCATATCGATTGCATCGAGTGTAGCACCGCCCAATATTGCAGGTATTCCCATCAAAAACGAAAATTTAACAGCGTAACTTTTCTTATATCCTCTTAAAAGACCGGCAGACATGGTAGAACCGCTGCGTGATACTCCGGGAAGCAGCGCCAAAATTTGTGCAAGACCGACAAACGCAGCGCTCTTAAAGGTTGCTTTGGAGGAATCGGTCTGTCCGGAACCGGATTTTGATGCAAAGAACAGAAGACTTGCTGTAATTAAAAAGCATATACCCTCTATCAGGATACTGCTATCCTCGGCCAGACTTTCTATGTAGCTCATGAAAGGAACAACCAAAAACAGCGGAAGTGTCGCAACTATAAGTAGTAGCAACAATCTTCGTTCAGGTGAGGCGTTCTTAATCGTGAACTTGCCCGTAAAGATATCCTTTATCGACAAAAACAACTCCTTAATTAGGGAAATAATGTCCTCCCTAAAAACGATAACAACTGCAAGCAGGGTACCGAGGTGCAATAGTAGAGAGAAGGACAGTGCCCCCTCACCGCTATTACCGCTGAAGTACTGGTATAATGCAAGATGTCCACTGCTGGACACTGGTAAAAATTCCGTCAATCCCTGAATAATACCTTGAAAAATCCCATCAAAAACTGTCATAAAAAAAGAACCTCTGTACATATATTATTTTAACAATTTATTATATCATATATAATCGGCAATTAAAACCCTTTTTTTATAATATTATAATGTTGCACAGTCAATTTATCACTTTGACACCGACTAAAAAACGTCATTCTGCACAAAATTTTAAACATTGGTAAATTTTTTTTAAAAACGCTTGACAAATTAGTAAAAAACCATTATAAATTGGATACAGAGTAAAATATTTTTAAGTTCATAAAAACATGAGGAGGGAGTATGGTTTTCGAGAAGATTAGAGATATTATCAGCGAAGAACTTGACATTGATGTTAATAAAATCACAAACGATTCTAGCTTAGTGGATGATTTTGATGCCGACTCGTTGGATGTTGTTGACATTGTTATGAGTATTGAGGATGAATTTGCAGTAGAGATATCCGATGATGCCGCCGAAAACTTTAAAACCGTAGGTGATGTTGTTAAATATGTCGAAGATAACCTCGCATAACTGCCAATTAGTACTCAAAATACTGATATTTCAATTTTCATCTTGACATTTTTTGTATTTTTAGGTATTATTTATATGTGGCTATTAACTGGAGTATAATATGATTATCAAAGAAGTAACTGTAGAAAATCAGGTAGGCTTACACGCTCGTCCGGCAACTTTCTTTATTCAAAAAGCTAACGAGTACAAGTCCTCTATCTGGGTAGAGAAGGAAGAGCGTAGGGTCAACGCAAAAAGTTTGCTCGGTGTTCTGTCTCTCGGGATTGTCGGTGGTACAACCATTAGAGTTATCGCAGACGGCCAGGACGAGGTTGAGGCTGTTGATGGGCTGATAAAATTGGTTAACTCCGGTTTTTCGGATTAGAATTACATCACCATAGCTTGTGACAAAAGCAGAGCTGCTTAATAAGGCAAAATCTCTCCCACTTTTACCCGGTGTGTATATCATGAAGGGTAAGAGTGGGCGTGTTATTTATGTAGGAAAAGCTAAACAGCTGCAAAAAAGAGTCATGCAGTATTTCCGTGAAGGAGCGCAATCTTTAAAGGTGCAAAAGATGGTGACCGTGGTTGAAGATTTTGACACCATCGTCACCGCAAGCGAGTTTGAAGCTTTAGTATTAGAGTGTAGCCAGATAAAGTTACATCGACCGAAGTATAATATTCTTTTAAAGGACGACAAGGGCTATAGCTATATCAAAATTACCCACGAGCAGTATCCTCGCATACAAGCAGTACTTCAAAAAGAGCAGGATACCGCAAGGTACATCGGTCCTTTTACCAGCTCCTTTGCGGTAAGAGAGATGGCCGACACAGCAAATACCGCATTTAAGCTTCCGATATGCAGTCGTGTTTTCCCGAGGGATTTCGGGAAAACACGCCCCTGCCTGAACCATCATATCGGAAGATGTATTGGGCTTTGCTCTGGCCGAATTAAAAGAGACGAATATCTTAAGCTCGTTGACGGCGCTACCACCCTAATTACCAAAGGGCAAAAGGAGCTGCTCACCATATTGGAGAGCAGAATGCAGGAGGAAGCGGAGGCGTTACGGTTCGAGTCCGCTGCTGAAATTCGCAACCAGATTGATGCCATACGTCGAATGAACAAGGGGCAACGTGTCACCCTTTCCGGAACTGTTGAGCAGGACGTAATATCGGCGGTTTTTTATTTAGGACGTGCCGCAGTCGCCGTATTAAGATTTAGAGGTGGTAGACTTTACGACAAAAAAGAGTTTGTGTTTGAAGACCCTGATCCTACCATTCTTCGCGAAGAATTTTTACTACAGTACTATGGCGGTGAACTGCCCATTCCCAAAAGAATAATCATTGATGAGGAGTTTGAGGGACTGGATCTCATCAAGCAACTCGTAACCGAGATTAAAGGTACAAATGTAGATATCATCGTACCGCAAAAAGGTGACCTAAAATCATTGGTGGAGATGGCGCGTGTGAATGCCTCCGAACGATTAACACGTGACTCCGGTAGGACCGGACGGCTTGACAGATTGCTTGATAGTCTTTCAAAGCTACTGTCACTACCCACCCCTCCGCAACGAATAGAGGCATTTGACATTAGTAACTGGGGAGAGGGAAGCTCTGTTGCCGGAATGGTGGTATTTGAAGATGCTAAGCCACACAAGGTAGGATACCGTCGCTTTGCAATGAAAACCGTTTCCGGAACGGACGATTACGCCTCAATAAACGAGGTTATCACTAGGCGCATCGACAACTACAATCGTAAAACAGACGATGAGTTTTCAAAACTTCCGGACCTTGTTTTTTTGGATGGCGGCTTGGGGCAACTTTCCTCAGCAAGAAAAGCGTCTATCGGAACTGATTTTGAATTTGTGCCATTTTACGGAATGGTAAAGGACAATAGGCACCGCACCAGAGGGTTAATCTGCGAAAATGGCGAGATTGCATTATCTCCACATAAGGAGTTATTCAGCTTTATCACTCAAATTCAGGATGAAACGCATCGATTTGCCATCTCCTATGAAAGAAAACGAGCAAAGACCAAAAGTTATGCAAGCAATTTAATAGGTATTGAAGGGGTAGGACCCGCAACGCAAAAAAAATTATTTTCAAGCTTCAAAACCATCGCAAAAATAAAGAACGCTACCGAAGCCGAGCTTGTAGCCGCGGGTATAAATAAAAATGTGGCAAAAAACATCCATCAACATTTTAATGCCGACAACAAAAAACAATCAGAATTAACATCACCCTCATAGTATGGCTTATACGGCCACCGAATGAGGGTGATATTTATAGTCAAATCTCTCCAAGACCCATAGTCCGGCTGTTAAAATTCCGTTTACCTGCGTTATTGTCAAGCATCCACCTTGTTAAACGAAATTTTACCAAATCCGACCTTATGCAAAATACGAAGTGATTTGACTTTATGTTTTTTGTGCCGTTATTGCTACCCAACCGTTCTTGCGGTGAACATCCTTCACCTTCAATCCCAGTTCGGTAAGGGCGGCGGCGACTTCGTCGGCTCGCTCCTCAATTATTCCGCTCGAAATAAACACCCCGGTTGAAGACAGCAAAGGAATAACACCCGGAGCAAGTGCAATTACTGCAGATGCGACAATGTTTGCGCACACGACCTCAAAGCTGCCCTTAACCGTATCGGCAAGGTTACCGCAATTTATCTGCATTATATCCGATACACCGTTAAGCTTCGCATTTTCACCCGCAACCCTCACCGCAACGCTGTCTATGTCAACCGCAACTATTTTTTTAGCTCCTAGCTTTGCCGCAGCTATGCCGAGTATGCCGCTTCCACATCCAACATCAAGTACTGCGTCCCCTTTTTGTACGATATCTGCCAGCAACTCAAGACAAAGGGATGTGGTCTCATGCCCGCCATGTCCAAATGCCATTCCGGGGTCAAGCATAATCTTAATTTTATCAGTGTCGATATCCTCCCAGCTCGGCACTACTGCAAAGGGACCTATAAAAAGAGGGTGATAATATTGACGCCAACTGTTTGCAAAATCCTCCTCCTTTACCGTATCGATCATCAGTTTATAAATAATTCCGATATCATCAAGGTGAAGTATAACATTTTCCACCGCAGCATCCTCGCCTGCCGGTGTGTAACAGTGCATTATCACCTCGGTACGGTCACGCTCGAGTAGTTCTTTCTCTATTAAATCACAGTGTGCAATAACCGGCACCTGCTGTTCAATATCGGAATAATCCTCGATATAAATTCCTCCGATATATAAAAGTGCTATGCCCTCGGCAATTTCGGCATCTTTTTGAGAGAGCACAAATTTCCATTCCCTATATTCCATCTATATCTCCGTTATTTTTGTTTTTTTTAGTATAGCACAATTCATTCTAATATGCTATACTTATTACTATATATTGAACTGTAATCACAAAAAAGGAGTCGCTTTGATATATCTTGACAATGCCGCAACAACCCATGTGTCCTCCGCTACTATTGAGCTTATCGGTCGGGTGCTTGCTAAAAACTTTGCCAACCCCGCAGCTGTATATCTCGAGGGAATGAAAAGCGAGGAGGTGGTTGAAAATGCAAGGCGAAAGGTTGCAAAAGCCTTGTCGGTAAAACCTTCAAGGGTGTTTTTCACCTCAGGGGGAACCGAGTCCAACAACATTGGTCTATCCGGTCTTTTTTTTCCACGCAGAGGATGGGGGAAAAACATCGTTATCTCCGGATACGAACACCCGTCGGTTGCCGGTTATGTCGACTACCTTTCTCTGCAATACAATCTTGAAGTTAGGAAAATTGCTCCCTCGTCCTGTGGAAAAATATCTCCCGAAAGTTTATTAGATGCTATCGACGATAAAACAGCCATAGTTGCTGCAATGCAGGTCAACAACGAGACCGGTGCAATATTTGATATATCCCCTTTAACCAACGAAATAAAGAAAAAAAACAGCCGCACAGCCATTTTTTGTGACGGAATTCAGGGTGTGTTAAAATTGCCTCAATCAAATCTTGGAAACATCGATGCCTACACCTTGTCGGGGCACAAGCTCGGGGCTCCCAAAGGGGTCGGAGCGCTCTATTTAAAGGAAGGGGTCAACTATCATCCTTCATCCATCGGCGGCGGTCAGGAAGGCGGCATTCGCTCCGGAACCGAAAACATCGCATACATAGCCGCACTTGGTGAGGTGTGCGACAGTCTTGCCTATAATGTCGATGACAGATATAAATATGCCTCAGATCTCAGGGAGGCTTTTTTGGAGTGCCTCGGTGAAGCAAAATATGTAATCAACAGTCCTTCGGATGCCTCACCCTACATACTTAACCTCTCATTTGTCGGAACTAAAAGTGCTGTACTTCAGCGCGCCTTGGATGAAATGGGTGTAATGGTTTCTTCCGGCTCTTCATGTAGCAAAGGAAACCGAAGCAAAACACTATCCGCAATGTCTCTACCCCTCGAGAGGATAGACTCTGCGCTGAGGATAAGTTTTTCCTTCGAAAACACAAAAGAACAATGCAAAACGGCCTCCGAATGTATCGGGGCCGCAATAAATCGTATTATTAAAGTTTAACGGTGCAAAAATATTTATCAATAAGTTTAACAGGATGGTAGGACATTTTTGAGGTTCGTAGCCCCGGGTCATCGGAATCGTCCTCGCGATTTATATATTCGACACCCTCAACGGCAAACTCCCTTGCAAAGCTTCGAACAATAAATGGGTAGCTTCCGTGATAGCTTAAATCTGCTTTTTCAACATGAACAAACAGGGTATCACCGACAACTTCTCCTACTGCGAAGGATACAATTTTTTCCTCAACCGTTACCATTAACCCGCACAGCCCAAGCAGCTTGAAGTCGTTTAGTAACAGTAGCGCCGCCCTATACTCCGACATAAATGATTCCGGCTTGTTTCTTGTTTCGTTCATGGTGAAATCGCGCAAAAACTCTATAACACTCGGTAGATTTTGCTCATCTATCCTCGTAAGTTCATGGTCGGGATGTTCCTTTAGAAAGCGGTTTATATGGTTACGTTGACCACCGTATTTCCTTCCTGCAAGTTCTTTAATGTCGGAAGAATTATAGATATAATCGCTCCACTTGCGACGAAAATTGAGTTCAGCACCGGGAAACAGTTTTTTTACCGCATCCACCTCGGATTGCGGAATACATATCAGGGTAATTGAATCGGAACAATCCGGAAAATTTTCCTTAAAAATTTTTAATCCGGTCTCGGCGTCCACACCTACCGGCAATAGAAATTCACACCCGGTCTCATGCTTTACCGACATGAATGCACATTCATCATGAAACGCAACTCGGCTTTGCAGGTTTTCATTCCACATATATAGGGTTGCCACCGAGTATTCACATGCACCGTAAGGTGTTCGTTCAAGATAAGGTTTTAACTTAGACGCTTTGACAGCATCCAAGGGTTCAAAAATTAACATAAATCCTCAATACAGAATTTCGCAATACCACCGACCCACAGTCTGTGGTATTGCGCCCTTCTTGTAATTATACACCTACAAAATTTATTTGTCAAATATTATATTGCCGCCACAACATTATGCTTTTTATGCAACCTCATCTTATCCGCAAGCATAGCGATAAACTCTGAATTAGTGGGCTTACCCCTGAGATTATGTATAGTGTATCCGAAATAGCTGTTGAGAAGCTCTACATCTCCCCTATCCCATGCGATTTCAATAGCATGACGTATTGCACGCTCCACCCTCGAGGAGGTGGTATTATTCTTTTTTCCGATAGCAGGATACAGCTGCTTTGTTACACATCCTATCAGTTCTTGATCATCCGTAACCATAAGTATTGCGTCACGGAGAAATTGATAGCCACGTATATGTGCCGGAACGCCTATCTGATGTAACATATCGGTTACCATCTGCTCATCGTTTACCGCACCTACCGCATCAATCATTCTGAGAGCTTTTTGTCTTGCCGGACTTTTTATTCTTTCTATAAGCATTTCAGGACTGTAAGGTTTTAAAAAATAGTAGGCAAATCCGGCATTCATTATCTCACGCTCAGCAGCCTCGTTTGTGAATGTTCCGGTCACATAAAATACGATCGGTCGCTCTCCCCTACGCTCATACTTTTGCTTTACAGCAATCGCATCAAGCTCGCTCATAAACGCATCGATTACAGCAACATCATAATTGTTTTCGCACAGCTTGTCGAGAACTACCTTGCCATTCTTTTCGCAGATGGTTACATCAATCCCTTCACGCTGAAGTAGATTAGTGCAGGATAAATTTTGCTCCGCCCCTGTCTGAGTCATTAGCATTCTGATTTTCTGTTCCATTTTACATTACTCCACAATATTTTCTATCATTAGCCACCCCATATACTACATGTTGTGAGCTGTTAATGGTATATTACCATATATTTCCAGTTAATGCAATAGTAAATGTAAAATTTTTCCATTATTTTCCAATATATTTTTCGACGCCATAGTATATAATCTTCTATCGAAGATTATATACATTTGAAATATTACTTGTCTCGATTACTCTCGACATTTTGTGCCTTGCACAAAAAC
>CAYJKY010000011.1:0-79142 GCA_964370825.1 uncultured Oscillospiraceae bacterium
ACAAGGCAGCAGACACTGCAAAGAACAGGTACGAGCATCTTGTAAAACTTTCAGAGCTGTACTAAGCAAAATTAAATATATGCTTATTGGGCTGTTGCATTAAGCCTGAAAAAAAGAAAACGAGCGGCCGAAAAAAGGTGGCTCGTTTTCTTTATGATTATAAGTCTGCAAAAACGTGATGAATAAATGTATTGTTTTTAAGTTCAACTACTATATAATAAGACATATATTTTAGTAAAACAATACAAATTACAAGACAGATTATTTTTAATATTGCTAATTTAAGTAAAATTTAATAAAAATATTAAATTAGTCTTGACAATCTGTATTTATGTTGTTATAATAATGCTAAAGAATACATATTATATATTTCGAATAGTCTTAAAATATAGTACAAATACAATACAGATTTTCGCATACCTAAAAATAAAGGATTAATATGTTTGAAAAAGGATATAAATATGCCGAGCTTTCAAAGTCTCTTGAAGAAGAGATTTTAGGTTTGGCGGATGGGACGAGGATTTCATCAAGAGATAACCTCGCAAAAAAGTACGGTGTTTCAAGAGTGACAGTTGAAGCGGCGGTAGAGAACTTAGTTGAAAAGGGTTTATTGCGTACGATAAAAGGAAGCGGAACTTTTGTAAACCACACACCGTCCGAAGATTCCTACTTGAATTATATAGAGAGTCCATCATCTGATGGGATACAAAAAAATATTGCTGTAATGATAAGCAATATAACAAGCGATATATATCCGGCTATGTTAAGAGGAGTTGAGGATTATGCAAACAGCTGTGGGTTAGGTGTGATAGTTTGCAATACAGACAACCTTGTATCTAAGCAGGAAGAGTATATCAAAAGATTAATTCAAAACAAAATATTCGGAATTATTATGGTTCCGGCCATAGTAGGGATTTACGACACCAATATTTTTTTGGAGCTAAAAAAACATAATATTCCTTTTGTTCCTTGTTATCGTCCGATACCCGGTATGTATATTTCGGGAATTTATTGCAACTCTTTTCAGACCGGCTATATTGCCACTAAGAGGTTAATTGAACAAGGGTGCAAAAAAATTGCATATGCATCACTGCCGATGTATGCAACATCCTTTGATCGCTATCAAGGTTATTTGACTGCGTTACAGGAATATAATATTGATTTTAACCTGATTGTTACCGGCAGTGAGTTTGAAAAGGATGTACTTTCTGTTGAGCAACTTTTTTCCAAAAATAATGACATTGATGGTATTTTTGCCTTCAATGACCGAGTCGCTATTGAGGTTTATCGTGGTGTTGAGAGTAAAGGACTAAAAGTCGGCAAGGACATTAAAATAATAAGCTGTGACAACACCTTTCTTTGTACAACGGTAAGCACACCTCTTACATCAATTGACTTTTCCGTATATGATATTGGAAAATCCTCGGTAAAATTACTAATGAAGATGGCAGAAAATCAGAATGATAACTACCTATCTGAAATAGTAGCACCAAAGCTTGTTGTGAGGAGTAGTGGTTAATCATTAGAAACTAAAGGATGAGTTTTATAAAACGAGCTGTGCGCAAAGTTTTGTTTTGTAAATATAAAATCAACTAATATAGTTAACTTGGAGGACGATTATGAAAAAAGTTATTTCTTTATTTCTTGCATCAATGATGCTTGTTTCGTTGCTTATGGGTTGTTCTGCAAACAATGACGAAACAGATTCTACAGGACAAACTTCAAACAACACAGAAAATACCGGAACCGGTGATGCGGCGGATAGCTCGACAGATGAGCCGGTGCATATAGTTATTTACACATATGCATTAGGTCAAGCGGTTGAACAGCCAAGCACCGAGGAAGAGCTATCAAAGGTACAAAACTATGTTGCTGATGAAATCGGTGTTTTTCCTGAGGTAATAATTGCACCGCAAGGATCGGAGATAGAAAAACTCAACACTCTTTTGGCATCCGGAGAGCAAATTGATATGTTCGGCGGGGACTGGGCAAGCTATTATTCCGAAAATATTATCATCCCACTTAACGATTTAATAGAAAATTTCGGGCAGGACGTTAAAGCCGCATGGTCTGAGGAGTCATGGAATGCGATGATGGACAGCGAAGGAAACATCTGGGGAACACCTCGTAGCACTCCGACAACTCCCTACCCACTTTTTATAAGACAGGACTGGCTGGCAGAGTATAACCTTGAAATGCCAACAGATTTCGAGTCACTTGAAGAAGTATTACAAACATTTGCCGAAAATGATCCTGCAGGAAATGGCCAGACTATACCGTTACTTACAGACACCGTAGCAAACCTAAGCAATGTACTTTCAGCAGGATTTACCGGTGTTGGATATGGCGCTCGTTGGCTTGACCCCTCGGACAACATGCTTAAACCAATGGTCTATAACGACGATTACAAAGAATTTATCGAAGCTATGGCAGACTGGTACAGCAAAGGATATATACACCGGGAGGCGTTTGGTCAGCCGGATGTACGCGATTTAATTAAGGCAAACAAGGTAGGTATTAATGCAACATGGTATTCTAACATGACATTCAGCCAGCCGATACTTCAGCAAAACTATCCTGATGCAGTTTATGAAATAGCACAGATTACAGGTTCGAGCGGTACACTGAGCGAAACCGTTGCAAACAGCGGTCGAGGTGCTAACATGATTACAACAATGTGCGAAAATCCCGAAGCCGCAATGAAATTTGCAAACTGGGCGTTTGAAGATACTTATAACTTCCTTGTATTAAAAGACGGTATTGAAGATGAGCATTGGCAGATGATTGACGAAGAGCTATTAATTAATGAAATGGTTGATCCTGATAACATAGCATATAGGGGTGAGCTTGCTTATATTCCTCTTGGAATGGCTATCGAACAAAGACTTAACACTCAAAATTTTGAGCAGGCAGTTCACTATGAGTACATAAGAAACAAAAACTTAGCCTTTGACAGGGCATTAAAGTCTGATGAATTTGGTGTTATATATGAGGCAGCTATTTTAGAAGAAGAAATTCCGATGCAGACCGATATAAACACAATTATTGAACAGGAACTGGTTGCATTTATTACGGGCACACGCCCTTTAACAGAGTGGGATGATTTCCTTGCACAGTTGGATGGAGCCGGAGTTGATACCTATATCGAGGTTTACACAAGAGAATACAACCGATTAAAATAATGCTTTATTGCATAGGGTTAAGGCATGCAAGATAAGGTTGCCTTAACCCTTTATTAAAACCATAGAAAGGTATGGTCGTTACGATGAAAACAAAAAGTGGATTGCTGGCAAAAATAAAAAAGTATAGATTTAGCTATATCCTATTATTGCCGGGCTTGATATACTTTATAGTATTTGCATATATCCCCATGATGGGCATATTTATTGCCTTTAAAGATGTTTCCCCGTTTGATGGCATAGCCGGCATGATAAGTTCCGAATGGGTAGGGCTTAAGCATTTTGAACGCTTTTTCAACTCTGCTCTATTTGGCACTATATTGGGTAATACAATTATTATCAGCCTACTTAAAATAGTATGGGGTTTTCCGGCTCCGATTATCTTAGCCTTACTGTTTAATGAGATAAGAAATAAATATTTTAAGAAATCAATACAAACCATTTCATATCTACCGCACTTTATATCGATGGTTATTTTTGCGGGAATAATTCAGGATTTGCTATCCACAAATGGTGGTGCAATCAATGAAATTGTAAAACTTTTTGGAGGAGAACCCATATACTTTCTGGGAGATCCAAAATATTTTAGATCAATCCTTGTTGTGTCAGATATATGGAAAAGTATAGGGTGGGGCTCAATAATCTATCTTGCGGCAATAACGGGAATTGATCAGGAGCAGTATGAAGCTGCTGAGATTGACGGTGCAAGTAGATTCAGACAGACACTCCATATAACGTTGCCATCAATTACAGGTACAATAGTTATAATGCTTATACTTAGGGTCGGAACCATATTAAGTGCCGGATTTGATCAGGTTTATATGTTATATTCACCGGCAGTTTATGAAGTCGGCGATATTATCGACACCTATGTTTACCGAGAAGGTATTGAGCTTGCGAACTACTCATATTCAACTGCGGTAGGGCTGTTTAAGTCTATTGTGGGAGCAATCATGGTTATTGCAACGAACAGTATTGCAAAAAAACTTGGGCATCAGGGCGTGTGGTAAAAAGGAGGAGTAATAATGATAAAACGATCAATGTTAAGAAATTCAAATCCTATATACACTGCATTTGTATATTTGATACTTGCAATATTAGCGGTTGCCTTTATTTTCCCGTTTTGGATTGTTACCGTAAGTTCCTTTGTCAGTGAGGCAGAAACAGCAAGAAGAGGGGCATTTATTCTATGGCCCGAAACGTTTGATTTCACTGGATACAGCATGTTGCTTGAAAATACTAACATGATATACAGAGCATACGGTGTGACTATATTCAGAACAATAATCGGAACGTTTTTAAACTTGTTTTTTACCGTAACGCTTGCATATGGGCTAGCTACGAAAGGGCTTCCCGGCAAAAAATTTTTTTCCGGTATGATCTTTTTTACCATGCTTTTTAGTGGCGGGTTAATTCCTTCATTTCTGCTAAATAACGCACTCGGATTATATGATAATATTTGGGTTTTTATAATTCCATCGCTAATCAGCCCATGGAATATGTTTATCATGAGAAATTTTTTCTATGGCATTCCGGACAGCTTAGAAGAGGCGGCATTGATCGACGGTGCGAATCCAATCCGCATACTGTTATCTATTGTTCTTCCTCTAAGTATGCCGGCAATAGCGACAATAGGGTTGTTTTATGCAGTAGGACATTGGAACGATTGGTTCACAGCTAATATATACATTAATGATTTAGATTTATTACCGGTACAAAACATTATTAGAAGAATTGTATTAAGCGGAGACACCGGAAGCATGAGCGGTGAGATGATGGCGGGACTCCAGGGAGAGGCACCCCCTCCTGCAAAAACCTTAGAATCTGCGGCCATGGTCATAGGAACACTACCGATTCTTGTAGTATATCCCTTCTTACAAAAATATTTTGTAAAAGGTGTTGTGGTCGGCTCGGTTAAATAATTGACTTGCAAAAGATGAAAGGAATGGATATTAATATGAACATCCTAAAAGGCATATATCCCGCGCTTATTACTCCTTATAATGCGGACGGAAGCATAAATTTTGATTCGCTTGAAAAGCTTATAGAAAAATTAATCGCCGACCAAGTTACCGGATTTTACATAACAGGAAGCACCGGAGAGTGTTTTTTACTATCCTTCGGTGAACGCAAAGAACTAATGCAGTTCATAGCAAAAAAAACCGCACAGCGTGTTAAGGTGATTGCACATGTCGGCAGCACAAACACCACAGAGTCAATCGAGCTTGCAAAAGCCGCCGAAACGTATGGAGTAGATACAATATCCTCTGTTTCGCCATTTTATTATAAATACTCTTTTGAAGAAATAAAAAGTCACTATGATGCTGTTATGGATGCCTGTGAGCTACCGATGGTATTATATAATTTTCCGGCACTCTCCGGAGTAACCTTTACGGTAGAAAACATTGAAGATCTTGCCAAAAATAAAAAATTAGTAGCTATTAAACACACCTCGAAAGACCTGTACGAAATTGAAAAATTTAAACGTCATTGCAGTGATCTTGTTATTTTTAACGGGCACGACGAGTGTTTTCTCGGTAGTCTTGCTATGGGTGCAGATGGTGCAATAGGCTCTACATTTAATATAATGGCACCACATTTCATTAAAATTCAACAGCTGTTTAGTCAAAATAAAATGCAGGAAGCTTTAGAGTTGCAAAAAACGGTGAACACGGTTATTGACAGCTTAATTAAATCCGGAGTCAACCAAGGCATAAAGTATATTCTCGAAAAAAAATACGGCATTGAATGTAATAATTGTCGACCACCGATGGCTAAAATAACCGATGACTCAAAAAGTCTTTTAGACAATATTTTAGATTTAGTATAACTATAAATAAAAAGGAGCAGTCATAAAAATGCAGATAATAAATAAAATATCTCCTTTCACAGCCGGAAGAGAAACACATGATATTTACCGTATACCCGGGATAGTGGTTACAAAAAAAGGAACAATCCTTGTGTATTGTGAAGGGCGAACCGGAAGGAGCGACTGGTCGGCAACAAACATTGTGTTACGTAGAAGTGTTGATGATGGAGCTTCGTTTGAGGATAGTCAGTTGATAGCCGGCTGTGGTGAAAATGAGGCGGTAAATAATCCTGTGATGATTGCATCTTCGGACGGTAGTGTACATTTTCTTTGGCAAAAATTATATAGGAGAACCTTTTATCAAAAAAGTATCGATGATGGATTGACCTTTTCGGCACCTGTAGAGATAACCGATATATTTAATCAATACAGGGACAAAGGTATAGAATGGAATGTATATGCGTTGGGCCCAGGTCATGGTATTGAGCATACAAATGGTAGACTTATAGTTCCTGTTTGGATTGCGTTCGGAAAAGGCAATGACCACGGTCCCGCATGTGTCTCTACCATCTACAGCGATGACGGCG
Source organism: uncultured Oscillospiraceae bacterium (assembly GCA_964370825.1). Taxonomy (GTDB): domain Bacteria; phylum Bacillota; class Clostridia; order Oscillospirales; family Ruminococcaceae; genus CAYJBH01. The sequence continues at coordinate 6,576 of CAYJKY010000011.1, forward strand.
GAAGCTTTTGGCATACAGGTGACATTGTAAAATGGGACAAAGAATGCCCGAATATGAATGAGACCGCGGCTGTGGAATTGTCGGACGGCAGTGTTATGCTCAACATAAGAAATCACAGCCCCTCCTACAGAAGAGCGACTACAATTTCAAAGACGGGTTACAGTGACTTTTCACCGTACAGACTGGAGGAGGCCTTGCCTGACCCGATATGCTTTGGAAGCATTGCGAAAGGAACAATTAACGGCGACAATGTTACAGGTTTTATTAACTGTGCTACCTATCCAACAAAGGCAAATAAATATTTAAATCTCAGAAGCCATCTGACGGTAAGACTCAGCTATGATGATGCTAAGACATGGAAATACTCAAGAGAGATAGAAAACAGAAGTGGGTATGCCGACATTGCATTTTCGATAGACGGTAGCCGAATATATTGTTTCTATGAACATGATGTTGACGATATTATCAAATCCGAGCCGAGGCATCTTACATTCGCTAAAATAAATTTTGACTGGATAAAGGATTAGTAATAACGCTATGATTTATGCTAATATTGAAGACATTAAAAGATATAAAGGCTTACATGTCAACATTGACAAGGCGATAGATTTTATTACGAATATTAGTTTAAGCGAACTCCCACTCGGTAGTACCGCAATAGACGGTGAGTCAATATTTTTGACGGTATCGGACTACGAAACAGTATCGCGTGATAACCTGTCGTTTGAAAGCCATATAAAATACATAGATATACACATTATGCAGCAGGGTGAAGAATACGTTGATGTAGCTCATGTCGGCTCACTCAAAGAATGTGAACGAGAAGAGGGTATCGATTATGTCGGTTATGAGGGTGTTGCACAGGTGAATTTTAAGGTGACACAAAACGATTTTCTATTGCTTTTTCCCGAAGATGCCCACAAGGTGAAAATCATGACAAAAAATAAGGAGTATGTGCGCAAAATTGTTTTTAAAGTCGCACTATAAAAAGCATTTTTATTCCTAAGCGATTTTCATAATAAACTGTTGTTTAATAAATTGGAGGCTTTGACGAGAACGTCAAAGCCTCCAATTTATTCTGTTAACTCAATAACCCAGTCTAAAAGTCTTAATCTCAAACGGTTTAAAGGTGATGGAGGTGGTTGCTTTTTGTATGTCTTTTTCCAACATGTCGGTTTCGGTCACCTCTTTTATTGCCTCGTTATAGGCTACATCTACGGTGGTGTAGCTTCCCTCTGCTTCGTACATTCTTACTATAACCGCCTTTTGATTGTCCTCGCAGGGTTTTACCGCCTCTACTATGATGTTGGCTTTATTTAGCTGTAAAAGTTTTGGAATTTTAACATTTCCCTCCACCGTGATGACGGGGCTGTTAAAGGTATATGCATTTGTAACAACACTGTCGGCATTAAATCCTCCGATATGGGGATAGAAGGAGTAGGAAAATTCATGAATACCGGCATCGCCTCTCGGGTCCGGCTTACAGCCACCTTTGTGCAGCGTCAACGACATGGAGGAACCGGAGAGTGATATGCCGTATTTACAGTCGTTTAACAACGAAACACCATAACCGGGCTCGGAGAGGTCGCTATACTTATGGTTGCATACCTCAAACTGTGCCTGCTCAAAGCTGTTGTTGCGCTTTGTTGTTCTCTTAACATTACCGAACTGAATTTCCTGCGTTGCGTAATCTGCATAAACCGAGGTATCAAACACGGTTTTTAGCAGTCGATGCTTATCCTTCCAGTCTATAACCGTTTCAAAATCTACCCTCTCGTTGTCGGCATAGAAGATTATATCCTGTTTCATTTCGGTGAGATTAGATATTTCATGTGAGGTGCGAACCCTAAATTCAACCGAACCGTCTGCGACCACCTCAAAGCTTTTAAGTTTTGTGCTCGGCTTTAAATTCATTTCGCAGTCGGCATCTATATCCCAGTTATCCCAGGCAAAGGGTAAATCCTCACCGAATAGGAAGGTGTTAAGGTTGTATCCGTCACCTTTAAGTTCACGTCCTACCCTTTTATCCACAAAGGATTTAATGCTACCGTCAGAATCAAACTCCACCGTTGCAAAGGGCGTTTGCAGTATATTATTTTCAAATGCAAACGGTGAATTACCCTCTTTATTTTCCTCGGTTGTGTTGAGATACAGACTGTCAAAGCCATCCATCTCTACCCCCGAAACCCTAAGCACCTTTTCTCCGCTTAGCTTTTCTATCATCTGTTGGCTGTATGTTGCGTCGAGGTATTTATCAACCTTAAGCTCAACAACGTCGGATCTTTTTTGTGATAGGGTGTTGTAAAGGGTCACACCACCCTGAGTGTTTTTCATCAGCTTAACTGCGATTTCCTCTGCGGTTTTAATGATCTCGGTTGTTTCCTCTATGCTCTGGTCATGAGCCTCCGGAACACAGGTGCCGGGAAGAATGTCGTGAAACTGGTTTATTAGCAGTGTATTTACAAGCGGTGCCAACTCCTCACTCGAAGCCGTATTATTATCGGCAATCGCCTTTAACGAGGTAAAGTATTCGGCATTTCGAATTGCAATTTCAGCCTTACGGTTGTTGCGCTTTATGGTGTGTTGGTTGGTCAGTGTTCCCCTGTGAAGCTCAAGATACAGCTCACCTACAAAGGTGTTGGGGTTTTTTAGTGATTTTTCATGCTGAACCATAAACTCGCCCACCGTGGTGTCGTACACCCTTGGGCACCCCTCTAGGTCGGCAATGCGCAATGCCATCTCGGCAGAGCTGTCCTCCGGACCACCGCCGCCGTCTCCAAATCCGTAGGTAAACAACCTTTGGTGGCTTACCGCCTTTTGTTTTATGTCATCAACCAGCACGGTAACTGCCTCCGGTGTGGGGTACCGGTGGGTAATGTTGTTGTGTGCTAAAACCTTGCTACCGTCGATGCCCTGCCAGTAGAAGCTGGTGTAGGGGAAGGTGTTGGTGTCGTTCCAGTCCATCTTGGTGGTGAGGAAGTAGTCTATGTCAACCCCTTTTAATATCTGTGGAATTGCCGCGCTGTAGCCGAAGGTGTCGGGTAGGAAAAATGAATTGGATTTATAGCCGAATTTTTCCATGGTGTAACGCTGTCCCCACAGAAAATGGCGAATCATGTATTCACCGCCGGTGATGTTGCAGTCGCATTCGATCCAAACACCGCCGTTCGGCTCGTATCTGCCCTCTGCAACACGCTTTTTTATCTCCTCAAAAAGCGAGGGGTAGTGATCCTCGATAAATTTTAGATGTGCCGCCGAACTCTGCATAAAATGATAATTTGGGAATTGATCCATCATGTTAAGCTGATTTGCAAAGGTTCTCGCACATTTTTTTATCGTCTCGTCTATCTCCCAAAGCCAAGCGGTATCCATATGTGAATGCCCAACAATACCCACCGAGGCGGCTGTTTTTGAATTTTTCTTTGAAAGCACCCTTTCCATGACCTTGAGTGCCTGTGCCATTGCCCCCCTTTGAAGCTCGTCCGCAGTCTCCTCGTTAGAAAAATATATGATGCTGTTAAGCTCGTACAGTACGCCTTCAACCTCGGCTTTTTTGGGGCTGTTTTCCGGTTGACATCTGTAAAGCTCCATCAATACCTTAAAGTTGTAGTAAAAATCCTTTACAAGCTCGTCCTGAACCATAACCCGAAAGTCCTCAAAGGTTAGCTTAAAGGTGCGGTCGGTTGGTGATTCATAGGGTTGTGTACCCTCAATATTTCTGCCGGAGTATGCCTCTAACACAAGGCTGTAGGTCTCGCCTGCCTTTGCAGATTGCGTAAAAGCCTTAACATAGTGGTTACCAAAGCCGGTATCGGTCATATATTTTGTGGCAAAGTTTGCATAGGGTAGCTCGTTTACAAACAGCATACCCTCATACATCTCACACTCCGGCATAAGGTAAAGCCGTGCGGAGTTTAGCTCCTCCGGAACGGTATACTCACCCTTAAACCAGCAGTATGTACGCTCGCCACCCCATATATCACCCTTTTTAAAGGCCTTATACTCGACACCCTGAGGTGCTGATGTAAGCTTTTCCTTGGTGTGGTATCCCGAAACCGAAACGGAACCTACCTGTTTAAAGATATGCCGCTCCAACCGTGAGAGATATCGCCGCTGTTTTTCAATCATTCTGTTAATCTGTTTTGAGTTTAACATCATTCCCCCTTTTATATACTACATTTATATTTTTCCCAACATCGGAAAGCTCGAGTGTTAGGATATTTAAACAATTTACCTACAGGTTTTCCCGAGGTTGTTTATGTTACGAAGTATTACGAGATCTTCAAAGTTAACCGTGCCATCTGCATTTATGTCGGCATTGCTGTTTACCCCACTCTCACCGACTTTTTTGTTGTAGTTTGCCGAGTTTGCGACTATAACTAAATCACCTGTGTCCACTATTCCGTTTTGGTTTAGGTCGTACGAGCCGGGCAGTGGATTTGGGTCGAACATTGGGAGTTTATCAATGCCTGTCAGCCATGGCCATGCCGGAACTATCGGGCTTTGCCCACGTAGTTTATCCGAGGTCGCATTTAATGCGGGGAGTATTGTGTCGTAGACAACTCCATCGATGGCGACACCGGAGATAAGCGTTCCATCTGCTTTAAATGCGGAGCTTTGAGACACCGTATTGGCAATATGCATTCCTACTGCATTCAGCCCGGAAGTCTCCGACCAATATCCGTTAGTAAGAGAGGATTGGTACTTGCTGCGTCCGATTAGTGCACCGGAGTTATGAGTGTAGGTCGCAACGATGTTACCATAATTTACAACGTTGGTAATTTCACCGTAATTTTCTCCAGTAATACCACCGGATAATTGACCCTCAACAACACCGTAATTTATGCTGTTATATATTTCACCGTCAACAGTGTTGTTGTATGTTATACCACCGGCTATGATTTCAGCAGTTACATCTCCTCGATTTATTGCGTTTACAATCATGCCGTAGTTTGAACGTGTCACTCCCCCACAATTAGTGCCTTCTATATTACCGGTGTTTTCGGCGTTAATAAGTATTCCGGAAGATTGAAGATTACCTACGACTCCTGAAGCATTTCCACTTGCGGTAATATCACCATGGTTAGTAACATTTATTATTGTGCCTTCACTTTCAAAAGTTATGCCTGATGCGCTCGTTGCGATTATATTGATATCGCTGACGACATTTTTAATTACACCCTCGTTAATATAGGCTACGCCGGCACCAATATCATCTGCAGTGATCGAGCCTGTAACGGTGAAATCTTGGAGAATAGAGTTTTTATAGGTACGATAAAACATGGCTTGGTCCGGATATAGTCCATCCTCCATATTAAGCCCACTGATGGTATTTCCCATGCCATCAAACACTCCGGAAAATGCATCTTTAGTTGAAATTGCGCCTTCACCAATTGACATCCAGTTGTGGTCACGAAGATCAATGTTATTTTTAAGTTCTATTCTTTCGTTCAAAAAAGTTATATTATATAAATTCACCTGAGCCATCACCCACGCCAGCTCCTGTGCATTAGTGACGGTATATACTCCATCAACAGGTGTGATTGGTGTGGTATGATTTATCCAGCTGTCGATAAATATAGGATAAAAAGCATCATTATCACTTCTATGCCACGCGTACCACCTCATGTCATCGGGATTTAAGTTGTTTTGCAACTCTATTGCACGGTTTAGCGCAAAATCTAAATCGGTATATTCGGTGTCGTCACCCCCGACAAGAGTTATAGCGGGTGTAATATTAGAGGTGAGGGAAGAAAAAGATGCACACTGAACACCCTCGTTGCCGCTGTTAATAGCCTGTTCAGACAATTCATTTAACCAATAACTGTTTTGAATTGTAGCATTGTTAACATATGCTAAACCTCCGGCAGCTATCGTGGCTTGAAGTGCTCCCAAATTTTGAACATTTTTTATGCTACCGCTCTGCAAACTGCCGGAGAAATTGGTATGAACAATGCCACCCAACTCGGAACCATTTATCGAGCCGGCGTTAGCTGAATTGTGAATGTTAGAATAATTGTCTACCACCAGTCCGGCAGCGGCTCCATTACAGGTTACACTTCCGAGGTTTAAAGTGTTTAGGACGGTATTTCTGTTTTCAAACGCAATACCCGCACCTTCTTTTTCGCTGGCAACATTTACCTCACTAACTACATTTTGTATAACGCCATGATTAAGGCAGGCTACAGCCGCTACCTTATCAAGTCCCGTTACACTACCGGAAACGGTAAAGTTTTTAACTACTCCTTTTGTGGCAACCGCATGAAACAATGCTTGAAAATTCTCACTCGGTTCGTAAACATTGAGTCCGCTGATGGTATGATACTCACCGTCAAACGTGCCTGCAAAATAGGAAGAGTAAAGAGAGCCGATGGGTGTCCATCTATGACCTGCCAGCGAAATATCGTTTGAAAGCACCACCGTTTCGTTTTCAAAATCGTTTGCTCCACTCCTAACCTGTTGCATAACCCAGGCAAGTTGTTCCGGTTTACTTATATAGTAGACATGGTTGCCGGAGTATGATACCGCCTCTATATTGTCAATCCAATAGGTTATCATGGCAACGACAGGATAGTTGTCGTATTCTCCTGCAAAAATCTTCCACTGTTTCCATTGGGCTTGTGTAGGGTTTTGCGTATTATATTCCTTAACACCGGCGTTTAGTGCACCGAGAAGATTTGTATAGCCGGTTGCTTCAACAAAGACCTCGGCACTGAGTGCACCCTGTGCATTATCAAAAGACGCACACTCGGTTAACACGCTATTGGCGGTAAGATCGGAAATGCCTCCGTATGATGCACTGCTCTTCCAGTAACTGTTTTCAACGCTACCGTCGTTGTTCCTAACAATTCCACCGATGTATCGTGCGGTATCTCCGATCAGCTCCCCGATGTTAACCGAATTTTTTATCGTACCATCGAGGTTATACTCAACCACTCCGCCGATGAATTTACCGCTCACCTTAGCCGTGTTAATGCAGTTGTATAACCATCCTGCATTTGTTTTCGCAATTCCCGCACCGCTTCCTTCCTCTGTAGATGTAACCGAACCAGTGTTAATTACATTTTGCAAAATAGCATTTTTTGAGTTTGAAAATACTATGCCTGCGACATTCGATTTACCGGTAACATCCACGTCACTTATAATGTTTTGTATAGTACCATAATTGAAAGCACAAACACCTGCAACATAATTATCCCCCGTAACACTGCCGGAAACGGTTAAGTTTTGCAGTATAGCATTTTCGCCAATGATATCAAATAAAGCTTGTTCATTGGTTTGAGTGTTAATGTATAGTCCACTAACAGTAAACCCGTTGCCTTCAAATAGACCATAGAAATTCTCTATTGAGGTCCATGCATGACCCGACAAATCGATGTTACTTAACAGCTGAACCGTTTCCCCCGAATAGTAATGCTTGTTTTCGTTACCATTCTTCATAATCCAGGCAAATTCCTCGGCACTCGAGACACTGTAAACCCCGTTTTCCGGTACAACCTCGGTGGTGTAACTCATCCAATTGCCGGTGACCGCTTGCGTACTCTGCGTTGCAGATACAGGTAGCTGTAATATGCTAACAAACAATACAATTGTTATAAGTGACACGATACAGCTTTTGGTGACAGATGTATTCATCTTTAATTCCTTCATGATTTTAATATTTCGAAATAATTATACCACTTTTTTTTATTGAGTGCAACAATCCGGAAGGTATTATATTTTCGATTAAATCAATAACCACAGAGCAAAAAAATGCATAGCAAAAAGCCTAAAAATTGTAAAAGGGCTATTCGGGCGTTTTGGGTTGAATAATCCATTTGTTTGTGATAAAATAAACTTATATGTCATTTTATTGTATTCAAGGAAGCTAATATGTCCAAAATTTTCTTTTTATTTGCAACAATAATTTTTGCTGCACTTATGTTTTCAAACACGGTATCCGCTTCGTCGGACGTTGTCGTGAGTGGAGTGGCGGTTAATGCCGTACTAAATGCCGACAGAACCATAAATGTTACCGAAACATATACCGCATATATCCATAATCCTGTCGAAAGTATAACCATGACACTTCCTCTTACACAGACGGTCACACGACAGACCGCCGCCGGTAGCGAGGAGACGACAGTGACCGCCGAGTACGCCGACATATCCTTATATGACAGGCATGTATCTAGCACGGTCGAGGGAGATAATCTTGTGATTACCACCCAGGGTGCAGGCTTTGAATCCGGTGCGGTACAGATACCGCTTGTGTACACATTTGACCCGGGGCAGGATAACACGATAGGTGCCGATGAGTTTTTTTTCCGCCCGGTTAGGAGCGCCCGAGAAACCTCAATGGGTAGTTTTAGCATTGTTTTCACCTTTCCAAGCGAGGTTTCTGCCGAGAGCATACTGCTTACCGACACGGTAAGCGGTTCCGTTTTGGAATTCACCTTATCCGGAAACGTACTGACCGGGTACAACCTTGCCAGCATCCCTCCCGAGGGTGATGTATTGCTACAGGTGTCAATGCAGGACGGATATTTTATCGGCGGACTGAGCACTGAAGAGGAGGAGGTAGAGTTCACCTTTAATAATCTCGTCTACGGTATCTGCTTTACGGTGATGGGTTTGATTCTTCTTTTAAACATCCTGCTGAGAATTCGACGTATGATAAAACCAATACCTTCAACATATCCTCCACAGGATTTTTCCCCTGCCGAGCTTTATCATCTTCTGCGCAGCGAGCCGTCACGCCGTAGTGTGTTGAGTTCCTTCGTCTCGCTCGCTATTAAAGGATACGTAAATATATCCTTTGATGACACCGGTTTGTTGATAACTAAAACTTTAAATCATGATTCCGACCTTCCTCCGTTACAGTGCGAATTAATGATGTCAGCATTTGCGGCACAGGAAGTATTTTTGTTAGATAAGGAAAGTCTTATTTCACTTACTAACGAATTCTCAAGGTCAGCACAACGCTCACTCGCGAAATCAGCCGAGCTTGAAAGTAGTGTGGTGTTTGGTCTTTGTATTTCCATGTTACTGCTACTTGGGGTGGTTGCGGGAATTTTAACCGGTCTTTACCACGGAATAGAAACCGGAATGACCTCTATGTTGATTGTAGCAACATCGGTTGGTGGTCCTTTTGCACTCGGAGGATTGATGATGCGCTCGGGATTTTCCGCAATGCGTCAAAAAAGACCTGCAGTGATGTTTTTTATCGGACTTTCGATTATTGCCTTTGCGCTTTGTCTCGGTATCATGACATCATTGTCCGGAGTCGACCCGATATTTGGTAGCATCGCCATGGCTGCGGTTGCGTTCCTTATGGTTTTTACTGCCTCGCTTCATCGTAGGAGCGGATATTCGACCGAAATAATGGCACAGACAGAGGCTTTAAATAGGTTTATAGCGACTCCGGATAGAAATAGGTTAGCCGAACTTACTGCACAAGATTCGGATTATCTGCTTAATATTCTTCCACATGCAATCTGCTTTGGAAATGAACTACAGCTTATCAAAGCATTTGAGGAAAACGGGCTTCAAGTTCCACACGCCGAACAGCTTCCACCAATTAAAGAACTGTGTGAATTACTGCCCGGCAACTCTTGACAGTTTGTCGGTATAGTTGTATACTAAAAGCAGTATAAAAGCTACTTTGGAGGTTTATGTGGACAACATTGTCGAAAATATTTTAGCAATAGACAGAGCCGCCACCGAAATAATTAAAAAAGCCGAGTCCGCCAGACAACTTGTGTTGGAGGAGACTATCGTTGAGCGCAACCGCCTTTTAGGGGAAGCAGAGGCTCGTTTAAACGAAAAAGTTGAGGAGTTTCGCTCCTCTGCTGATGAACAGCTGAAGGAAAAAATTAAGCTGATTGAGCAGGATTACATTGTAAAGCAGGAAAATTTAAAAAAGATTTTCGATGATAAAAGCGCATCTATCGAGGACGAAATAGTTAGTCGACTAATCGGTAGGGAGGAGTAGCTATGCCTCGTATTTCGGTAAATCCCGCAATTATTCCCAAGGCAAGAGGAATGTTCAGCGAACGAATAAGCAAGGAAAGTTATTCCGAGCTTTGCCGAAAGAGAACCGTTGCCGAGGTTGCAAGATATCTTAAAAACCACCCTTATTTTGAAAATAGTCTTGCATCTCTCTCCGACATGGATCCACACCGTGGACAGATAGAGGAACTTTTACGTAAGGATATATATATTAAGTATGAGCGTCTTGCACACTATATCCCAAGAGCTGATAAGTTCGGAAGATTTTTTGTTTTAGAATGTGAAATTACCGAGCTGCTAACAGCCCTTACCATTATCTCTATAGAGGGAGATAAAAGATATATTTCAAGCCTGCCCTCCTTTCTAATTCAAAAGCTGAGCTTTGATTTGATGGAACTTGCAAAGGCCGTAGATTACGGCTCGATGCTAAAGGTTATAGCGCACACTCCCTATTATAAAATATTAAAAGAACTTTATGACATGGAGCCGACACGCAGACTTCTTGCCGCTGAGGCAAGGCTGTGGAGCTATTATTACAAGACGGTATTAAAGGCGATAGACAGCGAAGTTCCCGCCGGTGAAAGGCGAGGAGTAAAGATACTGTTTTTGGAGGAGCTTGAGCTGACAAACATCAACATGTTGGTGAGGATAAAGAAATTTTTTATCGGTTCCTTTACCCCGTCCGATATCCGAAAAATCTTAATCCCTTACCGCTACCTGCTCTCCAAACGACGGCTTAATGAGATGAGCGAGGCACAGGATTTTAACGAGCTGTGCGACATGATAGAAACCAGCATTATAGGAAGGCTGTACTCCGGCCCAAAATCACCGGATTTTCTTTTGTCTCAGCAAAGGCGCAGATATAAACGAGCACTTCACCGCCTACATTTGACAACCTCTCCTTCGGTGTCACTCGCTGCATTTATCATACTTTCAAAGTTGGAGAGATTAAATATTGTTAACGTTATTGAGGGGGTTCGGTATAAGCTTCCTCCTACCGAAATAGAATCACTGCTTCGCAACTGACACTTACGATAAACAACCGATAAACGAGGATTAATTCTTATGGCAACCGTTTTGATGAAACATGTCTATGTCTATGGTCCGGATGTAGAGCTACCGCGAACCCTTGCCGAGTTCTGTCGCCTTGGATGTTTTCATCCCGACCGTGCGGCAGGGGGAAACGATGGTGTTATCAATAAAAGCCCCTACCGAAAACCGCTTGCAAAACTTTTGACTATCTTTGAGGATATAGGAGAGGAGCCCGAACTTGACGTATATGATGGGGGTTCTTTTAAGCTATCCGAGATTAATGAGCTTGTAAACGAGACATCCGACACCGTTACCGAAATTGCAATGCGTCGTAGCGAGCTGATAAACGAGATAGCCGAGTATGAGAGGGCAAAGATACAGCTTGGTCACATTATCAATATGGGCAGCAATTTTGATAGCATTTTTAAATGTAAATTTGTGAAGGTTAGGTTCGGTCGTCTACCCAAGGATAGTATTGTTAAGCTGGATTATTTTGAGGATCAGCCCTTTACATTCCAGCAGTATGATTTTGACGGGGAGTTTTATTGGGGGGTATATTTTACCGATACACCGCACGCACCGGTCGTGGATAACATTTTTAAAGACCTGTATTTCGAGCGTATTCGTGTTCCGGACTTTGCTCATGGCACGCCTAAGGATGCACTTGCAATATTTGAGATGTTTGAGCGGACACTGCAGGAGGAGCTCTTTGCCCTCCCCGAGATATTCGGACTTAAAAGTGAAACGGTGGTACAGCTTAAAAAAATGGCTCAATATCTCTCCTACAACGAGCGATTGTACAGTTTAACTACGCTTGCAACACAGTTGGATGCCTCCTTTTATCTTTCCGGATACATTCCGCAGGAAAGCTATGCCGATGCTGAGGAGGCGATTGAAGACATAGACGGCGTAACCATGATAAGCCAAAAATCCCACGAAAATGAGCTGCAACCACCGACAAAACTAAAAAACAACAGGTTTGCAAAACCCTTCGAGTTTTTTGTGGATATGTACGGACTGCCGAAGTCCGGCGGGATTGACCCAACCATGTTTGTTGCGATAACCTACACCATACTTTTTGGCATAATGTTTGCCGACCTCGGACAGGGAGTTGTGCTTGCGCTTGCAGGATTTTTGATAAAAAAGAAGATGGGACACTCTCTCGGAAGCATTTTAATTCGATGCGGCTTTTCCTCCATGGTTTTCGGAACGATATTTGGTAGCGTGTTTGGATTTGAAACGCTGTTTGACCCTATCTACCAACAGTTCGGAATGAGTGGAAAACCTATTCATGTTCTTTCCTCCGACTGGGCGGTGACCATACTTATCGTATCGGTTGCTATAGGTGTAGCCATGACGGTACTGGTTATGTTAATTTCACTCCTTGCGGCATACAAGGAAAAGCGATTTAAGCAACGAATTTTTTCACCGAGCGGAATTGCAGGCATCGTGTTTTACGTGACCGCCGTGATTATGGCACTTAATTCCTTGGTGCTCGGCGGAGTAATACCCGGACTGATAACGATACCGATACTAGTCATTAGCCTTTTGGCGGTAATGTTCTGTGAGCCTTTGACCCATATAATAGAAGGGCACAGCATATCCGATTTAAAGATGGGAGATGTCGTCACAGCGGCAATATTTGAAACATTTGAAACTCTGTTGTCCTATGTTTCTAATACCCTTTCCTACCTGCGTGTAGGTGGATTTGTTTTGGTTCATGCAGGAATGATGAGCGTTGTGTTTGCACTCGCAAACATGTCCGAGGTGGGCTTTATTCCGGTGGTAATTATAGGAAACATCTTTGTAATACTGATGGAGGGCTTAATAGCCGGTATTCAGGTTATGAGACTCGAATATTACGAAATGTTTAACCGTTTCTATCTTGCGGGCGGAGTACCGTTTAAACCGTTAACACTAAACAACGAACAGCAGTAACAACAAGGAGACTCAGAATTATGAAAAGCAAAAAGATTTTAAAGGTATTAATGCTTACAGCACTCAGCATTGCGGTTTTAACAGTGTCTGCGTTTGCCGAAACCGCCGCTACTGCCGAGGCCGCCGCCGCAGGAACAGCGGAAGGACTCGCCATGCTCGGTGCCGCACTCTCGACCGGACTTGCATGTATTGGTGCCGGAATATCGGTTGGTAATGCCTCCTCCGCCGCTATCGGCGCTCTCACCGAGGATCCCACCACCTTTGGTAAATCCCTAATATTTGTTGTTATGGGCGAAGGTATTGCTCTTTATGGTATGCTTATCTCCATACTTATACTGTTTTCATAATCGTTAGATTACCATTTATTATGAAATATTTTCTTATCAGTGATAACGTTGACACCCTGACAGGTCTCAGGCTTGCAGGAGTTGAAGGCGTGGTAGTCCATAGCAGTGAGGAGGTGTCAAAGGCGTTGAACGATGCCTTTGCGCGTTCCGATATCGGGCTTATTATGATAACAGGTCTTCTGGTGGAACAAAACCGAGACCTTGTGTTCGATTATAAGCTTAACCGCAAAAGTCCGCTTATAGTGGAGATACCCGATCGTCACCACGGCAATGAGGCAGGTGAGGCGATAAAGCGGTATATTTATGAAGTTGTAGGTATTAAGGTATAGGTATGCAAAATGTATATAATAGCGGTGCCGGTTCAAAGTTTGAGCAATCGGTTTTAGCAGCCGCAGAAAAAAATGCCAAGGAGATTATGCTCAAGGCACAAAAATACCGTAGCGATACCCTGAGGGGTATTAACATGGTGCAGGCCTCTGAGCTTAACCGCCGTTGTGAGGCAATTAAGGAAAAAAACGAGCATCGGCTCGCAAAGGAGGAGCAGGACATGCGCCGAGCGTTGCTGCTGAGTCGTGACGAGCTGACCGGCGAGATGTTTAAGCGTATTGAAGTACGTCTTATCGAGCAGTCCGAAACCAATGTTTTTCGTAAAAACATGTCAAGAAAGCTAACCGGACTAAACGACAAAATCTATAAGGCGGCAGATTTCGGACATGTTACACAGCTACTTGTACGGGAGTCTGACAAGGACTTTTTTGCAAAAATTCTAAGCGACGATAATCCTCTTGAAATAGTTACATCTCCCGAGATTCGACTCGGAGGGTTTATTCTGAGGTTAGATCGCCTGTTGTTCGATTATACGCTGGACAGCTCGTTAGAGCGTGCCAAGGAAGATTTTTATTTAAACACTGATTTTGTGATAGAGTAAGGTGGGGGTGCTATGAAAGATACTGTTTATTCGGTAAACGGGCCGGTTGTAACCGTTCCGGGCAGTGATACCTTCAGCATGTTAGAGCGTGTTGAGGTTGGTAACGCCGGTCTGGTAGGCGAGGTTATCACCGTTACCGATAACCGCACCACCATTCAGGTATACGAGAGTACCGCCGGAATGAAGGTGGGAGAGCCGGTTGTCGGCACCAAGGCTCCGCTATCCGCCGAGCTGGGCCCCGGACTTATATCCAATATATTTGACGGAATACTCCGTCCACTACCACAGCTCGAAAAGCTTAGCGGTAGCTTTATCTCTACCGGTATTTCGGCAGTAAGCCTTGACAGGGAACGCCGCTTTGATGTTACCATGAAGATATCCGACGGAGATTCGGTTAGGGGTGGAACAGTATTTGCCACCTGCCCCGAAACACCGGCAATAGTACACCGAAGCATGGTGCCTCCGGCTCTTAGCGGTACGGTGTCCGAGGTTGTTAAGGATGGTAGCTACACCGTTGATGATGTGCTGTGTGTACTCACCGACGCCGATGGTGTAAAACATGACCTGACGCTAAAGCAGTACTGGCCGATAAGAAGACCTCGTCCGACCGAAAAGAGGGAGAATATTTCAAGACCTCTCATAACCGGTCAAAGGGTTGTGGATTCGCTTTTCCCGATAGCAAAGGGCGGAACTGCGGCAATCCCCGGTGGATTCGGCACCGGTAAAACAATGACACAGCATCAGCTTGCAAAGTGGTGTGATGCCGATATTATTGTATATATCGGTTGTGGCGAGAGGGGCAACGAGATGACCCAGGTTTTGGAGGAGTTCAGCGAACTGATCGACCCAAAAACAGGACGACCGATGACCGATAGAACAATACTTATTGCTAACACCTCCAACATGCCGGTTGCGGCACGTGAGGCATCGATATACACAGGTGTTACGCTGGCGGAATACTACCGTGACATGGGCTATGATGTTGCCATGATGGCAGACTCCACCAGCCGTTGGGCAGAGGCTCTACGTGAGATTTCCGGTCGCCTTGAGGAGATGCCGGCGGAGGAAGGATATCCCGCCTACCTACCCTCGCGACTTGCCGAGTTTTATGAGAGGGCAGGCTGTTGTAAAACCCTCGGTGGTGACAACGGAAGTATCACCATTATCGGTGCTGTATCGCCTCAGGGTAACGACTTTTCGGAGCCGGTAACACAAAACACCAAACGTTTTGTACGTTGTTTCCTTGCACTTGATAAATCCCTTGCATACGCAAGGCACTATCCGGCTATAAACTGGAACGACTCCTATAGCGAGTATTATGTCGATCTTAACAGCTATTACATTAACGAGATTGGTGAGGATTTTACCGAACTGCGTACTCGAATGGTGGCACTTCTCGGCGAGGAGAGCAAGCTTATGGAGATAGTGAAGTTGGTGGGTAGCGATGTTCTGCCGGACAGCCAAAAGGTCACGCTTGAGGTCTCCTCTGCTATCCGTACCGGCTTTTTACAGCAGAATGCATACCACAAGGATGATACATATGTACCGCTCGTAAAACAGCGCAGAATGATGCAGGTAATTATACATCTCTATGACTGCGCCTGTGAGCTGGTGGAGGAAAATATACCCTTCAGCGAGCTCAGAGACAGTGGAATTTTTGATAAAATCAATCGCATAAAGTACGATGTGCCTAACGACAACATAGAACTTCTCGACGGCTACATAGACGAAATAGACGAGATAGTTGTGAGACTTAAAACGTCGGTAAGATAAAAAGAATTTCTGCCGATAAGATGTGTTGAAGCTTAGTAAAAGGACTATAAATATCGATTAGCGAAAGGAAGGGTATATTTTGATTGAATATGTCGGCCTAAATGAACTTTCGGGCCCGATAGTGGTGCTGGACGGTGTCAGCGGTGCATCCTTTGAGGAACTGGTGGAAATTCGCACCGGTAGGGATGAGGTTCGGCTTGGGCGTGTTGTGGCATTAGAGGGTGAACGTGCCGTGGTTCAGGTGTTTTCCGGAACATCCGGCATGGGACTTAGCGGTTCACGAACAAGATTTACCGGGCATCCGCTCGAAATTCAACTCTCGCCCGAGATGGTGGGAAGAATATTCAGCGGTGCCGGTAAACCTATAGATGGCCTCGGACCAATATTCGGCGGAACTCCTGCCGACATAAATGGCAGCCCTATAAACCCTGTTAGCCGTGCCTACCCCTCCAACACCATAACCACCGGTGTTACCGGAATAGACACGCTGATGACTCTTATACGTGGGCAGAAACTTCCGATATTTTCCGGAAGCGGAATGAAACATAATGATCTCGCGGCACAGGTTGTGCGACAGGCAAGAATTGAGGGACAGGGTAAAGGCGATTTTGCAGTTGTTTTCTGTGCAATGGGTGTTACAAACGACATTGCAGAGTTTTTCCGCCGTAGCTTTGAGGAGTCTGGTGCGCTTTCACGCGTGACCATGTTTATTAACCTCTCGAGCGACCCGATAATCGAACGTATACTCACGCCACGCTGTGCACTCACGGCGGCAGAGTACATGGCATTCGAGCTTGGTATGCATATCCTTGTTGTCCTTACCGACGTCACCAGCTATTGCGAGGCTCTTCGTGAGTTTAGTAGCAGTAAGGGTGAAATTCCGGGACGTAAGGGATACCCAGGATATCTATACTCCGACCTCGCCTCACTGTACGAAAGAGCGGGATGTATAAAGGGCAGTGAGGGAAGTGTTACCCAGCTACCGATTTTGACCATGCCTAACGACGATATTACCCACCCGATACCCGACCTTACCGGCTACATCACCGAGGGACAGATTGTTCTGGATAGATACCTTGACCAGACCGGAATATATCCTCCACTCTCGGTACTGCCATCGCTGTCACGACTGATGAAGGACGGCATCGGCGAAGGTTTTACACGTGAGGATCATCCCGAGCTTGCAAACCAGCTGTTCGCCTGTTATGCTAAGGTTGCTGATGCAAGGGGGCTTGCTTCGGTTATCGGTGAGGAGGAATTATCTCCGATAGACAAGAGTTATCTCGACTTCGGTCGTAGGTTTGAAAAGGAATTTTTGGGACAGGACAGCTATGAAAACCGTAGCATAGTAGAAAGTCTTGAGGTCGGCTGGGATCTTTTATCCATACTCCCGAGAGAGGAGCTGACAAGAATCAGCGGAAATACATTGGATAAACACCACAGATATAACGGCTAAAGGCAAATAGTGAAGGACTGAAAGGAGGTTAGGTCATGGCGCAGGACATTTTCCCCACTAAGGGAAATTTGATTATGCTAAAAAAGAATCTTTCCCTTGCAAAGCTCGGCTTTGACCTACTTGATCGTAAACGAAATGTATTGATGCGTGAGATGATGAAGCGTATCGAGGAGGTTGCGATAATCGAGGCGGACATAAGCACCACCTTTGTCGAGGCATATGCCGCACTGCAACGTGCAAATGTTATGCACGGAATAGATGGATTAACGCTTGACTATGTTCCGATAGACGATGGGTTTCGGCAAAGCAGTCATGGTATAATGGGGGTGGATCTTCCCACCACCTATAACGAGCCGGAACCACTTATCCCCTATTATGGGTTCCATGGCACAAGCCAGGAGCTGGACAATGCTTTTTGTAGCTTTAACCGTGTTAAAGAGTTGTCGGCGAAGCTCGCCGGAATAGACAACAGCGTTTACCGCCTTGCAGTTGCAATAAGAAAGACAAAACGCCGAGCTAACATGCTCGACAATGTTATGATACCGAAGTTCGACAGTAATATACGCTTTATCCAAGGCGTGCTGGAAGAACGTGAAAGGGAGGAGTTTTCTCGTTTAAAGGTTATTAAACGAAAAAAAAGCAGTTAAGCGTTTGGATTGACGCTAAAATATGAGGTGAAATGGTACTTAACAAAATAGAGATACAGGGCTTTAAATCTTTTCCGGACAGGATAAAGGTTAGTTTTGGGTCGGGTATCACCGCCGTGGTAGGACCTAACGGTAGCGGTAAGAGTAACATTTCGGATGCGGTGCGATGGGTGATGGGTGAAACCAGTGCAAAGCAACTTCGTGGCGGCAGTAAGATGGAGGCCGTCATATTTGATGGAGCAAAAAACCGAGGTGCAATGGGATATGCCTCGGTCAGTCTTACGTTGGATAATTCCGAGGGAAGACTTGATATAGATGCACCGGAGATTACGATAGGTCGAAAGGTGTATCGCAGTGGTAATAGTGAGTACACCATTAACGGCAAGCAGGTTCGCCTTAAGGACATCTACGAACTGCTTCTCGACACAGGGCTCGGACGTGACGGTTATTCCATGATAGGACAGGGTCGAATTGCCGAGATAGTTTCGGCGCGCTCGGGCGAGAGACGTGAAATTTTCGAAGAGGCAAGCGGAATTGCAAAATACCGCTATCGCCGTAACGAGGCTGAAAAAAAACTTGCCGCAACCGCCGAAAACATGATAAGACTTACCGACATATTCAGCGAGTTAGAGGCAAGGGTAGGTCCGCTTGCAAGGGAATCTGAAAAGGCAAAGCGGTTTTTGGTGCTTGCCGATGAGAGAAAGCGTTGCGAGATAACGCTTTATTTAGATATTCTTGAAAAAACCAAGGTTCTTCTTCGTGAGGCTGCAAACAAGCGAGAGATAGTGTCGGCAGACTACGATGAAAATCGGTCGACCATAGACAGGATAGAGAAAAAGATAGAACAGCTTCGCAGGCAGGCGGGTGACGCATTAATAGAAATTGAACAAAAAAATGCCGAGATAAGGCTTGCGGACGAACAGTCTGCCTCCCATGCAAACAGGATAGCTGTTTTAAAAAATGACAACGTGCATATTGCAGGCAGGGCAGAAGCTTTGCAGGCGGAGCTGTCGGGGCTATCCACACAGGGTGAGAGTGAAAAACAACAGATAGAGGAACAAAAACAGCTTTTAGAAAAACTTACAGAGGAATTTTCCGTTGCAGAAACGGCGGTTGCCTCCCTAGTTGCCGAGATTGACGAGCTTGCAAGGCAGGCTGCCGAAACCGGAAGGGAGCGAGACTCGGCAGAATACAGACAGGCGAGTTTATCCTCGGTTCTTGCCGATCTTAGGATTACCGAGGCGACAATATCTGCCGACATTGAGAGTGTCAGTATGGCACAGACTGAAGCGGAACAGGCGGTAGAGGAGTCTGAACAGCGACTCGAGGCGGCAAAGGCGGAATGTAAAAAATACCGCCGCCGTCGTGAAGACATAGCTGAGACGATATCACGTCACACAAATATAAACGAGGGGTTACGGCTTAAGTTAGAGGCAAAACGCAGACAGACCGAGTCTGCAAAGGCACAGCAGGAGGAGTTTGCCCACAATCTTCGTAAGATGACCGACCGACTTCACCTCTTAGAGGATCTCCAAAACAACAACGATGGCTATTTTAACAGCGTCAAGGCGGTACTGACTGCAGGTCAAAACGGACGACTCGGTGGAATACTCGGTGCAGTATCCTCCCTTATTTCGGTAAAAAAAGGCTATGAAGTTGCGATAGAAACCGCTCTTGGTAATGCCGCTCAGAATATCATTGTAGAGAACGAGCGGAGCGCCAAGTCGGCAATATCGATGCTAAAAGAGGATAGGTTGGGAAGGGCGACCTTTCTACCTCTCGATACCGTGAGACCCTCCGGCGAGATAAGGGATAGAATCCCCGACGGTGCAATAACCGCTGAAAGCTTGATAACCGCCGATAAAAAATACGACAAGGTGGTGTCAAACCTGCTTGGTAGAATTTTGGTTGCCGAGGATATAAATACTGCAAGTAATTATGCAAAACAGCTATCCTACCGCTACCGAATAGTCACCACAGACGGTCAGGTTATAAATGCCGGTGGTTCATTTACCGGTGGTTCGCTTGCCAAGGGAAGCGGTGCGTTTAGCCGTAAAACCGAGATAGAAACGCTTAAAAATGAACTGAAAAAACAATCCTTAAAAAAAGAGGAGCTTGCCGAGGTGCATCAAAATCACCTTCGCGAGCTTGCCGCAGTTGAGGCTGACATGACGGCGGCAGATGCCGAGCGACGTTCTGCCGACGAGGATTTAATCAGACTTTCCACCGAGGAGCAGTCGGCAATACAGCTGAGGGAGCTTGCGCAGAGCAGCGTTGATACTGCACTCACAAGACAGGAAGCTGTGTCGGACAGGCTGGTTGAGCTTAACGATCGAAAGGCTCAAACCGCCGATGAGATGATTAAACTCAAAGGGGAGCTTGAACAGCTAATAGAGCAGATAAAGTTGCATTCCGATGAACAGCACAGCGATAACATTCAGCAAAAACAACAGGAGCTTTCTCAGGGCAGATTGACCGCACTTGCACTGCAAAAAGACGTAGAGCAGGCAAGGAGTAGCTACGAGTCGCTATGCTCAAGAGCAGGACAGGCGGCAGAGGAGCTGATGCGCCGAGAGGAACAGCTCAAGGAGCTTGAAAAAACGATAGAGAGCAACAGAATTGAGTGTGAACAGGCGATAGCTGCTCGTGAAAAAAGCATTGCCCACGCAAAAGAGCTGAGTGAAGACATAGAGAAAATACGAAAAAACAGGCTGACCGGCGAGGGGGAGATAACAAGACTTTCCGGCGAGGTTAAGCAGTACTACTCAAGGCAGGAGGATTTAACAAGGGAGCGTACCACCCTTATCGAAAAGGAGCACTCTCACCAGAGCGAATATGACTCAACAATTACAAAACTGTGGGAGGATTATGAGCTCGGAATTACCGATGCCGCCGAGTTTGTTATAGAGTATGAAAGCCTTACCGCACTTAAAAAGAGGGTTTCCGAGCTTCGTTCCGAGATAAGAGGTCTCGGTAATGTCAACGTTGCGGCTATCGAGGAATATGGTGAGGTTTCGGAGCGTTATGAATTTATGAAACGTCAGCTTGAGGATATCGAGCAGGCGAGAGCGGGGCTCACAAGATTAATAAACGAGCTCTCGCAGGACATGAAAAACATTTTTGCCGAGAGTTTTGAACGGATTAACAGGCATTTCGGTGACATATTTACAAGGCTTTTTGGCGGCGGAAGTGCAGGACTGAGCCTTTCCGATCCGGAAAATATATTGGAAAGCGGAATTGACATTGCGGTATCGCCTCCCGGTAAGGTAATAAAAAATCTCGAGAGCCTCTCGGGCGGAGAGCAGGCACTGGTTGCAATAGCAATTTATTTTGCAATACTTGCGGTAAATCCCGCACCATTTTGTGTGCTCGACGAGATAGACGCCGCACTCGATGACGTAAATGTTGTCCGCTTTGCCTCCTACCTAAAAAATATAACCGACACCCAGTTTATAGTTATTACCCACCGTCGCGGAACCATGGAGGAGGCAAATGTTCTGTATGGTGTAACCATGCAAGAGGACGGTGTTTCCAAGCTTTTACGGCTTGATACCGCAACAAATGATATTGAGATGATGGTAAACGAGTAAAGGAGGTAACAGTGCAGGTTTTAAACGGAATATCCGCCGCATCCGGCATTGCGATCGGCAGTATTCGTATACCCGAAAGGGGCAAGGCTACCGTCATGCGACAGATGAAGGATCCGCTACAGGAAAAGCAGAGATTCGACGCGGCCAATCTCCTTGCCAAGGATGAGCTTGTGATGCTAAAGGAGCAGGCAACCGGTGAGGATAGAGACATAATAGAGTTTCAGGTTGCCATCCTGTCCGATAACGGATTTTTAAAGGAGGTATACAGCTATATTGACGCCGGAGCGGGTGCCGCCGCCTCGGTGGAGCGTGCCTCCGGAATATTCGAAAAAAAGATGCAACGTATAGCCGACGATTATTTTAGCGAGCGGTCGGTGGATATTCGTGATGCCAGCAGACGTGTTGTGGACATTTTGGACGACGCACCGAGGGAACGGTTGTCCCTTAAAACTCCATGCATAGTTGTTGCCGATGAGCTCACTCCGAGCGACATGGTTACACTAGACCGCAATATGTTGCTCGGAATAGTTACCGTTAAAGGCTCAAAACAGGGCCATGCCTCCATAATAGCGCGAACAATGGGTATACCTGCGGTTGTGCGTGTTCCGCTTAACATAGATGAGATAAAGGACGGTGACCAGATTGCGGTGGATGGAAATACCGGTGAAATCTTTTTATACCCAAGTGAAGGGGTGAAAACAAGATTCGCCCATCGTATGCATAAACTTATAAGGGACAAGCAGAAGGTCTACGATGTGCCGCAAAAGCCGGTAATCTCTAAAAACAATGTTAAAATCGACCTCTATGCGAACTGTGCATCACCGGAGGATATAACCACGGCACTAACCATGGGTGCAACCGGTGTAGGGTTGCTGAGAAGCGAGTCGATTTATATGGGAAAAAGCCTGCCGGATGAGGATAAACAGTATGAATTCTACGCAGAATGTATAAAGGCAGCTTCCGGGTTTCCTCTTACCATCAGAACCATGGACATAGGAGCGGACAAGTTTGTGCGTAGCATATCCATATCCGATGAACCAAACCCCGCACTCGGGGTAAGAGGAATAAGACTTTCCTTGTTGCGGCGAGATATGTTTCAACAGCAAATTACCGCAATACTGCGCGCCTCGGTGTACGGTGAAGTGTCGGTAATGTTTCCCATGATTGCTACGGTAAGCGATTTTAACGAGGCAATGGAGATGGTTGCCAGGGCAAAATATGAGTTGGACGAAGCGAAGATCCCTTATCAAAAGGACGTAAAGTTTGGTGCAATGATAGAGACGCCCGCCGCTGCGCTGTGTGCACCCGAGCTTGCAAAAAAGGCTGACTTTTTCAGCATAGGAACAAACGACCTCACCCAGTATACCCACGCCGCAGATCGTGAAAACACCTTGGTTGACAGCTACTTTTTAACCGCATCTACTGCGATTTTACGGCTTATCGACATTACGGTTAAGGCGGCAAATGAGGAAAATATTCCGGTGTGCGTATGCGGTGAATCAGCTGCTCACCCTGAAATTGCCATGAGATACATGGAACTTTCGATAAACATTTTATCCATGTCGGCGCCCTTTTTGGCTAACATGAGGGAGTATATCGAGAGCAATGATATTGAGATAATAAAATAGCATACAATATATTACCAAGGTGTATCCAAAGGTATACCTCGGTATAAGAAGAGATGATTTTTTGGAGAAAATATGGGTAAATTTTTTGGAACGGACGGTGTAAGAGGTGTTGCCGGAAGCGAGCTAACACCTGAACTTGCAATGAAGATAGGACGTGCAACCGCATCGGTGCTCTCTAAAACGAGCAAGGAAAAGCCTCTTTACGTTATAGGATGTGATACCAGAATAAGCGGCGACATGCTACAGAGTGCGCTTGCCGCCGGCATATGTTCGGTCGGCTGTGATGTAATGTTACTCGGTGTGCTTCCAACACCTGCAATCGCACTGCTTACACAGCGATATCACGCTTCGGCAGGCTTTGTTATCTCCGCCTCCCACAACCCCGCAGAGTACAATGGAATAAAGATTTTTAACCACGATGGTTATAAGCTTCCGGATAATGTTGAGGAGGAGATAGAGAGTTTCATCCTCGATCCGGAAAAAATCTCGACCATTGTAACCGCCTCAGGTGATGCTACCGGCCGAATTAACCACAACAAAACCGGTGTCGGAGACTATGTAGATTATATTGTTGGATGCGTTGATGCCAAACTATCAGGACTTAAGGTTCTGCTTGACTGTGCGAACGGTGCGGCAAGCGAGACAGCTCCGTTACTTTTTAAAAGACTTGGAGCGGATATAGAGCTAATAGGAAACGAGCCGGACGGTGTTAACATAAATAAGGACTGCGGTTCTACCCACCTAAAAAATCTGAGAGACAGGGTGTTAGCCGGAGGTTTTGATGTGGGTGTTGCTTTCGATGGCGATGCCGACCGTTGCCTTTGCGTCGACGAAAAGGGTAACGAGCTGGACGGTGACCGCATTATTGCCGCATTAGCCAAGGACATGAAACAGCGTGGTGAACTCGCAAAGGACACCGTTGTGGTAACGGTTATGTCCAATCTCGGATTTATGAAGTATATGAAATCCATCGGGATAACCTGCTCAACTACGGCGGTGGGTGACCGATACGTTTTAGAGAATATGCGAGAGGAAGGCTATGACATCGGTGGCGAGCAGAGCGGACATCTGATTATGAAAAAATATTCCACCACCGGTGACGGACAGCTTACCGCAGCCATGTTTTTACAGCTACTTGCAGGTAGCAAACACACCGCAAGCGAACTTACCCAGGTATATGAAAAGTTCCCGCAGGTCATGGAAAACATCACGGTGAGTGCACAGGGCAAGGAAAAATACCGTAGAGACGAGTATATCGAGGGTTTTGTCGAAGCACAGCAACAGGCACTTATGGGCGAGGGACGTGTGCTGGTTCGTGTTTCCGGAACCGAGCCGCTTATCAGGGTGATGGTAGAGGGGCAGGATCTTGCAAGAATTGAAATTGTTGCGGGACTTATTGCCAAAAAGATACGAGAGAGGTTGCCGAGCTAATGAGATATTCGCCCGACTGGGAGGAGTACAGTCTACTTGATATAGGTAATGGACGGCGGTTGGAACGCTGGGGAGAATATCTTCTCAGCAGACCGGACCCGGTCGCTATAGGCGAGCCGCTTTACCCCGAACTGTGGAATGACGCCGATGCTGTCTATCACCGTGCAAGTTCCGGTGGCGGTAGCTGGGAATACCGAAAAAAAATGCCCGAACGATGGGAGATAGGATATAAAAACCTTCAATTTAAAATATCCCCAACCGGCTTTAAGCATACCGGTCTTTTTCCCGAGCAGGCGGTAAACTGGGATTTTTATACTAATAAACTAAAAGGCAAAAGTGGTGCAACGGTGCTTAACCTGTTTGGTTACACCGGTGCGGCGACGCTTGCCTGCCTTAGTGCCGGTGCCTCGGTGGTTCATCTCGATGCCGCAAAGGGTATGGTCGCATGGGCCAGAGAAAATGCCGCCCTTAGCGGGCTTGCCGATAAACCCTGTCGCTGGATTGTTGACGATGCCTCAAGATTTTTGCAAAGAGAACAGCGGCGAGGCAACCGATATGACGGAATAATCATGGATCCGCCGAGCTACGGGAGAGGACCCTCCGGAGAGGTTTGGCAGCTGGAAAAGGAGCTTGCTCCGCTGATAAAAAATGCCGCATCACTCCTTAGCGATAATTCGCTTTTTTTGGCGGTAAACGGCTACACCGCAGGGATTTCGCCGGCTGTTTCGGCAATGCTTTTAAACATCTACTGCAACAGAGGTGATGCGAAGGTGAGCTCGGACGAGATAGGAATACTCGTCAAGGATACAAACATTGTTCTGCCCTGTGGCGGAACCGCCGTAGCCGAATGGAATTAAAATGATAAGTATAGAGAATGTTAGATATAGCTATGACAAGGTTGAGGCTCTCAAGGGGGTGTCGTTAGACATTCACGAGGGCGAGGTTTTGTGTATCCTCGGGGCAAACGGAAGTGGAAAATCCACCCTTGCCAAGATGCTTTGTGGTCTTATTATCCCGGACGAGGGGCAGGTAATAGTGGATGGAATTTCCACCAAGGAGGAGGATCGTCTGTTCGACATTCGCAGACGGGTAGGCATGGTATTTCAAAACCCCGACAACCAGATTGTCGCCACAATTGTGGAAGAGGATGTTGCATTTGCCCTTGAAAATCTCGGGGTTGAGCCGTCCGACATGCGGCGAAGGATAGATGAAGCGATGGAGCTTACCGGAATTACAAGGTTTGCAAAATCACAGCCACACAAGCTATCGGGTGGTCAAAAGCAACGTGTTGCAATTGCCGGTGTGCTTGCTATGGAGCCAAAATATCTGGTTTTGGATGAATCTACCGCCATGTTAGACCCTAACGGACGCGCCTCGGTGCTGTCGGTAGCCGGCAGGCTAGGCAAGGAAAAGGGTGTTACGGTGGTGCACATAACACACTACATGGAGGAGGCTCTCACCGCCGACCGTGTTATTATTATGTCAAACGGAGAGAAAGCTTTGGAGGGGACACCTTTTGAGGTGTTTAAGGATACCGCAACCCTTCGCAGATACAGTCTTCGACCACCGGCTATAAAGATGCTTTGGGATAAAATGATATCCATGGGTGCACCGCTACCGCCCGATGTGCTTACCGAGGAGCAGGCAAAGGCGGTACTTTTGCCATTGTTAAAAGGAAAGGATTCTAAAGCCGAATGTTAAAGGTAACCGGACTTAATTTTGCCTATCGCTCACCACTGGGAGAAGAAAACCATGTGTTGAGGGATGTTAACTTTGAGGTGGAAGACAACGCTTTTACCGGACTTATAGGTGCGACAGGAAGCGGAAAATCTACCCTTATCTCCATTCTCGGAGGGCTGAGAAAGCCGGATAGCGGTTCTGTTACCATTGATGGGATGGAGTTTTGGAGCGATGCCGCCACCACAAGGGAGCTTCGATTTAAGGTAGGAATATGTTTTCAGATGCCGGAACATCAACTTTTTTGCGAGACGGTTTATGAGGACATTGCTTTCGGTCCCAACAATATGGGGCTTTCTAAGGAGGAAATCGATGTAAGGGTTCGGGATGCCGCCGAGGCGATGGGGCTTACCGAGGACGTTTTAGAGAAAAGCCCTTTTGAACTCTCGGGGGGACAAAAGCGCAGGGTTGCAATTGCCGGGGTACTCTCCATGCGTCCCTCAATTTTAATTTTAGACGAGCCGGTAGCCGGACTTGACCCAGCAGGACGGGAAAGCCTTTTAAATCTACTGAAAGGTTACAGAAATGAGACCGGGTCAACCGTAATAATGATATCCCATTCCATGGATGACATAGCGGAATATGCCGAAAAGGTTATTGTTTTAAAGGACAGCGGGATAGCCTTTTATGACACCATGCCAAAAATATTTGAACGGTCGACCGAGCTTGCAGAAATGAAGCTTTCTATACCGGAGGTGACCTCACTATTCCTAGCCTTAAAGCGGGAGGGTATTGACATTTCTACCGATATATATACAATAGATTATGCGGCAAGGCGTCTGCTTGAAAGGATAACAAAGGAATGAGCTTAACCGACATTACAATAGGACAGCACCTACCCGGTAGCTCGCTTCTTCATAATACCGACGCAAGGTTGAAGCTTCTGCTGACGGTAGGTTACGCCGTTGTGCTGTTTATTGACTCAAATCCTCTGGGTGTATTGCTTGCATTTATATTCATTATTATTGCCTATTCTTCCGCAACAATACCGTTTAAGCTTATTGCCAAAAGTATAAAACCTATTATTCCGATTATTATTTTCACCCTTGTTCTCAACGGCTTTTTTATATCCGGCGATCCAATATTTACACTCTTTGGAACAATAACCTTAAGCTGGCAAGGTCTC
This sequence comes from uncultured Oscillospiraceae bacterium, assembly GCA_964370825.1. Lineage (GTDB taxonomy): Bacteria > Bacillota > Clostridia > Oscillospirales > Ruminococcaceae > CAYJBH01. The sequence goes on from CAYJKY010000011.1 coordinate 34,199, forward strand.
GGCTTTGCAATTCTCATGGCTTGTAGAATTGCACTGCTTATTATAGGTTCCTCCCTTCTCACCTACACCACCTCGCCTATACTGTTGACAGCGGCGATAGAGGCGGTACTCTCTCCATTAAAGGCTGTGAAACTTCCGGTGCATGAGCTTGCAATGATGATGACCATAGCTCTGCGATTTATTCCCACCCTCCTTGAGGAGACAGAAAAGATAATCACAGCACAGCGCGCGAGGGGTGCCCAGTTTGACGAGGGAAGTATAGTACAGCGTGTTAAGGCAATGATACCTATACTGATACCACTTTTTGTGTCTGCGTTTCGACGAGCCGATGAGCTTGCAATGGCGATGGAGTGCAGATGTTACAACGGCGGCAACGGCAGAACAAGGCTTCACCGAATGAAGTTGACAAAAACCGACATAGCCGTTGCGTTTGTCGTCGCCTTTTACTTTTTATTAATTGCCTTTTCGGGCATTATATTCGATAATATTTGGGAGGTACTAAAAAAATGAGGGTTATTTTAGACGCATTTGGCGGAGACAATGCACCGGGCGTAGTTATAGAGGGTGCAGTAATGGCAAAAAAGGAGCTTGCCTGCGATGTTACATTGTGTGGAAACATTGAGAAAATCAATGCCTGCGCAAAAGAGATGTCGCTGGATATCTCCGACATGGAGCTTATCGATGCCGAGGATGAGTTTGACCTTTGTGAGGATCCCTCCACCATAATTAAGAGAAAAACCACTTCACTTTATGTTGCGCTTAACGCACTTAAAGAGGGCAAGGGGGATTGCCTTGTTTCGGCAGGCTCTACCGGTGGTGTACTTGCCGGCGGCACCCTGATAGTTAAGAGAATTAAGGGGATAAAAAGAGGTGCGATTGCAACCGTTACACCGGGGCTTAAACATCCGTTTATACTTATAGATACCGGTGCTAATACCGACTGCCGCAAGGAGATGTTTTTGCAGTTTGCACGAATGGGCGACAGCTACTCAAGAGGGGTGCTTGGAGTGTCAAGCCCTCGAATAGGAATACTCTGCAACGGTGTTGAGGAGAGCAAGGGCAGAGAGTTAGACCGACAGGCAGCAGAGCTACTAAAAAACAGCGACCTTAACTTTGTGGGTTTTGTCGAGGCTAAAACGGTGTTTTTGGGTGGCGTAGATGTACTGGTTACCGATGGATTTTCCGGAAACATCTTTTTAAAGACGGCGGAAGGTGTCGCCAAAATGATGACGGTAAGCCTAAAGGATATGCTTTTTAAAAGCGCAAAAACCAAGATTGCGGCACTGCTGTTAAAGGATGGGTTTAAGGAGTTTAAGGCAAAGCTTGACCCTTCAGAATACGGTGGTTCACCGATACTCGGAATTACCAAGCCGGTGGTTAAGGCTCACGGTTCCTCCGATGCAAAGGCGATAAAAAATGCCATACGTCAGGCGATATCCTGTGCAGAGAACGATGTCTGTAAAAAGATTGAAGCAGGCATGGCAAAGGATGAGAATGTATCCGAAGAGGTAGCTCAATAGAGAATTATGACTATGAACGAACTGGAAAAAAAGATAGGCTATGAATTTGCGGATAAGGAGCTGTTGTGCACCGCTCTGACCCACTCAAGCTATGCAAACGAGAGCAAAAGTGAACATCAAAGCAACGAAAGGCTGGAGTTTTTGGGTGACAGTGTGCTGTCGTTGGTTGTTTCTAAAAAGCTTTACAACGAAAATTCCGACTGCCCCGAAGGGGAGCTCACCCGCCGCCGTGCCGGAATAGTCTGTGAAGAGAGTCTGCATGATGCGGCGGTTGCAATAAACCTTGGAGATCACCTGTTACTTGGCAAAGGCGAAACTGCAGGCGGCGGTAAAACCAGACCGTCCATACTTGCCGACGCTGTGGAGGCTGTAATTGGTGCAATCTTTTTGGACGGTGGTTTGCAGCCTGTCGAAGTGATGTTGCAAAAATATCTCCGGATGGACGACCTGCGGGAGGACTATAAAACCCGCCTACAGGAGCACATTCAGAAAAATTACGATACCCCGGTGGTTTACACAATAGTTAGCGAACAGGGTCCGGACCATGATAAGATTTTCGAAACAGAGGTGCGCCTCGGCGATGACCTGTTGGGAACCGGATGTGCAAGAAGCAAAAAGGCCGCACAACAACAGGCGGCAAGGCAGGCCTTAATAAAGCTTGGCGTTAAGTAGATTTTATTTAGGAGATATAAAACAATGGCAGATATGTTGCCGATTATGATACCGATACTGATTATCCTTATCCTGCTTTCGGCATTTTTTTCTTCATCCGAAACGGCACTCACCGCCTCGTCAAGAATAAAACTGAAGGTTGAAAAGGAGGACGGCAGTCGCGCCGCAGACCGAGCCTTGAACCTCATAAGCGGATACGATAAATCTCTCATTGCACTGCTTATAGGCAACAACATAGTAAACATTTTAACGGCATCGTTGAGCACCGTGATATTTACCGAGCTCATAGGCGCCGCAGGTGTGGGTATCGCAACCGCGGTTGTTACGGTGATCGTTATTATTTTTGGTGAGGTTTTACCAAAAAGCTTTGCAAACCAGATGCCGGAAAGCTTGCTAAAGTTAGCATCTCCTGTTCTTTTGGCGCTTCGTTTTGTTTTTTGGCCGGCAATCGTTCTTCTCATGGCAATCCGTAAGGCTGCACAAAGGCTGATTAAAAACAGTACTAAATCCGGTGCGATGACCGAGGAGGAGCTTCGTGTAATTATCGAGGAGATTGAGGACGAGGGGGTTATCGAGGAACAGCAGTCCGACATATTACAGTCGGCACTGCAATTCTCAGCACGACTTGCAGGCGATATTATAACCCACAGGGTAGACATTATTGCGCTTCCCGTAGACGCAGAAATCGAGCTATGTAAAAACACATTTTTGCAGGAGCGGTTTACAAGGCTTCCGATCTACAAAAACAGCATCGATGAGATTATAGGCGTAGTACATCAAAAGGATTTTTTCGCCGCATTTCTCTCGGCCTCTCAGGTTTCGCTCGAGCATATAATGCAAAAACCACTCTATGTCCCGCCGCGTATGCCGTTGCCGGAGTTATTAAGGCTTTTTGAGCGTGAAAAAACCCACATTGCCGTTGTTGTTGATAGCTTCGGAGGCACCGAGGGAATTGTCACCCATGAGGACGTTTTAGAGGAGCTTGTCGGTGAAATTTGGGATGAGTACGACGAAGTATTAAGGGAGATAAAAACCGATTCCGACGGAGGCATGAAGATGTCCGGCGACACCCCGCTGAGTGACCTTTATGAGTTTATAGATTTAAAGGTGCCTAAGGAGATAGACGATATAAGTGTTGCCGCACATATTCTTGAGGAACTTGGAATAGTTCCCGAAAATGGGCAAAAACTAATCGGGAAAACCTTTGAGTTTACCGTTTTAGAGGTGGTAGACCAACGCATACTGACGGTAGAAGCGAGGTATCTCGAAAATGATATTTGACAGCCATGCACACTATAACTCGGATGCATATAACGAGGACAGGGATAACCTGCTGAAAAGCATGTTCGATGGAGAGGTTGTAGGCATTATCGACTGTTGTGCCGAACCTAAAGATTTTTCTAAAAGCAGAGACATATCCGAGCGATACGAGAAGGTTTACAGCGCCTACGGACTTCACCCCGAAGCACTTCGAGAAAATGATATAGCTGAGCTTTTGCGGGTTGTTAGGGAGGATATGCCGAAAATACTTTCCGAAAAAAAGGTAGTTGCGCTCGGCGAGTGTGGGCTTGATTACTACTACGACACCGACAAGGAGTTGCAAAAACAGCTTTTCGCGGAACAGCTGAAGATTGCTGTAGAGCTTGACATGCCGGTATTGCTGCATAACCGAGATTCCCATGCAGACATGCTTGCAATGCTAAAAAAATATCCCATAAAGGGGGTAATGCACTGCTTTTCTGGAAGTGTTGAGTACATGAAGGAGATAACGAGGTTAGGACTTTATATAGGCATAGGCGGTATAGTAACCTTTAAAAATGCCAAAGTTGTTAAGGAGGTAGCACGGGAGCTACCGCAGGATAGACTGCTACTCGAAACCGACTGCCCCTACCTTGCGCCGGAACCTTTTAGGGGTAAACGTTGTGACTCCTCCATGATAAGTTATACCGCCGCCGCAATAGCCGAGCTGTGTAACACCGATACAAAGAGTATATTGGAACAGACGTACCAAAACACAAAGGAGCTTTTCTTATCTTGATTAATCATGAGTTTATAACCGAATCCGAACATGCGAAGTATGAGGATTTTGTAAGAAATCACCCTAACGGCAGCTTTATGCAAAGTGTTAACTGGGTAAAGGTAAAGGCAGGTTGGCATCGGGAAATCTGTGTCGCAAAGAGAGACGGTGTTGTCGTTGGCGGATTTGCCGCAATCATTCGTAAGGTTGGACCCACATCCTTTATTTACGCACCGAGAGGCCCGATATGTGATTTTTCCGACACCGAGGTTGTTTCCTCCCTTATCAACGGAGCGAAGGAACTGGTGAAGCGCTACCGTGCGGTGGAGTTCATTTTTGATCCTCTCATAGCGGCGGACGATAAGGTTGCTGTATCTGCACTTGTTTCGTCCGGCTGTGAATTTAAGCCGAACGATGACTTTAAGGCAACAGTACAGCCGAGGTTTAACTACATTGTAGATTTGGAGGGCAAGGACGAAGAGAGCCTGATGGCAAGCTTTGTTCGGGAAACCAGGTATTATATTAGATATCCTGCCAAAAAAGGCATAGAGTGCCGACTTCTACCACCCGAGCGTATAGACGAGTTTTATGGTATATACGAAAAGACCGGAGATCGCCAAGGTTTTAACATACGTCCTAAAAGCTATCTTGAAGGGTTCTTAAAGGCATTTCCGCAGGATGCGAGACTTTATGTGTGCTACAACGGTGAAGAGCCGCTATGTGGTGGAATTGCAGTGCAGTATGCCGGCAAAACTGCGCACGTGTATGGCGCCTCCTCGGATAAAAGCAGAAACCTTCGGCCGACCTACCTTTTACAGTGGACGCTTATGCAATGGGCTCTCGAGGGCGGTTGTCACACCTACGACATGCAGGGAGTAGCCACCGACCCAAAGGACAGTGAACAACTCTACAATGTTCTTGGTTTTAAAAAGAACTTCACCGGCAGAATATACGAGACTGCGGGCGAATTTAAGATAGGCGGAAATCCGATATTGAGGAAAATCGCCAGCCTTTCCGGTAAAATCTAATCATAAATAATCAAGCATTGCCTTCAAGATTAAATTATAGGCATGCTTAAAAAAAATATAACCACTTGACCAATCGTTCAAAATGGTGTATACTCAGAAAATAACTAAATATTCAAAATAAAAAGGATACTTATGTCGGTACATGGCAGCAATATGGAAACTATGCAAAAAGTTGTAGACAGTGCGGTAGTTTTGTTTAATAAAAACGGATTTTCAGGCGCTTCTATAGGCGATATTTCAAAGCATGCAGGAGTGTCCAAAGGAATTTTATATTATTACTTTAAAAACAAAGATGAGCTTTATCTGCACTGCACAAAGAAATGCATTGAGGATTTTCGATCCTACCTAAATCAAAAGCTTAAAGTGGATGATAACAACGAATTATTAGTACATGAGTTTTTAAGATTAAGGATCAGTTTTTTTGAAGAGCACCCCAACTACAGTAACTTATTTTTAAACATTCTCGCAAAAAAACCGGATCATCTATCATTTGAACTAACTGAAGTCAGAAAAGAGTTTAAGGAAGAAAACCTAAGGCTTATTATAAAATATCTTAGCAAACTACCGCTTGGAAAAGGCGTTACTAACGAGGATATTTCGACCTTCATCTCGGTTTTACAAAGTTATTCTGCGACTATAGCAGAAACACATAGTGATGCGGAAAACAGCCATGACCGAGAAAGAGTTATTTTGAGAATGGCAACAATTTTTATTAACGGTTTAAAAGAGGATATAGAATAGACATGGAGACACTTTTATTAGTTTTAAGACTATTTATTGCAGTAATAGCCGCTATAATTGCAGGAAAACTTATTAGCAAGGTCAAACTACCTGCAATTTTAGGTTTTTTAATTACCGGTATGCTGTTCGGTCCATATGCGCTTAATATTATGTCATTAGAGCTGACAGGTTCTGATTGGTATCATGTTATGTCGCAACTTTTTGAACTCTCGGTCGGATTGCTTTTTGCAAAGGAATTGGTAATAAAGAAAATAAAAGCATACGGAAAGCAGGTGCTCACCATCACTGCTTTCGAATCTCTCGGTACCTTCGCAATTGTTACCTTAGTTTTCGGAATTCTTTTTTATTTTATGAACATTCCGCTTTATGTGGCTGTAATTTTTGGCGGAATTGCGCTTGCAACCGCTCCGGCTCCGGCACTTTCAATAGTAAATCAATACAAAACAAAAGGGGAGCTTACAAGAACATTAATACCCCTCGCGATTATGGACGATGTGGTAGCCATAGCTGTATTCTTTACAATAAATGCCTTAATTGCATCTATGGGAACGGCAGAGGCGGCTTCTCCTGTTTTAATGGTATTTATGAGTATTGGTGTGCCGGTTATATTTGGAATTATACTTGGAAACTTAGCAGGTTTTATATATAAAAAAACAGATAATAAAAAACTATATGCGCCGATTACCCTAGCAGTAATTGCAGCCACCTATGCTATTTCCTTCGTTGTAGATAACTATGTATTGCCTGCACCGTCACTAAATTATATGCTAATAGGACTGGCACTTTTCACGGTGGTTACAAACAAGGTTACAGAAGAAAAAATGGAAGAAATAGCTATTTCTGTCACCCCAATAGTTTCCATCGGACTCGTTGTTATGATACTGAACTTGTCGGCACCGCTTGATTACAGATTGATATTCGGAGCCGGTGTACTAACATTTATTTATATTATAGCAAGGGGACTTGGAAAATATTTTTGCACCTCTTTAGGTGCGAGAGTTTCGGGCGCTTCTGATAACATACGTAAATACTTAGGCTTAACACTTTTACCACACTCGGGTGTTTCGCTTATCTTTACAGGCATGGCGGTTGCGTCGCTAAGCACCTTTGATAGCGAGTCGGCGGTGATAGTTCAAGGAACAATAGCAGCGGCGGCGGTCATTAATGAAATTTTTGCAGTTATACTTGCAAAAAAGGGGTTTGAGTACGCAGGTGAAATCGATAGCAGTTCACCTAAGGAGTTAATCGTGAAAAATAGAATTATCACAATTAACAGGCAGTTTGGCAGCGGTGGCAGAGAGGTTGGAAAGCGACTTGCAGATAAACTTGAGTTTGCATATTATGACAAGGAGATAATTACAGCTGTTGCAAAGGAGAGTGATATTAACCCAAATTATGTCGAAAAGTACGGTGAAACATCCGTTTCAAGAAAATTTCCATTAACATTTGTAAATAGTTTCTCTGATTATTCACAGTCGTTAGAAGATAAGATAAAAATCGCTCAAAACACAGTTTTAAAAGAGCTTTCTAAGCAGGGAAACGCCGTAATAATCGGTCGATGTGCAAACCATATTTTAAAAGAGGCGAAACCATTCACCGTATTTATTTATTCATCGGATATTAACGCCAAAATAAACCGCTGTTATGAAAAAGCACCGAGGGATAGAACAAAATCATCGGCAGATATGGAAGCCGAGATAATAAAAATAGATGAAATCCGCTCGGATTACTATAAATCCGTGACCGGAAAAACCTGGGATTCTATCAGCAACTATAACCTTTGTATTGACACCTCGGTAGTCGGTATTGAGAAGGCGGTCGAACTTGTTGCCACCGCATTCGTGGAGTATAACTCAATAACAATTGCAGAATAATAATGTTTCACATAAAATACATTCATTTCTTATTTACATTATTTTTTTATGGTGTTATAATGTTGAATAACATTTGTATGAGTGGAAAGGGATGGTTAGAATTTGATAAAAACACTTTCAAAGGAGATTAAGCAGTATAAACTGCCTTCAATTTTAACTGCTTTGTTTACAATTTTAGAGTCGGGGATTGAAATATCAATTCCTCTTGTCGCTGCAATGATAATCGACGAGGGCATAAGCAAGGGGAGCATGAGCAACGTATTGTTTTACGGCTCAATTATGCTCGGTATGGCGGCGCTTAGCCTTACCTTTGGTGTTCTTGCCGGCAGAACGGCCGCAATCTGTTCTACCGGATTTTCAAGAAACCTTCGCAAGGCCATGTTTTCCAACATACAAACTTTTTCCTTTTCCAACATCGACAAGTTTTCCACCGCCGGATTAGTCACAAGGCTTACGACCGATGTGACCAACATTCAAAATTCCTACCAGATGATTTTAAGGTTGGCTCTTCGTTCGCCTGTTAATCTTATCTGTGCACTTGTGATGTCCTTCACCATCAATGCCGAAATGTCGAGGATTTTTTTGGTTGTCCTCGTTTTTCTTATAATTGCCTTTTCGCTACTTATCAAGTTTGCAATGAAGTATTTTACCGAAGTTTTTGTTGCATACGACAAGCTTAACCTAAGCGTTCAGGAAAATGTTTCCGCAATCAGGGTGGTAAAGGCTTTTGTTAGAGAAGATCATGAAAAAGTCAAGTTCACAAAATCTGCAGAGGGGCTTTACAATCTTTTCATCAGGGCAGAACGTATTGTGACCCTTAACTCCCCCCTACTTGTGTTTACCATCTATTCCTGCATATTAGCACTCTCCTGGTTCGGTGCACAGCTTATCTCGGTGGGTGAAATGACCACCGGTAATCTGAGCAGTATGTTGATCTATGCTATGACCATAATGATAAGTCTTATGATGCTTGCCATGGTGTTTGTTATGCTTTCCATGTCGGTAGCCGGCGGTCGTCGAATTGCCGAGGTTCTGGACGAAAAGGCGGATATAACCAACAAGGAAAATCCGATTTTTGATGTCAAGGACGCATCTGTCGTGTTTGAAGGCGTGGAGTTTGCCTACAACAAGGAGGCTGAAAAAGCCGCGCTTATTGATATTAATCTTAAAATTAATTCCGGCGAAACCATCGGTGTTGTCGGAAACACCGGTAGTGGTAAAACCAGCTTTATCAACCTTATCAGCCGCTTATATGACACAACAAAAGGCAGGGTGCTTGTGGGTGGTGTCGATGTTAAGGAGTACGACCTAAAAACGTTACGTGACAATGTTTCGGTTGTTTTGCAAAAAAACGAGCTTTTCTCCGGCACGATTTTAGACAATCTCAGATGGGGCAACGAGGATGCAACCGTCGAGGAGTGTGAAGAGGTATGTAAAATCGCTCATGCACATGATTTTATAGCACAAATGTCGGATGGCTACAACAGCTATATAGAGCGTGGTGGCACCAATGTCTCGGGTGGGCAGAAACAACGCTTGTGTATAGCACGTGCCCTGATAAAAAAACCTAAAATACTGATTTTAGATGACTCCACCAGCGCGGTAGACACCGCAACCGATGCAAAAATCCGCAAATCCTTTAGGGAGGATATCCCTAACACAACAAAGTTTATCATCTCACAGCGTATATCCAGCATACAGGATTCCGACCGTATCATAGTGCTTAACGACGGAATGGTCGATGGCTTCGACAGTCATGAAAATTTGCTTAGGGATAATGAATTTTATCGCTCCATCTACGAGAGTCAGACACAGGGTGATGCCGACTTTGACGAGAAAGGATAATCTTGTGTCGCACGACAGTGATTGACGCAGACAAAATTCAAGAAAGGAATAGGCATTAGTATGGCAGAGCAAAAAAATACAGCAAGACCAGGCGCCGGCGGTGGACCGGGTGCGAGAGGATTTGGGGCAAAGCCAAAGCTTGAAACACCTCCCGGCAAACTGATAAAGATGATTTTTTCCGTCGTCCTTAAGGGCTACACCCCTCACATAATAATTGTAATTATTACAATGTTGATATCCGGGCTTGTAACCATGCAGGGCAACCTATTTATACAGGAACTTATCGACGACTATATTACCCCATTGATAGGTGTGGAGAATGCAGACTTCGGTCCGCTCGGTATGGCACTATTTAATCTTGGACTTATCTTTTTTGTCGGAGTTATTGCCAACTTTGCACAATCAAGGATAATGATCTATGTTTCACAGGGGTCACTTAAAAAACTCCGTATATCAACCTTTAATCGTATGCAATCCCTTCCCATCAAATATTTTGACAACAACGCACACGGCGACATAATGTCGGTCTATACCAACGACATAGATACTCTTCGCCAGTTAATCGGGCAGGCAATGCCTCAGCTTTTTAACAGCGGTCTCACCATCATAGTCAGCATCATAAGCATGTTTATGCTTAACGTTCCGTTAACTTTTATAATGTTTGTGATGATTGCGGTGATGATGCTTAGCTCAAAGGCTTTAATCGGTCGCTCCGGAAGCTTTTTTAAGGAACAGCAGGAATCTCTCGGCGATGTTAATGGATATATTGAGGAGATGATGCACGGCCAAAAGGTTGTTAAGGTTTTTAACTACGAAAATCGTGCGACCGAGCAGTTCAACAAGCTTAATGACCGGCTACAAAAGGCCTCGGAAAATGCAAACAAATTTGCAAATATAGTTATGCCTGTAAACGGGCAGCTTGGAAATTTAAGCTACGTTTTAGTTGCGATACTTGGCGGTGCCTTTGCAATTAACGATGTTGCCGGTGTTACCATAGGCTCTTTGGTAGCCTTTTTAAGCCTAAGCAAAAGCATTACCATGCCACTCTCTCAACTCTCCATGCAAGCAAACTTTGTAGTGATGGGTCTTGCGGGAGCCGAAAGAATATTTAAACTTCAAAGTCAAGAGCCGGAGTCAGACAAGGGAAGCGTTACCCTGGTAAATGCGACACAGAATGAAGACGGAACTCTATCGGAATGTAGCAAACACACCGGTGTATGGGCATGGAAAAGGTCCTTGTCAGATGGAAAAACGGAATATGTAAAACAAAACGGTCACATAGAACTTGTGGACGTAAAGTTTGGATATGTTCCGGAAAAAACAATTTTATCCGATATTAACCTTGAGGCAAACCCCGGCGACAAGATTGCCTTTGTAGGTTCTACCGGTGCAGGTAAAACCACTATAACCAACTTAATAAATCGATTTTATGACATTGAGGAAGGTAAAATACTCTACGACGGAATAGATATAACCGACATGAAAAAGGCAGATTTACGTCGCTCGCTCGGCATGGTTTTACAGGACACACACCTTTTTACCGGCACTGTACTGGATAACATTAGATACGGGAGACTAAACGCCACCGACGAGGAGTGCAAGGCTGCTGCAAAGCTTGCTAATGCCGATAAGTTTGTTCAGCGTCTACCGAACGGATACGACACCGTTCTCTCGGCAGACGGAGGAAGCCTTTCCGGAGGTCAACGTCAGCTACTCGCCATCGCAAGGGCGGCGGTTGCAAACCCACCGGCACTTATCTTAGACGAAGCAACCTCATCCATCGATACCATGACCGAAAAGCTGGTACAGGAAGGAATGGATAGCCTTATGAAGGGCAGAACTACCTTTGTGATTGCCCATCGACTTTCCACCGTTAAAAATAGTGACTGTATTATGGTTTTGGAAAACGGTAAAATAATCGAGTGTGGAAATCACGACAAGCTGCTCGAGATGGAGGGCAGATACCATCAGCTATACACCGGACTTGTTTAAGGGGGATTTAATATGAAGGCTGTTATAGTTATAGACTATGTAAATGATTTTGTTGCCGACAATGGTCGACTTACCTGCGGTGAGCCGGGTCAGGCTATCGAAAACTATATCGAGAAGCTGGTAGAGAAATTTTCAAGCGAGGGTCATTTCGTGGTTATAGCAAACGACAACCACGATGATCAGGATATATACAATGCAGAAAGGAATATGTTCCCGCCACACTGCTTTAATGATGAAGGACGAGAACTGTACGCAGCTGTTAAAACTACCGTATCAAAGGTAAAATATGCGCAGCTGCTTATGATAGATAAACACAGATATTCGGCATTTGCCGCAACACCGTTAGATCTAAAATTAAAGGAACGTTCGGTAGACGAGCTGCATCTTGTAGGGGTGTGTACCGACATCTGTGTTCTCCATACGGCAATAGACGCCTACAACCTCGGCTATAAAATTGTTCTGCATAAAAGGGGCGTTGCAAGCTTTAATCAAAAAGGTCACGATGCCGCCTTAGAGCATATCGAAAATGTATTAAACGCAACAGTCGTGTAGAATTATGCTATATTTAAAAAACATTTCTACGGATGATGGAAACGATATCTATTTGATGTTGCAGGAAATTGCGGCAAACGATAATGGATTTATTAATTATGCCTACGGTATATCGTATGATGAGTTTGTAGTTTGGCTAAAAAAAGAAGTTTCTGTAGATAACGGTAACCTTGAAGACTGGATGGTTCCGCAATCCTCCTACTGGATGTACGACGGGGATGTTCCGGTTGGGTACGGCAGATTACGCCATTACCTGAATGACAACCTAAGAGAAACAGGTGGACATATAGGATATGCCATAGCATCTTCCAAAAGAGGAAAAGGCTATGGCACAGCTATTTTATCATTATTAAAGCTAAAAAGCACCGAGCTCGGAATAACGCAGCTGCAGGTCGGTGCTAACGTGGACAATGAATTATCCAACAGGGTTATCAAGCGTAACGGGGGCGTTTTGATCCGAACAAACAACAATAAAAATTTCTACCACATAAACTTAGTTTAGACTTTTTGCCTACATGGTAAATTTACTTACCGTTGCGTAGTCTCTGCCGTCACCGCCACAGACGTAAACCGTGCCACATCTTACCCAGGCGTGAGCCGCCATCTTTGTTTTGTCCTCTGGGTCCCTTCCGGCACCGAGATATAGTGTGGATTTCAAACCGTATTTTTTAAGCAACCGTTGTGCTGTCATCGCCTGAACGAGGCAACGACCTTCCCACGGAACCCTATGTGCAACACGTTTCACCCTGTCGTAGACATAAAAAATGTTTCCCCTGTCTCTCGGTTCGGTGTACTCAACCTCCTCGGTTTCGCCCGGCGTGCCAAGAAATTTATGTAGCTTAGAACCATGATAAAAATAAATTCTAAAACGAGCAACAGCAACCAGCCACACCGTGAGCAAGGTGAGACTGCGTCGTCGCGTCTTAAATATAAAGTTATATATTAACTTAGGCCAACTCTTCAATTTCAATAAACCCTATATCGGAAAGCTTGTTAAGGAAATTATTTACCTCTTCGGTGCAGATTTCCTTTGGTACGTCGTAAATTTCCATAAGGCCGGCAACAATCTCATCCGAGGTGGTAACCTTGGGGAACAAGTCCCATATATCATTTGCCGCACCGGTGAGCATAAAGTATTTGCCGCTCTCAAAATCTATCATTACTTTTTCGCCGGCAAGCTCGGTCACGTCCGGCATCTTAACTATTTTCAACTGATAATTTGTACTCATAATATATTTCCCATAAAAGTTTATGTTCTGTAAAAATTATATCAAAATCTTATCGCATAGTCAATAGCAACAATGATGAAAAGTTTATTGTTAAAATCATTGTTTGTCAAAATTTAGAAGTTCCGCCATGTTTTTTGCAAACGCCTCAATATTTTCTATGTCACCCGGTACGCTCACCGTGAACATTTTAATTTTTGACGCCACCCCAAAAAGTCGTTTTATCTCGGCTGGTGGAATAACGCAGTTATCCATATGGTAGACGGGGCGGTAGAGGCACTCCCGTATAACCCTTATCCGCTCAATTGCCGGAAGATCTGTAACAGACAAGGGTTTGCCCTTCTCCGCCCTTACAAGCTCTAATATCATGCCAAGCGGCGCAGGGGTCTCATGCCATCTCTGCGGATCTCTTATGGCAAATTTATCCCTGTCCTTATCGGCAACAGGAAGGGTTTCCGGGTCGTACCCAAGCCTTATGCAAGCATCCCTTATCAGTTTTCGCTGTGGATAGGATGGGAAAACAATCGGTAGAGTATCCTCTGTGCAGACACAGGAAACATCGTCAGTAAGGTATTTGTACCCCATGCCCACCAAGGTGCTTGTCATGGTAGATTTGCCCGCACCTGCATTACCGGTAATGATTACCGCCTTACCGCCGGCAACTATTGCGCCGCCGTGTAACGGAAGGTATCCAAGCTGGTACTGTATCGCTCCGAGAGCCGAGCCAAGCAAAAATATTCTAAGTAGTCTGTCGTCGTAACCCTCCTTGAGCTCTATAGTTATTCGGTTACCGTCACAAACCTCAAAGATGGCGGCAGATGTGTTTATAACAATTCTCTTGCTGTTGATTTTAACAATAAAAAATCTATCTATATGTTCCTTATCTATATCCACACTACCAAAATTTACCGAGACGTCAATATTGTTTGGTTTTGTGACCTCAACAGCCTCTAAAAGCTCGACACAACTATGCACAACTAAATTAAATATCCTGTAATACCAGCCCATTTCGTTGCCTCCGTAAAAATTGATATGATTTAATTTAAATCTTTATTTCCAAATCTATTGAATATTTTAACATATTTTGATAGAATATTCAATAGGAAAACAGTTCTTTAAGCAATACATCGACACATTGATTTACCGGACAGTTGTCTGCACATCTCGCCAATCGATAGGTGCTGCTTGCGGATGTTGCCTGTAGCAACAACTTCATACGCTCGGGCGGAAAGCCGCAAAGGGAGTAAAATTTTTCTCGGTAAAGATTTCTGCGAAGTAGGTACATGGATTCTATCCCGGTAACCGGAGATAGAATAGGCATAAAGTACTCATTGTCCTTACGCCTTAGTGCAACAAGCTCCACAACCTTGTCGAGCGGCAACGGCTTATCACACCACTGTTCGGGATTTTTTATTAGATATTTATCCCTGTTATCCTCTCGTATTAGTTCAAGATTTGAGCTGTCGAGCCCTATTTGGGTGGCGGTATCGGCGGGAAGTTTACGCTGTGGGTACGCCGGATGTATAACGGCAATGCCGTTTTCAAAGCTCAACACCGAAACATCATCTGCCAAAAAGCGCATACCTTTCCCGATTAATCCCTCTGATATGGCAGACTTTCCGGCACCGGAAAACCCTGTAAGTATAGTGGCCTTTGAATTGTACTCAATCGTCGTTCCGTGTATAGGAAGTAATCCGCGCTGTATGCAAAGCCCGCCAAACGCACTGCCAAGCGTAAAGGTATGCAACAGATGGAGCTCATATTTATTTTTAGGCGAAGATACCGTTATCAAGCTACCGTTTTTCACCGAGAAGCCAAATCCGGCAACATGTATATAGAGATTATCAGGGTCGACATAGCAAAAATAATATTCCTCGCTGAAAAAAAATGTGTTTTTCAATTCTTTAATGTCGATATCCATGTCACCGAATTTAATTGTTACATCAACCGTCTCAGGCTTTTCGATGGCATATGCGGCAGGTATAGAAAACTCGCTTTGTGTTATTAAGTTGTATATTTTGTAGTAGTACATGGTAAATCATCCTTTCTTAAAATCAGCGTTATTTTTAGGAGCGTATTCATGAAAAAATTTATCGAGAAGTTTCAATTTTTAAAGTTTTTAAGCAATATCCGGTCTCAGCAGGATGTTACACAATGGTTGGTAAAAAGGGTTAAGCCCTTTATTCCTCAGCTTGTTTTAATGATGCTGTTCTCGGTTATAACCACCGGGCTTAGCATAGCCATGACCCTCGTTACAAAATATATCCTAGACACTGCCACCACCGGAGGATCGCTTTTTAACGGTGTTGCATTATATCTCGGGATTTTTATTATCTCCACCGTTTCCACCACCATTATCGGAATAATAACCGCAGTATTAAACGAAAAGTTTTCTTTTGGCATTAGGATAAAAATCTACAACTCGGTCATGAACACCCTATGGGACAGAATAACAAAATATCATAGTGGTGATATTATAACACGTCTTTCCAGCGATGTCGATATAGTAGCAGCAGGAATTGCTGAAATTCTTCCGTCGATCTTCTCTCTTTGTATAACATTCATAGCGGCATTTGCCACCCTCTCTTTTTTTGACCCGCTCGTTGCGGTTATTGCTCTCATTTTTGGGCCGATTACGGCATTGGTAGGACTCATATCGGCAAGAAAACTCAGACCGATACAAAAAAAGATACAGGAATCCGAATCGGCATATAAATCCTACATGCAGGAGAGTATCGCAAATCTCACGGTATACAAGGCTTTTAACGCCCAACAACTTGCCACGGACTCCATCTCGGAGCTACGCAAAACAAGGGTTGACTGGGTCATGAAACGGCAGCGTATAAGTGCAATCACCTCGGCAACCATGTCTGCCTCCTTTCAGGCAGGATATATTTCTGCATTTACCTACTCGGCTCTACAACTCTCGGCCGGAGCCATTACCTACGGCACCATGTCGATATTTTTAACGCTGGTTAACCAAATTCAAGCACCTGTCATCGGTCTTTCAAGGGTGGTTCCGAGGGTGGTGTCCATCTTTACATCGGCGACACGAATAATGGAGATTGACGATCTTTCGGACGAGATGTTTACCGAACAAACATTTACAAGCGACAACCTCGGAATAAGCATAAATAACCTAAGCTTTGCCTATGGCGATGAGGACATAATTAAGGATGCTAACCTGACGATTAACCCCGGTGAATTTGTGGCGATGATGGGCAGTTCCGGAATAGGTAAAACCACATTTATTCGCCTTGCAATGTCTTTCTTAAAACCTAACTCCGGAGATATTAGGCTGTTTAGCGATGCAGGGGAAAGCTACGAGATAGATGCCGGCTCAAGAGTGCATATCTCCTATGTTCCACAGGGTAACACCCTAATCAGCGGTAGGATTATAGACAATATTCGCCTCGGCAATAACGAGATAACCGAGGAGGAAATATGGGAGATATTAAAGATAGTTGCGGTGGACGAGTTTGTTAAAGGCACACCGGATGGATTGTATACCGTTATAGGTGAAAAGGGGCTTGGGCTTTCGGAAGGTCAGGCACAACGACTTGCGATAAGCAGGGCGCTTGCAAAGAAAGCATCTGTTCTGATTTTGGACGAGGCGACAAGTGCTCTGGACGAGGCAACCGAAATTGCAGTGCTTGACCACCTCAGAAACCACACCTCCGGCATGACCTGTCTACTCATTACGCATCGTAGCAGCACCCTTAACTTTTGTGACAGATGCATACGTATAGATAACAAAAAACTTGTCGAAATCGAGATGGCGACATAGGTGATAACACAGTTTTTAGGCGTAATAATTCACAAGCTTTGCATTTTAGCCCTTGACTAATTCTAACAAAAGTGTTAGAATTATTATATATTAATTAATTTTTAAAGATATTTGAGGTAATAAATGCATAGGAGGAATATAAACGCTCACTACAATATTTCACAGATGGTTGCTGATATATTAATGCTTGTCATATCATATTTTTTAGCCGGAATCAGCGCATTTTTAATAAACAACGAATATATGTACTTTCCCTCAGTTTGGGTGTTGGTGATTTTTGGCATAACGATGTATCTTACTATGTTTGCAATGAGAATGTATGATGTCACCACATTCACCTACACCGACAGGCTTGTTCAGAGTATTGCTATTTCTGTTCTTACCGCTACTATTTGCGTGGGATGTGTTATGTTTTTCACCCGTCCCGATTATCCGAGCGGGCTTTTTGTTGTGCTCTTTTCAATCTACAGTCTACTGATGCTTGTAATTTCTCACACCTTACATAGCCTCATGTATACAATCTCAAGAAAATCGAGCTTCACCAACATCTTGTTTATCGGTAATGAGGAGATGTATGATAAGTATATTTACTTCTCCGAAAAAACCTCATTAAAGCTCAACTTATGTGGAAGAATAAGCTTTAACTCCCCAGAGATAAACAGCGAACATCTTTTTGAACAAGTTCTTAAAGATAAGTTGATTAATGAGGTTGTGATTGTTCAGGATGTAAATCAGCAGCGCCATGCCAAGGTTATGCCGTTGCTAAATATCTGCGAGGAGATGGGTGTTACCGTAAGTTTGATGTTGAATTTGTACCAGCTTCCTACCTCTAATCATTTTGTAAGCGCCCTTGGAACATATCCTATTGTTACCTATCATAATATATCCTTTGATAAGATAAGGCTGTTTATTAAAAGACTGATGGATATTGCAGGTTCGTTGGTTGGCTTGATACTGGCATCACCCATACTGATTATCACGGCAATAGCAATTCGCCTTGAGTCTCCGGGCGACGTTATATTTAAACAGGTTAGAATAGGAAAAAACTCAAAACCATTTAAGATATATAAGTTCCGCTCCATGTATATGGACGCAGAGGAGCGCAAAAAGGAACTTATGGCAAAAAATCAGATGGGCAACGACTTAATGTTTAAGATTGAGGACGATCCACGCATTACCAAGGTTGGTAAGTTTATCCGAAAAACCAGTATAGACGAACTACCACAGCTTTATAATATTTTAAAAGGCGATATGAGTCTTGTTGGCACACGGCCCCCTACAAGAGATGAGGTGAAAAAATATGAACGACATCATCACCGGCGCATCAGCATAACACCCGGTCTGACAGGCATGTGGCAGGTGAGTGGGCGTAGCTCCATAACAGATTTTGAGCAGGTGGTGGAATTGGACAGGCAATATATAGAAAACTGGTCAATAATGCTTGATATTAAATTATTGTTTAAAACGGTTTGGGTCGTGCTGAAAGGGCGCGGAGCAAGCTGACGATAATAACTTTACACCAAATTAACCCTTAAGAGAGGAGTTTAGCATGGCAAAACAGGTAAAAGAAAAGGCAAAGAAAAACATTTTTAAGCCGGTAATGATTATCCTACTTATTATTTCACTGGTAGGCAATGCAGTACTGTTTGTACTTTATAATTCCCAAAGTGAAATAGCGGAGTTATATTCCGACAAATATTCAGAGGAATATTTCCATTACAACTCCATCACGGTAGAAACCTTTGAGGAAATGGTGGCGAACGGTGAGGACTTTGCTGTTATTGTTTCACGTCCCAACTGTAGAAGTTGCGAGCTATTTCATGAAGATGTTATGGAGGTAACCGAGGAGCTCGGTATCGCTAATGAAATTTACTTTTTGAATGTGTATTATCACCGTCAGGATGAGGCAGGATGGAACGCATTTAAGGAAACTTACGGTTTTACCGGAACTCCAAACTATGCAAGATTTACCGACGGTGCAATGGTATCCAAAGCGGAGTGGATAGACGATTATGACGAAAACTTAGCCGGTATTAAAGCATGGATGGAAGCACAAAGCGACCTGTGGGATTAATTATATACTAACGGAGATTTATGTCTGCAATTTGGGGATATGTAGATTTAGCAACTGATAAAACTACAGAAATGTCAAACCTAATGGAACAGCCGTTTCACTGCATGAAGATAGACGACCTTAGAGCAGAGCGGTTAGGCAGTGCTGTTATGGGCTGTGCACTACAACATATTCGAAGCTGGTCAAAACAAGAACAGCTTCCAATATGTGATGAAGATAATAATATCATTTTCACTGCGGATTGTCTTATCGATAACCGCAGTGATCTTATACCCGAACTCTGTCCCGGCGAGGAAAATATCCCCGACGGAACGTTGCTTTTCTATGCCTATAAAAAATGGGGCGCAGATATGGCGAAAAGAGTTTACGGTTGCTACAGCTATGCGGTGTGGGAGGAGAAAAAGGGTATATTAACACTCGGTGTAGACCACACAGGCAGCCGTGTTCTGTATCATCAAAGGATTGGAAATCGCATATACTTTTCCACCAGGATGGACAGCATATTCGCGGGAGGCGGAAAAAAAGAGATAAATGATGAGTGGATACTACTGTTTATAGCACAGAAAAATTTGACAATCCACACAGAGCCCACAAAAACTCCGTACCGTGATATGTATAGGGTGCAGGCTGCACACTATAATGTATTCTGTATTGAGGAGGAAAAAAAGGTTTGTTATTGGTCATTAAAGGAGGTTAAACCTCTCAGGCTGAAAAACGATGAGGAATACAAACAACACTTTTTAACCCTTTTTAATCGATGCGTCGAGGAGAGCATACAGGGTGTGGAAGAGGAGGTAGGAATTCTTCTTTCCGGTGGTTTTGACTCTACCACCATTGCCGCGATTGCTTCAAAAAAACTTGCAGGCAAAAACAGAAAACTTTTCGGTTACACCCATGTGCCGATAGAGGATTATGATAACAGGCTAAACACTAAATACATTGTCCCGGATGAGAGGGAGAATGTTCTGAAATTTTGTGAAATGTATCCCAACATAGTACCAAACTTTTTACCGTTACCGGAGTGTAATGGCTTTAACCATATGGAGGAATCCCTCAGGGTATACGGCTTAATGTATAAGTCGTTGGTAAACATTGATTGGCTACATGCCATGTATAAGCGGGCAGGTAGTGAGGGTTGCCGTATTCTGCTAACCGGGCAGTTTGGTAATGCCACCATTTCCTCCGGTAACATTAATAGCTATATAAAAGCTATGTATAAAAAGGGCCGCTTTTTAAAAGGCTTTTTAACCCTAAACACCAACTGTAAATTAAGGCGCTATAGCAGAAAAAGGGTGTTTAAAGATAGCCTTGAAATGATTGCAAAAAAGTTTTTAACACTAAATCCGAAAGAGGACTATTTAGACGCTTCTCTGATATCGGTAAACAGACAGACCGCGGATATGGTCGGAATAAAAAGTAACGACAAGAGGCTAAAGGATAACTCGCAAACCTCAGCAGACAGGTGGTTTTCAATTGAGGAAATCATGGAGTTGGTGGTAAATCCGAACGCCTTGGCCCATATTTCCGAACCAGAGACGCAGTTCTCGCTGCAGAATGGTTTGGCGCTTAGAGACCCCTCGAAGGATATCAGAATTATCGAGTTTTGCGCCTCGCTACCCTTTGAGTGCTTTGTGAACGAGAAGGGAGAGACAAGAAGGCTGGTGCGCTACTACTGTGCCCACCTACTTCCCCCCTCCTTCCTGCCGGAAACCGCACCGAGAGGAAGACAAAGTGCCGACACCATCGACCGAATTTCAGGAAGCTGGGATGAGATTTATTCCGCAATAAAAGAGTGTGGCGAAAACAAAGCTGTTCTAAAATACATAGATAAAGAAAGCCTTGATAAGGTGTTGGAGGAGAGTAAGGACATCAATAAAATTGACCCCTACAGTATTTTGCAGATAGGAGCTGTATATATGCTATCTCTGTTTTTAAAGGATGATATGTAACATCGGTATTATATAGGGGTTCAGTTTATTGCTAATATCCTCAGCCAACTTTCCTAAATTGTGATTAGTTTTTCACCGCTTTTGATTATTTCGGTAAGTGGTATACCCATTCCCTTTACATCAATATTTAATGCTTTTAATTCTTCATCCACGCCAAATTGTACTGCACACGAAATACAAGCCCTGATATTAACACCTGCATGTTGTGCAAGCTTTATTCGTTCTTGAATACTCTTATCTTCAGCAACTAATTTTGCGCTTGCTCCCCATATAATGACATCAACCTCATCCCACCAATGATTTAATTTTGCATTGACTGCATACATAAAAACCATTGTATGTGCTGTGTTTGGGTTGTCATTTACCCATAAAATGTTTAACTTTTCCATATGTTCTCCTATTGTCATATAAGTCTTATCTGCATTTGTCGGGTGCAAACAGGTATGAAGCAGCCACCTATTCTGTGTAGAGGAAGAAGTACGTTCCCATTGAGCCCTAAAATGCCCCTAAAAAGTCTTCAATGTTACAGCCACCAAATCCGGTGGGTTTCCTATTCGTGGGATTGCAACACTGTCGGATAGTCCTCTTGATGATATAAGGGTAGATCCGTTGCGCTCGAATACTCCCCCGTCATATTTCGGAAACAAGGTGAAATTGTTTGCAAACAATCCTCCAACAAAGGGTAGCCTTATAATTCCACCGTGGGTGTGCCCTGAAAAAACAAGGTCATATCCCATCGTGGACACGGCATCAAAGTTATTGCTGTAATGATTTAAAAGAACGTTATACTGTGTTTCGTCGGATGCCGTTGCCGAGGTGTCTATCCAGAAATGACCTTTATCGTTGCTGTCCATCGTCTGGCCTGTGAGCACTATTTTTTCGGATGAATTATTATCCGGCGAAGGGATATCCATGGAGGCGCCCTCGATGTAAATTACATCGTTATCATTGTAAAATTCAATCAGTTTTGCGAGTTCTTCTGTGCCTCCGTCAAGCTCATGGTTTCCGGTTATCGCATATATCGGGGCGGCTGATGCTATCCCGTCAATCAGCTGTTGGAGGCAATCATAGTCAAAATGGTCACGGTTAACCATATCACCTGTAAACAGTATCATGTCGGGGTCAAGGTCATTTATTTCGGATATGATTTTTTCCTGTTCGTCTCCGAAATATGCATTGTGCAAATCCGAAAGTTGAACAATAACATACCCGTCGAAGGAGGCGGGTATCTTTTTGTTCGTGACGGTATATTTGCTCACCGTCAACCTGTTGGAAGTCGATAGAATTAATGCTAACGGCAGGGCGACTATAAGCCCTACCGCAACTAAATTTTTAACAAGCTTTGATCTGCGAGGATTGACTATTCTTTTTTTATCTGCCATGTGTTTGTGTAACCTTTCGGGTGTTATCTTGTACCGAAAAGTCGGTCACCGGCATCACCGAGTCCCGGCACTATGTATCCGTGGTCGTTGAGGTGTAGATCCAGCGATGCGGTATATATGGCTACATCAGGGTGCTCTTTTTGGAGCTTCTCTATTCCTTCAGGTGCGGCGATAAGGCAAAGGAACTTAATATTTTTGCCTCCCCTTTTCTTTATGTTGGTGATGGCATCGCAGGCACTGCCTCCGGTGGCAAGCATGGGATCCACAACAAAAATATCACGCTCCTCAATATCGGGAGGCATCTTACAATAGTACTCCACCGGTTGAAGTGTCTCCGGGTCGCGGTACAAGCCGATGTGTCCCACCTTTGCAACCGGAAGTAAAACCTGGACACCCTCTACCATGCCGAGACCTGCACGAAGTATAGGCACTATGGCAAGTTTACGACCCTTTAACAACCTGCAATCCGCATCGGTCACAGGTGTTTTAATCTTAACATCGACAAGTGCAAGATCTCTTGTCGCCTCATAGGTAAGCAGTGTTGCAAGCTCGCTTACCAGCTCCTTAAACTCCTTGGTTCCGGTGTTCTCATCCCTTAAAAATGCAACCTTGTGTTGAACTAACGGGTGGTCAAGTATCATCGGTGCAGGCATATGAATTCTCCTTAATCTAAAAAACTTATCTTTAAAAGCTCTACCGCCTTTAATATCTGTTGTTCGGTCATTGCCGAAAAACCCAGTATTATGCGGCGATTGTAGCTTTTTTGCGAACTGTGACAAAAGTCGTTCATGCTTATAATATTAAGTCCGTTTTGCTCCGCTTTTGATAACATCTCCTCCTCGGTGATATTTAGCGAAAAATCAGCAACAACGTGCAATCCGGTTTCGGAAGCAACTATATTGACCTTATTCTTGAAATTTTCTTTCAATGCTTTTATAAGGCAGTCCCTACGCCTTTTGCAGGCAACACGCAGGCGATTGATGTGTCGTGAAAAATGCCCCTTGTCGATAAACCTGTAAAGTGCTTGCTGCTCGAATCTTGAAACGGTACAGGCATAGCTTCCGAAGCGTTCTCTCCAACGCAAAAGCAGATGTTCAGGTAGCACCATATATGCAACGCGAAGTGAGGGTGCAACACTTTTCGAGAAAGTTCCTATATGGATAACCTTGCCGCCGGCGTCCAAACTTTTTAATGCCGGAATAGGTCTTCCCGAAAATCTAAATTCGCTGTTGTAATCATCTTCGACAATAAATCGTTCGTTATCCTCCTCCGCCCACGCCAACATCTCCTGTCTCCGACTTACCGGCATGGTGATACCCGTAGGAAATTGGCAGGACGGTGTAACATAAACAAGTTTTGCTGGCGAAAAGGACAGTTTCTCTACATCCATGCCTCTCTTGTCAAGAGAAATATATGTTGTTTTTGCTCCGAAATCTCTGAACACCCGCTCTGCCCTACCGTACCCCGGATTTTCTATTGCAACATGACTACCCTCAAAAAGTCGAGCAACGGTACACAGCAGATAGTCTATTCCTGCGCCAATAACAACATCTTCCGGTTCACATTCTACCCCTCGATATGCACGAAGGTAACGGCTTACAGCATCGCGCAGATTGTAGTCTCCCTGCTTATCTCCAAGATTGAGAAGTTGCTCGTCACCAAGCACCTCCCTCTCTATTCTACACCAAAGCTTAAACGGAAACAAGGTGCTGTCTATCGCCGAGGTTCCAAAATTGTAAAGCGTTTTGTTGTCACGCTCCACCCTGTTTCTTGATTCTCTCGAAGGTGCAATTCCTGAACCCGAGGATACGGCACATGCAAAAAAACCGCTACGCTCTCTTGAGCTGATATATCCCTCGGCAACCAACATCCCATAGGCCGTATCAACCGTGTTTACGCTTACCCTAAGCTGTGTGGCAAGCGATCGTTTAGAGGGGAGTCGTTCACCACTCACTATTCTTCCGGACAAAATCTCACGCCTCAGATATCGATATATCTGATCATATATCAATTCATTTCGGTTAAGCTCTAAGATAATGTTATCGATGGTGTCACACTCCTTTATCTTCTGGTACCGTAAAAAAAACAGAAATTGACAGTTTCAATAGCACCAGTTTGGAATATAATAATATTAGAGCAAAAAAGATGTTTTGTCAAGTATCCGATTATGCAACGGCATAGGAGGATGGAAAGGATGACCATGGAAAAAAATTTCAGTACACAAAAACTCACTGCAATAGGATTAATGGCCGCACTGGTGTTTATCGGAACATTTTTAAGGATTAACATACCTCTCGGCTTTACCAGCACCATGCTACATTTCGGCAATGTGTTCGGAATTCTTGCAGGTCTACTGTTCGGTCCGATTTCGGGGGGCCTTGCCGCCGGAATAGGCAGTGCAATTTTTGACCTTTCGAGCGAGTATGCCGCCGAGGCACCCATTACCTTTGTAAACAAGTTTGCGATGGGATTTGTTGCCGGGTATATATCCAAAAGGCTCGTCGGTATTACACCGAAGGTTAACGTGAGCTTTACCGCCATATCAGCCGCAATGGGTTCGTTGACATACGTTGCGCTTTACATGTTTAAAAACTATATCGAAATGGCATACATCGTTCCGGTACCCACCGAGACTATCTTTGCGGTGTTGATACCAAAGTTGGTAGTAAGCCTCACCAACGGGTTAACCGCAGTTGTTGTAAGTACAATACTTTGTACCCTACTAAAACCTGCCTTGATAAGGGCTAAAGTTTTAGGATGATTGCCTACACGGCAGTCTCTTCATAATACCAATCAATCAACAAGTCGGTTACCATGCCGTAGCTTTTAATGCCGTCCTGCTGACCGTGACTCTGCAGATATCCGTCGTAAATCGTGTCCGCAACCTCCGACACCGGACCCTCATACTGTGCCCAGTATTCGTTATTGTAGCGTAGATCCGCCAAAACATAGGGGTGCAGAGATTCGCTTATCTCCTGCCATTCCTCGTTATCTGCACCATATAGGGCGTTTGATAGGTTTATATAGCCAAGCAACTGTCCTGAGTATTGATATGCAGGGCTATCGGAATATTCGCAAGCGAGGATCGCAACAAAATTGCAGTCCTGTTCCGGCATAATGCCTCTTGCGTGTGCAAGCTCGTGAGCAATGGTGGATGGTAACATTGCGGCTGGTTGATCGACATTGACGTTTGGCTCACCGGTGAGCGCAAAGTAAAATCCGGTATAGTTAAGCTCGCTCATAAAAAAGGAAAATCTCATAGGTTTTGCGGTGATATCCTCCCCTTTTAGTATGGGGAATATTCCTTCGAGATTGTCGTAAACTGTATACCCCTCCTCTAACAACACATCCACCGGTTCCGCAAACAGATCGTTTTCGTCCCGTTCTACCAAATCCGCCGTTTCGGAAAGTTTTTCGGCAAACAACCTTGTTACCGCCGTCAGTTCTTCAACACTCACAGGCTCGGCAGCTACGCCAAGAGAGACAACCGGGCTATCTGCATAGTATCCAACCCCCCACAGCACCGAGCCACCGCACATGACGGCAAGAACACACGCCACCGCAGTAAGCAACTGTTTTATAAGAGTCTCTACCCTTTTTCCTTTGTGTTTAATAATTATGATCACACTTCGTGCAATAAATACGATAACAAGCACTCCACCCAAAATATAAAGCAGTTCGGTTACCGAAAAGGACACAACACCAAAAACAACACCTGCAAACCGTCGATATGGTTCGGCTATATTATTTTCAATAAAGTCGGCAACCATAGGGTTATACTTAAAATAATCGATTACAAACAGCAGTGCGGATAGTAAAAGCACCATCCAAAAGCTTGCTGTTTTTATGACTACCTTAAGTAACCTTATCATAAAGTTAATACACCGATATTACATATAACATTATTATAACGGTAATTCACGGACAAAACAACGGTATTATAGTACAAAATTCGACAAAATAATTGTAACAAATGACGAATAAAGGCCAGGTGATCCTGTGTTCCCAATACTTGATTTTGTCACCAAATAAACAACCTAACCCAAAAATTCAACTTCAACCGTAAGTTCTGGCAGTTCAGGATTTATATCCTTTACCAATCCATTTATAATTTGAACGGCTGATTCACGAGCAGCTTGTTCAAACCGCTGATTGTTCATTATATTTCGAATCATAGTTCCTTCGGCATTGCTAAGGTTTTCCCTTGCAATGTTAACGCCGACCTCTTGTGATTCTTTAAACCATTCGTCTTCAAAGTACAAGGTCAGAACGTCTTCATAAAGTATTTTAAATTGAGAAAGCTCAGGTGGTGGCACACGGATTAATATATGTTTGTGCTCGTTATCCAATATAAATTCGCTGCTTTTAAGGTCGATAGTGTAAACACCTTCGCCGGGAATTTCAAGCCAAGAAACAACATCTTCATCTTCGTCGGAAATTTCATATGCCACATCCTGCACATGCAAAACTTCGAGTTCGTTTTCTTCATGCAACGAGTCGACAATAATTGAAACATCATTGCTTACGCTATGTGCCTCTTTTGCCTTGTGGAAAAAAATATCATACACTTCTTTGCTTATAGTGTATGCTTCACCTGCAGCTTTTGCACCTACTATAAAAGCTTGGCTCGTAAAAAATATAGTCAAAACTATAAATAGCACAGCCAAACCGCCGAAAACCCAATGTGCATATGCACGATTGTTTTTTAGGCAAGACTTTGTTTTATTGTCAAAAGATGTTGAATTTTCCTCGATAATCTGAGTTTGATTTTCCATTATTCAGTAATCTCCACTTCATCTTTAAAATCAATATGTATAGTTTTACCTTGTCCACCTGCGGATTTTATTAGCTGCTCGATTTGAATTTTTGCGTATTGTTCTGCTGAAGTTAACATTTCTCGGTAATTGCCAACACTTTCCTCTACCTGTTCTTCAATTTTAACCATTGAATTAAGATACGCTTGAAGTCCATCTTCTGCATCAACCGACCACGAAAAATTTTGAATTTCAGCTAAAACTTGTGTACTACTTTGATCTAAATATAAAGTAGGCGTCGGCTTTGTTGTTAAAACCACTATTTTACTACCATCACTGCTATGGCTGATTTCAGTTTGACTGAAATCTACAGTGAACACAATTTCCCCACTGATAATCGAAAGGTTTCTGTAGTCCGAGCCGATTTCTTGAAAATTTTTAAGTGTAACTCCTGCGACCATTACCTGTAGTTTTCCAACGCTATCTATAACATTTTGAATTTCAGCATCTGTATTCTCCGCCGCAAGCCCAGCTAAAGCACCAGCGTCACTACCCTCTGTAAGGCCCTCAATAGAGCCTTGAAATGATCCTACAGCAGTACCGTTTTTTGTTCCGATAGTGCTTCCGATAGCTTCCGCTTGCATAAAAAATAAAATTGAGATTGCCATAACTACTAAGGAAATTACGACAGCCAACCCCAAATATGTTTTCCAACTTAAAAGCACGGATTTAATTTTCATTTTAGCCCTCTTTTTCTACAATGCTAAATTCGTTGTCGGGATTGATAGTGTTTTCATGCAAAATCGGTGTTACTTCTAAAGTCACACTGTCTTTTCGTGTCAAATTGATGAAAAAATTATCGTTTTTGAATTCATAATCATCATCTTGAAGTTCATAGGTGAGTGTTAACACCTGACCCTCTGTAGCTGTTATCACACCGGAAACTTCTTCACCATCTAGCTCATAGACGCATTTTCCGTGCTCTGCAATAGATGATAAAGTTATATCAAAGCTTCTTACCACTTCAATACCGTTAACCATAGATAAATCATTAGCGAAAGCATTACTAGCAGTTTTCTCAATTGTAAAAACATAGCGGAAACTATCTTCGATAAGCTCATCACGAGTAGCCGAAACATGGCGATATTCTCCGGAGGTTATTTTGCACTCGCCTGTCGTTTCGATGACAATTTCATCACCGAACATTAGTTTTGACGAGCTCCATACCGCGTCAGTAAATATTTCTTTTTCTATAGTTTGATGTTCACCACCATTAATCGATACGGTTGCATCTTCACTAATTTCTATAGCAAGGTCTAAATAATTTCTAAGCTCAATTTCGTAAGTTTGATTTTCTTCGTTAGGCGCTACCTCGTTAAATTCAATAGATTTGCTATTTTTCGGGTCTTTTGTGAATGGTGATGGGGAGGAAGACACAAAGAAATAATTTTCAATATCATAAGTATAAACTAAAATATAAGGCACAACCGAGCTGATTGTTGTACTGTCACCACTGAAGGCCTCGTCGTTTATTACCCAACTACCCGCCCCCGCAAGTTCTATTTTATTGCCGTCGTAATCAGACTTGTACGCAGTTACGTAAAGTTTTCGGTCGGAGTATTTGCCTATAGGAAAAATTGATATTCCGGAACCGTTGAATTGACTCGGAATTTCAAAAACAAACCCTTTAGTGTCAGATAGTGTGATAGTTTCACCTATGCGATTTCCTGAAGCATCGTATTCATAAATGCGAAATTCCGAAAGACTATATAAATTACTGTTTGGATTTTTAGATATTGCACTCGCATAAATTTGCTCTGTTTTGTACAAATAGCAATTATCGGTATCAATTTCGTTTGTCATTTGGTCATCCGAATAATATTTAATATCAAAATATTGATTATCGGCAAAAGTAACGTGAATTTTATCTTTCGGAGGAACATCCTCGCCAGCTTGTTCCTCATAATCTGCTGCATCAACGTGAAAACCATTTTCTGTAATTTCGTTGTTTGAATACTCTATATAATCGTCATCGGTTGAAAATCCCGATTTTAGAAACATTTCCTCACCTACTCTTTCGCGGACAGGCTCTACTGCCGTACAACCGAAAAAGCAAACACTTAGCATCAGAAGTAAAAAAACAAATAATATCTTCATTTCCCTGCCCTCAGTTTCCTTGTGCATAAGTTCTATATTTTTACAAAACAATTTATAAAGTGCTAAATTATACTAATTTTTTATACATTATACTATATTTTTGTAACAAAGTCAATGTGTCTAAGGTTTTATCTTTTCTCTGCTTGCGTTGATAAATGATTAAGATTTAAAGACTTGGGGAAGTTCAAAAAGAATATTAACAGACAGTAATTTTAAGTTGTAAATCACGGATATAATGTCTTTAACGTGGCTGATGTAAGAAAAATCGTAGATGATAAAAGCTACAATAAGCCGACGGTTGATGGGGCTGCTGATGTTAACGGGGGCAATTTAATTAATTTTTTCGACATTGCCATCATCCGTAGCGGCACAAATTTTAACAAATTCGACTCAGATTGCATTATTGACTATCAATGAATAAACATAAAAGCGGTAAACATCACGATAAAGAGTAAAAAAAGCTTGCATTTACAAGCTATATATGTTATAATTCACGTAATGAATAGTTGATTACATGGGTGAGAACGAACAAGTCTCACTTTTTTATTTATGTAAAACATTATTACCGATTATTTGTACAAGGGTAAAAGGAGTAGGCTTTTATGTCAAAAATTACCGATGCTGTGTCAGAGATGGTTGTACCATTTGTGTCGCAGCGTGGTTTGCAACTTTGGGATGTCCGCTACGAAAAGGAAGGTCCAGACCGCTTTTTACGAATTTTCCTCGACGGTGAACGTGCGGTAGAGCTTGATGACTGTGAGTTTATAAGTCGCTCGATAGACCCTCTGCTTGATGAACGAGACTTGATTGCCGATGCCTATTATCTTGAGGTTTCCTCCGCCGGTCTTGGCAGAAGATTAACAAGGCAGGAGCACTTTGAGCTGATGAAAGGGCGAGAGGTAACCGTTGCACTCTATTCTGCCGAGGACGGTGCCAAGGAACATACCGGTATACTTATCGGTAAGGAGGCAGAGGATATTGTTATTGAAAGTCCGCCACAGCGCAGATTTTCTGCCGGCAAGGTTCGGTATGTAAAGTTAAACGATGATCTAAATCTATTTTAGGAGTATTTAAATGAACAGCGAAATCTTTGAAGCAATTAATAGAATGGAAATTGAGCGTGGCATTAAGAGTGAGTATCTTATCGAGAAGATAAGAAACGCACTCACCATCGCAGTGCGAAAGGATGCCGGCGTTGCCGAGGATAGTATAGAGGTAGTAATAAACCCCGAAACAGAGGAGTTCTCCGTAAACATCCTTAAGGAGGTTGTTGAAGATGTGGCTATCCCTGAGGTTGAAATAGATGTTGAGACCGCAAAGGAGTATAAAATCGATGCCGTCATCGGCGATGTTTTAAGCGTACCGTTCGACACAAAGGAATTTCGCCGTATCGCGGCTTCCAATGCAAAACAGGTGTTTCGTCAAGGCTTAAAAGAGGTTGAGCGCAGCCAGCTGTTTGTCGAGATGCAGGCATATCTGCACCGTCTGATTACCGCCGAGGTCACCCGTGTCGACCACCGTCGCGGCTCGCTGTCGCTTGAAATAGGAAAAAATGAGGCTATGTTGCCTAAGAGCGAACAGATAGAGGGCGAGGAGTTTACCGAGGGCGATTTAATCCGTGTGTATGTTCAGGATGTTATTGTTACCGAAAAAGGCCCCAAGGTTCTTTTAAGCCGTACCGACGCAGGGCTGGTTAAGGCACTATTCTTAACCGAGGTTCCCGAAATAGCCAACGGCATTGTTGAAATTAAGGCAATAAGCAGGGAGGCAGGGCAGAGAACCAAGATTGCCGTATACTCTGATAATGAAAATGTAGATCCTGTAGGCGCATGTATCGGCTCGCGAGGCGGACGTGTTATCGGAATTGTTGAGGAGCTTCACGGCGAGAAGATAGATATTGTTAAGTACAGCGATGACCCTGCCGAGTTCATAGCCGCCGCACTTGCACCTGCCGAGGTCATTTCGGTGGAAATTTTGGATGAGGAGCGTCGCAACTGTCGCGTGATAGTTCCTAACGACCAGCTCTCACTCGCCATAGGAAATCGTGGTCTCAATGCAAGGCTTACAGCACACCTAACCGGCTACTCCATCGACATTAAGTCGGACGTATAGAATGGGTAAAACTCCTATTCGACATTGCATGGGCTGTAACGGCGGGTTTGAAAAGCCTACATTGATACGGCTGGTTCGAACAGACGGGAAGGTCGAACTTGATCCAACCGGCAAGGCGCCGGGACGAGGAGCATATCTGTGTAGCAATGCCGACTGTCTCACAAAGGTTAAAAAGTCTCGTAGATTTAATAGGGTTTTCAAATGTGCTGTAGACGAGACGATATACGAGGCAATAACGGTAGAGATAGAGAAGCAGACGCTACTATAGGGTAACGCCTACTATCACAAAAGGCGGAAAGGACTAAGCTATTAAAATGGATCGGCTGTTATCGGCATTTTCGTTAGCAAGAAGGGCAGGTGCCCTTGTAATGGGTTTTGATGCGGTGGTTATGGCTGCTAAGGGCAAGAAAAAGACGACGGTTTTTGCCTGTAAAGACCTCTCGCCAAAGACTTTAAAAAGGCTGAGTCAGGCTACCGAGGTTATTATTCTCGAACATGATATGTCGTATTTTGGGCAAATATTTAATAAACCGGTTGGAATTTTCGGAATCACCGATGATAACTTTACCGGATTGATACTAAAAAACTTAGAGGAGCAAGGGTATGATAATTAAGCAAAAGGTTACAGATGTTGCAAAGGATTTCGGAATGTCCGTCAAGGTGATTTCGACGCTTTGCGGCGGACAAACGCCAAAAAAGCCGGGTGCTGAGCTTAACGAGGCGGAGCTTAATTCCCTGTATGATAAATTAACCACCGAATATTCGGTAGAAAGCCTTGATGATTATTTTTCTGAGGTTAAGGCTGCTAATGCAAACCGTATAGAGTCGGAACATGCCGCCGATGTTCGTGCCGGCCGTGTTAAATCCATGCCTAAACCCCAACCTAAAGCTGCCGAGCCGGTTGAGGAAAAGCCTGTTGAGGTAAAGAAGCCGATTGAGGCGAAAAATGAAAATGCTGCCCCACCTAAAGTCGAAAAGACAGAGGTCGGAAAGCCGGCGGTTGAGGAAAAGGCTATTCCTGCCGAAACAGCGGTTAAAAAGGCTGACGCTCCGAGCAATGCTGAGGTTGTTGCAACATCGCAGGATGTCGGTAATCTAAAGCACAAACAAAAAAAGAGCCATCAACCTAAGCCAAAGATGGAGAAGTTGGTGCCGACAGGTCGTGAGCCGATAATAGAGGTTATCGGCAAAAGTGCCGCCACCGTAACGATAGATACCCGTACCGTCGATGTTAACCTTGACAAGTTTACCGACAGGTACGACGATATGGCGGGCAAAAACAATGTTAACGGTAAGGGCGGTAAACGTCACCGTGACAATGTTCAGCAAACCAAGCAAAAATTTACTAAAAATCGTCCGCAAAATCGTCCGGGTCAGGGCAGTAAAAAGCGTGAGACCGAGGCGGAGAGACTTCAACGTCTACAGCTGGAAAAGGCACGTCGTGCTCAGCTTAAGATATCCATTCCGGACGAAATTGTTGTATCAGAGCTTGCAAGTCGCCTAAAGGTTACCGCAAGTGAGGTTATAAAAAGACTTATGGGCTTTGGCGTTATGGCGTCGTTGTCCGATGTTGTAGATTTTGACACCGCCTCCATCGTGGCGGAAGAGCTCGGTGCAAAGGTGAGCCATGAGGTTACCCTTACCATCGAGGACAGACTGTTTACCGAGGAGGACGATTCCACGCTCGACACCGAGCCAAGATGCCCGATTGTTGTTGTTATGGGTCACGTCGACCATGGTAAAACCAGTATACTCGATGCAATCCGTAAAACGGCAGTTACCGAGGGTGAGGCAGGCGGAATTACCCAGCATATCGGTGCTTATCAGGTTGACCATGCAGGCCAACCGATAACCTTCCTTGATACCCCGGGACATGAAGCCTTCACAAGCATGAGGGCAAGGGGTGCCAGCGTTACCGACATTGCAATCCTTGTGGTTGCGGCGGACGATGGAATTATGCCCCAGACTGTCGAGGCAATTAACCATGCAAAGGCGGCAGGAGTTTCAATTATCGTTGCAGTTAACAAGATAGACAAGCCGGATGCAAACCCGGCAAGGGTTCGCCAGGAACTCACCGAGCACGAGATAGTGCCGGAAGAGTGGGGCGGCGATGTTATCTGCTGTGATGTTTCGGCAAAGACAGGGCAGGGACTTGATAACCTGCTTGATACCGTAAACCTGATATCCGAGATGAAGGAGCTTAAGGCAAACCCGGCACGACGTGCCAAGGGTACCGTCATCGAGGCAAAGCTGGATAAAGGTCAAGGACCGGTTGCAACCATACTTGTACAGAACGGAACCCTTAACAAGGGCGACATTATAATTGCAGGCACGACGGTTGGTCGTGTACGTGTTATGAGCGATGCCGAAGGAAACCGCCTTGAGACGGCAGGACCCTCCACGCCGGTAGAGATCACCGGACTTACCGAGGTTCCGGCGGCAGGCGATGTGTTTGAGGCCGTTGAAGATGAGCGCTTGGCACGTGAACTTGCAGAGCAGCGCAGTCATAATCAGCGTCAGGAGCAGTGGCAGAGCATCCAAAAGGTCACACTTGACAATCTATTCAGCCATATAGCAAGCGGAGAGGTTAAAGAACTTTCCATTATAGTAAAAGCAGATGTTCAGGGTAGTGCTGAGGCTATTAAACAGAGCCTTGAAAAGCTCTCGGACGATGAAGTGAGGGTTCGTGTAATCCACACCGGTGTAGGTGCGGTAAGCAAGAGCGATGTAATGTTGGCAAACGCCTCCGGCGGTATTATCATTGCATTTAATGTAAGACCCGACCCGGTTGCAAAGTTTGAGGCGGAGCAGGATGACATAGAAATACGTACCTACCGTGTCATCTATGATGCAATAGACGATGTTAAGTCCGCAATGAAAGGCTTGTTGGATCCGAAATTCCGTGAGCAGATTCTCGGTCGTATCGAGGTTCGCCAGGTATACCGCATATCCTCTGCAGGAACCATTGCAGGGTGTTATGTTCTGGATGGTAAGGTTCTGCGAAGTGCAAAGATAAGATTGGTACGTGACGGAATTGTTATCTGTGAGGATGAGATAGACAGCCTGCGTAGATTTAAAGAGGATGTTCGTGAGGTTGCCACCGGATATGAGTGTGGTATCGGACTACAGAGATTTAGCGACATAAAGGAAGGAGATATCTTCGAGGCGTTTGTTCTGGAGGAGTATCGAGATGAATAAAATTAAGCATGGGCGTCTTAACGTTGATGTGCATAGACTACTTGGTGAGCTGTGCCGTCAACTTAAGGATCCACGTTTGCAAAATGGTTTAATAACCCTCACAAGGGTCGAGGTTACAGAGGATCTTGCATATGCAAAGGTATATGTAAGTGTGCTCGGATGTGATGTTAAGGAGGCGTTTAAGGCTTTAAACGGAGCCGCCGGCTTTCTTCGTAGCGAGCTTTCTGCACGAATGAAGATACGGAAATCCCCACAGCTTAGATTTATTGAGGACGACGGTGCGGCATACGCCGAGAGAATAAACACCATTCTGGAGGATATTAACAGCCTAAAGGAGGACAATTGAGCGAGCGTATTGAACTACAGGAAGTAGCAGAAAAGCTTTTAGAGCAGGATAACATACTTATTATCTGCCATAAAAATCCGGACGGAGACACACTCGGTTCCGGCTTTGCATTGATGCATGCACTGACTTCACTCGGAAAAAATGCCGAGGTGTTATGCAACGATGTCATACATGAGCGCTATATTTACATGCAACCGAAACTATTTAGCGGCAGTTTTTCTCCGCAGTTTATCGTAACGGTTGATGTAGCAGGGCAGCAACTTTTAGGAGAGCTGGTGGCTCCGTATTCAAAGCGAATAGACCTCGCTATTGATCACCATCCTTCCAACACCGGATTTGCCAACTATCTCTGGCTTAGAGATGATGCCGCGGCAACCTGTGAGATGATTTATGATCTGCTTGAACATATGGAAGTAATGTTTTCTCAGGTTATGACAGACTGCCTTTATACCGGCATATCCACCGACACCGGCTGCTTTAAGTTTGAAAATACAAGCCCAAACACTCATCGTGTCGCTGCAAAGCTGATGGAGTACGGTGCCGACTATAAAATATTAAACAATCTCCTGTTTGAGAGTAAAAGTCGTCGTCGTATCGAGATAGAAAAGCAGGCGCTTGCCTCGTTACGTTATCATTTTTACGAGAGGGTCGCCTCTATAATAATTACGAAGGAGCAGATTGAGCGCTTGGAGGTTGATGAGACCGACCTTGAGGGCATAACCGCAATACCCCGAATGATTGAGGGAGTTGCTGTCGGAATTACGTTGCGTCAGCTTAAAGAAGGCGCATATAAGGTATCGGTTCGTACCACACCGGAGGCAGATGCAAGCAGAATTTGCGCAAGACTTGGCGGTGGCGGTCATAAACGTGCCGCAGGTTGTGAGATAATCGGAAGCAACGAAAATGTTATGGATGCCGTGCTAAAAGAGGTAAGCCGAGAGCTCGGATATACCGAATACGCCGGGAGCTGACAAACTTGGTTGACGGTGTTCTTATAGTAGATAAGCCAAAGGGGTGGACCTCCTTTGATGTAGTTGCAAGGTTGAGACGGCTGTATAACACAAAAAAGGTGGGACACAGCGGTACACTCGACCCAATGGCAACAGGGGTATTGCCGATTTTTTTCGGACATGCTACCAAGTTTATCGGCCACCTGCCGTCAAAGGATAAAGGTTATGTTGCCGAGGTTACCTTTGGAATTATGACCGATACCGGCGATATTACAGGCGAGATAACGAAACGATGTGATGCTGTTCCGAGTGAGGAGCAGTTGTTAGAAGCGATGAAAGGTTTTATCGGAGAAATTACCCAGATACCTCCGATGTACTCGGCGATAAAGATAAACGGAACACCGCTTTACAAGCTGGCAAGAAGCGGCAGGCAGGCGGAGGTTAAGCCGAGAAGAATAACCGTACACTCACTAAAGCTACTTGATTTTAGAGAAAATGTTGCCAGCATAGAGGTTATGTGTAGCGAGGGAAGCTACGTAAGAACCCTTGCAGAGGATATCGCCAAATCCTGCGACAGCCTTGCGACATTGTCAGAACTGCGTAGGATTAAAAGCGGAAGTTGTGAACTTGCTGATGCTGTTGAAATGGAGTATCTGTTGTCCCAACCACAACCGCAACAGATGTTAACCCCGATAGGGAATCTTTTTAATACACTTCCAAAGCTTACCCTACCCCCATATAGAATTACAAGGCTTAAGAACGGGCTTACCCAAAATGTTGATGGAATATTTGGTATGGCGGCACTGTATGACAATGAAGATTTTATAGGCATTATCGAGGGCAACGGCGAGATAATAAAGGCGGTGAGGATGTGTCAATACTAAACCATGTCTGGTTAGCACAGCTACTCGGCGGAATAACATCTAAAGCAGAGGCTCTTATCGGCAATTTCGGTGTCGAGGAGCTTTATTCTGTGCGTAATTCTGCCGAGTTTCGTAGTAAGCTCACGACGGCACAACAAAAAAAACTTGTGGAATGTGACCTAACGCAGCCGAAAGAGATTTTACGGCAGTGCGAAAATAAAGGAATAGATATTTTAACAATTTCCGACTCAAACTACCCAAAACAGCTCCTCGAATTAAAAAATCCACCGTTGGTACTCTATTTTAAAGGGGATATAGGTCTGCTGAACAATGGCTACCGTGTTGCGGTTGTCGGAACAAGAACACCGTCAAAATACGGCAGTGACGTTACCGAAATGCTTACAAAATCGCTATGTGAACACAACATCACCATAGTATCTGGACTTGCCGAAGGCTTAGACGGCATTGCAAATGCAATTGCAGTGGAGGAGGGGACAGCTACCATTGCAGTGCTCGGCAACTCGGTGGACGTATATTACCCATTAATAAATCGAGAATTGCAGCTGAGGATAGAGCGGTGCGGATTAGTTATATCCGAAACGGCACCGAGTGTCAGCGGTTATGCAAACTCCTTTCTTCTTCGTAATCGAATTATTGCGGCGATATCGGACGCCGTCTTGGTGACCGAGGCAAGAACAAGAAGCGGAGCATTAGACACGGCAAAAAAAGCAGATAAACTCGGACGTAAGCTCTTTGCGGTTCCCGGCAGTATCCTTTCACCTCTCTGTAAAGGCACAAACACCCTAATCCGTCAGGGAGCAGGGGCGGTAGTGGACGCCGGAAGCCTACTGCGAGATTGCGGGTTCACCTCGGAAAAAAAGCCTAAGCAAAAAAATGATATCCCGGAGGATGATCTCTCCGAACTCGCCATGAAAATACTAAAGGAAATTTCGCCCGATGGGATTGTTACCGAACTGTTGCATGAAAGGCTGAATGAGCCCACCTCCACGGTATTGGTTGCATTAACCGAACTGGAGCTGTTTGGCATAATAGAGCGAAGTGTCGGTGGTAGAATACACAAAATATATAATCGATAGGAATGCGAATGATAGATGCTAAAAGACTACAGGATAAAGCCGAACAGGCACTCACTTTAAACACAAATAGTATAGAAAAGCTTAATTATTACGCAGAGTTGTTGGTTGAATATAATAAAAAGGTTAACCTTACCGCAATAGTGGAGCCCCGTGAGATTGAGGATAAGCATTTCATGGACTGTCTACATCTTGCGGCACAGCCATTTGTGTTAGGTAAGGTGTGCGATGTTGGTAGTGGAGCGGGTTTTCCCGGCATTGTACTTGCAATTGTAAAGCCGGAGATACGGCTAACCCTGTTAGAGCCGACCTTAAAGAGGTGCAAGTTTTTAGAATTGATATGTCGGGAGCTCGACATAGATGCAAATATAGTAAACAGACGTGCCGAGGAGGTCGGCAGAGGTGATATGCGTGAAGTGTTTGACCTTGTCACCGCGAGGGCGGTGGCTTCACTGCCTATATTGCTCGAATACTGTTTGCCGTTGAGTTGTGTCGGTGGAGGTTTTGTCGCAATGAAAGGCGAAGCCGAAAATTTAACAGATGGAAAAAAAGCTGCAAGGTTGCTCGGTGCCGACAAGGGTTCCGACATACATTACACCTTGCCCGAAGGGGAGTTTAGGCGACTTATTCACTACAAAAAAATATCCCCGACCTCGAAAGCTTATCCGAGGAACGGGGGAGTTATTTCAAAAAGACCATTATTGTGAACTACTTTTATCGCCGAAAATCTTTTTTGTCAACTTGACAGGAAGACTTGCCGCCTTATAGATACCGCTGTTAACAATTTTTTCATACTCACGCTTGTACCCGATTAACGGGTGGTGCTCTGCCTGATTTTCATTGCCATAATTTTCCCGAAAGCTGTAGGGAATGTTGCTGAAAACGGTCACTAATTTCTCAGAAAGTGGAACGCACACAGCCCCTCGTAAAGCTTTAATCCAAAAATACGGATTATCCTTTACTATCCTTTCATCACCTATATTGTGTTTAAGTGTTTCTACCTTAAACATTGCTGACGACAGGCATATGTTAGCTACTGCTATCGTTGCCGGCGGAATAATGCCGGAATAACCGTCCGCAATAAAATCCTCTCCCTCGACCACCTCGGCATCACAAAAGCAGACGTCAGCACCGCTTTCTTTAATCTTCGCAAGCTGTTTTTCTATTCTGTCTTCCCTTTCGATATCCTTTGAGTCTACAAATATTATGTACTCGCCGACTGCCTCCTGCAGACCCTCGTTATAGTCACAGCGAAGAAGTTGAACGTTGCCTCTATCATTTTCGACAACTCCTAACGACACTATGGTTAAATCAATACCTATAAACATGTATTTATACCTCTTGTCAGTTATAGTAGTTTAATTTGGTTGATTATAGTATATCACGGATAAAAACATTGTCAATGCTTGACATTTTAAAGGTGATATGATAGAATAAAATTACAAGTAAATATTTATTTATCAAGAGTGGCAGAGGGAACAGGCCCTGTGAAGCCCGACAACCTGCTTTGGCTATGCAAGGTGTTAAATCCTGCGGTGTATGCCGAGAGATAAACTTTCTTACTGTTTGGCATACTCCAAGCAGTATTTTTTATTTGAGAAAGGACAAAGAAATGAACAAGGATTTTTTTACTTCAGAAAGTGTAACTGAGGGACATCCCGATAAAATTTGTGATCAACTTTCAGATACCGTTTTGGATGCTATGCTTGCCGGCGACCCTAACAGCCGTGTTGCCTGTGAGTGTGCTGTTACCACCGGAATGGTGTTGGTAATGGGCGAGATATCCACCGAGACCTACGTCGACATACCTAAGCTGATTAGACAGACTATTCAGGACATCGGCTACGACCGCTCGGAGTACGGATTTGACAGTAACACCTGTGCCGTCATCACCTCAATAGATGAACAGTCCGGCGATATTGCGATGGGTGTTGATGTAGGCGGTGCCGGTGATCAGGGCATCATGTTTGGCTTCGCCTGCGACGAGACCCCGGAACTTATGCCGTTGCCGATATCGCTTGCACATCAGCTCACCAAAAAACTCTCGGAGGTACGCCGTAACAATACGCTTCCCTACCTTCGTCCTGATGGTAAAAGCCAGGTTACTGTAGAATACGATGACGGTCGCCCGACAAGGGTAGAAGCTGTTGTTGTTTCCAGCCAGCATTCCGACGAGATATCGACCGAGACTTTGCGTGCCGACATAAGAAAGCATGTTATAGACACGGTACTTCCCGCGGACCTTGTGGATGCAGATACCAAATTTTTCATCAACCCTACCGGACGTTTTGTGGTGGGAGGACCGCAAGGTGACAGCGGACTTACCGGAAGAAAAATAATCGTTGACACCTACGGTGGATATTCCCGTCACGGTGGCGGAGCCTTCTCCGGCAAGGATCCGACCAAGGTGGACAGAAGTGCAAGCTATGCTGCCCGTTATGTTGCAAAAAATGTTGTTGCCGCCGGACTAGCAAAAAAATGCGAGGTTCAGCTTGCCTATGCTATAGGTGTTGTACAGCCGGTGTCGGTGCTTGTGGAAACCTTTAACACCGAAACGGTGGATAAAAAGAAAATAGAAAAGGCGATTTCAGAGGTTTTTGACCTTTCGCCGGACGGAATTATTAGAGAACTCGACCTAAGAAAGCCTATCTACAGAAATCTTGCCTCCTTCGGGCATATGGGTAGGGAGGATTTAAACATTTCGTTTGAAAAAACAGACCGTGTCGAACAGCTTAAAAAGGCTGTGTCAAACGCATAAGGAGGATTATAACCGTCGATGAGATATGTCAGCGACAGCAAAAAAGATAAACAGGGTAAACGAAAAAGACCAAACCTGCCTAATGTAAAGCCGAGCCGTGCTGTGCTTCCGGTTCCAAAGCCGATAGTGACCGAGCGTGACGGGGTTAAGGTTAACATTTCCTCCGCCATAAAAAATGCCGGACGGTCGGGAAAGCCGCCCAAAGAACCTATCGATCGCGAGCAAGTTAACGGGATTATTATTAAACTGCTTATAGCTGTTGCCATTGCTCTTGTTATTGCCGCTGTCATGTTTTTGGTTTACTATTTTGCACAGTCCGGAAGTGAGGATACAATTCAGTCCGAAACCTTTGAGGGGTTTCCGGCATTGGTGGGAGGAATAAATATAGAAGCTCCACCTACAACGGTAGCATCGCTTTCGCCCATGCTTACCGACCTATGCGACACCCTACCGGTCGGGGAACAGCTTACCGCAGTCAGTAGCTACTGCAATAATCCAAACGAACTGCCCACCGTAGGAACTCCTCTTTTGCCGGATATCGACGGTATCATTGAGCTGGATCCGGAATATTTGATAACACTCACGCCGCTAACGCTAAGGCAAAAAATAAGTTTGGAGCAGACCGGAACAAAGGTGCTGGAGTTTGAGATGCCGACCTCCGTTTCAGGGTTTAAGGATCTCTCCTCCGAACTTGCCACACTTTTTTTGGGCAAGGTAAAAGGCCCAACGGTGGGAGGTGGAATTTATGACCGCTTTTCCGATTCGTTGAACCTTTATGCCAATGCAATAGATAGTGCTACTGAACAGCGACCCAGCTACTCACTTTTGTTTGACCTAAGCGGTTATTCCGCAACTGCAGACACACTGGAGGCGCAAATTTTCTCCTCTATCTTAGGGAGCCCTGCGGCAACCGGTCAGGGATATGCAACCACTCTCGAGCAGATTGTAGATGCCGACCCTGAGGTTTTGATTCTTCCGAACAGCTACACCATGGAGGATCTGAGCGGTACCGGACTTGATGTAGGAACTGCCGCACAAAACTCTAATATATATTTTATAGAAATTTCAGAGCTTGAAACTTTTAGACCGACCATGTTGTTTGATCTTGCAAAAATTGCTGCCTCGGTCTATCCGGAACTCGGTTTATAGATCGAGTAATGCCTCGGCAAACCGTTTAAAGGCGGCATTAAAGGTTATTTCTCCGTAGCTGTCTGCGGCCGTTATGTCATATATGCCTATTTCGCTGTCGCCGGAGTACAGTGTAACCGTTCCGAGGCTATCACCCTTTGAGATGGGAGCTGTAACATTTTCCGGTAGGCTTATCTCCTCACGTATTTCCGGGCTTTGATTTTTTTGTAAAAGAAGTTTTTCGGGTAGATTGTAGCTCAGTTCCACCGCCTGTTCCAAACCTCTTTTAAGCTCGACCTCGGTAATAAAGCCCGAGGCATCCGGAAGATTTGCAAGCTGAAAGTTGGCAAATCCGAAATCCATAAGCGTTCTTGCCGCATCAAACCTATCGTCACTGTTGGAGGCACCTAACACTACAGCTATAACCG
The DNA here is from genome assembly GCA_964370825.1 of uncultured Oscillospiraceae bacterium. Taxonomy (GTDB): domain Bacteria; phylum Bacillota; class Clostridia; order Oscillospirales; family Ruminococcaceae; genus CAYJBH01. Next base: position 76,646 of record CAYJKY010000011.1, read on the forward strand.
ACATTCCTTCCCTTGTTGCTGTGGTGGTAATGCACACTCCCGCATCGCCGGTGGTGCCGGTTTTAAGCCCGGTAATTCCTGCATAACTCCTAATTAGTTTGTTGGTGTTTACCAGCATTGTTTGTCCGTCTCTGAGCGAATCGGTCCAGACGGTTGTATACTTTACAAGCTCATCATACTTCATTATCTCCATTGCCATAAGTGCGATATCATACGCACTGGAAAGATGCCCTTTGGCGTCAAGCCCGTAGGAGTTAACAAAGTTGGTATTCGTCATGCCAAGACCGTCCGCACGCCTGTTCATCATGTCTACAAAAACCGATTCACTCCCTGCGACATGCTCGGCAAGAGCAACGGCGGCATCGTTCGCCGAGGAGACACACACCGCACGAAGCATCTCGTCCACTGTAAAGCTTTCGGAGGGATCCAGCCATATCTGACTTCCGCCCATATTTGCTGCATGTTCCGAAACGCTTACAAGGTCGGTAAGCGCAATATTCCCCGCATGTATCTCATCAAAAACCAAAAGCATGGTCATTATCTTGGTTATGGACGCCATTGCCAACGGTTCATCCATGTTTTGGTTATACAAAATCTCACCTGTGTCGGCAGACATTAACAACCCTGCCTTTATAGGTAACTGAAGATCGATAGTTGCATCGAGCGACACCGCAACCGGAACCGTTATGTCGGTCGATGCGGCAGGATTAACCTCAAATGCAAGTGGGTTGTCGTTGTAGTTTGTAGTATCCGGGTTTTCACTGTAGCCTGAAAAATCCGATTGTTGTGTTGGCTCAACCGAAAGTGTGTCAGACACAGCACTCGTGGCATCTGCCATTGCAGGTACAGTTGCAGGTGTGTAGGACGACGAAACCGGTATATTTCCGACCATTATGGTGGCTGCTACCACTATTCCTACGAGCAGAGTAGCTACCACTCGTTTTATTCTTGTAAATTTCATAACCCCTCCGCAGTATTTATTTGGTAATGTTTATGATTCAAAAACGTAAAATATACTTTATTACCTTAGGATGTAAGGTTAACAGCAAGGAGTCTGATGGACTGCGACAGCTGTTTTTGCAAAATAACTATATCGATGCCGCCTCAGTCGAGGATGCCGATGTTATCTATGTTAACTCCTGCACAGTAACCGCCGACGGTGCCGCAAAAAGCCGTGCGGCGGTAAGGCGTGCAAGGAGAACCTCGCCGACGGCGGTAATTGTCATGGGGGGATGTCTGCCCCAAACCTCACCGGAGCTTTATGATGCCGATATTGTGGTGGGAAATACCGACAGGGCTTCGATAATAAATCTACTTGAAAATTATTATGTTATTTCCGATAAAACAGTGGCAGTAACACCCCATAGGGATAACGAAAAATTCGAACCCTTACCGACAGGTGGGGACGGACATACCCGTGCATTCTTAAAAATACAGGACGGTTGTCCCCGTAGCTGTAGCTACTGTATAGTCAGCAGGGCAAGAGGAGCCCCACGATCCGCAGATGAAAAAGACCTTTTAGAGGGTGCAAAATTGTTAGTTCGGCAGGGGCACCGTGAAATTGTGCTGTGCGGAATAAATCTCTCCTACTACGGGTGCGATACCAAAACCGACCTTGCCGAGCTGTGCCAAAAGCTGGAGAATGTTGAAGGATTGTACCGAATAAGATTAGGCTCATTAGAACCGGACATGCTAACCGATGAGCTGTGCGAAGGTTTATCACTATGCAAAAAATTGGCACCGCATTTTCACCTCTCTTTACAGAGTGGGAGCAACAAGGTACTAAAGGCGATGAACAGGTATTACAACCGCAGTGAGTATATCGACATAATAAACAGGCTAAGAAAATATTTTGACAAACCTACCTTCACCACCGACATAATGGTAGGGTTTCCCGGCGAGAGTGATAAGGATTTTAGCGACAGCTGTAACCTCGTGAATGAGGTTGGTTTTTTAAAGGTGCATGTTTTCAGATATTCGCCCAGACCGCAAACCGTTGCGGCAGATATGGACAATCAAATACCGGAAGAGGTCAAAAAAAAGCGTTCTGCCCTGCTCAGCCAGATTGCTTTTGATGTGGGAGAACAAGTGAAAATTGAGCTTAATGGCGTGAAGGACAGCTTCATTGTTGAATCCAAACAAAAAAATGGCGAATGGGTAGGCACCACAGGTAGATATCTCAGGGCCACAACATCAATATCAGGTATAAAAAAAGGGGATTTAATAAACACTTAAAATAATTTGTAACAAACGCTAAAGTTTAACGTTTCCTGTGCGATTATATTATTAAGAGGCAAAGCAGATGTTTTGGGTCTCTTCTAAACGACCCCGAAGTCATGACCGGGCTTGTTTCGGGCACCCAAATACCTTTGATTTGCATCACTAAAACACCCCACAAGGATTGTAGGGTGTACAAAAATAGTAAATTAATTAAGGAGAAAAGTATGATTATTCAACACAACATTATGGCGCTGAATTCCAACCGTCAGTTGGGAAT
>CAYJKY010000012.1:0-1493 GCA_964370825.1 uncultured Oscillospiraceae bacterium
AGTGTAGCAACATCAGTCACTACACTATCAAGTCTAACTTTTTGGGGTCACATCACGTAGGCGAGGAACGCAGGGGGATTTTTTGACCACCAGTCTTTAACATTATATTTTTTTGGAGTAAAGTGTCACCCATCATTGACATTCGTACAATTGTTTTTCAAGTTAAACTACTATATTATTGTATTTTTTCTATAACCGTGGTATAATCGGTGTATAAAATTAGTTTAGGAGGTTTGTTTTGAGATATAGTTTTTTAGGCAAAAGCAACTTAGAGGTTAGCAAGGTGTGCCTTGGCACCATGCACTTTGGTAACAGAACCCCGGACGATGAAGCGTTTAAAATCATGGACAAGGCGATAGACATGGGTATAAACTTTTTCGATACCGCCAACGTATATGGCGATCCCAAGGGTCGTACCGAGGAAGTTATCGGTAGATGGTTTGCACAGAGCGGTAAGAGAGACAAGGTTATCCTTGCAACCAAAAGTTATAACTGCATGACCGACCCGAACACCGCCTACCCAAACGAAATCTATGGAATTTCGGCATATCGACTTAAAAGAGACATGGAGGCGTCCTTAAAAAGGTTGCAGACCGACCATGTCGAACTTTACCAGCTACACCATCTCGATCGTGATATCACCGTCGAAGAATTCTGGAATGGCATGGAAAAACTTATAGAAAAGGATTACACCACCTATATCGGTACCAGCAACTTTGCCGGTTGGGCACTTATGAAGTTTCAGCTAAATGCGAAATCGAGAGGTAAGCTCGGACTTGTATCAGAACAGAGCATGTATAACCTGCTTTGCAGATACCCCGAACTCGAGGTCATACCCGCTGCTTTAGATTTGGGGATAGGCTTAATACCTTATATGCCGCTTGCAGGAGGACTGCTTGCCGGAAAATCTGTTTCGACCGCCGGTTTTAGAACAAATCAGGTTGCCGGTGAATATAACATCAACTACGAAACGAATGACATGATTTTGGAGTTTAAGAAATTCTGTGCAGAAATTGGAGAAAAAGAAAGTGTGGTTTCGGCGGCGTGGGTCATAGCAAATCCCGCAGTATCTTCGGTTATTGTCGGGGTGAGAACCCTTGAGCAGCTTGAGGACCTTGAAAGAATGTCCGAACTTCTACTAGACAGCTCCTCAATGGATAGACTAAATGAAATTTTTCCTGTGCATAAAGGTCGTATGCTAAGAAACAACCTCCCCACACCGGAATGTTATGCCTGGTAAAACATGTGAATTTGGATATGGAGATAATGATATATGCTAAATTGTAGTAAATGCGGATTTTCATTGCCTGATACCGCGAAATTCTGTGATAACTGCGGTGCTATGGTTGCACCGGCTGTTTCGGCACCACCACAAACACAAACAGAAACACCATCCATAAAACCACCCTCACAGTCACCGCAAAATCAAGTTCCTGTAGGAATGGGAACACCTCCACAACAACAGATGCCGAATCAACCGCCGGCAGGAATGG
>CAYJKY010000012.1:1593-77550 GCA_964370825.1 uncultured Oscillospiraceae bacterium
CGACCGAGCCAGCCTCCTATGGGAATGGGAACACCTCCACAACAACAGATGCCGAATCAACCGCCGGCAGGAATGGGTGTTCCTCCGCAACAGCGACCGAGCCAGCCTCCTATGGGAATGGGAACACCTCCACAACAACAGATGCCGAGCCAACCGCCGGCAGGAATGGGTGTTCCTCCGCAACAGCGACCGAGCCAGCCTCCTATGGGAATGGGAACACCTCCACAACAACAGATGCCGAGCCAACCGCCGGCAGAGATGGGAATGTCTCCACAGGGTGGTGTTTATAACGGTCCTCAGACAAATGGAATGCCTATGCAACAGCAGCAACAGGTCGGTGTTGCAACCGCTAAAAAGCCAATGAATAAAGGCGTTTTAATCATTGGTGGATTAGTGCTTGCAGGGATAATACTTATTGTTGCAATAATAATGGTGATATCCTCGTTGTTTTCCGGTGCTAAGGATGATGCAAACCTCGGTATTTGGAACGCTGTGGAGTTCAACGCCATGGGAGTTACACTAACGCCGAGTGAATACGGTTCCGAGGTTGCACTTGAATTAAAAAGCGGCGGAAACTGTACTCTTGTGATAGACGGTGACGGCTATGATGCAAAATGGGAGCTTGAGGGCACCGATTTTATTGTCAGCGATGGCTCGGACGAGTTTGTCGGAACACTTGCGAATGGTGAGTTGAAACTGATTAACCTGTTAAACATGGGCATTGACATAACCTTTATGAAGGACGGAGCACCTGCACCAAGACCGGAACCGACGCCCGACACTAGTACAACCAGTGGAGGATTGCCATCAACAAGCAGTGGTAACGGTAGCGAACTTACCGGCTACTGGAACCGCAGTTGGTACGGAATAGTTTCGCTGTACGAGACCGACGGAAAATATGAGGAATTCTACTACGATACCTTAGACGCATACATAGTGGTAAATGTCAACGATAACGGCGTTGGTCAGTTTAGTGTATATGCAGACGACGGAATGGGTGAGCCCTTTGTAGCCGGAGATTGTACCGTGCAGATTGGAGAAGAGGCCGGGCTTTATGCAACCTCAGTAAACATGGGTGATACAACCCTGAATGCTGATGACTGGGCGTTTCTGCCATCTTCTCTCGAGTTTGAGGACAAGTTTGAGATGGAGACCACCATCACCGACGAAGATGGAGACCTAATATCCTTTGTTATCTATATGAAGCCTTACGGTGTCAGCTGGCAGGATGAGATTGACTCAGAAATCTATGAATTTCCGGAATGGCACGACTACATGATGAACACCGCAGAGCCTCTCTATGCATCGGCAGATGCTACAAATATTTCGAGTAATAATACATACGAGGCACTTGGTGGCTATGGTTACGATTCGACAGGTGGCACAGATAGCGGTGCGGAAGAGCTGTATAGCCTTGATTTCACCTTAATAAACCATAGCGGTGCAAATCTTACCGAAATTCGACTTTCCGAGGTATCTGATCCCAACTTTGGCGAAAACCTACTCGAGCCCGGAGAGACTCTTCCGGACGGTTACAGTGTTGAAATCACCTTCGACTCTTATGCCGCGGCTGGTACGATGTACGACATGTACACACTGGACGATGATGGAGATGAGTATGAATATCACGATCTCGAATTGACGGTTATTTCCACCGTAACACTACACTGGGAACGTCAGGCAGACGGAAGCTACACGAATTATTACGTCGTAGAATAAAAACAACAAACTTAAAACAGATACCGTGACGAATTTCATGTTTCGTCACGGTATCTGTTTTTAATAAATGTAAAAGCTTAATTACTGTTGCTGCGATTCATTTTGCGACTCTGGTTCGGTTTTACCTAAATATTCCGGCAGCTTCATTCCCGCCATATCAAACATATCGTTCATGGGAGGTATGCTCTTCATTAGACCGGATAAAAAGTTTGCTGTTGATGATTTACCGTCGGCATTTGCACCGCTGTCCCAGACAGTAACCTTATCAAACTTGATATTTTTAATAGAGTCGACCTGAATTCTCAATAGATCTTCCATCTTATCGGTTAACATAAGTTTCAATGCATCGTCGGCACTGCCGCCCGCCGCCTTAACAACATCGGAAAGTCCTGCTGCCTGTTTTGTAAGTATTTCCTGAATACCACGTGCCTCGGCCTCCATTTTCAAGAATATCGCGTCGGCCTCTCCCTTTGCATGGCGTCTTGTCTGCTCTGCAACAGCCTCTGCCTCAAGCTCTAACTTACGTTTAGCAATCTCCGCTTTAACAATAACATCCGCCTCAAGGGTGGCCTGTTCTCTCGAGAAACGAGCAAGTTCAGCCTCTTTTTCCGCCGCATATGCATCTTCAAGAGCCTTTGCTGCCTGAATTTTTTCAGCCGATGTTGCAATTCTCAGAGCCTCAGCCTCCTTTTCACGACGCTGTGCGTTACTTAAAGAGATTGCAATCTGTGCGCTGTTTTCACCGTTAATAGCCTGAGACTCCGCCTCGGAAACATGTATACGTTGATCCTTTTCGGCGAGTGCTTGACCGATAGCACCGTCACGTTCCTTCTCGGCAACCGATTTTTTAGCATCGTTGATAGCCTTCGCGGCCGCTTCTTTACCGAGGGCTAAAATGTACCCCGACTCGTCGGTAATATCGGTGACGTTAACGTTAATCAGGCGTAAACCGATTTTTTTAAGCTCCGTCTCGACATTGCTGGAAACCGCCGCCAAAAATTTATCACGGTCGGTATTAATTTCCTCAATATCCATTGTGGCAATAATCAACCTCAGCTGACCAAAAATAATGTCCTTTGCGAGCTCCTGGATTTCGACCAGCTTAAGTCCCAAAAGCCTTTCTGCCGCATTCTGCATCACACCGTTTTCAGTGGAAATACCTACCGTAAATCTACTCGGAACATCAATTCTGATGTTCTGTCTTGAAAGTGCATTTGTTAAGTCCACCTGTATTGACAACGGTGTAAGGTCAAGATATGCATATGACTGCACAACCGGCACTATAAATGAGGCTCCACCATGTACGCATTTTGCACTTCTTGCCGTTCCGTCGCTGTTGACACCTACCTTACCGTAGATTACCATAACCTTATCAGATGGGCACTTTTTGTATCTTGTTAAAAAGATAACAATAAGCGACATCAACAGAAGAACAACCACGACAATTAATATCATTAACTCTATCGGCATAATAAACCCCTCTCCTTAAATATTATAATTTGACTTCTTATTTTTTTGTAACAACTAAAATGTTTGGCTCGGTAACGGCTATAATTGTAACCGCATTACCCGTGGGGATTGTTTGCTCATCGTCGGTAACTGCATCAAATTCGCTGTATCTTCCCGAAACAACCGCCGAAACCTTTCCAAGGCCTTCTCTCCCAGCCGGTATTTGTATGTAAACAGTACCACTAGCACCGACTGCATCCCTGATATTTTGATTCCCCTTAGCCTGCAACTTCATCAAAAAACGCATTACATATGCGGTTCCCACCATTGCGGTAGCACCCAGTGCAAAGGCAATCAACAATGCAATCGAAGGGGGGAGACCGGAGGTCAACAACCATATACCCGCCCAACCAAAGATTGAGAAAAAGGTGATAAAGCCCCTTATGGTAAAAATCTGCAATCCGGCTTGATCAAACCTGACAATGTCATCTATATCATCGAAATCTACCGAGTCCACGTCCGTTTCGGTCCCTATCTCTGAGCCGACTTCGGTACCACCGTCAAATCCGGAGACCAAAACCATTACGGTTTGAACCACCAATACTATGGTCGAAGGTATTGCAATACACGCCAAAATCTGACCCAAAAAACCAATTCCACTCCACCACTCTAACATTACTAATCACCCCTTTGTTTTACAGTATTACCTTACATAAAATCTCTTGCTCAATCGCCTCTGAAAATTGCCGACCTGTACAGCAGTGAGGCCTTCTGCTTATAGCTGTAGGATAGGTACGCACTAACCATGATTTCGAGAAGCTCTACAAGCCTTTTTTTGCATCCTTTTTGTGGTTCTTCAAATCCGTTTACAACCTCGTTTACAGTCCTATCAAACATGTCTATCTCACCATTTATTTGAAATAAAATTGCAGTAAAATAATGATATATTTCATCTTCACCGATAGGATTACCGTCTCCTTTAATAATCGGCAAATTTAGATAGTCGAACAGTCCACAAACTTCATCAATGGTAAAAACATCTTTCAACATATTTATCATTATTATCCTACAGAGTTGGTTTTGGCTATATTTTTTGTTAACCGGCGACGCTATGTATTTTCTCTTTATCCAGTTTTGAACCGTGTGAGGCTCTAATCCTGTGATGGTGGATAGCTGAGATAGGGTTATTCCACCGGTTAAAAAAATCGGATTTAATATCTGCCTACAATCCCCTACCTGGGTTTCTATCATTGTACCCGGTAGAAGCCTCATATCATCACCTCCTTTTGATACTATGATTATATCACACGGTCATGTGATTGTCAATAACGATTTTACGACCTTTTTAATTATGGTGCTATAGTTATAATATAATGTATTAAAATAAAATAAAATGTTGCATTATAAAGGCAAAGAAGATATAATAATGGTAAGTATTTATGAGGTGAAGAATGATGCGAGGAAAGAAAACATTATTTATTATAATCTTAATAACATTTTTCATTTTAACATCCGGTTGTGGTCAAGCATCAAATGCTGATATTGCACAAGCTTCCGAACCGGTCGACACTGTCGACTCGGTATCACAGTCCACCGCTGAGATTTCTTCACAGACGAAACAGGAGGAGATTGAATTGCCTATTCTTTATTATTTTTATGATGAAGCGTGCTCAAGTTGTGTACCCGATGTTGAGAGTGAATTTATCGCTTTATACAACGAGGTTCATGGCGATATAAAGGAGCAATACCCCATGGATTTAAGGATGATAAACATCTTTAAATCAGAGGGAAGAGAGAGTTATACCGAGTTATTGACTCAGTATGGCCTTGAAACCCCAGATAGTTCGCCCACTGTTGTTATTTCAGGGGTGTTACTGACCGGAGATGCAATTGCTGCACGTATGTCTGAACAGTGTGTCGTTGCATATGAGATGATGGAAGAAGGTACCGACACTATAGAGGAAGTCAAACAACAGAATGCTCTCGCTTCGGAGGAACTATTTACGGAGTTTGAGCTTTCGGACGATTCGATTAACATGTTGTATTTTTATAGGATACAGTGCGCAGACTGCCAGTCGATAGAGGATTTTATGGATTCGCTTCCAAAAACCGTTATGGTAAACGGCGTAGAAATGCCTCTGAATATAATATATATAAACACCCGTGAACCTCGTGGAGGAGACAGGATATATAAACTTTTCGAGGTATATGAGGTACCTTCAGAGTTGCAACAGGTACCGATTCTTTTTTATAACGGAGGCTATCTGTCCGGTGCCGAACCGATAGAAACGGAGCTACTTGACATCGCAGAGGGTGAAGAAAACAGTAATTTGATAGGGCTTACACTCCCCTAAAATATAATAGAGATTATTTTCCTAAAGGGATGGCCTTTTGTCTTCTGTATTCAGAAGGACTCATACCTACATGCCTTTTAAACGCCTTGTTAAAGGTGTTAACATAGAGATATCCTACAGTTTCGCTTATCTTTGCTATAGGCATATTGCTTTCGGTTAGGAAATCGCAGGATTTTTCTATTCTGAGTTGCTCTAGAAAGTTGACAAAGTTACGGTCATACGCTTTTTTAAATATGCGGCTTACATAACTTTCTGATATTCCAAATTCTTCCGCCAGTGCTTGAAGCCCTATGCATTGGTCGTTATAGTGTTCCTTTACATATTCAAAAAGTTTTGGTGCAATATCGTCACCATAGCTATGCTCTTTTACAACGCTTACATCGTGTGCCATTCCGTTTAACATATGTATAGAAATGTCAAAGTTTGTGACATCGTCGTTGTCGTTAAAATTGTTGTAATATTGTTTTAATGAGGCTGTTAATTCAGGAGATTTAATCTTCACAGCCTCCTCTGCCTTGACTATGATTTTATACATATCAAATACAATTAGCCTTATAGTGTTTTTCGAGCTTGAAATATCAACTAAATATGTGCTCACCAGATTGTCGGTGATCTGACGAGTGTTGTCGATATCCCCGGAGGTAATACTGTTGTATAGCATTAATCTAGTGTTATCCGATAATGAGGGGAGGCATGATTCGCATTTATCGAGGTCGGAGTAATAAACAACTTTTTCATCCTTGCCAATACAGGGACTCATAATTGCTGCAGAGGAATTGTAGAAGGAACAAGATATACCGGATATATCCGTCTCAACTGTACCTACTCCTATATATACACCCTCTATATCACCTATTCTGTCAACAATTGCGTTGACGTTGTCTTTATAATCGACACCGTCAATAATGATTGCAATTTTGTTGTCGGTAATATTGTGAATATGAATAATGAATTTAAACGTCTTAAGTAATTCAGATAGCTCAAATAAAGAAATTGGACAGTTTTGGTCCATGTCAGATTCCACCGAAACAGATAGCACACAATAGCTGCTATAATTAGTGATGTCGGTGTATTTTGCATACCTGTCCGGCTCCTTTAACCTTTCTAACTTTCCGTCCAGCAAATTTTTATAAAACATAGCGGTAATAAAGGGGCGTGAGTTACTGATCTCCTCCTCATATTCACTGTTAAGATCTTCAAGTGTATTATATTGCTTATTGTGGCGTTTGAGTGATCGTAAAGATAATATTATTAACACAAAAAATGTTGTGAAAAGTATCAACAAAATCGTAACCAATAGTCCGATAAGCGGCGCAAGAAGAACCGAGGTCGGCTGAGCAACATAATATGAAAAAAGTTGATTTTCATCGACAAGTTCGTGAGATATTATACTACCCTCAATAGTTTTATTCGAAGCTATTATCTCATTACCTAAGCTTAACTCTATATAGGTAGGTATTGATGAATTGTGCAGGGAAAAATAGGACAGTAATTCCTGTTCAGTAAACACCCGTATAATACACGACGAGCTGTTAAAGGAGAAATTTCGCTTCATTATTAAAAGGTTTGTCATTGTTCCGTAGTGATTGACATCTCTTAAAATAAATAAATCATCATCGCTTTCCGTGGCATAATCGACAAAGGACGATTCCGAAATAATATTTTGGTTGTCGAAGTAATCAAAACTATAGCTGCCCATACTCGAAACCACAACATTCATGTTATCAAAAAGTATATATGTGTTTTCATACTCACTTGATGTAAAGTTATCACCTCCGACCCTATAAAGCAATAACTTCATTACTGAATAGTATTCCTCATATTCAGGGCTTTGCTCCCTGCCGATTAGCTGAATATTTGAGTCCGACGCAAGCTCGTCAAGCAATAGCGATGTTTCCTTAAACTCATTTTCAAGTTGTTTCGCGCTAAACTCAACGCCGGTAACCTGATTTTGGCTGATTAGTGAAGTTCCTGTGATAATAAAAAACAAGGCAAAAACTATGCACAACAACAGAGTTAATGCAATAACCATGTAATATGTGAAAAATATAGACCGCTTTCCGGACGAAAAAAATTTAATTATGTTGCTTTTCATCAACAAAAATTCCTACCTACTGTTCAAAAAAATCAAAATATGTTACTATTTGTGCACAGGAAAAAGATTATTGGGGTAAAAAAACATTTGTGTTATACAATTCATTATAATGTCTAACAAATAAAAAGTCAAGAAATTAATTGTAACTTATGCACAAATTTACCTGAAATGTTATATAATCAACAGATATATTTCCATCTTTTCAAATTTATCCATATCTGAAACAACAAGAATTTCCATGTATTGAAAATTTGTCACCTTGAAAACATTCTCCAGGTATTGTAACCTTTAAACAGTAGTTGCACCGTGAAAGGGTTGTACACTACATGAGCTCATAAACATTGTGTATGTGATACAACAATTTTATGGTAAATGAATGAATATTATTGTCGGTATTTTATGAAAGGATTATTATATGAAGAATGGCTCTAAAAGCAGAAACATCTTACTTGGGAGGATAGCTGTAAATTGGCAGTTGTATGTAATGCTAATTCTCCCAGTATCCTTAATGATATTGTTTAAATACGTTCCCATGTATGGAGCACAGATTGCATTCAGAAGTTTTAATATAGGCGATACAATACTTTCCGCCGAGTGGGTGGGTTTTGATAATTTTATTGCTTTTTTCGGCGATTACCAGTTTGCTAATGTTCTTTCTAATACAGTTTTCCTAAGTTTATATTCCCTATTGGCCGGCACACCTGTTGCAATAATATTTGCACTATGTATTAACTATCTTAATTTTCCGAAATACAAAAAAATAGCGCAAACAGTTACCTACCTTCCCTATCTTATATCCACCGTTGTAATGGTTACCTTAATTCTTCAGTTTTTTGCTGCAAGAAATGGTGTTCTCACACAACTTTTCAACTTTATAACCGGAAGCGAAACTGATTACCTTGCGAATCCGTCACTTTTTAATGATATATATGTATGGACAGGAGTGTGGCAGGCTACAGGGTTCAGTTCGATAATCTACATTGCAACGTTGGTCGGTATAGACCCTACATTGCATGAGGCTGCGATCGTTGACGGTGCTTCCAAATGGCAACGCTGCAAAGGAATCGACCTCCCGTTGCTAATGCCTACAATCATAAAGTTGTTTATTCTAAACATGGGAAGCATATTAAATATCGGCTTTGAAAAGATTTTGCTTATGCAGAATCCATTAAATCTGAGTGCCTCCGAAGTTGTTTCCACCTATGTGTACAAGGTAGGACTCACCTCTGCACTACCACAGTTTTCATATGGTACCGCTATAGGCCTGTTCCAGTCGCTTATAGGGCTTGTAATGGTATTAACCTTTAACTTTATTGCAAATAAAGTTTCTGACGACGGAATATGGTAAGGAGAGGATAAATATATGTTGGATAACAATAAGCTTATCAGGTCGTTCAGCGACAAGATTTTCGACACTGTAGTTATAGTATTAGTTACTTTTTTTGTTATTGTGGTTTTATATCCACTATTATTAGTAGTCAGTAGCTCATTCAGTGACGGAAATTCCATAGTTATGGGAGAGGTTACATTTTTCCCCGTTAACTTTAACCTTCAAGGTTTTGGAGAAATATTCGAATATGATTCGGTATTTATCGGCTACGGAAACTCACTTATTTACGTTTTTGCCGGAACTCTTTTAAGTCTTTTAGTCTCTATTTTTATGGCTTACCCTCTTTCAAGAATGGATCTTGTGGGCCGTAAACCGCTGTCATTGGTATTGATTTTCACCATGTTGTTTAATGCAGGACTTATTCCTAACTACCTTCTTATGCAGGACTTAGGATTAATTAATTCAAGACTTGTCTTAATTCTTCCTGCGGCTGTCAATGCATACAATATTATAGTTATGATAACCTATTTCAGAGGAAATGTTCCTAAAGAGATAATTGAATCCTCTAAAATAGATGGATGTGGTGACTTCAGATTTGTGTGGCGAATACTTATGCATATATCGCAGCCTATTATTGCGGTGCTGGCACTATATTTTGCGATGTATCACTGGAACGCTTACTTTGAGGCTATGATATACATCAATGACCCGGATAAATACCCATTACAGCTTGTGTTACGAGAAATTCTGTTACAGAATAGAATTTCTGCCGACCTAATGGCAACCATGAACCTCACCGCAGAGGAGATGGAGCTGCGAATGGGACTTTCAGAACAGCTGAAATATTGTCTGATTATCGTCTCCAGTGTTCCGTTGATGCTTCTTTACCCCTTCATCCAGAGATACTTCATAAAGGGTGTTATGATTGGTTCTATCAAAGGTTAAATATATTCAACTATTTCACTAGATTTGTTATATACATTTCTTGACTAACCTTGATTATCATTTTGCGCATTGTGTAAAAACGTAATATTTATCGAACATGTAGGTTCGGGTAAATATATAAGAAGAATTTTTTAGGAGGAAACTATGTTAAAAAGATTATTAGCAATTATCCTTGCGGCTATGCTCCTGCTGACTGCTTGTTCAAGCGGTAGTGATGCCGAAACCGGTGGGGAAACCGGTGGTGACACCACAACTTCCACTCCTGCCGACGATGCTACCGAAAGCAGTATTGTTACACCTGCCGGAGAGTATCCGATTGTTACAGAGCCGGTAGAGCTCAGCTTGTTTGTTCACACTCGTTTGGGTGTTGACAGCTTTGCTGTGGAAGACAACCTCTTCACACAGTACCTAACCGAAAACACAGGCGTTGATTTCACCTTCGTGACTGCGCCGGAGTCCGACGCACAGGCAAACCTTAACGTTCTGCTTGCAGGCGGCGACTATCCCGACGTTATTAACTCTATGTCACTTCAGGGTGCACAGGTACTTCTTTATGGTGAAAGAGGACTATTCCTTAGATTAAACGATTACATCGACGAGTATGCAGTTAATCTTAAGGCAGCTTTCGAGGAGTATCCTGAATACGAGTCAACTATTGCTGCTCCGGATGGATCTATCTACACAATGCCGGACGTTAACGACTGCTACCATTGTTCGTTTGACGTTAAGATGTGGGTTAATCAGGTTTGGCTTGATAACCTAGGACTTGATGTTCCTACAACAACCGACGAATTTGCCGACATGCTAAGGGCTTTCAAAAATGATGACCCCAACGGTAACGGCCAGCAAGATGAAATTCCGCTCATGGGCTCCAACCTAAACGGATGGAACTCCTTCCCGGAAAACTTCTTAATGAACTCCTTCGTATACTTCTCCAACAGATACGGTTCCGGTAAATACGGCTCCGGTATATATTCTGAAGATGGAACCTTGACAGCAGCATACACCACTGACGCTTGGAAAGATGGTCTAACGTATATGAACATGCTAGTTTCGGAAGGCCTTCTTGCACCCGAAACCTACACACAGGATAACAATGTTCTGCTCCAGACTGCAGAAAACTCTGATGCCTTAATAGGAGCAATCCCCTCCGGTTACATGGGAATGTTTTCACAGACATCAACCTCCGACAGATGGAGAGACTATGTTGCTATAGCTCCGCTCGAAGGTCCTGACGGCGTTAGATATTCCGAGTGGAATCCTTACTCAGCAGCTACTTTCCGCTGGGTAGTTACCGACAAATGTGAATATCCGGAAGTTGCTGTACGTGTTGCCGACTTTATGTATGAGTATGAAGCAACACAGTCAATGGTATTCGGTCCTGTAGGAGTAGGCTGGGAAGATCTTAACGGTGAAAACCCAGACATCCTCGGAATCAACGGCGAACCTGCAATTTATCAAGCATTAATGCCTGTTGATGAGCAGACACCAAACTCTAGCTGGAACCAGCTTGGTACTAGCATGAGAACAAGAGAATTCCGTTCCGGTGCAGCCGCAATGGGTGCTGCTGAGTTTGAGAAACCTCTTGAAGATTACACCAGAGAAAACTATGAGCCATACGCTCCCGATATCGATATGCTACTACCTCCGTTAGTATTCACCGAGGAACAGTCGGAAACATTACTTCCGATAGAGTCCACAGTAAGAACTTATGTTGAGGAGAAAACCGCAGCATTTATCACAGGCGGTCAGTCCATCGATGATAACTGGGACAGCTACCTTGCAGAGCTTGAGGCAATGGGTCTGCAAACTCTTCTTGAGACCTACCAGGAAGCTTATAACACTGCAACAGCAGGTTAATAGTTAAACAATCTAATAACACTAACAAAATCCCCCGTATTTTTTGCGGGGGATTTTAACAGAAAAAATAAGGATGGAAGGTAAAATGGAACGTTTAAGATTCAGGCAGATACATCTCGATTTTCACACCTCTGAGTTGATACCGACAATCGGAAGAGATTTCGATAAAAAGCACTTTCAGGACATGCTGAAACTGGGACATGTAAACTCCATAAATATCTTTGCAAAATGTCACCACGGTTGGGCATACCACAACGCTGATGTTAACGAGAAACATCCTAACCTGGATTTCGAGCTGGTCAACGAAATGGTAAAGGCTTGTCATGAAATTGACGTAAAGTGCCCTATATATGTTTCGGCAGGGCTTGACGAAAAGTATGCAAAAAGAAACCCGGAACATATGAGAAAAAGAGAGGGTTTCACCGACGAGCGACAGAAGGATTTTGGCAGAGCCGGTTACCACGAACCCTGTATGCGTACGCCATACCTTGACCATTTTATAGATCAGGTTCATGAGGTGTGCAAAAATGTTAACTGTGTCGACGGACTATGGTTCGATATAGTTGGTGAGCGCGTCTGCTATTGTGACAGCTGCAAGGCGTTGGCAAAGGACAAAGGGCTCAATCCCGAAAATCAATTTGATATGATTGAGTTCGGCAAAGAGACCTATAAAAATTATGTTACAAGGGTCAATGAGGTGGTACGAAGCTACTATCCTACGGCATTAGTTTTCCATAACAACGGACACATACCAAGAGGCAGGAAGGATTTAGAGGGCTATGTTACCCAGCTTGAGATAGAATCGTTACCTACCGGCGGGTGGGGCTACGACCATTTTCCGCTATCAGCAAGATATGTTCAGAACAGCGACAAGGAATATATCAGCATGACCGGCAAATTCCACACAACGTGGGGAGAATTCGGCGGATTTAAACATCCAAATGCTCTGCGTTATGAGATGGCACTCGCACTTGCTTTCGGCGCAAAATGCTGTATCGGCGATCAGATGCATCCGTATGGAAGGTTAGATGAGTCCACCTATACATTAATCGGAGAAGCCTATAAAGAGGTTGAGGCAAAAGAGGAATACTGTGACGATACCGTAAATATTGCCGATATCGCAATAATCAGCACCGAAGCCGCACAAAATTTTGGTTACATACCAAAGGAAATATCAAAGGAAACCGTGCTTAATGCTGACATTGGTGCATTGAGGATACTGCAGGAAAACAGATATCTTTTCGATATTATAGACCCCACTATGGATTTTTCAGCATACAAGCTTATCGTTCTCCCGGACCTGATTTTTGTTGATGGTGAACTTGAAGAAAAACTTAGCATTTATGCTGAAAATGGCGGTAAAATTCTTGCAACAGGTAGTTCAAACCTAAAAAATGACAGTAAAAACTTCGCCATAGATTTAGGCGCAAAATACCTTGGCGACAACGAATTTACCCCATCCTATTGCAGACCGAAGTTCGACCTCAAATCATTAAAATCCACCGCCTTTGTGATGTACTCACCATCGAAAAAAATAGTGGCGACCGATTCTGCCGAGGTTATTGCCTACAATGAAGATTCCTTCTTCAACAGAGAGGGTACAAGTTTCTGCTCGCATCAGCATACACCTAACAACCCCGACAGTCTTTCTGACGGAATTACAGTAAACAAAAACGGTGCATATATCCCATGGCAGATGTTTACGGATTATGCGGTTAAGGGGGAACTCACCTATAAAGAAATAACCGCACATGTTTTGGAATTGCTTGTAGGCAATGATGTGACACTCTCCTCAAAGGCACCTGTGCCGACTATTGTATCGGCAAGAAGACAAGAAAAGGCAAACAGAGAGATTATTCACATTATCTACGGCACCCCATTAAAACGTGGTAATGTCGAGGTTATCGAGGATATCCCGACCATAACCGGAATAGAGTTATGCTACAATACTTCCATGGCAGTAGCCAAGGCGTATGATGCTGTTACCAAGGAGCCTATATCATATACAAAGGAAAATGAAACTATATTCTTTAAAATCGACAAGCTCGATTGCCACAAGATGATCGTGATGGAATAATTATATATGTTAGTTACTCATTAACGTAAGATGGGCGCATATTTTTTAAAACTTTTTGCCGTGCAGATAAATCGATTAATAGCGATATATCTGCACGGCAAGTTTTATAAGTTGACAATTAATGTGCGCCTAATGCGTCAAAACAGTAGCTAATTTTTTATCGTTTTTACTATAAATGAAAAATACACTATATGTAATACCCAAACTATAGATAGTGCTATCTGTCCTACCGGAACAGCATTCATCATTATAAAGCCTATAACCATTAATATCGTCACGGTAATCATAATTCTAATCTTGGTTATTACGGTCATGCCATCACCTTTGACATAACTCTCTAAATTGTTTTTATATAGCTTTGTTCCTCTGAACCAACTGTCGAGCTTCTCACTGCTTTTGCCAAACCCGAAAGCCGCTATCATAAGAAAGGGTACGGACGGCAAAATTGGAATAAATGCACCGACTGTTCCTAATGCCAATCCAATAAATCCAATAATCAAATAAATAATTTTCTTTACACTCATTAACTCTTCCTAATTGTTTCCATGTTTAATACATTGTTTGCTATTTTTGTGGTGGATTTTCTATGAGATACCAGAACCACCGTTTTATCTTTATATTCTTTGAGGGATTTAAGTATAACAGCCTCGTTTAAGCTGTCGAGGTTACTTGTAGGCTCGTCGAGCAAAATTAAATTAGCATTATGCAAAAATGCTCTTGCTATGCCAATTCGTTGTTTTTCTCCGCCGGATATCGTGCCACCAAGTTCGCCGACCTCTGTGTCGTATCCATTTGGCAGGCTCTCAATAAAGTTGTGCAGTGAAGCACTTTTAGCTGCTTTTATAACCTCCTCGCGACCTGCATTGATGTTTGCAATTTTTATATTATTCTCGATGGTATCGTGAAAGATGTGCGTTTCCTGCGTCACAAAGCTTTCGTTCTCCCTCAGGCTTTTGGTATTGATGTTTTTAATGTTTTCTCCCGATATTACAACCTCACCGCTTTTCACATCGTAAAACCTCATCAAAAGCTTAAGCATTGTTGATTTTCCGCAACCGCTTTTTCCGCCTATAGCTAAAATCTTGTTTTTGCTAATATTTAACGAGAAGCTTTCTAAAATGGTCTCATTACCGTAGGAAAAATCAACATTGTTAAGCTGTGCACTTTCAAATATTATATCCTTGCCTCCTGCAACCTCATCAACCATCGGCACATCGTCTAAAATATCAAGAACTCTATTTCCGCTTGCTATAGTTTGCGTCAAACCTGCCCCTAAGTTTGCTACCGAGCTAACCGCTCCAAAGGAGGAAAAGAGCATAACCGTAGGTATGATTACAGCGTCTATTTCAATAATGCCGTCTATGTACAAATTTGCCGATACAAATAATATAATTACCGAAAAACAGAGGATTGATAAAATTGTTACAGCAATTGTTTTTCCCGCATATTTTTTAATCTCTCTGTTTGAACTTTCAATTTGTTTTGATAACTTTGTAATCTCTGCCTTACGCTCGTTTTTATAGCCAAACTGCAAAATTTCCTTCAAACCACGCAAACTGTCAAGAAAGTATGTGTTAAGCTCACCAACTTTATCCCTGTGGCTCTCGCCGCTTTGCTTACTCTTTTTAGAAACAATGATAGGGATTACCACACCTACGGTTAAATGTGCTGTGAGTGCTATAGCTCCGAGTAGAATGTTAAAACTACCGATGAAACAAACCACAACAGACGAGGTTATAAATGCAATACAGATTGGTGAAACTGTATGTGCATAAAACACCTCTAAAAGCTCTATGTCGGATGTTATTATCGATACAAGATTTCCTTTGTCTTTGCCATCAAGTTTTGCCGGTGCGAGTTTTCTAAGTGCTATAAACACCTTATCTCTGATAAGTGCTAGTAGCTTAAACGCAATAAAGTGGTTGCAATACTGCTCAATGTAGTGCAAAATTCCGCGAGCGATGGCTATTACTGCAACAATAACAATATAAACAGTAAGGTTAGTGCCATTGTTTTCTATGACATCCAAAGCCGCATAACTGCCAAAAACAGTGATAAAGCTTGCACAAAAATATCCTAAACATCCCATGATTATTGCTACAAGCATAATAGGGGAGAGAGGCTTTACAAGACCGATAAGCCTTGACATAACTTTTAATGAAGATCGTTTATTCATTATCGGCAACCCCCATTCTTTCAAGGCTTTGTTGCGTGTTCCAAAGTTCGCTATAATAGCTTTTGTTGTGAACTAACTGCTCATGGGTTCCTTTTTCTGCTATTATACCTTCTTTTAACATGTAAATTATATCGGAGCTTACCACATTTAACAGCCTGTGAGAAATAAGTAGAACGGTTTTAGTTTGGGTCAACTCTTTAATAACACTCATTATCTCGTTTTCACTGTCGGCATCAATATTGCTTGTTGCCTCATCGAAGATATACATTTCACCGTCCTGTAAAAGTGCCCTCGCAAGTGCGAGCCTCTGACACTGCCCACCTGAAAAATTGCTGCCCTTTTCAAGTAGATTTGTATCAAGCCCATTTTCGCTATGTAAAAAATCCGCTAAATTCACCTTGTTTAGCATCTGCCACATTTCGCTTTCTGTTGCGGTTTTCTTTGCCATAAGCAAATTTTCTCGTACGGTGCCTTTGAAAATATACGAGTTTGCGGAAACTAAGGTTAAATTTTCTGCTAAACTTTCCCTTGATATATCGGAAAGTTCAACTCCGCCGATAGATATACTTCCGACGTAATTTTCATTACCCTGCGTTAAAATACCGGCGATTGTGGATTTTCCACACCCACTTTTACCAACTATCGAAACAAAACTCTTTTTAGGGATATCCATACTTATTTCGTGCAAAATCTGTGTTTCGCCATAGGAAAAGTCAAGATTGCTTATCTTAATATCAACATCACCCACCGTCTTTGTTTTTTGCACATCGTCCTCTATGTCGAGTAGGGCAAATATTTTCTTGCTTGCGGCAATTCCATTCATGGCTATATGAAAGAAACTACCCAGAATTCTAAGTGGTAGAAAAAAATCTGCTGAAAGCATCACAATGGTAAACATCCCGACGGCGGAAATAGTGCCTGCATTAAACTCAAGTAGTGCAAAAATTATACCAAGTGCTGCGCCGCCATAGGCGATAACATCCATAATTATTATGGAGTTAAGCTGCATTGAAAGCACCTTCATTGTGATAATTCTAAAGCGCTCGGCCTGCCTGTTCATCTCCTTATGTTTGTGTTCATCAGAGCTGTAAATCTTAAGGGTATTCAGCCCCTGCAAGTTTTCTAAAAAATTGTCACCAAGTCCTAAATATTCACCCCAGTATTTTGCAAGCAGTTTTTTGGCAAACTTTTGTACAAGTACAATCGAAATAGGAATTAATGGAACGCAGATAAATAATATAAATGCTACCTTAACATTTATAAACGAAACTACCGCAAATAGTATGAGCGGTGAGATCATGGAGTAAAAAAATTGTGGCAAAAAATTACCAAAGTAAATTTCAAGCTGTTCTACACCCTCAACCGACATCTGTAGGAGTTCTGCAGAAGAGAGTTTTTTTGTATATTTACTGCCAATTTTTATTACCTTGTCGTAAATTTTCCCCCTCAAAATATTCTTTACTGATTTTGAAGCAAGGTAACTTTGTGGTGCTTGCAAGGTAAACCGTGCATACTTTAACCGCTATACATGCTACAAGCACCACAACATACAACCAAAAATCGACCGTCTCTGTTGTTTTATTTATTAAGCCTCCTATAAATGTACTTATAGTTACCATTAAAACAATATTTGAAATAAGCCCTATTATCTGTAGAAATACATTTTTTGCTATATGGGATGTTGCATCGGGAACAAGTTTATTTAGTTTTGGATTTATCAATTTTCACCACTATTTCCACATTACTTACTATATATTAACGTTTCGTCACGCTCTCTTCGGTTATGATAAGATAGGTAATTCTTTTTCGTAACGATATGGTTGTTTCTTAACCTTTTATATATTCGCCATCTCCTCATCTCAGCGCGTTGCATATTCCATGTATTAAACAATATTTTAACAAAAAGAGGCGGATTTGTCAATTTACTGAATTTTTTCATTGACAAATTTGCATTGATATAGTATAATAAATGCATTGCATAAGCGGATGTAGTTTAGTGGTAGAACTCCAGCCTTCCAAGCTGGTCGTGTGGGTTCGATTCCCATCATCCGCTCCAAAAAACTAAGCAAATAGTCCTGTGGACTGTTTGCTTAGCATTTTTTGTCGGATAGGGGGAATCGAACCGGCGTGGAGCGATCTGCGAAGCGAAGCGAGCAACGGAGCGACGAGGGGAGCAATAAGCGACCCGACAAAATTTTTAGCCTTGCGATACCTACGCAATACCTATCACGTAAAGTGGGGCACTAATATTGTTCCAATAACAACACTCCCACCACGTCGCTGTGAGCTTCGTTATGGTCACACTCGACGGTTGGGGATAAAAATAAGGTGGCACCTGACAATTCGGTACCACCTGTTAAAATAATTAGTTTTATTCCACACAAAATTTAGGGTACAATCGCTTCATCTTATTTAAGGAAGGCAAAAAAGTCCTTTTCCATCCTCTGGTCCTTTTTATGTGGAACTACATCAGACGTATCCAAAAGATGAGTTAAAAGAAGTTCTTTCATCTCCATCAACACTGTTGAATATTTTGGATCATCAATTATATTAACTAATTCATTTGGGTCATTTTTCAAATCATAGAGTTCGTCTTTTTCATATAATCTTCTATTATATTTATATTCTTTTGTTCGGCACATGATGGCTTTTCCGTTGTACATCTCGTCCGAGGATTGTAGAAATTGACGTGGATAATATAGGCTTTCTTTTAATGGAACAGGGGGACCACCTGTTTCTTTACAATGGTCCTCTCCTTTTCTGAACCCTCCCTCGCAAAAAACCGCTTCTCTGAGTTCATTTTCCTTTTTCTCCATAAAAGATATTAGTGATTTTCCAAAATGAGTATGGGTTTTAGGAATATCTGCAAGTTCAGCAGCCGTTGCATAGAAATCAATAAGCTCAACCATTTCTTGGGATTCACCGTTTCGCAGTTGGTAAGACTTTGGAAGCTTGGCTAAAAAAGGAACGTTAGTCAAACAATCTTCAAAACAATTTTGCGCTTTTTCTACAATGCTGTAATCACCGGTATAATCGCCGTGGTCACTAAAAAAGAAAACTGCAGTATCGTCGTAAACACCTTTGTTTTTTAAGGCGGCAATAATGTCACCCGTCATTTTGTCGACCTTGCTGCACATCCCGAGGTAAACGGCCCTCAATTCATCGAATTCTTCCTGTGTCCACTCCTGCATTCCCTGCATTCGTGAAAGTTCCTTCATGATCCTTGGCTTCCCTGAAAAATCTTCGGGTGGCGAAATGCGTTTTTTCAGCTTTTCTCTGTCAATACTGCTAAAAAACGGTTCTTCAACCTCATATACAGGGTGGGGATTCATCCATGGTAAGAAGATGCAGAATGGTTCTTCAGAATCGTAGTTATTAATGTAATCAACAGCTGCCTCTGTCCAGATTTCGTCTATATTTTCACATTTATCAATCTTCCCTCTGAAGAAGGAGTAATAGTTTTTTCCACCTTCTTCACCTCGCCAATCAGATCCGTGGCTTCCTGAAAGTTGCTTATTCAATTTATAATAATCAGTGCAATACGGTTCATAGAAGTTTTCATTTTGTGCGGGCAATAAATCATTTCTTTGGTTCATCCACACCCTATAACCATTATCCTTTAATTGTTTTAGTAGCACCGGCTCATCCTCATGCATCATGTGTGTCATTGTTCGATGTCCGGCCACATGGGTGTACCACCCACTCATAAAGCTACACCTCGAAGGGGTACAGACAGGGTTTTGACAAAATGCATTAGAAAACGAAACCCCATCCTGGGCTAGCAAATCCAAATTAGGGGTCACAGATGCTTCATTTCCTAAATGATGTAAGCTGTCGGAACGCATCTGATCCGGATTTAAAATAATAATGTTTGGTCTTTTGTTCATAATTATGCCCATATTCCTTTCTATAACAAAGCTCTATGTAAGACCACATGGGTTCGTTTTACACAATATTATTTTCACTTCCTTCACACTCGTTTTCTTTTTTTATAAAAAAGGTTAAACGAATTTCAGATAAAAATATAGTAAATAAATATTATGACTTAGAAATACCTAATCTGTCATATAGTTCTGAGGGGGCATCGACATAGTTCATATATTTCGAAATATATGACTTCATCTTTTCGGTTACCTCATCGTTTTCTATTAGTGTGTTCTGAGTTTTATCTGCCTGCAAATCATAAAGTGCCGAACCAAATGAATTACTGTTCCCCAATATTTGTTGAGCCCTTATTTTCATTACAGGGCACGATTTTGTAAATTCGAATGGTTCTGCCATTACAGTATTTTGTAATTCTTTAGTAGAAAACATTGCTCTCATGTGTGTAGGCATTAGAGTATACTCATATAATGGCATATCAGGATTATCGGCAGAGTGCATATAGACATATCTACCATCTGTTACATTGACCTGACTGCCAAAATAACCATAAACTGCATATTCTCTGATGGGAGTATCATCTTCAATAACTTGAGTTAGAGGTTTTCCTTGCATATCCTTTGGTATATCTACTTTAAAAAAGTCTAAAAGAGTAGGGGCTATGTCAATTGTCTGAACGATAGAATTGCGTTTGCAACCCATCTTGTCTTTTCTTCGTGGATCATATACATACAGCGGAGTGTGGGCAATTTCATTAAATAGTGGCATTGCACTTTTACCCCACCATCCATGCTCTCCTAACAAAAAGCCATGGTCTGTATTAACGATAAGCATGGTGTCGTCCCATAGGTTGTACTTATCCATTGCGTCAAGTATTTTGCCTAAGTATCTATCACATTTACTTAGCAGTGACGCATAGGTGTAGCGAACATTATTAACCGTTTCTTCATCTTCAGCTACCGGAGCATAAGGAGGCCAATCATACTCTAGGTCGGCATCTCCGGTGAACTTTTGCTGAAATAAATCATTTTCATCTTTCAATGTGAAAAAGGGTTCGTGTGGGTCAAATGTTTCTACCTGCAAAAACCAATTATCCTGTTCATGATTTTTATCTATAAAATCAATACCGTTTTGAAAGGTTACAGCTTGACAGGTTAGGTCTTCCTGTTGCATATTTTCTCTGTTTATTGCATCTTGTGTTACAAGCCTTACATATTGCGGATAGACTTTCATTGCATTTTTATTCTTGAAAACTGATTCTTTGTCATAATTAAAAGCTAAATCTGCTTTCCAACTGTCACCTTCCTGGCCACGAACAATTTCCCATGATGAATATCGTTGATGATATGTAGCTCCACCGTCCTCCCAGTAATGTTGATGGTCACTGATTAAATGAGAGTATATACCATTGTTTTTTAGTAGTTCAGGCATAGAGTCGTCAAAAGGTTCTAACGGCCCCCAGCTTCTATGAAAAAAATTAACCCTACCTGTGTGTAGCTCTCTTCTTGCAGGCATACAGGGCATACTTCCAACATAGCAGTTTTCGAATTGCACAGCTTTTTCTGCTAACCTTTTAAAATTGGGGGTAAGAGTCCAATCACACCCATACGATTCAATTAACTCTCTGTTTAGCGAATCATACATAACCATTATTGCTTTCATATCACTCCTTTGCTTCATTTATTCTGTCGATATAGTAGCCTGTTGTACCATGAAAGAATTACTGCCGTGTAAATAACATGCAATAAATATATCCTACTTAGTAAACATTTTTATCATTCAAACGGGTCTGTTCTTGATAAAAATACAGGTGATGTGTTAGCCTTATCAACCTTAGTTTTTCATTCCCGACGTTGCCACACCTTGAACAAAATATTTTTGCGCAAAAAAGTATAACACAATCATCGGAACAGATGTAAATAGGGTGGCAGCCATTAGCCAATTGTAGTGCGTTGCCGTTGACCCCTTGAACATCTGCAAGCCAAGCTGAACGGTTTTCATCGCCTCAGAGTTAGTAAGAATTAACGGATAAAAGAAGTCATTCCAGGTGGCGACACCTTTTAATATTGTTAAGGTAGCAAGTATGGTTTTAGACATTGGCAAGAAAATGCTGAAATATGTTCTTACCGGGCCACATCCATCCATTAATGCTGCTTCGTCCAACTCTTTAGGAAATGTAGAGTAAAATTGCCTACATAAAAAGATACCAAACGAGCCTGCAAGAAAAGGTATTATCAATGCATAGTATGTATCCAATATACCAGTTCCACCCTGTCCGAATATGTTGTTCCCGCCCATAAGTGGAAACGATCTCAGCAAAACGAACTGAGGAATGATAATAGATTGTGGAGAAACCATCATACCTACCAGTATCATTATAAATAAAATATCCCTGCCTCTAAATTTTAATCTGGCAAAAGAGTAGCCTGCGATAGAGTTAATAACCAAGCTACCCACAACGACAATAACAGTTATTAATGCACTGTTAAAAAAATACGTCATCCAATCGCCCATTCCCCATGCAGAAATAAAATTTTCAAAATATGTAAAATCTGCCGGTAGCCATTGAAAATTCGCGATAGATATTTCGGCATCTGTTTTAAACGCCGTGGTTATTACAAATAAAATAGGCAGTAGGGTTACCATTGCCCAACCGGTAAGGAGCAATATACTTAAACATGCAAATATTTTTTTCTTAGTTTTAACATTTGTAAATCCTACATTTCCACTCATGAACTCTCTCCTTTTCCATATTTAAAGTTCACAACGGTTATTATTAAAATTATTAATAGCAAAACCACTGCTTGCGCTGATGCATATCCCATTTTATAATACTCAAATCCATTTCGATATATCTGATGTGCAATAGTTGTTGTGGAATTAAGAGGCCCACCATTTGTAAGAATAAGAACCTGTCCGAACACCTGAAAAGATCTTATACACGCCATAACAAATATAAAGAATGTTGTAGGTGCCAATTGTGGTATAGTGATTTTAGTGAACTTGTGCCATATATTAGCGCCATCTATGCTTGCAGCCTCGTACAAATGCTCAGGTATCGACTGCAAACCTGCAAGAAATAAAACCATATTATATCCGGTTGAATTCCATATACTCATGATGGCTACGGAGGGCAACGCCGTGGAGGCTGATGTTAACCAGCCTACCGGCGATAAACCAACTCCCTCTAATATTCTGTTTAGAATGCCGCTGTTTGCATCGAATAAATAGAGCCAAGCCATAGATACGGCAACCATTGAAAAAATATTCGGGAGATAAAATAAAGTCCTAAAAAACCCTTTGCCCCTGAGTTTTTGATTAAGAAGTGAGGCTAAGAAAAGAGCCAACATCATTGAAATGGGGATAGTTAATATACTGTACTCCAACGTATTAATTATACTCGAAATAAAATCTTGATCATTAAATAGTTCTATATAGTTGTCAAATCCGATAAATGAAGCTTCCCTTAGATTATAGTCTGTGAACGAAAGCCATATAGTTTGCAATATCGGCAACAAAATAAAAAGTGCATAAATTAGATACGCCGGCGCAATTAAGAGATACGCAACATTTTGATATTGTCCTCCGGTTTTAGGTTTCAATTTCATCTGTTTCTCCTCTTATCCTATGGTTGCATTCCACTCATCTTCCATTACGACTAAATGTTCTTGAGCATCGGCACCTGCATATATTTGCTCAAGGCCAAGACGGAATGCGACAACAACCTCTGTGTATTTAGAATTAAATGAATCTGAAAATGTTGTGGCATTAGAATATGCATGTAGAACATTTTCGTATGCAGGATTTAATGTTAAGAATTCTTCGTCTAACGATTTTCTCGCAGAATACATACTTGCTTGTTCTGCTAAAATAGAGGAAGATTCCTTAGAGAATGAATCAAATAGCATCTCAGCAGCAATGTCTTTTTGCTTTGAGTCGGTATTTAGAGCTGTATAGTTACCAATCAATAGGGTATGCATATCACTTTTAATAAAACCAATATTGCCTTCAAATGCACTGTTTGCAGTAGCGTAGCTTGATTCGGCCACAAGTGTCATTGCAGCAGTACCTGCTTGAACGCCGTTGATGTTTGAACCTGGGGCAGACAACAATACTACGCCTTCGTCGATTAAAGCTTTCATTGCATTTATGGACTCAACAGCTTCCGGTGTGTTAAATGCTGCATGGCTTTCTAAATCCCACAGCTTAACATCATCTGTATACATACCTGTTAATGTGTAAAAGAATTGTTCGCCGTCCTGATCAAATTCAAAACCGTGGGTA
The DNA here is from genome assembly GCA_964370825.1 of uncultured Oscillospiraceae bacterium. GTDB lineage: Bacteria > Bacillota > Clostridia > Oscillospirales > Ruminococcaceae > CAYJBH01. Next base: position 25,765 of record CAYJKY010000012.1, read on the forward strand.
GTAACATTTCCATCTTCGTCATAAACTGTAAGTTTTCTAACTAATTCATAGAAATCTTCCGGAGTTTTGATATAAAGATCATCCTCTGTTAAACCTTGTTGCTCTGCAATATCTGTTCTGTACATAAAGGTTCTTGTTGCAGGCGCAAACAGAGCGTATAAACTACCGTCACTTCTTCCGGCATCTAAAACGTTTTCTGCAATGTCTTCAAGGCCGTCCCAATTTTCAGGTATGTATTCATCTAAGTTTTGAACATAACCCAGTTCCATTACAGATCCCATCTGTCCGTAACCTAACATGTATATGTCAGGGCCGGCACCACCGATAAGTCCTGCATTAAGTTTTGTAAAATAATCGCTCCAAGGTATAAATGTTAACTCATAACTAATACCCTTGCTTTCCGCGAATTTGTCGAAAACTTCACGATAAGCATTGTCGATTTGAACCTCACCATTGCCTGCAAGCCAGATAACAATATTTGTATCCGAACTTACGGGTTCTTCCTCTGCTGCATCTGCCGGTGTACTATCGACTTCCGCACTGTCATTATTGCCTGTTTCAGTACTTTCGGAAGCGGATGAACATCCTCCAAAAGATATAAGAAGTGTAACGGCTAATAATAACGATAAAATCCTTTTTTTCATATTAAGCTCCTCCTAATAAACGTGGTGTTTCTTCTTGTTTTTATAGGCAACCGATTGCCTATAGATGTATTCTATCATTCGAGGTATTTGTTGTCAATGTTTTTTTCATTTCACGCTTGTTTTTGTATGTTTTGCACAATATACATCGCAATAATTTGGTACATTCGCCTTATATTCTTGCAAAATATCGGCAACCGGTTGCTTTTTTTATTTTTTTATTAAAACAGCTATTGACTTTTTGTGATTCTGTCTTTATTATTAAACTACTATTAGTCACCAACGTCAATAATTTTAAAGGGTGGCGCTATGCTGTAACAGAAAAGAATACAGCCATATTATGATGGCGACTCTTTCCGTATAACCACTACATAGGGATAACTATATGAACCAAAGCAAACCCACAACAATTTATGATTTAGCCGAGGCAACAGGGCTATCTCCTGCGTCGGTGTCTAAAATAATAAATAATAAAGGTTCCTACTCTGTCAAAACAAGGCAAAAAGTATTCGACATGATAAAAATCATGGGATATACTCCTAATATAAAAGCAAGAAAACTAGCATCAAAAAATACTAATGTTATCGGAATAGAGGTTGATAACGCAAAACACAATAACGCATTTTTCCACAGTCTTATTTTAGGTGCATTTGACAGAACTCTACATTATGGCTATAACCTCACTTTGTATAATCAGGTTGGGGTAGGCAATCAAAATTCATTATCCTCCTTGCATGAATTTGATGGTATTATATTTCCGCTAAGTAGCATGACCCTTACCCAAGCAAATTACATTAACTATCTTAACTCAATAAATAAACCTTTTGTATACCTGGGAGATCAAAAATCTTTTGATGACAAAGAACGAAATGTATATGGTGGCTATTTTGACTATATATGTTTTATTATCAAGTATTTCCACTCCATAGGAAAGAAGCGCATTGTACTTTTCCCTCAAACTTCCAATCATGAATTTTTGCTAGTGAGTCAAAATAAACTGCAGGAAATGATAAACGATATTCTTGATGAGTATAATCTCCCGGATGATTTTTGTATTTTGGATTCGTATGATGAAAATAATCCTCAAACAATAATAAAACAGGTTGACACATATTATAGAAAACATTCTATAGATGCTCTTTTTTTAAACTCGATTCCCTGTACAATTATGATATATAACCATTTACAGCAATCCGGAATTCATATCCCAAATGATATCTCTATCATATCAACAACAAATAATATTTTAGAGGGCACCTCTTTTTTTCCACCTTTATCCACGATACTTGTTGATTCTTATAAAATGGGGCAGCGGGCTGTTGATTTGATACTGCATCAAATCAACCCTGATAAATATCCGAAATGCGATAACAATGTACCATATACGTTTATAAAAAGAGAATCGGATTAAAATAGAGCGATGTATCTACAGCCATAGTGGCGTGAAAAAGATATACTGTTGATTATGAAACGTAATCAATAGAGAAAAATAGCTTTTTGTGTGATCTTTTTGTGTGATTTTGTAATCTTAATTTAACACTACAATTAGTCGCAATTTCTTGTCATATTTGGGCTTGACAAAGAGGTGTGGTTTTGATATAATAATTAAGCTAATGTTGAATCAACGAATATTTTGTCATTGGCTTGTACGACACTTCAAAAAATAACAACCCTTTAGGTTTGTGATTTAAAGAAAGGAATTCATAATAATGAAAAGAACATTTCAACCAAAAAAACGTCACCGTTCAAGAGTACACGGTTTTTTAGCTCGTTCAAGAAGCAAAAACGGCCGCAAGGTTATAGCTCGCCGTCGTTCTAAAGGACGTGCTGTTCTTGGCATTTAGTCTGTGAGGCATCGATCTCTAACAAAAAATTACGAGTTCGGACGTTGCTATAACAAGGGAAGGTATGTAGCCCATCCACTTGTTGTTTCATATTATCTAAAAAATAAATATGGAGTGACAAGGCTTGGAATTACAACATCAAAAAAAATAGGTGGAGCGGTTGCTCGTAATCGGGCAAGACGGATTTTGAGGGAAGCTGCAAATATTTCAATATCTCCCGAATTGGGATACGATGTTGTACTGGTTGCAAGGGCGGCTACTGTTGAGTCTAAAAGCAACCACCTTGCTGAAGTTATTGCACAGCATCTAAAAAAAATACTAAAGTAGACAGATGCAGATGATAAAGAAAATATTTATTTTGTTGATTAAGGGGTATCAGAGATTTATTTCGCCCCTCCTCGGCCACCATTGCCGCTATATACCCAGCTGTAGTCAGTATGCCGTCGAGGCATTACAGCTACATGGAGTTTTGCGGGGTGGTTTTTTGGCGTTTAAGAGAATATTGAGGTGCAATCCATTCGGTGGACATGGTTTTGATCCGGTGCCGGAGCGTAAAGGAACAAAAAATCTATAGAATTTAAGGAACTAAATATATGTGGGACGCAATTACTTCTTTCATTCCGAGTATACTTGGAATTGCAATGCGGTTTATACAAGGTTTTGCCGGGTCGTACTGGTTGACCTTGTTGCTGTTTGCTCTTTTTATTAAGCTTATTCTCTTCCCCCTCGCACTAAAGCAACAAAAGTCGTCGGCAAAGATGGCGGCATTTCAACCGTTACTTGCAGAAATAAATAAAACATATGCAAACGACAAGCAAAAACAGCAGGAGGAATATCTGCGTCTACAGCAGGAGCACGGCTACTCTCCGCTATCGGGATGCCTTCCTATGCTTGTTCAGATGCCTATTTTGTTCGGTCTTATCGAGGTTGTGTATCAACCGCTTACCTACATCATTAATGCTTCGGAGGAGGCAATTAACTCTGCTATTGAGTTGGTCGGTCTTAGTATGTCGGACAGAACTTCCGAGACGGTGCTTATCGGTCATATACAGCAAAATCCTCAAAATTTTAGCAACATTTTTAATGCGGAGGAACTTGCACGTATATCCTCTCTTGACATAAGCTTTTTCGGAATGGATCTTGCATCTATACCTTCGTTTACCGACCCTAATATTATATGGATAATTCCGATATTATCCTTCTTAACCATGGTTGCATCCATGACCATAACAACAAGGATGTCCGGAACCCAGATGCAGGGAAGCATGAAAGCGCTCCCCTATATCTCCAGTGCAATGTTTTTATACTTCGGATTTATTTTACCGGCAGGTGTTACTTTTTATTGGATAGGCTCAAACCTTTTTGGGTTACTTCAAAGCTTGATTGTCCGTAGGATACACAATCCTGAGGTATTAAAGGCTCAGTTCCAGCAGGAAATTGAAGAAAAAAGTAAACACCGTAAAAAGAAAAATAAGATAGTCAAGGTTGAAACCGAAACCGGTGAGGTTATAGAGAAAAAAGTGTCACAAAGTGAACTGGAGAAAATGAAGCTTCAAAAAGCCAGAGAGGCTATTGCAAAAAAATACGAAGAGTAAAACCTATTGTTTTACAACAACAAATTAATATTTGAAAGGATGTATATGCAAAACGAAATTATCAGCACAGGCAAGACGATAGAGCTTGCCGTTGAGGCGGGTCTTGCAGAACTTGGAGTTACCAGAGATGATGTTACGGTCGAAGTTTTGGAAACACCGGTTCGCCGTTTATTTCGCTCCACTCCTGCAAAGGTGCGAATCGTTCGTGACCTACCGCAGGAGAACGTCGCTCCGGTTAAACCGGCACCTACTCCGGTGGTAGAAAAATCCGAGAAAGCTGTCGTAAAAAAGGAAAAAGTGGTACAAGAAGCTCCGGTTAAGGCTGTGCAGAAGGAACAACCGGTTCAGAAAAAAAATGTGGTAGCACCCGAAACAACTACGGAAAGACCGTCAAGAAAATCCACGCCGAGAAGCGAAGCGGATGTTGAGATGCTCAACAAAAAAACTCAGCTTGCATCCGAGTTTCTAGATAAAGTATTTAACGCTATGGAGCTTTCCGATGTTACCATCGAACCCAAGTCGGTAGAACGCGGTGCGGTGTTAAATATTTCAGGCGAAAATATGTCGGTTCTTATAGGCAAGAGGGGAGAGACCATGGAGGCGCTTTCCTATCTCACCTCGCTTGTTGCAAACAGTATCGGTGGAAACTTTGAGAAGATGTCGCTTGACATTGCCGGATATCGTGAAAAACGTGAGGAGGATTTGACCGCCCTTGCAAAACGTATCTCGGCTAATGTTCTCAAGAGTGGACGTCCGTATGCTTTAGAGCCCATGAACCCTTACGAAAGACGAATCATCCACACCGCTATTGGCGAGATTGAAGGAATAGCAAGCGAATCTCAGGGAGATGGAGACAGACGTCATATAGTAATTTACAGCGAAGCCGAGGGAGCACCCGGCATTGTGCGATACAACGAGCGTCGTGACCGTTCCTCAAGGGATAGAGGAGACAACCGCAGGGGAGGTGGTCGCCGTGACGGACGCCGTGACCGTGACCGTGATCGCAAACCTAAACAGCCCCCTATTGTATCTACACGCACCGAAAAGGTAGACGACGACACTGCACGTCCGTTATTTTCCAAGATAGAGCTTTAAAAAATAAGGTTTCGGTATGAATATAATTATTGTTGGTGACGGCAAGGTAGGAAACACCCTTACAAGGTTATTGACCATGGAGGGGCATGATCTTGTTGTCATAGACAGCAAGGCAGAAGCACTTACCGACTCAAGAAATCGGCTTGATGTTATTACACTCAACGGCAACGGCGCGAGCATTGATGTGCTCAGAGAGGCCGGTGCTGAGGATGCGGACTTACTGATTGCCGCAACCTCGCTCGACGAGGTCAATATACTGTCCTGTATGCTTGCAAAGAAACTCGGTACCGAGCACACTATTGCACGTGTAAGAACGCAGGACTACCTAAAAAGCCTATCCTTCCTTAAGGAGGAGATGGGTCTTTCCATGACGATTAACCCCGAAATGGAAAGTGCTATAGAAATCCTCAAGGTTCTCAGATTCCCTTCTGCCGTTAATGTCGATACATTTGCCGGCGGAAGGGTTGAGGTTGTTGAGATAAAGCTTATGGAAGGGAATCCTTTAATAGGAAGAAGGCTTGCCGACCTACGTAGCGAGATAGCAGATAGCTTCATCGTGTGCGCAGTCGACAGAAATTCTGAGGTGATCATCCCAAACGGTGATTTTGTGTTTGCCGAGGATGATAAGCTTTCCATAACCGGAAATCGAAGTAAGATTACGAGGGTATTTAAAAAGCTTAAGATATTTAAAAAAATGGTGCGTGATGTCGTTATAATTGGCGGAGGTACCATAGCATATTATCTTACAGTCAGCCTGTTAAAGCATGGGATTAAGGTTAAGATAGTGGAAAAAGATCGTGCGAGGGCAACCTTGTTATGCGAACTTTTGCCCGGTGCAAAAATCCTTTGCGGTGATGGCACTGTAGCTGATCTTTGGCGTGAGGAACAGATATACCAGACCGATGCGGTTGTTGCGCTTACCGGTATGGACGAACAAAATATTATCATTGCGCTTATGGCAAAGGATAGTGAGTGTAAGGTAGTATCCAAGATTAGTCACCAGTCATTTACCTCGATATTAGATGACCTTGATATAGACACCGTGATATCACCAAAGTATATTACAGCATCGCAGATAGTTAGTTATGTTCGTGCTATGCAAAACAGTATGGGCAGCAAGGTTACGGCACTTTACAGGATTTTAGATGGCAATGTAGAAGCTCTCGAGTTTATAGTGGAGAATGGTGGAGCTTTCACCGGCAAAAAGCTTTCCGATCTTGTAATAAAACCCGGAGTTTTGATTGCCTGTATACAGCGCAAGGGTAAGATAATATTCCCTACCGGTGACTCCACCATAGAGGAACTCGATAGAGTTATTGTGACCACGACATTGCCGAAACTTTCCGATCTTTCCGAAATTTTTGTTCATTCGTCCGACACGGAGATATAGCTTATGAATATACGGATGATTGGTTATACGACGGGTGTGGTCCTGCTGTGTATGGCAGGGCTGATGATTCTCCCTCTAATAACATCATTAGTGTATAATGGTGATGATACTTCTGCATTTTTAGCTTCCATAGCAATTACCGCTGCTGTGGGATTTTTGTTGGGGTTGATGAAGCCCAAAAATACCAGGATTTTTGCACGAGAGGGCTTTCTGACTGTGGCATTATCCTGGATTATGCTCTCGCTTTTCGGGGCGCTTCCTTTTGTGCTATCGGGTGCGATACCGAACTATGTTGATGCAATGTTCGAGAGTATGTCCGGCTTTACAACAACAGGTGCTTCGATACTTACCGATATAGAATCACTTGATAAAGGAATTCTGTTCTGGCGAAGCTTCACCCACTGGATAGGTGGTATGGGCGTACTTGTGTTCATACTAGCAATACTTCCACTCTCGGGCGGACGCAACATGCATGTGATGAGGGCGGAAGTTCCGGGTCCTACCGTATCAAAATTGTTGCCGAAGATGCGCACCACCGCAATTGTATTATATGCAATATACATGGTTCTCACCATGCTTGAGATAGTGTTGTTGCTTTTTGCTGGAATGCCGCTGTTTGACAGTATGGTGCACTCGTTCGGAACTGCGGGAACCGGAGGATTTTCTATAAAAAATGCCTCTATCGCAGCGTATGACAACCCGTCGGTAGAGATAATTATTACCGTGTTTATGCTTTTGTTTGGCATAAACTTTAATATCTATTATCTAATACTTATTCGACAGTTTTCAAAGGCATTTTTTGACGAGGAACTTAAAACATATACCGCTATAGTGTTAACCAGTATAGTGCTTGTAAGTATTAACATATACAGCCTGTATGGTGACCTGTTCACCACGGTTCGCAATGCGGCTTTTCAGGTTGCTACCATCATTACCACCACAGGCTACGCAACCGCAAACTTTGACGAATGGCCTGAGTTTTCAAAAAGCTTGTTGGTTCTTTTAATGTTTGTCGGAGCATCGGCAGGCTCTACCGGAGGCGGGCTTAAGGTTTCGAGATTTATCATCATGGTGAAATCGGTAGTTTCCGGACTTAAGACACAGCTTTTTCCGAGCAGTGTCAATATTGTGCGCTTACAGGACAGGAGGGTAGAGGAATCAACCGTTCGTGAGGTTCACAGCTATTTTATACTTTATATGTTGATAATGCTTGGCTCCTTTTTAATAATTTCGTTAGACGGATTTTCCTTTGAGACATCTTTTACAGCAGTTGTTGCCTGCCTTAACAACATAGGACCCGGTCTTGATATGGTGGGTCCAATCGGAAATTATTCGGAGTTTTCTCCGCTATCTAAAATAGTGCTTTTCCTAAATATGGTTATCGGTCGTCTTGAAATTCTTCCCATAATAATCATGTTTACACCCTCTGCATGGAGGGGACGCTGGCTGTCGGGGGAAAATGCATGAAGTATAAAAAATATTATATGAAGATATTGTTATGCACAATTTTTCTTTTGCTGTTTGTTTTTTTCGTACTTTCACAGTTTAACGTCTGGGTAAATGTTAATCTGGAGAAATCAACCACCGATGCATATACCGAGCTCGTATTACAACAACAACTTGCTTTTAACAGTGAGCTTGAAAGGGAGCGTGACGGTCTTGAGAGTATTTCAAAGGCCGTGATTGAGTTTGGATACAATGAGGACACCTTTGCGTCGTATGTAGCCTCGGTTAAGGAAAATTTTAACTATGAAGTTCTAACCATTGTTGATGTTAATGGGCGGGGCTATTTGGACGGTGTGCTAATTGACATTTCAGACAGGCAATATTTTAAGGATGCGCTGAGTGGAGAAACATCTACTTCGGAACCGTATCTTTCCGATTTTAAAGATCATTTAGTTATTGCGGTTGCAGCACCTATCTATTTTGACGGATATGTCCAAGGGATAATTGTTGCAGAGTACAGTACCGACGACCTAAGCTCACTATTAGCCTCTACCGTCAGCGAGCAAGGACAGGCACTGATTGTTAATCCTGACGGTAAGATTTTGATGAATACCAAACAGGAAGCAGAAAATGATTTTCCGTTTCCCGGAAGTATGACTACAGGAGTCACCTCTGCTGACTCTGTTTATGAGGACCTTAGCAGTAACAACAAAAATATATTTACATATTCGCTTTTCGATAACGAGTATTATGCTTTCTATCAACCTATCGATATAAATGGCTGGAGTATTGTTTATATTGTTCCTGAAGAAATCGTATCTGAAAATATTGATGAAATAATTATACTTACTGCTGTTGTCAGCCTTATTATTGTGTTCATTTTCCTTTTGTTAATTCTTTACATATTGATTTCCAAAAGAAGAAATATCGATAAGATCGAGCGGATAGCCTATTATGACGAGCTTACCGGAATACGCAATCTAGCAAAGTTTAAGATTGATGTATTGGAAACACTGCAAAAAAACAAAGATAAGCGGTATTATATGGTAAAGGGCGACATTGTCAACTTTAAGGCTGTAAACGAGCTTTATGGCTATGATGTAGGAAATGAGGTGCTTAAAACCATAGCAGAAACCGGCAAGGAGATGACCATCTGCGGTTTTATTCAGGCGAGAATGAACAGTGATGAATTTATCATGTTTGCAGAGCGTGATTTTTTTGAAGATATGGATAAAACCTCTGTAATGTATGAATCGAGGTTTAAAGAAATGTTGAACTGTGCCGAGGGACACCAGTTTTCTTTCCGTCTCGGCCGTTACCTTATTAAGCCTAATGATTTTGACATAAATGGAATGATAAACAGCACAAACCTCGCACATAGCTATGCGAAAGCCAACAGCGACAGGCTGATATGGGACTATGACGACAACTACAAGATGCTTCTTTTAAAGGAGACTGATATAGCAAACAGAATGGAGGGGGCTCTTAACAGAGAAGAATTTAGAGTTTATCTCCAACCCAAGGTAGGTGTTGATGATAAAAAGATTATTGCCGCCGAAGCACTGGTACGTTGGATTGACGACGAAGGTAACATCACATACCCGAACGAATTCATACCACTGTTCGAGCGTAACGGCTTTATCGTTAATCTTGACAGATATATGCTGAAAAAGGTTTGCGAGCTAATGCGCTCGTGGCAAAGAGAGGGTAAACCTATTATTCCGATTTCTGTTAACCTTTCACGCAACAACCTTAAAAACCCCAACCTTGTTCGGGAGATAACCGATATCGTAAAAAGTCATGATATATCTACCGAGTATATTGAAATCGAAATAACCGAAACAGGACTTGAGGACAATGAAAAGGATCTCATAGATTTATTTGTTCAGCTAAAAGATGAGGGTTTTCTGGTTTCTATTGATGATTTTGGTTCCGGATACTCTTCGCTCGGTATGCTAAAGGAGTTTTGTGCCGATACACTTAAGCTGGATAGAAGCTTTTTTGTCGATCATAAGGATGACACAAGGGGTAACATTGTGGTGGACGAAATAATCAAGCTATCGAGCAGGTTAGACATGTTTACAGTTGCCGAAGGTATTGAAGATGAAGATCAACACGGCTTTTTAAAGCAGATTGGCTGTAACGCCGCACAAGGCTATTTTTATGCAAGACCAATGCCGATATATGAGTTTGAAAAAATATGTTTTGAGGGTGAAAAAGATGAGACGTAAAGATAGGGAACAATCAAAGGGTTTTGCATTAAAGGTTTGTGATGAATGCAGTTTTGCCGTTATATCTATGGTGTCGGATGACCATAAACCGTACAGTGTTGCGGTAAACATTGTAAGAGATAATGATGTTATATATTTTCATTCTGCTAAGCAAGGCTACAAAAACAACATTCTTGCCGGTAACCCTGATGTATGTATAAATTGCGTCTCCTCTGCAAAGGTGATAGAGGATAAGTTTACCACCGAGTTCTGTTCGGCAGTAATAACAGGCACTGCATCGATAGTTACAGATGAAAAGGAGCGATATTCTGCACTCAAACAGTTGTGTGAACGCCACACTCCGACTGCAATGGATATGTTTGACGAGCAGGTTGCAAAAAGCCTGAACGTTACCGAGTTATGGCGAATAGATATTATCGAAATAACGGGGAAAAAGCTTGAAACATAGGCGGCCTATATGTCAAGGAAAAGCTCATAAATTTAGAGAATAATAACAAATAGCATTATAGTTATTTAAACGTGAAAGCAAAAGAATGAAATACTTAAAACAACTTACGGTGATCTTTATAATCACGTTTTGTGCGGAAATAATAAAGCTTATAATTCCGCTCCCTATACCGTCTGGGATTTACGGGATGTTAATTATGTTCCTACTTCTCTGCTTTAAGATAGTAAAGTCGGAGCAGGTTTGTGATACCGCAAATTTTCTTATCGGAGTTATGGGTGTTATGTTCATACCTGCAGGTGTAGGCATTATTAACAATCTCGAGATTATGTCCTCCATGTTCGGAGCTGTTATAGTGAGTGTAGTGCTGATAACAGTTGCAGTAATGGCAGTAAGCGGAAAGGTTACCGACCTTTTGATAAAAAAGGAGAAGGATTAGTGGATATGATTTCGTCCTCAATTTTTTTCGGAACCGCGCTCACCTTGGCATCATATATGATCGGAGTTACCGTTAAAAATCGCTTTAAAAGGGAGATTTTCAACCCGATACTTATCTCAATTATTATCATTATAGCTGTGTTGTTGCTATTTGATATAGACTATGATAAATATAATGCATCAGCGTCATATATCAGTTATTTTTTGACGCCTACAACCATTTGCCTTGCAGTTCCGCTGTACCGTCAACTTTGTGTACTGAGGAAAAATCCGGTTGCGATAATTTGCGGAATTCTCTCCGGTGTAGCAACAAGCTGTATTGCAACGTACCTACTGTCAGTCGCCTTTTCACTCACAAATACGCAGTACTATACCCTTCTTCCGAAATCCATAACAACAGCAATAGGGTTGCCTCTAAGTCAAGAAATCGGCGGAATTGCCGACATAACGGTTACAGTAATAATTCTAACCGGAATATTCGGTAACCTTATAGCATCCTTTGTAATAAAAATATTTCGAATAAAAAACCCTATATCAAAGGGAATTGCTATCGGAACATCCAGTCATGCTATAGGCACTGCAAAGGCAATCGAGATGGGAGAAGTCGAAACTGCGATGAGCAGCCTTTCCATAGCTATCAGCGGAATAATAACAGTAATTGTAATACAGTTTTTAATTTAAACTACTTCAAAGTGTGAAATTGCACACTTTGTGTGAAAAAACAGTTGTAATGTTTTTCAAGTTGATTGATTATAATAAATTTAATCAACTAAGCAGTTTTGGTATAACAGAAAAAGAGCCCCCCACATCCACAACAGAGAATGGTAAGCTGTTGTTGATATGGGGGGTGACGCATTCAAAATATTAGTTGGCTCCTTTGCTACGAGTTATGCGATCACACTCGGCAAAAGTTTCTCTCAACTCGGAAACAATAGGCAGGGCATCCTTGATAAGTTCGATATCCTTCTTTATGTTTGCCATCTGTAGCCGTGCAAGTATAAAATCGTACAGCTTAGCCAGATTAGCAGAAAAGTTGTAGTCCTTGACAAGCGTTTCCTCTAAATGTTTAACAATACGCTGTGCCTTCAAAAGATTATTGTGTGATTTTACATAGTCCTTTGTCTCGATGTAAACAATGGCTAAATTCATACACTTTTCTGTCTCATCAAATAGCTTTATTAAAAGCTCGCCAGGTGTCATGGTCAGTATGGCTTGTTCGCTGTAGTTATTATAAGGATTTAACGGCATAAAAGTACCTCCGATTTTATTCCTATGCGAATTGACTTGCTAACCATGAACTTTGAGAGTTCATGTTGGCAATCACCTGCTCCATTGCATTAAATTGAGCCCAGTAGCGGTCATATTCATTCTGATAGCTAAGCTCTAACCGCTCTATATATTCGTCTATGCTGAGCTGTTCGCGACCTAACAAGAAGTTGTTTTCTATCATTCCTGTGTTGCCTGCAACGGATACTATCGAACCCGGATTCGCTGTACTTGTTCTTACGGCATCGTCAAGAATAGCCTCAATTTTAACCGCTAATCCCGACTCTTCATCGGTAAACAGGTCGGCAAGCTCGTCGGAGTGTAGATTTACCATCTCACGGAGTTTTGTTTCATCTACCTGAAGTTTTCCACCATCCTGCCAATCCTCGGTGGTCTCAATACCAAATTCATAGAGTGCAAATTCGGCACCCTCAGGTTTTTGATAAAGCGCAGTTCTTAACTCCTGCATGATGCCGGTAAGAATATCATCATTTCGCAGAAGACCTTCACGGGCCTTCTCCTCCCAGAGCTCAATCTCACTTTCGCTCATCTCTTTTTTCTGCTCTGCGGTAAGTGGTGCGTAGTCTTTGTATGAGGTGTCTGCGGTCACCAGATCGTTCATCTCTTCGATAACCTTGTTATAATCCTCAACAAATTTGAGAATTCCATCAATTATCGCATCGGTATCTTGATCTACATCAATATCGGTTGCTACCGGCTTTGTCGACACACCATCCCAGTTTGCTTCCTTTAATTCAACCTGAAGCCCCGATACGTTAAAATCGTTTGAACTTCTTTCAGTTTCTACACCGTTGATTGACAAAATTGCATTCTGACCATCAACCTTATTTCCAAGGGTTGCGGCAGTGGCACTCATGCTTACCGATCCGCTTCCAAAAAGCTCTGCAAGCTTTTGTGTTGCTTGATCGTTATTACCGGTAATAATTACAGGGTAGGAGGTAATGCCGGTTATGGCAAGGCGGCCGGTGTCGGGGTCGTAGCTAACATTTGCTTCAGGAGGTGCTTGATGTTCATGTATCTGAGCCTGCAACTCCTCGGCTACCTGAGATATTGATTTACCAGCAAGGTTAATTGCAATTGGTGGGAATTCGGCACCGAGATTAAAGCTAACCGTCATGTCCGTTCCCGCCGGCGCAATAAGTTCATCGCTTCCAATCGGTGAAGACATGGTAGTCGCCACTCCGCTCCCTGAGCCGAAAATGTTTGCAAGAAGGTTTCCGGATGTATCACTCATCTCGATGTCAAGTCCCGCACCGCTGTCGGTACGCTCCATAGTGATTCTATCGGAAAGTGCGGAGTATCTCATTTCAACTCCGGCCTCACTGCTGTTCACCGCATCTATCACGTCCTCAAGGGTGCTTTCCGAGGTGAAGGAGAAATCAACACCGTTTATTGTAAAATTAAAGCTGTCATCTGCTCCTGCAGTAATACCGCCGGCAAAGTTAATGTCGGAAAGTGCTGTGCCGGTAGAGATTTTTGTGGAACCACCGTTTCTGACTCCAAGCATATCCGTGGCAATTCCGCTCGAATGTATGGTAAGCTGACGACTCTTGTCTGGTGTTCCGTTTGCCTGTACAGTCTCAAATGAGATCTCGTTACCGCTTGCGGTTACCGTTATTCCGTTACCAAATGCTGACTTAATCTGCTCGTTAAGGCTGTTGACAAGCTCGTCAACTGTGGAAATCGACGCATCAATGGTCAACGATTTGGTTATTCCATCAAGATTTAGATTAAGGTCAAATTCTGTCGGTGCTGTGGAAAAGGTTACACCTAATGCATCCCCATCTGCACCGCCTTTTGTACCGGCACTGAGTCCTGTCATTGCAGCTGCAATACCGGTTGCGGCTGTGACCTCAACATTTTTTCCCTCGCCGGCAGAAAGTGATAGCGACCCGGACTCCTCGTCCTCCACAACAGTAATTCCTATGGAGGCAAGGTCGGAGGTGAAGTTTGCACGAACCTCCTCGGCTGTACTTCCGCGCAAAGTTATCTCGCGACTTGCACCGCCCTCAATGCCTATCGTCATGCTACTGTCGGATAGTACGCTCAGGTCTACAGTGCCACCTATTGTAGCGTCGGTAAGCTCGTTAGCACTTGTCACCGATGTTTTGGTAGCAAGCTGACGAACATAATCAATAGATAGTTGGTCACCGTTGTAATCACTACCCGCCTCAACCGAGAAGATATTAGACATAGAGCTGTCTACTGAAGGAGAAAATTGGTTAAAAAAGCTGCTGGACAACAGATTGGTTTCAGGATTAATGAAGTCAAAATAGTTGCTCTGTAGATTTCTTAGGATGGTAGCGGTATTCCGATACATCTCCTGTTGATACTGAAGTATGGTTTTGTTCTCGTTTTGCTTATCTATCTTAGCCTGTGTACCGGCAAGCATCTCCTCTACCATACTGGTAGTGTCCATGCCCGAAACAAGTCCGGCCATGCCGTTACTTCCGGCACTTAGATAGGAGCTTGTTGATGTTATTCCGGACATAAATCCCTCCTGTTAATAAAAATCAATGATATACTTACTCTTAATTAATATATCGGCAGGTCATTTAAAAACTTTAGTCTGTTTTTTGTTTTTTTTGATAATTTTTTTAAATAGTGAATTCTGGATTATTTTGGCAGTATGGCTTTACTATCTGCCATAGTTTCTTTCGTTACGTATTAATGCTGCATCAGTAAAATTAACTACCCCGTCGCCGTTGACATCGGCAGAGTTATTTGACGCCTCGTCAGCGTTCATGTTGTAGTTTAACCGGTCTAAAACTATCATAATGTCGTTAATGTCGACAAGACTATCCCTGTCTACATCGGCAGAGATAAGCTCCGATTGTTGCATATTTACATCTACCGTCATATCTCTGTCGACAGAGGCAAAATTTCCTGATACACGGTTATATCCATACGCCGTCACCGAATATGCGACACTGGTATTTTTTTCGATTCTAATTGTAACATTACCGTTGCTATCTGTGGTGTATACTTCTGTGCCGATGGTTACCTTAGCTCCACTAATCGCAACTCCACCGTTCGAAACGGTTAATACCACCTCATTTTTATTTAGCTCCTTTTCCAATGAAAAAAAGTTAATATCATATGTTAGTGTTGTACCCTGTCCATCGGCTGTTTTAATTCCACTAATATTTACATTGAAGGAATCACCGTCCTCAATGGAGCCAAGCGTGGTAACATCGGGACGGAAAAGTATTCCCTTTTGCATTCCATAGTTGACATTATCCACAGAAAGATGCATTTCATCTTCTTGGTAATAACTGTAACCTTGTTGAGGAGTGTCTTTGTTAAAAATCCACGTTCTACCGTCATTTAGTCGGGTTAGCCTTATCTCAATATCGTCTCTTACCGGTGCTTGATATGCCGAACCCAGATTTATCGACCAAGGATAGACGGATGTGTTATAATATCCGTCGTCAAACGCAAAATACTCAAGTGGAAAATCACCGGAACTTGGCCATGCAACATAGCTGTCCGGCTGGCTTACACCTTCGCCGAACACATGCATGGAAATCCTGTGCCCTCCATAACTTGCTGCTCCGCTTGGATCGGTTGCATAGCCTATTCCAAAACCTTCTGCTATCGGGTTTAAAATCCATCGTCTGTGCCCTGCCGACGTAATATTGCCGGCGCCTGCATCTGCAACAAAACCTAATACTGCTTGCGAAAGATTGTTCCTACCGGCGCTGATGTTTCCCTCTGCGCACCCGAGATATCCGAGGTCGAAAAATGATTTATCCATGTCGGAAGGTTGAAACGGTGCGTGCGAAAACTGATTTGAGGATGCAAGTAATACCGCCGCATGCTGAGAATAAGAGTTGCGTTCCTCGGTGAACTCCACATTTTCGTAAGAAACACCGGCGATATATCTGACCATTTTAACTGCATTTAAAGCATCGTCTATATATTCCTGCCTGATACTTCCTGCACTGTAAGGGGCCGTAAATTGGGGTGTTATATCGTATTGCGCGATATATGATGGGTTAAATGCATTATGTGGATATTTCTTTGCCATCGCAACAATATCGTCAATCGATCTGTTGTGGTCAACCACAATGGTGGGGGGCACCCAACCGAAATTATACTCTGTAGATAGTGTTGGTTCTAAGTCATTCAATGCAGTAGCGTCTGTGTCTGCGAAAACAAATTGAAATGTCGGTATTAGCATAACAACAACGCAAACGAAAAGAGATATACCTATTTTTATTTTATACATATTTACCTCGCCTATTTGTAATATTTGATTAATTTATACAAATGGGATTACAGCAACTTTATTCCTGATTTGAAACATTCATCAATGGTATCGCTATCCCAAATGGAAGCCTGCACCTCTCCGATGTGAGCCTTTCCGAGTAATAACATGGAGAGTCTGGACTGTCCTATGCCACCTCCCATGGTTTCGGGTAGATCGCCCGCTAAAAGGCGGGTGTGGAATGGCAGTGATGCTCGATGGGTGCAATCGGCAATCTCGAGCTGATTTAATAATGATTCGGGAGATACGCGTATTCCCATCGATGAAATTTCCAATGCTATGTCAAGTGTTTCGTGCCAAAACATGAGATCGCCGTTTAGTGTCCAATCATCGTAGTCCGGAGCCCGTCCGTCATGTCTTGCGCCGTTCGATAGATTTGCACCTATTCCGGTGATAAAAACTGTTTTATGCTCCTTAACAATTGCTTTTTCACGTTCTTTTGGGCCTTTGTCAGGAAATCTTTGCAGTAACTCCTCTGAGGAAATAAAGTATACATCACGACACAAGGAGGTGGTTATGTTAGGGTATTTTTGTTTTAATGGAAGAAGCGTATCGCAGATTGCCTTCACAATTAAGGAAACTGTTTCATAGAGGTAGTCAAGGTTACGATGATGAGGTGCAATTATCTTTTCCCAGTCCCACTGGTCTACATATATAGAATGGATGTTATCCATCTCTTCGTCGCGCCGTATTGCATTCATATCGGTACAAAGACCATTTCCAACCCTGAAATCGTAGTCACAAAGTGCCTGCCTCTTCCATTTTGCAAGGCTGTGCACCACCTCACCGACGGTGTGAGTTTCGGCTATGTCGAAGGTGACTGCACGTTCTACACCGTTTAGGTCATCGTTAAGCCCACTGTATGCTGCAACAAAAAGAGGTGCGGAAATTCTTTTCAAATTAAGTGCTGTGCAAAGGTTATCCTCAAAAACTCTCTTTATCATACCTATGGCCGTCTGGGTTTCATATTGGGTCAATGAAGAACTATAACCCATCGGAATTGTAGTGTTGCTCATCTTAAATCTCCCATTTTACATCAAAAAATAGTATTAATATATATATTAACATAAAAAGCGACTCTAGTAAATAACAAAACGTATAGTTTGTCAAAACATATAATTTGTTAAAACATTTCACCTTGCCGAAAAATCTTACAAGCTATAATTTAACATAGATTTTACATTTACAGGCTTTTACATTTTACACAGTCAAGATAATATATTGATAGTGAAATAATAAAAAACAAAACAAAGAGGAGACTTATGAAAAAGATTATTGCAATCATTGCAAGCTTAACTTTAGCAGTTACCATGCTCACATCATGTCAGGAATCCGGAGGCACAATCGCAACGGGCGGATCTACATCGGTTGAGGCGGTTATCCAGTCCATGATGGAGGTTTACATGGAGGAGAATGCGGGCACAACAATTACATATGCACCTACCGGTTCCAGTACGGGTGTACAGGGTGCGTCCGATGGAACTCTTGATATCGGACTTTCCAGCCGTGGTCTTAAGGACGAGGAAAAGGCAACCTTAACCGAAACGGTTTTTGCACTTGATGGTATAGCAATCATTGTTAACTCTGCCAATGCGGTTGCAGATTTAGACATGGCAACGCTCGCTTCTATCTACAAAGGCGAGATAACTAACTGGAGTGAGGTCGGCGGAAGCGACAGCGAAATCGTCGTGATAGGGCGTGATTCCGCATCCGGCACGCGTGACGGTTTCGAGAGTATCGTTGATGTTGAGGATGTGTGTGCTTACGATGAGGAGCAGGCATCCGGCGGTGGCGTTAAGGCAAGCGTACAGTCCATCGAAGGTGCCATAGGATACGTGTCAATCTCATCTGTATCGGAAGAGGTGAACGTTGTGAACATCGACGGTGTAGCACCTACCGAGGAAGCTGTGAAGGATGGTTCTTATAAAATTCAACGTCCATTCGTTTTTGCAACGGTTACAGGTGAGGAAAATGCAGCAGCACAGGCATTTATCGACTGGGCATTGAGTGAAGCAACCATTGACCTTGTACGTGATGCGGGCGCAGTACCTATTCAATAGAAAAAACACACGTTAACAGCAAGGCTGTCGCAGCTAATAATCATTTATGTATGCGACAGCCTTGTATTAAGTAAAAGGGAACAACTTTTAATGAAAGTTAAAAAGATAACAGAAAAAATCATGAACGCTGTCTTCCTAATTTGTGGTATGACGGCGATTGCGTTTGTGGTTTTAATATCAGTCTATATGATTGTATCGGGTCTTCCGGCAATAATTGAAATAGGTTTTTTTGAGTTCCTTTTCGGCATGGTATGGGAGCCGGCAAACAGCACCGATCCTCAGTTTGGAATCTGGCCGATCATGCTCTCCAGTATCTATGCAACCGGTGGTGCAACACTGCTCGGAATTCCTATTGGTGTTTTGACCGCTGTTTTTTTATCAAAATATGCCGGCAAGGTTGCGGCATCGCTTGTAAGACCAACAGTAGAACTGCTATCAGGAATACCAAGCGTTGTATATGGCCTTGTGGGAGCCATGTTTTTGGTTCCGGGTATCGCCGATATTTTCAACCTACCTAAAGGGTCCGGTCTGCTTGCGGCCATAATTGTGTTAATGATTATGGTGCTTCCTTCAATTATATCGATAAGTGAAACGGCACTTAATGCGGTTCCTCCGGAATACGAGGAGGCAAGTCTTGCCCTCGGGGCAAGCCATACCGAGACTATTTTTAAGGTGAGCATCCCCGCCGCAAAAAACGGAATTGCCGCAGGGATAGTTCTTGGCGTCGGACGAGCAATCGGCGAGGCAATGGCTGTCATGATGGTTGCAGGAAATGTTGCAAACATGCCAAAGTTGTTCGAAAGTGTGGCACTTCTCACCACCTCGATAGCAAAGGATATGGGGTATGCGTCGGGGTTACATCGACAGGCATTATTCTCCATAGCACTAGTGCTTTTTGTATTTATTTTGATAATAAATGCGGTGATGAATGTACTGATAAAAAGCGGAGGCAGAGATAAATGAGAAGAAAAAGACTCTTTAAGGATAACATTCTGATTGGTCTTGTGTACTTCGCGGCTATAATCACGGTATGTTTTCTTGTCGGGATTATCGGGTATATTTTAATTCAGGGTGTCCCGAACATAACATGGGAACTGCTCTCCACCGCACCGAGTCACCGTGAAAAAACCATCGGTATTTTGCCGAACATACTCAACACCATATATGTCATACTTCTGTCGCTCATCATCGTGCTCCCGCTCGGAATCGGAGCAGCCATCTACCTTACAGAATATGTAACAAACAAAAAAGTACTTATCTTAATCGAGGCTACGGTTGAGGTGTTAGCTGCAATTCCGTCTATCATATACGGTCTTGTCGGTATGATGTTCTTCGGTCAGCTTCTCGGATTTCAGCTTAGCCTACTTACGGGATGTTTAACCCTTGTGATCATTATTCTCCCCATTATCATACGAACAACGCAGGAGAGTTTAAAAACGGTTCCACAATCCTATCGTGAGGGTGCGTTAGGGCTCGGCTCAACCAAATGGTATATGATAAGAACAATAATTCTGCCCTGTTGTCTTGATGGAATTATCACCGGATGTATTCTCGCTATAGGTCGAATTGTGGGAGAAAGTGCCGCTCTGCTGTTTACTGCAGGTCTTGCGGCGGGCGCTATAACAAACATTTTCACGGCATATTCAAGTAGTGGTGGTACCTTATCGGTTGCACTTTATATGTATGTTGCCGAGCGTGGAGAGTTTGGTGTAGGCTTTGCAATTGCAACAATATTACTCGCTTTAGTATTGATAATCAATATTTCAACAAAAATAGTACAACGAAAGCTGAAGCGAAACAGATAAAAGAAAGGATTAATCATAAATATGGTCACAGGACACACAATAATGAAGGCAACCGATTTTGACCTTTATTATGCCGATTTTCACGCATTAAAAAAGGTGAATATCGATGTTCCCGAAAAACAGATAACGGCATTAATCGGTCCGTCAGGTTGCGGAAAGTCCACCTTCATAAAGTCTTTAAACAGGATGAATGATCTCATTCTCACGGTACGAACCGAGGGAGATATAACCTTTGAGGACAAAAGTATCTTTGAAAAGGATCTTGATGTTACCATGTTGCGTAAACAGATAGGCATGGTTTTTCAAAAACCTAATCCGTTTCCCATGAGCATTTATGATAATGTTGCTTATGGTCCGAGGCTACACGGACATCTTACCCATGCACAGACCGATAGGCTGGTTGAGGAAAGCTTAAAGGCAGCAGCTCTTTGGGACGAAGTTAAAGATCGGCTGAAAAAAAGTGCGTTAAGTCTGTCTGGAGGACAGCAACAGCGACTTTGTATAGCGCGTGCCCTTGCGGTAAAGCCAAAGGTTCTTTTGATGGACGAGCCTACCAGTGCTCTCGATCCTATCTCAACCTCAAAGATAGAAGAGCTTGCAATTAGCCTTAAAGAGGATTATACTATAATTATTGTTACCCACAACATGCAACAGGCTGTTCGTATTTCGGACAATACAGCATTCTTTCTTTTGGGTGAGATAGTGGAATATAACAACAGTGAACAGCTTTTCAGCGTACCCAAGGATAAACGAACAGAGGATTATATTACAGGGAGATTTGGTTAATGAGAAAGAGATTTGATGATCAATTAGATTTTCTTAACAAGGAACTGATTGTAATGGGATCACTCTGCGAAACGGCGATTGCAAAATCATCAAAAGCGTTTACCGAGTGTGATATAGCACTTGCAAAGCAGGTCTCGGACAATGGGAGCCTTATAGATCAAAAGGAAAGAGAAATTGAGAGCATCTGTTTAAAGATGCTGCTACAACAACAACCCGTTGCGCACGACCTACGATTAATCTCTGCCGCCCTAAAGATGATTACCGACATGGAGCGAATAGGTGATCAATCCGAGGATATAGCCGAAATTGTATTGACCACAAAGCCTTTGATAAATGAAAAAGTTCACCATATTCGTGACATGGCAGCAGCAACCATAAGCATGGTAAGTAAAAGTATAGATGCCTTTGTTGCAAAGGATAAAGAGCTTGCCCTTGAGGTCATTAAGGAGGACGACATTGTCGACAATCTATTTATCGAGGTGAAAAAAGATTTGTTAATCTTAGAGGGAAGCAAGGAAGACTCGGAAGGTGTTTTGGATCTTTTGATGATTGCAAAGTATCTTGAAAGAATTGGCGACCATGCAACAAACATTGCGGGTTGGGTTGTTTTTTCCATAACCGGTGAGCATGAAATTAAGCAGTAATAAGAGGTAAAGACATGATATTCTGTGTAGAAGATGACGACGATATCCGCGAACTTATGTTGTATACACTGCAAAGCACAGGTTTTGAGGTCAAGGGGTTTTCGAATGCCGAGGATATGTTTACCCGTATTTATTCAGATATGCCAAAGCTAATTGTTTTAGACATTATGCTACCGGGGATGGACGGGATAGACATTCTAAAAAAAATACGTGAAGATAGCCGTACGAAGAGTATTCCGGTTATGCTTGCCACGGCTAAAGGCACCGAATTTGATAAGGTTTACGGTCTTGACATAGGTGCCGATGACTATCTTGTCAAACCGTTTGGAATGATGGAAATGGTGGCAAGAGTAAAAGCATTGCTGAGGAGGTCATCTGTGCCCGACTGCGATACCGATAAGGGTGTACTGCATCTCGGCAATATAACCTTAGATCCAATTAAACGCACCGTGATGTCGGACGGTGTTTCGGTGACATTGACCTATAAAGAATTTGAAATGCTTCGGATACTAATGCAGGAGCCGGAGAGAGTGTTTACACGGGACAACCTGCTAAACACGGTATGGGGTTATGAGTTTGATGGTGAGACCAGAACGGTTGATGTTCACATGAGAAGCCTTCGACATAAGCTTGGAGAAGGTGGGTCGCAAATTCAAACAATACGTGGGGTCGGCTACACCATATGTATGGTAGAATGACTAGAAAATGATTATAACAATAACGTGAGGACTGACATTTAATGAGAATAAAGATATTCAGAAATATATTTATTACCTGCACTCTTACAGCATTGCTTGTGAGCGTGCTTATCGGATATGTTATGTATGACGGTTTTTTCAGTAACATGCAACAAAATGTAAGGCAGACATCAGACGATTACATGAGAATACTTGATGATGCTGAGCAGGAAAATCAAGAGATCCTGGACAACATACCATCAACAATATTTCGAATTACTCTCATATCGCCACAGGGTGAAATACTGTTTGACAACAAATCGGATACCACCGAAAACCATTCCGATCGGCCGGAGATTATCGATGCGTTATCAGAAGACATCGGTGAATCAAGTAGATTTTCAGACACCCTGCAGCAACAGACATATTACTATGCTCAAAAACTTGAAAGCGGTAACATTTTAAGGGTTTCGGACTTTACCGATACGGTTGTAAGAACATTTACGGATAGCAGTTTTTTAATACTCATATGCTTTATACTCGCAATAATTTTTAGCTTTTTGGCGGCAAGATTAGCTACAAGCAGGCTGGTTGCACCCATTAACTCCATAAATGTCGAAACGCCGACAGAAAACAATACATACATCGAACTTACACCTCTGCTTTTAAAGATCGATAATCAAAATAATATGTTAAAGGCTCAAACTGCAGATATGCAAAAGATGCGTGACGAGCTCGGCGAAATAATGGAGCATATGGAGGAGGGATTGATCGTACTAAACTCGCACGGCTCTATAATAAGCATTAATCAAGCTGCACTCGCCATATTTAACAAATCTGTTCAAAGCTGTGTAGGAAAATACATCTTAGAAATACACCGTGGTGAGAGCTTTGAGCGAATATATGATATACTCCAAAGCGGTGAAAGTGGTAGGATAGAAATAGAGGAAAACGATCGAATATACCAGGTCTCGATATCCGATATAAAATCCGGGGGAAACATTCTGATGTTTGTGGATAACACTCAGGAGCGATTTGCCGAGCGGATGAGGAGAGAATTTTCGGCAAATGTTTCGCACGAACTTAAAACCCCACTACAAACCATTTCGGGATATGCCGAATTGCTCAAAAACGATATGGTTCAGGAGGAAGATAAACCACGATTTATTGATAAAATACATGCTGAGAGTGTTCGCATGGGTATGCTAATACAGGATATTATCAAGCTTTCTCGGTTGGATGAAGACGCAAAGGGAATGTCCAAAGAGGACGTAGACATTAACAAGCTTACGGAAAAGGTTGTTGCCCAACTTAATGATAAGGCTGAAAAAAAACACATTACAATAAGCATTGCCGAAAACATGCCACTCTTCATAAAAGGAATACCGACCATACTCGAAGAATGCATTTTCAATCTCATCGATAACGCCATCGAGTACAATAAGGAAGGTGGCGGTGTGGATATCTCAACCGAGGAAAACAAAAATTATGTTACACTGAGCATATCCGATACAGGAATAGGTATTCCAACAGAGGAGCAGGGTAGGGTATTTGAACGCTTTTATAGAGTTGAAAAAAGCCGCTGCAGAAGTGGAGGCGGCACAGGGCTTGGATTGAGTATTGTAAAACATGCAATAATGGTTCATGGTGGCGATGTTGAGCTTTCAAGTAGGGAAGATGAAGGAACTACCGTTACGATACGTCTTCCGAAATAACAAACAATAGCTATTTTGATGTTAACATTGACACCGGTGTATATATACATTATAATTTGCTTGTTATATAATGCAGTAGAAAAGGGATTATAATCCATGATTAAATCATTATTGCTGACTTGCTTTGTTGCCACATCGATGTTTATTATGGTCGGCTGTGCCGATGTGAGCGAAACAACCGCTTCCGAACCTTTGTTTAATGCGGGAAGCGACCAATTTGTATTGATGGATAGTGAAACGGAGGATGTTGTTATAACTGAGGAGGTGGTTGAAGACAACCCACCGCTCTACTACTTTTATTATGCACTTTGTTTTCACTGCATCTCGGAAAACGAGCAGGAATTTATTGGGCTATACAACGAACTTCACGGAGAACTCAAAGAGGAGTTCCCCATGAAGTTGGTGATGATAAACGCCTTCGACTCACACGGAAGTGGTGTTTATGATGCGACGTTGTCGGAGTATGGCATAGAGCATACCGATGTCTTGCCTGCAGTTATAGTGGACGGTGTAATACTCACCGGGACAGACATACAGGATAAGCTGTCCGGGCAATGTGTAAGTGCACACGAATCATAGGCCGACTTTAAACTGCATTCCTGTTTATGATGGCCCCTACCGGGCAGTTTATAAGACAGTCCCCGCATTCGTCACAACGATTTTTATCTATGCTATAACCTGCTTCTTCCTCACTGATTGCGAGGAAGGAGCATTTGTTTTTACATACTCCGCAGGAGATACAGCTGTCGGAATCTATCATAAGCCCTTTGTAATCCATCTCAGCACCGCCATATGCAAAATATATGCGTTGCAACTTGTTTTCACGACTTAACCTTTCAAAATCGAAATCGTAAATCTCACCCCTTGCAGATGTTATGCAAAAGGTGACCATGCTGTTATATTTTTCGATATCCTTTATACACAGTTCAAATGCCGGGTTGTTTTTTTCCTTTACATCATCGATGTTTACCTCCTTAACGTCTCCGGTCATTCGCATGGTATAGCCGGGCTTAAAGATTGGAAAACCTTTATCGTCATGCTCTATAACATTTTCGGCATACATACCACAAACCGATAGCTTTCCAGTTTTCTTCATCTGGGCATAAAACGCCTTTGTATTCATGGTTTGAAAATAGATGCCCGCTTCATCATAGGCTCTAAGGTGCGCAATCCTCGTCTCAGGTTCGCCATTCTCGTTCACCGTGGCAAAGGTCAGACAGCCTATTTTATCAAATGCGTTGTAAATTTCCTTTATTGTCATAATAACTCCTAATGTATTTTTAAAAATTCGGATAAATCCATTGTCTTTGTCTCGGTTAAATCCTCAACAGCACAGTGTTCAAAAATCTCACCATTTTTTAAAAAGATTACATAGTCGGCAAATTCCTTTAAAAAAGATATCTCGTGGGTGACAAAGATAAAGCTACGACCGTCCTTTTTTAGCTGTTTTACCGCCTTTAAAACCTCCTGTGTCAATATGGGGTCAAGTGCCGCTGTCGGCTCGTCTAAAAATAGCAACTTAGGATCGGTGGCGAGTGCCCGCGCTATAGACCCTCTTTGTGCCTGTCCTCCGGAAACTTCATGGGGTTTTTTGTCTGCCTCCTTTTCGATGAAAAGTTGTTTTAGTATTTCATCAGCTTTCCTATCTGCGTCCTGCTTGTTGTACTTTTTAATCTTTTGAAGTATCAATGTTATATTCTTTTTTAATGTTAGGTGTGGAAAGAGATTGTGTTTTTGGAACACTACCCCAATGTTATCAAGAAATTCTGAGTTATTTAATATAGGTGAAATTCCGTTGATGCTAATTTCACCACTATCCGGTCTCTCTATTCCGGCAAGTTGGCGTAATAGGGTGGATTTGCCGCATCCCGATTCACCAATTATCCCCACCGAGCCATAGCCGGATATCTCAATATTAATATCTTTAAGCACGGCCTGGCTTCCGTATGACTTGTTTAGTGCCGATATATTTATTTCCACTATGCCACCTTTCTACCAACATATTTTGCGAGCAATGAGAGCGGTATTGTAACCACTAAATACATTAACCACATTATATAATATCCCTCTATAAAGGCATAATTTCTGCTGGATATCACCGTTGTAATGTAGGTTATCTCGGTGATTGAAATAATATTTAGCAGAGAAGAACTTTTTATTACACTGGAAAGATTATTGATCAAGGACGGTATAAATGGTTTTACCATCTGCGGTATAATAACATAGATGTAACGTTGATACCATTTAAATTTATATAAATCCATTACGGTATATTGATCCCTGTCAACTACAGCCGCTGTAGTCTCGTAAGCATTGGCAATATATGGCCCGTTATATAATATTAAAGCAAAAATGCCAAGCACAAGCTTATCACTGTATCCGATGACGGCTCCCAATACATACACTACAAGGAAAATCATAACAAGTAGCGGAGTTCCCATAATAATTTCATTAAATACATTTGATATAGCTCTTAGTAGAACAATTTTTGAGCGCATCATCATAAAAAGTACAAAGCCTAATATTAACGCGCCGATAAGTGTGGTAAGACTGACAAATAATGTCCCAATAAATGCATCGAACAAGAGGTTGTCATCTGCCAAAATCAGATCATATCTTGGATTGTCTGAGGAATTTCTCAGCGCAAAAAATATAACCGCCGCAAAAAGGAGGATAACCCCAAAATACTGAATGAAATCTTTTTTACTCATAACCTGCTCCACGCCCTTTTCATCAATAACACCACATGCTGAAAATTATCTTCCCGGTTCGTTGATGATATAGTCAAGTCCAAGTTCATCATTCTCTAAAAATTCAGCAACTATAGGGTCGAACGTTTCCCTCAATTGGTCGTAAAGCCCACCATCTTCATACATTGTTGCTATAAAATCATTTGACTTTTGTAGCAGCTCGCTGTCCCCCTTTTTGACAACAAAGCAGGAACGCGATACATCGCCTATTCCACTGTAAACGATGGTAGTGTCCTTGTTTGCAGCATGATAGCTGTGTATTTCGCTGGAGGCGACAAGTGCGGTAGATTGACCGTTCGCAACCTCTAAAAGACCGTTTCCGATTTCGGTAACTTCGGTGACATCAGCTCCGAAACTTTGAGGAATAAGGACCCCAAAAGTTCCTGCTAAGCCTATAAACGCAGAACCATCCAAATGAAAAAATTCTTCAGGTGGCATTTCGTCGGTGATATTATTAGCCACGGCGAACTCTTTATTAACGAGTGCAAGAGATTGTGAATATCGGTATGGATCAGAAAAATCAGCCTTTTCAAGCCTTTCATCAGTAACCGACATATCGGCAATAAGTATATCAACATCGCCTGTCTCTAACGCTCCGAGTAGCAGAGAAAAATCGGTATTAACTATCTCTACCTCTTTACCAAGGTATTCTGCAAAGGCGGTCGAAATTGCGGGTTCAAGTCCGGCTGCTTCGCCATTTTCATCCACATAGGAATAGGGTGGAAATTTTAAATCCATTCCGACCCTTAATACATCGTCACCTGCCTGTGTCGATGCATCATTCATACAGCCGGTTAGCGTAAATATTGCAATTGACAGCACGGCAATGATTGTAATAACTTTTTTCATTTTTCTTCCTTTCCTTGAAAACATATCTTGACATTCATGTGTCTATATGTTATTTTAATGCCATAAGTTACCTTTGTAAAGTAAGCACTTTATTGTACTATAGGTACCCAAAGGAAACTATTGGATAGAAAGGAATGTATAAAACTATGAATGAGAATCTGCCGGCTTGCCCGATAGAGATTACCCTTTTACTTATAAGCGATAAATGGAAGGTGTTAGTTTTGAGAGAATTAGAGTCCGAAACAAAGCGTTTCGGTGTATTGAAAAATTCAATTAATGGAATTTCACAAAAGGTATTAACCTCCAACCTGCGTCAGATGGAGCAGAGTGGATTAGTTCATCGACAGGTTTATGCTGAAATACCGCCCAAGGTGGAGTACTCTTTAACTGAACTCGGAAAGAGCCTTAAGCCTGTTTTAAGTGCGATGGCAAGTTGGGGGCTTGAATACAAAAAGATTATCAACAGTGAGGATTGTTAAATAACAATATTAATTAATGCGTCCCCGAAATATCGGTTATTTTCCCTGCCTTATTATCCTTGATAATTGAGTTTTCAACGCGTTTTTGAAGCTCGTTGTAGTATAGGTTTTCATCTATAGGAAGTGATACCTGTTGTCCTGTCCAACCGGAGAGATGAATGGCATTTGAAATAGTTAAACCATTAACTCCTTCGATACCCGGAGCTATAAGTTTTTCGCCGTTTAATACAGCATTTGTAAAGTTTTGAAGTATGCCGTTGTGTGCGGTTTCAACCTCGTTGGTTTCGATTTCTATCGTCTCGTCCGCTGGCTTTTCAAATCCGTTCTCACTACTGTAGCAGTACTCCCTTTCACTCACCGAAAGCTTTGTGAAGGTCATTTTCCCATCTTCGATTACAACCCTGCCTCTGTCACCTGATACCTCAAGGCGGTTTGTTCCGGGGGTTTCTCCGGTTGTGGTTATAAACACAGCTGTTGCGCCATTTTCATACTCGGCGTAGGCGGTTACATCGTCCTCAACCTCTATATCATGAAATTTACCCATATGAGTAAATCCACTTATTTTAGTCGGCATACCAAAAATCCATTGCCACAGGTCAAGGTTGTGAGGGCATTGATTTATCAGTACGCCGCCGCCCTCGCCCTTCCAGGTGGCACGCCAGCCGGAGCTATTGTAATAGCTCTGGGTTCTGTACCAGTTTGTTACTATCCAGATAAATCTTTTGGGTTCGCCGAGCTCGCCGTCCTGCACCATGTCACGAAGCTTTTTGTACAGAGGGTTTGTGCGCTGGTTATACATCAACGAAAAAACCTTGCCGGACTTTTGTGCAACTTCATTCATCTCACGAACCTGCTTTGTATACACTCCTGCGGGTTTCTCGCAGACCACATGCAAACCTTTATTAAAGGCAGCAACAGACATACCGGGATGTTCATAGTGAGGTGTTGCAACAATAACGGCGTCAAGCTCGATGTCGGCAGAGAGCATTTCGGAATAATCCTTAAAAATCTTTACGTCACCCTTAAGGTTTTCTCTTGCCCAGCTGAGTTTATTTTCATCTATATCGCACACAGCGACAAGTTCCATGTTTTTTATTTCGCCTGCGGATATGTTTTTAGCGTGACCGCTACCCATGTTTCCTATGCCAACAACAGCAACCTTTACAGTTTTCATTATAATATCCTTTCTATGTTTCCCAACCGTTTTTAATTAAATTATCGAAGGTGATTTTTGCAGCCACAAACGGGCTCTGCTCACAGCTGTCCTGCTCATAAAGTGCATACTTAATCTTATCGGAGTCTTTAAAACGTGCTAACAATCCGTCAAAGTTTATATTGCCTTCGTAGATGGGTTTCATGACCTTTTGCCCATTGCTTATGCCCATATCCTTTAGATGAATGCAGGGAATCCTGCTTTCAAATTTATTAAACCAGAAAAGAAGGTCGCCGCCGCCTTCCTGTACCCAATAGCTGTCAAGGGTAAAGCCCATTTCATCCTCGGCAAATCCATCGGCAAGGGACTCCATTATGGTTTTGTTGTTGTATTTTTCAAATTCAAAAGCATGGTTATGATACATAAACAGCTTGCCGGCCTGTTTGATTTTCACAGCCGCCGGTTTAAAGGTCTCGATAAAATTGTCAACAAACCCCTCGTTTCGGTATTTACCGGGCATCGCACCCAACCCAATGTAGTCGCAACCTAAAACATTATGCTCCTCAATAACTTTATCTGTTTCATGTAAAATTCTGTCCGCAGGAGTGTGCGTTAGTACAATCTGCAACCCGTTTGTATCACATATTCTGCGAAGTTTCAGCGGTTCTATTGGACCTCCACCGGAAATCTGAACATAGTTATACCCAATTTCCGCAATTTTAGATAACGTGTACTCCATGTCACGCTCTGTCTGCATATACTCCCTCATGGTGTACATCTGCATTCCGATTTTCATTGTCACCTCCATATACAATACGATATTGTAGACTAAATTTAACACATAACAAAGCACATGTCAAGGTTGAATTTTTTAACAAAAATATGTAGCTTTCATCATGGTAATATGCCAAAAAAATAATGCTTGTAATGCATCCTGCACTGTGATATAATTCCTTTAACATAGGTTTTGATTCGACAATAACAACAGGGAGAAATTTATATGTTTTCACCGAATTACCAACGAATTGTTCGAGCGGCAACAAATCAGCAAAATGACATAGTTCCCCTTTACGACCACATTATTTCATGGGAAATCATCTCACAAATCACAAACAATCCCGATTTTCCTTCATTAGCGACCGGCAACAAACAAGATTTGGCAGAGTTTTACCGATTGTACGGAAAATTTTTGAGTGACATGGAATATGATGTGCTTATTTACGAGGGATGCATTTCCGGTATCTTAGAAGGTGGCGGAGCACTGGGACGTCATATCGACCCTGCAATAAAGGATTGGGACGATTTTCGGAGTTATCCTTTTGAAAACATTAAGGAGCGATACTTTCAAACATTTACGCCGCATTTCGAGGCAATACACACCCAAATGCCCTCCGGCATGAAGGGTATAGGTGGCGTCGGAAACGGTATTTTTGAGGTGGTACAGGATTTAGTAGGTTATGAAAATCTATGCATCATGCTGTATGATGAGCCCGAACTTGTTACCGCATTGTTTCAAAAGCTCGGTTCTGTTATGGCCGACATATGGACGGAATTCGCTCAAAGGCACGGGGACGATTTTTGTGTATTTCGCCATGGAGATGATCTCGGATTTAACACACAAACCCTGTTGCCACCACAGGTAATCGAGGAACATATCTATCCGGTTTACAAAAAAATTGTCGACATTGCACATAGAAACAATAAACCGTTTCTACTGCACTCCTGCGGTAATCTGTTTGCTGTTATGGACAAGCTGATTGACTATACCGGCATAGATGCAAAGCACTCAAACGAGGATGCCATCGCACCGTTTCAGGAGTGGATTGATCGATATGGTGACAGAATTGGCAACTTCGGAGGAATTGATACTGATGTTATTTGTAGTGATGACGTTTCGTACGTCAGTAATTATGTGGAAAATGTCTATCGTCAGGCCGAAAACTGTATAGGTGTTGCACTCGGTACAGGAAACTCCGTGCCAAACTATGTTTCACTTACCGGATATTTAACCATGAATGAAACTGTACGAAGATTACGTTCGGCATCGAAATAACTATATAAACCTTCAAGTTAAAACGGATATGTTATTCGGATAAAAATGCAAAAACATCTTTACCGAGCTTAATGTTGGTAGATTCAAACACCACAATCTCGTTTTCCCCCTCACGTAACAGTGGTGCAGGAAGATAAAGCGGTGTATCCGGTGTGGTTTCACTCCAATATCGACCGAGATTAAATCCGTTAATAAAAACATTTCCTTTGGTCAGACCATATAGTTTGACAAAGCTATCGGCTAATATTTCCGCCTTAAATCTTCCGCGTAAAAATGTTGGAGTGTTTTGGGCGGTTTTATTTGTCGAAAAGCAAAGCTCACTTATATCTGAGAGGGTTAGAGGAAACATCTTCCACCCAAAGAGATGTACAGCACCGAGCCTTACTGCCTTCACTCCCTTGCGCTCGCCAATCTCTTTACCAAAATTCACCCTGCCGAGGTTTTCTACAAGTAGCTCTATTCTTGTGGGTGCATCTTTACTAGTGTTCAAAACAATCTCATCAAAGCGTTCAAGGTGATTGTCAATTACCCCCTTGAACTCACCATCAACATAGACAACTGCACGATCGCAAAGACCGTCGAGGGAGAGTATTGCCTCGTTGAAATCTGCCTGTACCGTTGTGCTGTAGAGAACAAAGCCCGACGGTACATCAAGATGTTCAAAGCTAAGCGGTGCCGCAGACATAAAAATCTTTGATATATTATCAAGGTTATCAAACAGCAAAGCCGATTCGGTGAAATCCACCCTACCGTATGAATACTTTATGGTATCGGCAACCTCAATTTCATCTGCCTTGCCAAAGCGTTTTTCCAACTCTGCCTTGACTGCATAATATTTTTCCGTCATGTCACCGCACTCGGATAGCGGCGAGTCATAGTCATAGCTTGTTACCGTCGGAAGTATTTTACCATCATAGTTTGCACCATTCATAAAACCGAAGTTGGTTCCGCCATGAAACATATAAAAATTGATGTTCCCATTGTCGTTTAGTATCTCGCCCATCGTTTTGATAACATCATCGGCAGGGCGTGTATGATGCTCCTCGCCCCAGTGATCAAACCATCCGTTCCAAAATTCCATACACATAAAGGGGTCGTCATTGCGATATTTATGAAAGATTTCACGCGCCTCATCCCCTCGACTTCCGAAGTTACAGGTAGCAAGCACCCCGTCTAGCGTTCCGTTTGTTAGCATATATTCGGTAGGGCCGTCCGATGTGAAATACAGACAATCCATGTTGTTTTTTTCGTAGATTGACTTAATCGCTTTTAGGTATTCCTTGTCGTTGCCAAAGCTACCATACTCGTTTTCTATCTGCATTGCAATAACATTACCGCCGTTAACCTCAAGGTGCGGGCGAATGATATCACAAAGCTTTTCGTAGTAACGCTCCACCTTGGAGAGATACACCGGGTCAGCACAGCGAAGATTCATATCATATTTATGCAACCAGTAAGGAAAGCCACCAAAATCCCATTCGGCACATATGTATGGACCTGGTCGTACAATTGCGTAAAGCCCTACATCTTGCGCAGTCTGCAAAAATTCACCAATGTTTAAAATGCCTTCAAAATCATATGAGCCTTCAAACTGTTCGTGAAGATTCCAAGCACAGTAACTTTCCACCGTGTTAAATCCACAAGCCTTAAGTTTGCGAAGCCTATCCTCCCAATATCCCGGCACTACACGAAAATAGTGAATGGCGCCACTAAGTATGTTTATTGGATTGTCATGCATATAAAACTGTTTGTTTGAAAATTTTAAGTTTGCCATATACTGTATCCTTTCCTAAATACATTCTGTAAAATCGTTTCTATCTTCGTTCTTTTTCCTTTTTTAGGTTTGACGCTATCCTTGTGATAATATCACCCGCTTTCTCTAACTCATCCTGCGAGATATCACTGAATGCTACTCTCCTAAAGTTTAACCGACAGTCCTGTGACTTCTTTATTACAGCATCACTTTTTGGCAACAAGGTCAATTTCACAATTTTTTTGTTTTCCGGCATCACCGATCTAGTCAGGTAACCTTTTTCTATCATTCCCTTAATGGATGCCGAAACATGAGATTTTGTGAAACTTTTCGCAGTTATTATATTCGTCATGGTGTTGAAATCGGGGTTGTCGCTTAAAAATTGGAGTATGTCAATGTCCATGTAAGTAAGTCCGGTTTCAGACATCAAGTCCTTGAAATAATCGCGCCTAATTGTAGTTATAGTCACAAATAGATCCTTGAAATATATCATAATATCTTCCCTATGTCTATTAGCTCTTTTTCAGACAATTTCATATTCGTATTGTAGTTCTATTTAGAACAAATGTCAATGATATTATCGTAAAAAATATGTAAAAAATCTACGGTGACATCATTGTTGTCGAATAATTTGTCAAAATGACTCGGTTGCACGATAAAAGTAGTGAAATGTATTGCATTTTGCATATAAAAGTGCGATAATATAAATACATATCGAACCATTAATCACAGGTTATTTACATATGAAAATATCAATAAAGAAAAAGTTAATCACAATGTTGGCGGTGGTGACACTGTTTGTTGTTCAGGTAACGATGGTTTGGGGAACCTCTGTTTTACCATTCACGAATTTGAATGCTGATATCGGAATTGCTCCGCCCGAGTTTGTTGAAATAGTTATTTCTCCGTTGGAAACAAATCGCTACATAGTCGCTAACGGAAACAAACTGTACATTGAAGCTGGCGGTGCAAATACCACGATATACTATATGGACGGAGCCTCGAAAAAATATATCAATATTTCCGGTGGAGTTTTCTTTTTTTCCGGTACGCCGAATCCCAGCGATTTTAGTGACTATACTATCGTTGCCGGTGGATACTCTACAACTACAGCTGTTTCAGTGCCCTCTACCTCGATTGAGATGACCGGTGGAACTGTTTTGGCGATTTATGGTGGCGGGCTTTCCAACGGAGCCTCGGCAGTGTCCACCGTAACGGGAGACACCCAAGTTAACATAAGCGGCGGTAATGCTGGTCGCGTCTTTGGCGGCGGGTTAGCTTTATTTGAAGGCAACTCGGTGGTTTCTTTAAACACCAACCTAAATATTACCGGCACAGCCTCAATCGGCACCGCATACGGTGCCGGCGATAGTTATACAACTGTTAGCGGCAGCAGTAACGTTTCGGTAAGTGAAACACCGACAGTTGGATCACTTTATGGTGGTGGCAACTATCTATCGCTTGTTTCGGGAAACACCAAGGTAGATATATCCGGCGGAACCTTTAATCTTGTGCACGGTGGAGGTAACAACAACAGCTATATTGGCTACACCGGAAAAATTCATTCAACACCATTTGCCCTAAACAAGAACCCATCACTTGGCAGAGTGGATGTTACGGTAGCAGGTAATGCATCGTTAACAACTCCCCCTCTTACATCACATCAATATCATGGAAGTGTTGTAGGTGGCGGAAACAAAAATTTTATTAATGCAGACATTAACGTGATCGTAAAGGATAACGTAACAGTTTCTAAAAACATATATGGTGGAGATGTAGAGCTAAACAGCATCTCCTCTGCCCCCACATTTAATGAATATCTTACAAATGTAGATGGCGACATCTATGTAAGAGTAGAAGGTGGTGCTATTTCGGGTTCGGTATATGGAGGCGGTCGAAATGATCATGTACTAAACAACACAACAACGCACATAACTTCCGGAAATATCAGTGGAAATGTATTCGGCACCGGTTATCGCACCAGCATAGAGGGTAATGCACGTGTCATTATTGATGATGGTATCATAGGCGGAGATGTTTTTGGTGGCGGTGAGATTCTCACACTTGTGGGTTCCAATAGATTTGGCGCAGCCGTAGGAGACAGGGGAAATATATCTGTTGAAATTAATGATGGTCAAATTAGTGGTTCAGTTTATGCCGGAGGTAGAATCAATTACTACAACTCATATACCGGTGTTTTTGGATACAGAGATATAGGTATAACCATTTCAGGTGGAACGGTTCACGGTTCACTAATCGGAGGCTCACTAATAGAGGCAATCCCCGGCGAGACATCGATAGGATCATTAACATCAGCGTTTGGAGATCCATTAGGTAATATAAGCATATTCGCTTTAGACGGAACAGTCAAAAATGATATTATAGGCGCAGGTAGCTATGATATTTTTGCGGACGGAAGCTCCACTTCACTGCTTGAAGATAATTTATTCATCTTTGTAAACGACGGTGCGACTGTCGAAGGAGATGTATATAAACAGCTGTTTGCCGAAGATACGTCTCCTCCTACCGATTACATCGAAGGTACATCTACAGTCGTTATAGAAAACACTTCTACGACGGTTGCAGAAATTTATGGAGATGTGGGCAATGTTTCCATCGCCGATATATCCTCCGAGATAACTGCAATTTTACGACAGGACAGACAGCCAGGATGGACATTGGATCACTGGCAGATCAGAGGTAATGTAAGTCTTCCGCTGACGGTAACAAAGAATATTTCAATCGATGCCGAGGAGGAACTCTATATCCCATTATCATCAAGCCTAATTGCTGAGGAGAGTGGAGCAGATGTTTTTGTAAATAACGGCTTTATAGTTACCCTTCAACCGACTTTAGACATGAGCATCGAAACATCAAACGTACCAAACGAGAGCAATGTGCAGAGCAGAATTATTCGTGACGATGTAGTTCTATCTGTGGAACTGACAGATGCTGACTATACCGTCGGACAGACCGCAACTCCACTGGATGCAACACCTAAGTCGAATCCGCTTTGGGATCTATTACTGAGCGGAGATAAGGTTAGTGTCGACAATGTTTCCTATGAGTGGCAAAAGGAGAGTGTGCTCCTACCATCCGAGACCGCTGCACTGTATATACCTAAAACCGACTACGTTTCAAGTTTTACCTATACTGTGAATTCCACGGCAAATTATCTTTTTCAGACTGTGCCGGTCGGCATACTTTCCAACATTGACGGAGGTGATTCCGCCATTATAAATGTAACCGCTGTGCCGATAATTACTCCAACTCCGGAACCGACACCGACCCCAACACCGACACCGACCCCAACACCGGCACCTGAGCCGGACCCGGAAGATGAGGAGAGCTCGAGTAGCTCCTCTGTACCATCATCCTCTGCTCCTGCATCATCTTCCTCGACACCGAGTTCTTCAGCACCGTCAAGCTCGTCCACATCTCTACCTCCAACTACGGAAGATGAAGTTGACGACCCGGAAATCACACCCGGTGGTGGCGTGACAATTCCACCCGGAGACAGTGGGAATCCTCCGGACAACATTACCATTGGCGGTGATGAGGTGGAAGGCGGCAGCATAACGGTCGGGGAGGGGGGAGAGCTGTTGATTTCACCGGAGGCATTTACCGGACTTCCGGACGGTGAGCACATCATAAGGCTTCGCTACGATGGTGTTGATTATGAGACATCTGTGATTGTAGAAGACGGTGTTCCGCAGTCAATAGGTACTCTCTCACGGGCAAGGTCATTCAGTCTTTTTAATCTTATCGTAACTATATTAACCCTACTTATACCGATAGTTTATATGATCACGGCAACAAGAACCGCCTGCAAGAATGACGATTATCGCTCGCTGTATCGTAAAAATGACACAGTTAAAAAATCTCACGCAAGGCGAACACCCGCTACAATTGCAGGATTAATGATTTTTGTGATTTCACTTGTGTTACTGTTGCTGACTCAAGATTTTACACAACCTATTGTCATTTTTGATATTTACAGTATTTGGTTTGCAATTCTGCTTGGTACACAGGCGATTATTAAGATTGTTCATTATAACACGTCGAAAAACAATAGCCGCAATAAACCAATAGATTACGAGTTACCAATGCAATACTCAGAAAAAGTTACAATACATTAAGACTAAAGGGATGTGACAAAACAAATGTCACGTCCCTTTAACTTTGGCTAGATATTCATTTAACTTTAAAAACTATACATCGATTTCAAACAAATTGCCTACTACTTGAGGCGCATTATGTGTGCATATCAATAGATTGCATACACTTTAACGTGTTGCTTTTCAAGTTGAAGACTACTATTATTTGAGCAATATTCTTGCCATCTGCACACCCATCACAGACGCCATCATTAACCCACGTGTCCAACCGCTTGAATCTCCCAAGCAGTAAAGGTTGTCGATACTTGTCTTCAGCGATGAATTCATCTTAACACGATTGCTGTAAAACTTTATTTCGGGTGAGTATAACAAGGTTTCGTATGCCGCAAAACCCGGAACCACATGGTCGACCGCCTGAATAAAGTTGATAATGTTTGTCATTGCACGGTACGGCATTGCCGATGTTATATCTCCGGCTACAGCATCCGGTAAACTCGGACGTACGTTGGAGCGGGAAAGTTCCTCCTGCCAGGTGCGCTTGCCATCCAATATGTCGCCATAGCGTTGCACAAGTATCCTACCGTCACCTAGCATGTTTGTCAGCTCGGCAACCTTGCGTGCATATTCTATCGGACGGTCAAACGGCTCGCTAAAGTCATGAGAGCACAGTATTGCAAGGTTGGTATTTCCGGATTTTTTTTCTTTATATGAGTGCCCATTGACAACGGCTAAGTCGCAGTCATAGTTTTCCTGGCTAACAAATCCACCGGGGTTTTGACAGAAGGTACGCACCTTGTTTTTGAAGGGGGCAGGGTATCCAATTAGCTTAGATTCATAGAGTACATTATTAACATCCTCCATTATCTCGTTACGAACCTCAACGCGAACGCCAATATCTACTGTTCCCGCCTGATGCGCAATGCCATTGTCTCTGCACATTCTCTCTAACCAATCGGCGCCCCGTCGTCCGGTTGCAACAATAACATGATCGGCTATTATTGCTTCACCATTTTCCAGAACCGCACCGTTACAGCGACCATTATCGATTGAAAGTGATTGTACGGATGCCCCAAATCGAAGCTCTACACCCTTCTGCTCTAAAAAGCGTTCGATAGAAAAATATATTTCCTGAGCCTTTTCGGTTCCGAGGTGGCGTATAGGGCAGTCCACCAATTTAAGCCCTGCTTGAATTGTCCTTTTGCGGATTTCTTTTACCTTATCATCTTTACCGACACCTTCAACATGGGAATCTGCACCAAATTCAAGATATATATCATCGGTGTATCGAATTAACTCGGCAGTCAGATCATCACCTATCAGCTGTGGAAGGTCTCCTCCAACCTCGGTAGCGAGTGAAAGTTTGCCATCAGAAAAGGCACCGGCACCGGAAAAGCCGGTTGTAATATGACAGTACGGTTTGCAGGATATGCATACACCTGTTTTACTTTTCGGACAGCTACGTTTCTCGATTGCTGCACCTTTTTCCATTATTGCAACACTACCGGTGTATCCTTTTTTTATTAACTCCATTGCAGTAAATATTCCGGCAGGACCTGCTCCAATAATTAATACATCATATTTTCCCATGTTAACTCCACAATTTTTATTACGCAACAAGAAGGGGCAACTAAATGTTTTGTCACCCCTCATAATAGTCTATAGCTGTTTTTGAAAACTGATTATGCCCACCACATCTCGGTTAATTTTTCCTTTATAATCATATCTTTTAAGAAAAGTATTGCCTTTTCAAGACCTTCTTCGGTAGACATTAAGCTGTCCTCATGCTCTATTGAAA
This sequence comes from uncultured Oscillospiraceae bacterium, assembly GCA_964370825.1. Classification (GTDB taxonomy): domain Bacteria; phylum Bacillota; class Clostridia; order Oscillospirales; family Ruminococcaceae; genus CAYJBH01. The sequence goes on from CAYJKY010000012.1 coordinate 65,084, forward strand.
GGGCGCCGTCATAGTTCACCTTAGCAAGCATGGATATCATGTCCTTCCATACAGAGGCGTCGTTTCCATATCCACAGGAACGGAAAATCCAGGAACGGTTAATTTCATCACCGTAGTGCTTGTTATCCAGAACACCGTTAAGTGCAGTGTTAAACGGGTCGATCTTTGTGTCCTTTGCGTGGAAATGGAAAATTGCTCCGGCAAGACCTAATGCCTTTATTGATGCAACCGGATCCATACCCTGCCAGAACAGGTGTGAAGGGTCAAAGTTTACTCCGATGTTATCACCGCAACACTCACGTAGTCGAAGTGCTGTTTCGGTATTGTATACACAGAAACCGGGGTGCATTTCCATTGCAAGTTTAACATCGCCATGCTGTTTCGCAAAGGCATTTTTTTCCTTCCAGTAGGGAATTAGCACCTCGTTCCACTGCCATTCTAATATCTTAGAAAAATCGTCAGGCCAAGGGCATGTAACCCAGTTTGGATACTTTGAACTCTCGCTATCGCCTGGACAGCCGGAGAAGGTGTTTACAACTCCCACACCAAGTTTTTCAGCAAGGAGAATTGCCTTTGTAAGTGCATCATCAAAACTTTTTGCAAGCTCCTTATCGGGGTGTACCGGGTTTGCATGACAGGAAAGTGCAGAGATGATCATGCCATTGTCTGCAAGTAATTTTTTAAGCTCTTCACATTTAGCGTCATCCTTAAGAAGCACGTCCGGATCAGCATGTGCGGTGCCGGGATAGCCGCCACAGCCAAGTTCAACCGACTCCACACCGAGCGGTTTAAGATATTCAACCACCTCTTTAAGTGGTTTGTTTCCCATTAAATTTGTAAGTACACCAAGCTTCATCTCTATTCCTTTCTATTGAAAAATTATATTATTTTAAAAAATTTACCATGGCATCAAAGTCTTCCTTGACGGCCTTAACCTGACTATCGGCCTCTTCGGCAGATTCCGCTTCAACAATAGCCCAATCAAGATCCATCGTTTTTGCATTCTCGAATACTGCTTTCATGTCAACACCACCAGTACCAAGAGTTTTGCCGTTTTCCATATCACCGTCCTTAGCATGGAAAACCTTGACCCTGTCTGCATACTTATTCATGTACTCTACCGGGTCGGCACCGCCTCTATATACCCAGTAAACATCAAATTCAAGTTCTATATCGGTCAACTCCGCAAGGATGTCTATATAGGTACGTCCTTCGTGTGTTTGAAATTCAAATGCATGGTTATGGTACCCAAGCTTCATGCCTGCTTCTTTGTATAGCGGTGCAACCTTTTTAAACTGCTCTGCCAAGGCAAGAACGTCCTCATAGCTCTCCATCTTCCAGAAAGGACAGATTATATAGTTGTTACCTATAGTTTTGTGAAACTTGATAGTTTCTTCAGGGGTGTCAAATATTTCGCTGAACTGAACATGAGCTGAGGAAGCAACTACTCCGTATTTGTCGAGCCAACCCTTAACGTCCTCGGCAGAATTGCCATAAAAACCTGCAAACTCAATTCCTTCGTAACCGATTTCGGCAACTGCTTTTATTGCAGCCTCAAAGTCGACAGAAGAAAGAGTTTTTACCGAATACAACTGTACACCTTTTCTCATTATTTCAACCTTTCATTTGTATATCCTATACGTTAATACTATAAACTAAATCGAAACAAATGTAAACACTATTTTAAAAAAAATTTTTCTAAAATAGTGTTAATAATTTATACTTATGTGTTATTAATGTAGCAAAATCACTCTGAACCCTCGACATTAGTGGTTTCTGGGTTTGCAGTATCGGTTGGAAGTGCCACATAAATTTTAAGTGGATTTTCCTCGTCAATAACAACCTGTTCCCCCACGGCCGGATCACTGTACATTATAGTGCCTGGATGCGTATTATCGTCAAACCTTGTTTCAAAGGTATAGTAAGGTATGCCAACCTCCTCAAGAAGTATCATTGCCTCGTTTTCGGTCATTCCGTAAAGCTCGCCCGGCACCCACACAAGCTCAGGTCCAAGACTAACAATCAGCTGTATGGGAGTTCCCTCAATGTAGGGTTCCTCCGGTAAAGGTTGTTGGGCAAAAACCTCGCCCTCCGGATACTCAAGAGAATAACGCTCGTCCGGTGCGGCAAAAAGATACTTTTCCTGCAAATCGGTATCGGCTAAAATATCCTCATATTGCCAACCCAAAAGTCTCGGGGTAATTCTTGCATTTGCCGCTTCGGTCACGATATCCTCAGCGAGGTTTTCAGTAATCTCCGATGATGCGTCTGCCTCTACAGGCATAGATTCCTGTATTAAGCTCCACGCATACCCAACCACAAACACTGCAATAACTATCATAATTAATACTATGTAGACAAACGGGCTAATCTTTCCATTTGTTTTTTGGGGCTGCTGTTTTTTGTATTGCGACGTCAATGGCGCAGACTCAAACTCGCCCAAAAGCTGTAGAATTGTAGCAGTACGCTCCTCAATGTTAAGCCTGAGTGCACGATGAATTGCAGAAGTGGCAAGATTCGGTATGTTGCCGGCAAGCCCTCTTGCTACCTTTAGATTATCTGCGGTATAGCGCTCCTTAGCATCCTGCGGCTCAATTCCTGTAATCATTCGATATAAAACGGCGGCAACTGCATAAATATCGGTGCCGGTGTCATGAAATTCGGTGACCACATACTGTTCCGGCGCGGTATATCCATTAAAGAGTTGTGGCTTTAGTGCGCTTTTAGAGGTTCTAAGAGATATAGTTGCATAACCGGCGAGCATCAGTTCGCCATCTTCCTTAATATATATAGTGTCCGGTGATACTCCACGGTGCAAAAGCTTTATATCATGGATGGCAAGTAGACCAGAAAACACCGGTTCAAGCATCTCCTCAGCTCGCTCAAACGGTATCTTTTGATTTTTTTGCTCAAGATACTCTCTAAGGGTTTTTCCATTAATTCTTTCGGTAACCGCATATGCAGTCTGGTTTTCCTGTATTAAGTCAACTACCTTTAACAAGCCTGGGTTTGCAGCAACACGAGTTAAATTTTTATAGAGATCGATAAAATCACTTAATGTCGTCTTGTAAGGAACTTCGCTACCGGGGCGCGGAACCACTTCGCCTGTAGGCCGGCGTGAGGCACATAACGCAATTGGCAAGAACTCCTTTACCATTACTTCTTCAGCAGTTGCATTCACAAGTGCTTCATAGGTAATACCTTCACCATCTATCGATACGAACCTACCAACAGTGTATTTGTTTTTTATAACGGCACCAAGTTCAAGGCTACCTACCGGATTGGTATTGGTTGCCTCGATACCACAGAAGGGGCAAATATTAGCATCTCCATCTATTCTTGATTTGCAAAATACACACAGCTTTGTGTTCTTCAAACATATCCTCCTTAGTGCTTATTCGAGATTTGTGCTGAAATCTTGAACATCATCGTCCTCATCTAACATAGATATAAGCAATTCTAAATTTTTTTGCTGTTCTGGGTTATCGACAGCAACCGTCGTTGACGGAACATAGGTTATTTCAGCAGACACCGGCTCAATTCCGACACCTTCAAAATAGGACACCGCCTCTGAAAAACTTTCCTGTGAAACAGTAATCTCATACCCTTCATCCTCAAGAGTATAATCCTCTATCGGTGCTGAAAGGATCTTTTCCTCAACCCCGTCTGCTTCATTTATAAGTATAATCCCCTTTTTCGAGAAGATATAAGCGGTACATCCGGATGTGCCGAGACCTGCACCATATTTATCAAAATAGTGACGAAGGTTTGCAGCGGTGCGGTTACGGTTATCGGTCAAGGTTTCGACTATAAATGCAAGCCCTCCGGGACCGTATCCCTCATATATAACCGATTCATAATTGTTCTTGTCATCGGCTGTCGCTTTTTGAATAAGCCTGTTTATGTTATCGTTTGGCACGTTAAACGACTTTGCCTTTGCAATAACATCTCGCAACCGACTGTTGGAGGTAGGGTCACCACCGCCCTCTCTCACTATCACTTGAATTTCTCTGCCTATTTTGGTGAAAATTTTGGCACGCTGTGAATCGGTTTTTTCTTTTTTCCTTTTTATAGTACTCCACTTTGAGTGACCGGACATTGTTTATTTCCTATTAAATAATACGTCATATACAATCATTATAGCATACAATTTTCTTTTTTTCAATTATTTTTTAACAAAAAAAGTTATAAGTGTATAAATTACAAAATACAGGTTAAAATATAAGCAAATCCCAAACAGGGGTTGGATAGATATTTTAGGAGAAACAAAGATGAACAAGAAGATGGAAAAGAAGTCGAATTCCAATGCTCAGAATTCTTGTAAAACCACGTCAAGCAGCAATACTTCTTCCGGCTCAAACAGCACCAGCAACACAAAACAAAACAGTTCAAGCACATCCAAAACCAGCTCATCCCGCAGCGACTCAAACTGCAAGTAGCCATAAAGAAAACCCCCGTTCCTCGTTTGAGGTTCGGGGGTTTTGCTTGAAAACGTTTACTGTAGTAGTTGAAGAACCGATTGTGGCTGGGTGTTGGCCTGGGCAAGCATTGCCTGGGCAGCCTGTACAAGAACTGTGTTCTTGGTGTAGGCCATCATCTCTTCGGCCATGTCCGTATCACGGATACGACTCTCGGCTGCTGTTAGGTTCTCGGTTGTTACGCCGAGGTTGTTGATGGTGTGCTCAAGACGGTTCTGCATAGCACCCATTACAGCACGCTGGTCAGAAACGAAGCTAATTGCGGCATTGATAAGGGTAATGGAATTCTGTGCACCGGTTAATACTGCGATATTGACAGTTGCTATACCGATTCCGCTAGCGGTCATAACTGTTAAATCCAATCCTACCGACTGGTTAGAAGTATCACCGATCTGGAAAGTGATTGTCTGGACTTCGGCTAACAATGATGTACCGTTAAAGTTGGTATGGGTTGCAATACGGTCGATTTCATCGTTAAGTGCGGTAACCTCTTTTTGAAGTTGGGTACGATCAAAGTCTGTGTAGGTACCGTTAGCAGCCTTTGTTGCAAGCTCAACCATACGGTTTAACATGCTGTGAACTTCTGTTAATGCACCCTCAGCAGTCTGGATTAAAGAAATGCCATCCTGTGAGTTCCCCTGAGCGACCTCTAAACCTGTAATCTGTGCTCTCATCTTCTCGGAAATTGCAAGACCTGCGGCGTCGTCACCTGCACGGTTAATCTGATAACCAGAAGATAACTTTTCGAGATTTTTAGCAACCAAACTGTTGTTAATTCCGAGTACGCGGTTTGCATTTAAAGCCATAATGTTGTGTTGAATAATCATACCATTCTCCTTAATCTCTGTATCGGGAAAATCCATTCTCCCGATGCTTCTCTCGGACGCCTCTTGCGTCTCTGCTTATAACATCGTACCTTTTTTTTTAAACTTTAGAGAAATTTATATATTTGTATAAAATATGTAAAAACACGTATAAAAATGTAAATTATTATACATTTTGTACGCATTTTTTGTCTGTGTTTGTATCATTATATGAAATAATTTATTTTTCATTTAAAAAAGTCTTGCATTTTGCACCTATGTATTGTATAATACATAGGCAACATATAATAGCCACATTCGGAGAGATGGCTGAGTTGGTCTAAGGCGCACGATTGGAAATCGTGTTCAGGCTAATACCCTGACGAGGGTTCGAATCCCTCTCTCTCCGCCAATAGGAACAAATCCGAACACCAAAGCCTTTGTTATAGGTGAAGTGTTCGGATTTGTTTTTTATTTGAACGAATAACAAAATAAAGACAGGGTATCACCGTTTTCTTGGTGATACCCTGTCTTGTTATGTTAGGGGCAGTTTTCTTTTTCCTTCTTTTGCCTTTTCCACTCCTCAAATTCTCGCTTACCCTCGTCACTCTCGAAGTATTTTTGTATCTCCGGCAAGAGCACCCTTGCCAGACTTTCGAGTTCGTGTTTCGGGATTTCGGATTTTTTTGTCGTCTTTTGTTTGCCCATAGACCCTCTCACTTTCGTATTAAATTTTCAAGGTACTGTTTGCAGAAAGGTTGATTGCCGTTTTTATGGCTTTTAGTGTAGATATACTACGATGCTTACGCTAATGCTTGTAAGCCTTGTTGCACAGCCATTTATTAGCTTCAACTTTTCTGTCGAATGTTTGTTTATGATATTGTAATTATATAAACTATACTGCTATTATAGCCTGTTGTGCTAAACATTGCAAGTAAATAAACAACAAATTATGTTTGACGGTATATCGCTGAAAACCTAAACTAAAATTGATGATTTAGAGGGCGTTTTCGGCTTCGGAAACGGTTTCTGCCGATTGACAAATTAGACATATATGTTTATAATAGGCATATCTAATAAACACAAGGAGGATTTTGCCTTGATATATGACGAAAAGCAATCACGCATTACCAAAAAGAGGTTAATGTCGCTACGCAAGGAGCGTAATTTGTCCTTTGAACAGCTCTCTAAGGCGCTTTCGGAGCGTGGAACGCATATCAGCCATACCAACCTCAAAAACTATGAAATCCTCGACTATGAGCACCCCATTTACGCCCGTACACGCAGTATGAGTATTGAGTATCTCGTGGGATTTGCCGACTTCTATGACGTTTCCATTGACTATCTGCTTGGCATATCTAACTCCAAAAAGAACGAGTACAGCGATATCTCCGAGCGGCTTGGACTGTCCGATGATGCCATTGATAGGCTTGTGCAGTGTAAAGAAAGTTCAGAAGAAAACGGCGATGTCAAGCCGCCGTTTCAGCGTGATACCGTCATTTTGAACAATCTTCTCACAAGTGACACTTTCGACTACGTGATGGAGAAAATCAAGCTGAGCCTGTTTGCGGATTTTATGTACAAGCTAAGCCAAAACGCACAGCAGGAGTTTTTGCGTGAACAGAACGCCACTGAGCTTGAAAAGTCACGAGAGTTTATGAACAGGCACGGTTACTTCCCAGTTGAGAATGATGTTATTGCGAGTGTTCACATGGAAAATGCCATCGGGGAGCTTGGGCGGTATTTGAGGGAACTACACAAAAATATAATTGGAGGTTGAACTGATGAAATATAAAGCAATATTTTTTGACCGTGACGGAACACTTACATATTTCAATCCGGAGAAAGAAAAGTTTAGAGATGATTTCATTTCTAATTTAAGCGGAAAGCCCTTTGAGTTGCCATACGAAAAAATGATGTCATTATTTAATCTTGCGTCTAATGGGAAAAAGCCTTGGTATAAAAATTTAGAAGACGAAAAAGAGTTTTTCAGAAGATACTATTACCACACGCTTATAGGGGAAGGTGCAACAGAAAATGCACAAAAAAATGCCGACATATTATTGAATGAGCTTTGGTGTAATGACGATAGGATTTTATACCCGGAAACAAAAGAAGTTTTGTCTTATTTCAAAAGCAAAGGATATAAAATGGGCGTGATAAGCGATACTTCTCCGTCCTTGGAATACACATTAAAGCAGCTCGGTGTCGCAAAATATTTCACTTCTTTTACTGCAAGTTCACTTGTAGGTGCAGGCAAACCCAGCCCGATAATATTTAATGCGGCATTAAACGCTCAAAATGTAACCTCAAGTGAAAGTATTTTTGTAGATGATACTAAGGTTGAAGCAGACGGAGCAAGGCAGCAAGGCTTCACCTCGTTTTTCATCGACCGCAGTGGGGAAAATGTGTTTCCGTGGACAATAAGCAATTTAAAGGATTTGATTAGCTTTGTGCAAAATTTAGAGTAGCAATTTCGAAAAACAATAGAAAGAGGTTTGAAATGAAAATAAACTACCAACTTAACTTAAATGATGTATCTCTAAATGATTTATCTAACTTTTGTGTTGGGTGGAAATACCCATTAAGTGGAGAAAAATTATACGAGATACTTGAAAACAGTCACCGTTTTGTTATCGCAAAATCTGATGACAAAGTAATAGGCTTTGTAAACTCAATATCCGACAAAGTACATTTTGCATTTATTCCAATGCTTGAAGTCCTCCCCGAATATAAGAATAATGGGATAGGAACGGAACTGCTTAGGATATTGTTTGAGCAATTAAAGGATATAACCAATATTGATTTAACCTGCGATGTGGATTTGCAATCGTATTACGAAAAATTTGGAATGTTAAAATCACATGGAATGGTATTTAGAAAATATCTTAATCAAGAGGTAGAATAATATTGTAATTAATCTCGCAAGCAGGGCAAGTGTGTACACACCTTGCAAATTGGCAAGCAGGGCATGTGGTGTGCCACTTGCCTGTTTGCCGCTTGTTGGGAGGTATCCCAAACCCTCAAAATCTGCAATAAAATTGCCGACAACAAACTTGTTTGTTGTTTAGCTACTGCCCCGTAAACGGTGCTAATTTGCAACAAAAAATTACACTTTCGCCCAGTAAAGCGAGCGAAATTATTTTCGTTTTTAGCGCTTATAAAATTTTAATTTTCAGTTGATTTTTAGATTGTTATGTGATATAATGAAATAACAAAAAACGAGAGGTGAGCGAAGTGGAAATTGTAGCAAAACGATTACGAGAATTACGGAACACTGTTAATCTAACGCAACCCAAAATGGCGGAAGCGTTGGATTTGAAAGTGGGAGCAATTAACAGATATGAAAACAATCAAAGTGAGCCGTCTTGCGAAACGCTTTTTAAATATGCAAATTATTTTGATGTTTCGCTTGATTACATTTTTGGAAGAACGGAAAACCCACATGGTACACAGTTTGAGTGTAAGCCGAAATTAGAGCAAAGCCACCCCGAGCTTAAAGAGTTTATCGAGATGTGCTTTGACCCAAGTTCACCGATGAACGAGCGGTTGAAAGAAACACTTTTTCAAATGATGACGGGTGAGGAAACTGATACAAAGAAGTGAGTTTTAAGGTAAGGGGATTTATATACAAGGAGGAGAGTAATAGAAGTGAAAGACATACCGATGTACAACACCTTTGCTATAATTCAACTTATAAACAAAGGAATGGCTGGAGATACAAAATATTATGTTAAAGACAATAATGGGAAAGAATATCTATTGCGAATTGCTGATGTTTCGGAATATGAGCAAAAAAAGAGTGAATTTAATCGCTTAAAGATGTTTTCGACACTGAATATTCCAATTACTTCTCCAATAGATTTTGGTCTATGTAATAAAGCAAAAAGTGTTTACACTTTATTAAGTTGGGTTAAAGGTGTAGAGGTCGAAACGATTATTCCTACATTATCAGATAAAGAGCAATATGATATCGGAATTAAGTCCGGAATGTTATTAAGAAAACTTCATAGTTTTTCAGCACCAAAAGAAATTGATGATTGGTATAAAAGATATTTTAATATTATTGAAGAACGAATAGATGCTTTCAAAAAAGAAGGTGTAAAATTTGAAGGGAACAACTTCATATTAGATTTTATTTATGAAAATAAACACTTACTAAAAGATAGACCTCAATGCTACCATCACAGCGATTATCATATGGGGAATTTAATTTTATCAGAAGATAATGAAGTGCATGCAATAGATTGGCATACAGTGGATTTTGATAATATCGGAGACCCATGGTATGAATTCAATCGTATAGGAGTAGAATTTCCATGTTTTGCTTCAGGACAAATTAATGGATACTTCAACAATAATATACCCAATGAATTTTGGAAACTTTTAGCATTATATTTATCTGCTAGTGCAATAACTTCAGTTGTGTGGGCGAAGTATTTTGCACCTGATAGGTTAGAGGCTATAATATCATTAAATAAAGATATTCTTAGTTGGTTTAATAATATGAATACATATATTCCTGTTTGGTATAAATCATTATGAACATTAAAAAATGAGTAAAGCGAGGTGAAAATATGCGAGCCATAATTTATGCACGCTACAGCTCGGACAATCAGCGTGAAGAAAGCATCGAGGGGCAACTCCGAGAGTGCAAGGAATTTGCCGACAGACAAAACCTCACGATTATCGGAACATATATTGACAGAGCCTTATCCGCTAAATCGGACAATCGCCCCGAATTTCAAAAAATGATTGCTGACAGTAGCAAAAAGCAATTTGATGTTGTGCTTGTTTGGAAGCTCGATAGATTTGCGAGAAATCGTGTTGACTCGGCTACTTACCGTGCCATACTTCGCAGAAATAATGTGAAAGTTGTATCGGCAAAAGAGAATATCTCGGAAGGTCCCGAGGGTATTATACTCGAAGCAATCTTAGAGGGTATGGCTGAATATTATTCCGCTGAATTATCCGTTAAAATCAAGCGAGGACAGACTGAAAACGCACTCAAATGTCGATACAATGGCGGCTATATTCCATTTGGTTTCGCTGTTGACGATAATAAATTGTTTATCCCCGACCCGATAACCGCACCTGTTGTCCGTGAGATATTTGAAAAGTATGCCGACGGCAAGACCGTTAAGGAAATCACATCTTCACTCAGTGAAAGACAAGCCTTTGCGAGTAGCAAATACAACTATACGAACAAGAGCAGTATTCATAATATCGATCATTCAAATCATTCTTGTCGGCTGTGCCTGCACAAAAAAACACCGACTTTTTTAAAGTCGATGTCTAAAAACAATTATTAAAGTCGGAGTTCTATATTTTCATAGCAGTGATGCCATGGTTGAAATATTTATTATTCAATTTCTTCTTTGCTGGAAAGTTCATCGCTGACAAACCCTGGGTCAAAAACTATCTGTTCATATTTTTGCAGCTCAATCATTAAATTCAGCCCCAACTTAAACCCACATACAAAACTTTCCTCCGATTTCAAATCCGGTATCTGTGTTGCTGCGTCGATAATTCGGAGCACCTTTCGCCGGTCTGACTTGGATAAGGTTTGTATCAATTCTTGGTGGTTGTTTTCGATTTCCGCTTTGCAATTCAGCTGTGGGGTTTCTTCAAAAAATGATTGGTATAGTTTTTGCAGTGTTGTATTTAGCATTATTGTTCACCTCCTCTTCGTAGTGAACAACATTACCACATCAAAGCAAAAAAAGCTATATGCAATACCAACTAACTTTTCAGAAATAATGGCACAATTACCTGCTAACGCAACATTGAACAGTATCAATTCGGTACGCACTGCGTTCCAAATTAATAATTTTATATTGAACTATTACATATTTTCTCTCCACTCCACTTCTTTAACGAAGTTAGGATTACTAAAGTCAAAATCAGGTATAAACGTATTAGTATAGTCTGATTGTTTCACCCAAAACGCTCCCATTTCATTCATACAAATTGGACTTTGTAAATAACTTTCGGAAAATAGGTAGATAGCATAGATTCTTTCATTTATATTATTTCTTAGATATGCTGAAAAATCTTGATTTAATGGTATTTTATGTCTTGGGCTTGATGTGTATATAATTTGCTCATCGTCTAGTCCTATTTCTCTCAGTAGTTTGACAAGTGCATCACCATATTTTTTATCATTGGATTTATGACTAATAAATATTTTGTCATAAGTATTTTCATTATTGGGATTAGTACTATTCTTATTCTCAATACAATCACTATTAATCACAGACAAACTAGGTGTTTGTCTGTCGCTATTTTTAAATTTTAAATCTGAATACACAGATTTTCTTAAAGAATCTTTACAAGATTTATCTTCTAACATCTTCTTTTGCAAGCTATGCAGATGTGATAAAATAACATCTGCTTCTTCATCTATCATATGTTGCCCAGTTTGGGTTACTAAATTTAGTTGAATAGATCTCCATTCAACTGTGTTTTGAAGATTATGGCTGTATATAAATGTTGTCAAATCATTTTTAAAATTAACATACGGAATGCACTGTAAATTTACAAGGCCAGGATAATTATGCAAATCACAAAGTGCTGTTATCAGCTCGTCTATTGATTTCATCATATCGTTCCCCCTTTCGTCAGAATCCTTGAATTTATTACAATTAAATTCATTTAATATCGCATTTAAAACGCCCAACATTTCTACACAAGCATTGCCTTGCTTATGAAAACAGATGCGGAAAATATCTCTGTTCAAAGGGTGATTTTTTAAGTGGGTTTCATTAAAGATTTTTATTTCGCTGAGCCATTGAGTTTGATACATATTGAATAAGTCATTTGTATATGTTTTGTTTAGTTGGGCTTCTCTTAAATCTTCGCCAAATACAATAAACTCTTTTAATTTATCTATCATTTAATTTTCTCATCTCCAATAAAAATAGTAATTAAAAACATCAGACCTCTCCACCAACACCCTTAAACTTCTCCACAAAAGCCGCTATCTTCTGAAAAACACTCTGCTTCTTTGTTAGATATTTAGGGTTGAGTGGGCTCATTTTCGGCAATATCTCATTAAGCTCCGTTCCATTCTCGCTCGCAAATTCTCGTTTGAGTGATGCAGTAATATACCTCTTAGCCGCATCAATGTTAAGTTCCTCAGAGTTGATAAGTTCCTCTGCTTCTCTTCTTTGCTCCGCCTGTGCAA
>CAYJKY010000013.1:0-12137 GCA_964370825.1 uncultured Oscillospiraceae bacterium
TGTCAATAACAACTACGTTGCTTTGACACCATCGCTGTCAATAACAACTACGTTGCTTTGACACCATCGTTGCCAATAACAACTACGTTGTTATTGACAACGGGTAAAAATATGTTAAAATAAAATTACATTAATTTGAGTAGAGAGGCGTGGGGATGAGGTATCGGTTGACAAGGGAGGAAAGCGACGGGGGCATTAGTGTTCCGAGCTGGCTCTTTGACAGGCTAGATAAGCTGACCGATACAAGACTTAGGATAGCGCTTAACATCATTAAGATGGAAAAGGATTTTAATCCACATACTCTCTCTAAGCAGCTCCACGGGCGATACAGCGTTGCAACCCTTGAAAAGGAACTTCATTTTTTGGAGGGTGCAGGTTTTGTTGTATCGATAGAGGAGGAAACTGTTAAAAAAAGTCGGAGTATTTCGGATGTTTCGGTTCAAAAAAAGAGGGCAAACCCTGAGGATGTAATGCTACTTGCCGCTACAAGTAACGAGATGAAATCCCTTGTCAGGCTTGCACAGGACATTCTCGGAAAAACCTTATCGAGTGGAGATATCAGCATTATAGCCTCACTTATGTTTGAGGACGGAATGTCGGCGGAAATGCTTGCTCTGGGAATTGCACACTGCGCCGTGGAGAAAAAAAAGCCGAATATTCGTTATGTGGAAAAGGTCATGCGGGCATGGCTCGCAGACGGCGTTACCGATCTTCCCTCGGCAGAACACTATCTTGAAGAGAAGGATAAAGAGCTACAGCTGAAAAATAATGTCGCCGGCATGATAGGTGTTGAAAATGTAAGTTATGCCGAGTCACTTTTAATCATAAAATGGTATAAAGAGTTTTTATACGATGACAATATGATTAAGGAGGCAATTTTGTTCGCCGGCGATAAATGTAATGTGCGATATGTTAACGGCATTTTAAAAAGATGGCATGAACAGGGTCATAAGACGGTGAAGGATGTTCGCAGTGCCAACACCGGAGGAAGTAACATCAACACAACAAAAAAGGTGGACAGGGCGGATGATGTTATGGTGAAACGTCGTAGCAGTGTTCCTGTTTTTAAGGGCAGGGGAGGAAAGGCAGAGGATTAATGCTAACACATGAACAATATAAAAGAAGGGCACTTGCCGAAATTGCAAACCGCAGACAGCGTAACCACGCACGGTTTGAGCTTAAAACCGCCAAGCTTTACAAAAAGAATCCCGAGCTTGCAAGGTTGGAGGCTCAACGCAAGGAGTTAACTGCAAAGGTGTCCGAAGAGGTTGTACAGGGCGGTGAGCTGCGACCTACCACAATACGCCACATAGCAAACACGCAAAAGATAATCAGCGACAGATACATTTCTATGGGTATATCCGATGAGGATTTAGAGCCGGATTACAGCTGTAAACTATGCAAGGACACCGCAAGGCATGAGGGTAAAATTTGTAGCTGTGTTGGAGAGCTGATTAATCGAATGGTTCAAAAGGACTTAGCCAAGGTTACTCCACTCGAACTTTCACATTTTTCTACATTTGACCTTACTCTGTATCCCGATGAAATTAACGATTCGCTTGGCAAAACGGCACGGGAACAGATGAGAGGTGTGTTTGGATACTGTAAGGAGTTTTCAAAATATTTTTCGCCCGATAATCGAAGTATAATGATGGTTGGCGAGGCAGGTCTCGGAAAAACGCATCTTGCACTTGCCATAGCAAATGAGGTGATAGCCAGAGGCTATCTTGTGGTTTATGTGAGCGCGGGCAACATATTTTCCGAGCTGGAGGCAAGACGGCGGGACGGTGACAGCCACCTTTTAAAGCTATTGTATGAGGCCGATCTGCTCATAATGGACGACCTCGGCAGTGAGATAGTAACGCCCTCCACCCTAAACTTCCTGTACAATATCCTAAACGTAAGGCTTAACACCTCACGTTGTAGCATATATACAACCAACATCACAACGCAAAATCTACTTGTTACCCGTTACACCGAAAAGATAGCCTCCCGACTTTTAGGTAGCTGTGATCAGCTTCACTTTGCCGGTGAGGATATACGATTGATGGAGAAGCTATGAGATTATACCCGGGACAGGACTCATCAAGATGTTATGCCACGGTAGACCTGGACAGGCTTACAGAGAATTTTAAAATCCTAAAAAGGCTTGCAGGCGACAAGGAAATGATGGCGGTGGTCAAGGCAGATGCCTATGGTCACGGGGATGTTGAGGTGGCAAAAACCTTGAGTGGAAAGGTTTCGATGTTTGCCGTATCCACTGCAGAGGAGGCGTTCGGGCTCCGCGAGGCAGGAATAGAGGAGGAGTTGTTGGTGCTTGGATTTGTTCCGCCACAACAGCTCAGAGCGCTTTCGATACAAAATGTTATAATTACCGCATATGATGAGGAGTATGCCAAAAGGCAGTCCGACATCGCAATCGAGCAGGGGTTCACGCTCCGTGCCCACCTAAAGATCAACAGCGGAATGAACAGGCTGGGGTTACCGGTCGAGGATGTCGACGCTATCATGCAAACGTTGTCGCTGAAAGGGTTCAGCTTTGAAGGGGTTTTTACACACCTTGCGGTTGCCGACTCAGATACAGCGCAGGACAAGGATTTTACCAATCTACAATACAAAGCGTTTATCGACAGGGTAGAGATGTTGCAAAAAAACGGCTTTAACCCACGGTATATACACAGTGAAAATACTGCAGGAACTGCCTTTTGTGGATTTGATAAATGCAACCTTGTTCGCTGTGGTATTGGGCTTTACGGATATCCCCCGAGCGATGTTCCTATCGAGGGGCTTATGCCTGTACTTCAGCTTTACGCAAGGGTAGCGCAGTGCCGAGAGCTGAAAAAGGGCGAGGCAATAAGCTACGGCAGAACCTTTGTTGCAGGAAAAAATATGAAGATTGCAGTTGTAACCGCAGGGTATGCCGATGGATATACAAGGTTGCTTTCCGGCAAAGGCGTCGCCGAGATAAACGGTAAAAGCGCAGGGGTTATCGGTAGGGTTTGCATGGATTATCTATTTGTAGATATCACCGATATCGAGGATGTTAAGATAGGCGACAGCATAAAACTTTTAGGGGATGCTCCGGCATCCGATGCGGCAGAAGCAGCAGGGCTTTGCGGCAAAATAAGCTATGAACTACTATGTGGGATTTCCACAAGGGTTATAAGAATTTACAAGAGAGAGGCAGACGATGGAAAACAAAAGACTTATTGACGAATTTCTTTTAAAAAATGAGATTAGCCCCGAGCTGATTGATCTTGAAAAGGAAAGTGATATCTTTGCAAACGAGATCGAGCTCGCATTGCAGGGCAAGGAATCCACCCTTGCAGGAATACCAACCTTTTTGACCGACGAGGGAGAGCTTACTCCGGGTAAAAAGGCTATAGTTGTAGATGCAGGCGGCACAAACTTTAGGGTTGCTACCGTGAGTTTCGATGAATCAGGCAAGCCTGAGATAGGTCACTTTAAAAAGCACCGTATGCCCGGAAGTGACGGACGTATCGGCTATGCCGAGTTTAATCGCACATTCGTGGACTACCTTGAGCCGGTTCTTCGTGAGAGCGACATGGTAGGTCTTTGTTTCTCCTTTGAATGTGAGATAGACAAAACTCGTGATGGAAAGATACTCAGCCTTTCCAAGGAAATCTACATCGACAATGCAGTCGGTGAGATGGTCTGTGCAAACATCAACAAGGAAATCGAGGCACGTGGCTACAAGCCGAAAAAGTTCTGCCTGTTAAACGATACCGTTGCCACCATGCTGGGCGGAGTTGCTGTTAACCCTACCGATAAATACGATGGCTATGTAGGCTATATAATGGGCACCGGAACCAACTGCTGTTACAGCGAAGTCTGTGGCGATATTACAAAACACCCCGATGTTGTTGGCATGGATGGAAGTATGATTGTCAACCTTGAGAGCGGAAAATACGGCAAAATGAATCGTAGTGAGCTGGACAAGGCGCTCGACGCCACAACCAAGATGCCGGGTTCATACCTGTTCGAAAAGATGACCAGTGGAGCATATCAGGGCGATTTGTTCCTAAGCATACTTAAAACCGCTGCCGACCAAGGGTTGTTTACCGATGAGTGTGCAAGCTCAATAAACTCTCTGTCAGGTTTGACAGCAATGGAGATTGACATCTTTTGCTTTAACCCAAAGGCTATGGGAACAATTCACGGTCTGTGTGAAAATAGCGACGATATAGAGAGAATATTGCTACTTGCCGACAAATTCTATGAGAGAATTGCAAAGCTTGCCGCAATGCAGTTTGCCGGAATATTAAAGCGTACCGGCAAAGGAAAATACAAGAGCCACCCATTCTGCATAGTGGCAGAGGGCACAACCTTCTATAAATCGAAGTTCTTCCGTCCGAAGCTCGACTACTATGTTAAGCAGTATATCGAGGATGAGATGGGAAGATACCTCGAGTTTATTCAGGTCGAAAATGCAACACTCATAGGAACCGCCGCCGCAATCATGCTTTGTGACTGAGGTGCAACATGGGTAACAGCTTTGTAGAGTCCATGATTTTTCAGGTTAAGCCTGATAAAATAGAGGAGTTCGAAAACCTTGTTAACACAATAAAACCGGAACAACTGAGCCAAGCCGGATGTGTCGGTATAAAATACATGAAACGGTTTTATACCTTCGACAAGGTTGCCGAGTCGCAACCGCCGAGGGAGCTTACCAAAATAGTTAAATGTGTTAAATACTACTCTTTCTGGGAGTTCGATACAATTGAAAACTGCGGAACTGCTAACGGATGGTTTTTCGATACCCATGCGAAGGATGTTTCAAAACTATTAATAATGCCTTTCGACATTAACAGCGGTTATACTCTTTAGTTGTTTTAACAGAAAATACGGAAAGGAATGGCAAAATGGATACTAAACTATTTAATACAGCAAATGCACAGGTTAATGCCGAGCTTTATAACTCGTATCTCTATCTTTCGCTTTCTTTGTGGTCTCAAAAGGAGGACTGGCCTGGTCTTGCTAACTGGTTTTATGTACAGTCGCAGGAGGAGCTTGTCCACGCAACAACCATGTTAAAACAGCTGCAAGAGCGAGGTGAAGCACCCTCGCTCGCCTCGGTTGCCGAGCCCCCGAGTAGCTGGAAAAATCCACTCGACGCCATGCAGGCGGCATTAGAGGCAGAAAAAGGAACCACCGAGAGAATAAATAACATAGCCTCGGTTGCATTAGAGGTAAAGGACCACGCCTTTTATGACTTTATAATGATGTTTGTTCGCGAGCAGGTTGAGGAGGAGGATAACGTAAACAAGATCATAGGCCAACTTAAAAGAATTGTTAATAACGATGGTCTGATGTATCAGCTTGATGCAACACTTATGCAAAGAGTATTTGTTAATCCCTTTACCGGTGTATAAAATTTTGTCTTATCGCCGGTTTATATAACGCAAAAAAGCCGCCAATAATTCGGCGACTTTTTTTGCACATAGACTGCTTTTCAATATTAATACAAAATCATTTCAATTTCAATCTTTTTCGACAGTTTGTAACCTTTTTGTAACTTTTGGATTGCAGGGCTTTGGTTAGTCAAAACCATGCAATCCAAACCATTTTTTATTTAGCAAAATGCCTTTGCCTTAGTTAGTATAACTCACAAGGCGTGCTTTGATTTCAAGACTTTGGCTATTTAAACTCTCGCCCCTCTTTTTTGGAAATAATATTAACCGCCTTTGCAAGCATTCTTCTGTCAGCGGGATATGCTAATCTTTTGTATGCCTCGGCAAGCGGAACGAATGCCGCCTCGCGAAGCTCCTCCGCCTGTAGCTTTATCCTGTTATGCTCGGCATACCCCAGAAAATACACAACATCCTTTGTTATGCTCTGGGTAGGATTATACCTCGATACCTCACGGTAGCCCGGTATTAGCTCGATGTTAATTCCGGTTTCCTCAAAAACTTCTCGCAGCGCGGTCTGCTGCTCTGTTTCACCCTCCTCAACATGACCTTTTGGAAAGGACCAATGCCGTCCGTGGATATGGCAAATTAAGAGAACCTTGAGCTGATCCTCTCTAATTAAATAGCATATTGCTCCGCATGATTTTTCGTACTGCATTAATGTCCTTTTATTTTATAAATTGTATAGGGAATAATAATCAAAATGAAAAAACGTTTTATTGTTTTAGATGAACTTCGTGGCTTTTTCATAATGCTGATGGTGCTGTATCATCTGTTTTTTGATCTCGTGTATATCTTTAGGGTGAATATTCCGGTGTACACCGATATCATCATGCCGCTACAGCCAATAATTCCGCTGGGTTTTGCAATAATTGCCGGCATCGGTTGTTACATATCAAACAGGAATATACGTCGAGGGCTTTTGGTGTTCGGCTGTGGTGTGGTCGTAAGCCTTGCCACAATTTTATTTATGCCATCACAGCTGGTGGTTTTCGGCGTGTTGTCCATGCTTGGCATAGGAACTATACTCTGTGGACTGCTTAAGAAGCTGTTTATAAGGATAAATCCCCTTGTCGGAGCCGGTGTTTCGGCACTGTTGTTTGCGGCGTTATATTACCTGATTTACGAAATGCCTACACCCACCTTTATTTCATCCTCGACCGTTTATAACAGCGGTGCTCTGCTTGTTTTGGGCTTTCCGGCACCGGGTTTCTTCTCCTCTGACTATTTTCCGATAATCCCCTGGGTTTTTGCAATGTTTTTTGGGCTTTTCATCGGTAGATTACTGCTAAATTCACCGCCGAATTTTATTTACAAAAGCTATATAAAACCTTTGGAGTTTATCGGTCGCTATAGCCTTGTAATCTATATGTTGCACCAGCCGATTATATATGGTGTATTGTACCTTATATTTATATGACCCATTCACCATCTACAAAAAGCTGAACTTCGGTTCCGTCTGCCTTGATTCCTACGATGTTCATGTCGTTTGTACCAACCATTACATCCTGATGATAGATGCTGTCGTTAACGCCCTTAGCGAGTAATTCTTCTTTTGAGAGATCTGCCCCTCCCGCAACACAGGTGGGGTATGCTTTTCCGAAGGCTATATGACAGGCGGCATTTTCATCGTAGAGGGTGTTGTAGTATAAAACGTTGCTTTTGCCTACTCCGCTGTGCTTGTCTACAAGAGCAATTTCTCCGATTCTTTTGCAGAATTCGTCACCGGTCAACAGCTTTTCAAGAAGATCTCTGCCTACCTTTGCGTCATACTCGGTAACCTCTCCGTCCTTAAACTTAAAATAAAAGTCCTCTATTATCGCACCGTTAAACACGTAGGGCTTTGAGCTGTAAACAATTCCGTCTACCCTCTCACGGTGGGGTGCGGTAAAGATTTCCTCGGTAGGAACATTTGCTATAAAACGGTTGCCCTCGGTGGTGCGGGAAACTCCCCCGTCCCAGATATGGTCATCGGCAAGACCTACCGTTAGGTTTGTGCCGTTCGGAGCTGTCATTCGGATGCTGTGAAAACGGTGTCCGTTTAATTTATCTTTGCGCACCGTGGTTTTCTCGATAAAATCGTCCCACTCGGCTATTGGATTTCCACCGGAAATTCTACTGCAAAGGAAGATGTTTTCCCACATCTTTTCCTCCGCTTCCTGTGGCGAAAGATCGGGGAAAACTTTTTGGTTCCATGAAGGGCTTGGCACGGCAACAATCGACCATTGCACCTTGTCGCTCATGGTGTAGCTACGAACATTCTCATTTGCTATGTTTGCGGCACGGCTTC
Organism: uncultured Oscillospiraceae bacterium; assembly: GCA_964370825.1. Classification (GTDB taxonomy): domain Bacteria; phylum Bacillota; class Clostridia; order Oscillospirales; family Ruminococcaceae; genus CAYJBH01. Next base: position 7,720 of record CAYJKY010000013.1, read on the forward strand.
TTGCATCTATCTTCTCTATATCGATACCCTTTAACAACTCCGGGTTATCGTCCACTATTCTCAACAAAACAGCGCCACCTTCGCCCTCGATGTAGTCCAGCTTGCTACGCTCGATGTAGGGCTTTATGTCGGTCAAGGTCTCTATCGAGCAGTGCTCCATCTTCAATCTGGTTAAGCGATCGTCGGTAAAGGTAACAACAACCTCTCGTGCACCTATCTTGTATGCCTCCTCGGCACACATTGCGGCAAAATCCGCCGTCTGCACACCACAGCTGATAAGCAGGTTTTGACCCGGTTTAACCCCTGCGGCGGTCTGCACTGTAAAGGTTGCATAACTTTGTAAAAGTTCCCTGTTCATGACTTTCCTTTCTATTTGATATATCTGTGTTCTGCAGAGGCTGAAACCTCCTGCTCCATCTCGTAAAGATTTAAAATTGCTGCCTCTGCCTCGCTAACCTCGGAAATCTCCGGCTTTGTTTTGGGGTGCGGTGGTGTAAATATGGTGCAGCAATCCTCATAGGGCTCTATAGACGTCTCAAATGTGCCAATTTTCTTTGCCAAAGCCGTTATCTCTATTTTGTCCTGACAGATAAGCGGTCGTAATATAAGCATGTCGGTTGCCGCATCGCTGCAACAAAGTCCTTTAAGTGTTTGGCTGGCTACCTGTGCAAGGCTCTCACCGGTTATGAGTGCATCACAACGGTTTTTCTTTGCCAAAATATCCGCAATCCTCACCATGCTTCGACGCATTATTATGGTGTGTAGCTCCTCCGGTGCGTTTTTGCGGAGCAGTTCGCCGATAGGGGTAAAGTTAACTATATCAAGATTTATCGGTCCTGTGTGCTGTGAAACAATTTCGGCAAGTCGCTCCACCTTTTTTTGTGCCCTCACCGAGGTGTAGGGCGGACTGGAGAAGTGTACAGCGTTGAGGGCGAGCCCACGTTTTGCCGCAAGGTATGCCGCAACCGGTGAATCGATGCCACCGGATAGCAGTAGCATTGCTCTTCCGCTACTCCCCACCGGCATTCCGCCTACCGCAGTTTCCTTGCCGGTATGAAGATAGGCCTTTCCATCCCGAATTTCAACAAATACAACCGTTTCGGGGTTTTTAACATCCACCGAAAGATTGTCAAAATTATCAAGGATAACACCGCCAAGCTCTGAGCATATCTCGGGTGATTTTAACGGAAAATCCTTGTCTGCACGCTTTGCCATGACCTTAAAGGTTTTTGCGGCTCTCAGCTGCTTTTCAAAAAGCTTCGGCACCTCTGCACAGATAAGCTCAAAATCTCTCGGTAAAATAAATGCACAGGATACCGAGGAGAGCCCGAAGGTTCCTTTTACAATCTCATAGGCGAGATTAACATCAACCTCCTGTTCCGGGCTGATAAAAAAGGTGGACTGTGATATGGTGATGTCAAAACGCCCGAGCGACCTCAATCGATGTTTGAGATTTTCTCTGATAGAGGATTCGAAAAATCGGCGATTAAGTCCCTTTAGGGCAACCTCTCCCTCGTACCCCATTATTATCTGCTTATATTTCGACATTATTATGCCCATGCCCTTTCTTTTTGTTAGCTTGATAATTGTAGTTTTTGTGCTTTATACAGCTCCATCCTTTTGGGCACAACATTTTTTATACTTTTTACCGCTACCACAGGGGCAGGGGTCGTTACGTCCAACCTTGGGTTCTGTTCGCCTGTCCGGCTGTTTTATTGTCTGCGCCGCCGCACCGCCACCACTCTCACCGGTCACCTTGGCAACCTGCTTCCTTACAATGGGCTGGTCGGCAACAAGCTTTGCGGTTAAAACAATTCTCGCAGTTTCTTCCTTTATGGTCTGAACCATATCGTCGAACATATCAAAGCCTTCGATGCGGTACTCAATAACAGGGTTACGCTGTGCATAGCTACGCAGATGAATACCACGTCTCAGCTCATCCATCGCATCGATGTGTTCCATCCAGCGGAGATCAACCGTTTTAAGCAGAACATACCTCTCAAACTCCTGCATATTTTTCTCGCCGAGAAGGGCATATCGTTTGTCGTAGATGGTGTTTGCACGCTCCATCAGTATTTCGGTTATGTCATCCGACTCGATGCCGTCAAGCTCTTCCACGCTGTAATGGAAGTCCTCATCCTTTGTAAGCCAACCGTGGTAGTGGCTACGAAGTTCGGTGAAATTCCAATCGTCCTTAACCTCACCGGTAAGGTTTTTGGCAACCTGTGACTCCACGCTTTCACGTATCATGGTCTTTACATTGTCGCTAACCGTTTGACCGTCTAAAACCTGACCACGCTGGGTGTATATAATCTCACGCTGTGAATTCATTACATCGTCGTAGTCAAGCACTGTTTTACGGGTTGAGAAGTTTCGAGCCTCCAATTTTTTCTGGCTGCTCTCGATAGTGCTTGTGACCATACGGTTTTCTATAGGTGTATCTTCATCGACGCCGAGGGTGGTCATTAGACCTTGAACCCTCTCGCCGCCGAACAATCTCATCAAATCGTCCTCAAGCGAGATGTAAAAACGTGTTTCACCTACATCACCCTGTCGACCGCTTCGTCCGCGTAGCTGATTATCGATACGACGGCTTTCATGACGTTCTGTACCGATGATAAAGAGACCGCCCACCGCCTTGACCTTTTCCGCCTCGGCTGAAACCTCGTCCTTATGTTTTGCAGAAAATTCTTCAAATGCGGCTCTTGCGGCTAAAATTTCCTCGTCGTCGGTGTCGCCGTGACCGGTGGACTCCACAATCTGTTCCGGAGTAAAGCCCTTTTTATGCATCTCGTCCTTGGCCATAAACTCTACGTTACCGCCAAGTAGAATATCGGTACCACGTCCCGCCATGTTGGTTGCGATGGTAACTGCACCAAACTTACCTGCCTGGGCAACTATTGACGCCTCCTGCTCATGAAACTTAGCATTTAGAACGTTATGCTTAACACCACGTTTTTTGAGCATGGAGGAGATAAGCTCGCTTCGGTCGATGGTGATTGTGCCGACCAGAACCGGCTGACCCTTTTCGTGACACTCCACGACCTGTTCCACCACAGCACGGAATTTTCCGTTCATGGTTTTGTAGATGCTGTCCTCATGGTCTTTACGAGAGTTTGGGCGGTTAGGCGGTATCTCCACCACCTCAAGTCCGTAGATATCTAAAAATTCGGATGCCTCGGTCTTGGCGGTACCGGTCATACCGGATAGCCCTTTATACATTCTGAAATAGTTCTGAAAGGTGATGGTGGCAAGGGTTTTGTTCTCCCTCGCAATATTTACATTCTCCTTTGCCTCGATTGCCTGATGAAGACCGGCACTGTAGCGCCTACCCACCATCATACGACCGGTAAACTCGTCGACAATAACAACCTCGCCGTCCTTTACGATGTAATCCACATCCCTTTTCATAACGCCGTAGGCACGTATCGCCTGGTTAATGTGGTGGTAAAGCTCGGCGCTCTCGCCCTCGGCAAGATTTTCTACCGAGAAAAACCGCTCAGCCTTTTCGATACCTTTTTTGGTAAGGCTGACAGTTTTATGCTTTTCATCGATGATATAGTCGGAATCGATGGTATCGTCATGCTCCTCTTTGGTGTCCATCTCCACCATCCTGTGCGCACGCAGACCTTTTGCAAAGGTGTTGGCAAGCTTATACAGGTCGCTGGATTTATCACCGGCACCGGAGATGATGAGCGGTGTTCTTGCCTCGTCTACAAGGATGCTGTCCACCTCGTCTACAATGGCAAAATGATGGCCGCGCTGTACTCGGTTTTCCTTATAGGTGACCATGTTGTCACGCAGATAATCAAAGCCGAGTTCGTTGTTTGTTCCATAAGTAATGTCGCAGTTATAGGCAGCACGACGCTCCTCGTTGTTCATGCCATGGGTAATAACGCCGACGGTAAGTCCAAGAAAACGGTACACCTTACCCATCCACTCGCTGTCACGCTTTGCAAGGTAGTCGTTAACGGTTACAACATGAACACCTTTACCCTCCAGTGCATTGAGATAAGCGGCAAGGGTTGCAACAAGGGTTTTACCTTCGCCGGTCTTCATCTCGGCAATTCTACGCTGTGTCAGCACAACACCGCCGATAATCTGAACATCGAAATGTCGCATAAACAAAACACGAGAAGCCGCCTCACGGCAAACGGCAAACGCCTCCGGCATTATCTGCTGAAGTGTTTCCCCGTCGGAAATCCGCTTTTTAAACAGTTCGGTCTGCCCCGAAAGCTCGGACGAGGACATCCCCTTATACTTAGATTCCAGCGCCGCAACCTCTGCGACTATAGGATTAATTTTCTTTAATTCCTTCTTGGAAAAATCTCCAAATAATATATCAAGTAAAGCCACAACAAACCCTTCCAATTAAAAAAAGACTATCATGCCTAAGTATAAAACTTTTTTTAACGTTT
>CAYJKY010000013.1:12237-72322 GCA_964370825.1 uncultured Oscillospiraceae bacterium
GTCAAATTTTTAAGTTAGCCGAAAATTCAATGCAAGCGTAAATTGATACTCATACCTGTAAAATAAAAAAGTTATATACTTTTGAATAAAACTTTTTTTAACGTTTGTCAAATTTTTAAGTTAGCCGAAAATTCAATGCAAGCGTAAATTGATACTCATACTTGTAAAATAAAAAAATTATATACTTTTGAATAAAACTTTTTGAGGATATCACAAACACAGTGTTACAGAAATATAAAAACCTTTTTTGCTACGATAAACGAAAAAAAGTTATATACTTTTCAGTCACTAATCATATAGTAGTAAAAAATTTACACGCTAATTTTATATAATATAAATTAAAGTGTTTTTCTCATAGTCATATTTCCATCAAAATCTTCTTTAACCATGTAACCTAATTTTGCATATAAATTATATGCAACTCTGTTATGTTTGAAAACATTTAATTCTATATATTTAATCTGTTTTGAGAATGCTTCTTCCTCTAATAATTTCATGGTTTTATAGCCGAACCCTTGATTTCTAAAATTCTCAAAAATTATTATATCAAAAACAAATCCAACAGACATGTCTTCAAAATTGTTTCCATACCATAGTAACCCTACTTCTTCTTGATGGTTATTTATAATCATATATAAATAGTTATTATTTGTATCCATACCATTCGGCAGTATAGATTCAAACTCAAATATCGATTTCGATAAGGCATTTTCTTGTGTTTCCTGTTTTGATTTAATTAAATCACTGGCATAATCTTTCACTGAAAAATCTTTATATTTAACAAATTCAGCATTAGTTAATTTTCTAAACTTCATTAAGTTCAAACCTCTTACTTCTTAAAACAAATACAAGCCTTAAAATCAATCTATGTTAAAATAGTATAACACTTTATCAAAAAAAATTCAACGTTTCACAGGAATCGTAAATAGGATTAAGCTCCTACAAAAACCATTAAGTTTATAAAACTATTCGGATTGCGTTTTATGTATAAATGTGATATAATACTCTAAATTGGTTAAAATACACCAAAACGTATATAATGTAGCGAGAGATTAAAATAGATGTCGTATAATAAAAGAAAAAGGACGAAAGCAAAAAAATTTGACCCGATAAAGTTTATACAGTCACTGTCCCCACAACAGATGGGCATAACTATTGCCGGCGTGAGCATTGTTATTATATTGGCGGCATGGCTTGTCATCTTTGCATTTTCTCCGGAAGTGCAGTCGGAGCCGATGGTTGAGTCCTCAACACTCGTCAGCTCGACACAGAGTAGCTCGGTTGTTAGAGAGACGTTCGACAAGGATACAATTTCCCGAGTCAGTGCCGAGTATGAGGGAACTCTACTGATAGAGACGCCTGACGCCGGAGTAGAGTATGTAACCGACACAGTATTTCTCGGCGACTCCAACACGGCGCGCATGATAACCTACGGTGACAGTACCGGACTTTCCATGGAAAATGCCATCGGAATAGAGAGTATGGGAATTACAAGCGTCCCCAGCCTGCGATGTGTTCGTTTTTCCGGCATGAGCGACATGACAATGCCGGATGCGGTTGCACTGATGCAACCTCGTAGGGTGGTGATAAACTTTGGAACCAACAACGCCGGCATGGGTACAGAAAGTTTTAAAAAGTCCTACAAGACCGCCATTGAGGCAATTCAGGAGGAGTGGCCGTATGCCGACATAATTATCGCCTCGGTCTTTCCTATAACATCAAGCTGCAGTTACACTAACATCTCGATGGACTGGATAGAATCCACAAATCTTGCTCTTTTGGAACTCGCCGAAGAGATGGATCTCGATTTTCTGAACTGGTCGGAGGCGATAAAGGACCCCAATACCGGATATGCCCAAAATAAATATATGGTGAGTGACGGCATTCACATCAGCGAGGCAGGGGCAGCAGCAGTTATCGACTATTTCCGCACACATAGCTTTGAGGGGGAGGACACCCGTCCAAAACCCCTCGATAATGTACCTAATCGTTTACCCACCCCGGAAGGTCTCTTCCCGAAACCGGTGTTCACCGTTCCGGACGACACCTCCACCGCCGAATCCATGTCAAGCATCAGTATATCGGTCAGCGGTTCTGAAGGCGGTACCGCCACCGGTTCCGGCGTCGGAACTCCCGGAACAGCAGTTTCAATAGCTGCCACCGTTATGGCAGAGCCCGGATATCAGTTTGACAGCTGGGTAGTCTCGGCAGGAGATGTTTCCGGAAGTGCAACCTCGATCATTGTTGTAATACCGACAGATCAAACCGAGAATATAAGTGTAGTGGCAAAGTTTAAGGAGATAACCTCGTCGAGCTCATCATCTTCGAGTTCTTCCTCCTCGTCGAACACAACTTCAAGCTCAAGCTCAAGTTCAAGTCCAGCACCGAGCTCAAGTTCAAGCTCAAGCCCCGCACCGAGTTCAAGTTCAAGCTCAAGCCCTGCACCAAGCTCGAGTTCAAGCCCTGCACCAAGCTCAAGCTCAGAGGCACCTGTAGACCCACCGGTTGATCCACCTGTAGACCCACCTGTAGACCCGCCGGTCGATACCGGTGACACGACCACCGAATAAAAACGACATAATTAAGGTGAGCTATGAAATTTGGCTGTTGCTTAGGTTTTGCCAAACAGAATAATAAAATCGAGGTTAATAATATAGCCGAGCTTTCGGCTGCCGGTTATGATTACGTCGAACTACCCGCCTCTGCGGTTGCACAGCTGAGCGAATCGGAGTGTAAATATCTTGTAGAGAATATTAAATCATATGCGCTAGACACCGGGGTTGCAAACCTTGCCTTTCCGGGAGACATTGATATAATCGGTGACAAGGTTGACTATGTTAAGGTGGATGACTACCTGTCGGTAATGATGGGCAACCTCTCGCTGGTTGGAGTAAAAAAACTTGTTTTGGGTAGCGGTAAAATACGAAGTATACCGAGCTATTTAGGATATGAGCAGGGTGCATCACAGCTTAAAAATGTTATAAGGCGCATGTCAAAATTTGCAGAGCCGTATAACATAACGGTGGTGTTGGAACCGCTAAACCGGCTCGAGAGCAATATTATTAACTCTGTTACCGAGGCATGCTTACTTGCAAGGGAGATAAACCTTGAGAGTGTTCAGATATTGTGTGACTACTACCACATGGTAATGGAGCAGGAGGCAGTCGAAGTTATCCCGCAGATCAAACTTTACGGATTATCGTTACAGCATGTACATATTGCCAATCCGGTCGGGCGGATATATCCTACCGACGGTGAGGATTACTCTGTTTTATTTTCCGCCTTAAAGGAGGCGGGATACGACCAAACAATAAGTGTAGAGGGTAAAACCGATGACTTTGCTTTGGATTCTGCCATGGCGATTAAGACTCTCAAAAAATACGTTGAATAGTTTTGGAAAGGGGTGTTCTGTATGGGGAACAAAAAGGATGAAAAAAAGAAAGCTCGTGAAAAGTTCAGTAAACTTTTAAACTTTGAGTTGAGGGAGCACAAAAGTTCCTTCATTGTATTTAGCATATTACGTGCCATTGTGATAATAATAATGGTGCGTCAGTTCTTTTTGGGAAACTATGAGGGAGTGTTCTTCTGCTTCTTGTCACTTGTTCTTTTCTATATTCCAAGCTGGATTCAGGTGAAAACTAACATTTCGCTCCCTGCGGCACTGGAGATAACCATATTTCTATTTATATTTGCCGCTGAGATACTGGGAGAGATAAATGCATTTTATGTAAAAATTAACGGCTGGGATACAATGTTGCACACCATTAACGGCTTTTTAGCCGCCGCTGTCGGATTTTCCATGGTAGTTATTCTCAATAACGATGATCGACTTACCTTTAATCTCTCGCCGATATTTATGGCATTGATGGCATTCTGTTTTTCTATGACTGTTGCGGTGGTGTGGGAATTTTTCGAATTTGGAATGGATTATATATTTGCCACCGACATGCAGAAGGATACCATTATAAACGCCATCCACACGGTAGCTCTTGATGAGACCGAGACAAACACCGTTGTAAGCATAACCGGTATAGATGAGGTTGTTATAAACGGTGAAGAGTTGGGACTTGGGGGATATCTTGATATCGGACTTTTAGACACCATGAAGGATATGATAGTAAACTTTATCGGTGCAGCTATCTTTTCGGTATGCGGCTTTTTCTACGTAAAGTCAAAGGGGTACAAAAGAACAATAGCACAAAATTTTGTTCCGACACGTAAAAATCAGGAATAAATTAAATATGGTTTTGCCATGGATAAAAAATATATTGCAATAGACTTGAAGTCCTTCTATGCCTCGGTTGAGTGTATGGAGCGTGGGCTTGATCCACTCTCAACAAATTTAGTGGTTGCCGACCCCGACCGAACAAACAAAACAATCTGCCTTGCCGTTACACCCTCTCTAAAAGCCTATGGGCTATCGGGACGGTCGAGGCTTTTTGAGGTTGTAAAAACGGTAAAGGAGGCAAACTTAATAAGGCTCGGTAAAACTCCAAACCGTACCTTTACTGGAAAATCCTATGATGATAATGAGCTGAAGAGGGACAAGAGCCTTGAGATAGACTATGTTATCGCACCACCTCAGATGGCTAAATATGTAAAAAAGAGTACCGATATATACAGCATATATCTTGATTTTTTTGCACCCGAAGATATGCATGTCTACTCCATAGACGAGGTTTTTATTGATGCAACCGGATACCTTCAAACCTACGGGCTGAGCGCAACCGAGCTTGCAAGGGTTGTTATTCATAGTGTGTCGAATGCTACCGGCATAACCTCTGTTGCCGGTGTAGGCAGTAATTTATACCTTGCAAAAATCGCAATGGACATCATGGCAAAAAAAGCCAAGCCGGACGAAAACGGTTTTAGGGTAGCTTTTTTAGACGAGATGTCCTATAAAAAACAGCTGTGGGAACACACCCCGCTTACCGACTTTTGGCGAATAGGCTCGGGATATAAAAAAAAGCTGGAGCGGTGCGGACTTTTTACCATGGGCGACATCGCTCGGTGTTCCTTAGGTGGTAATGATGACTACTACAACGAGGAGCTTTTATACAGCCTTTTCGGGGTAAATGCCGAGCTTTTAATTGATCATGCATGGGGTTATGAACCCTGTGGCATTGCAGATGTCAAATCATATAAGTCCGAAACAAACAGCATAAGTTCGGGACAGGTTTTAAAGGTTCCGTATGACTATGAGGGCACACGACTTGTTGTTCATGAGATGGCAGAACTTCTGGTGCTGGATATGGTGGAAAAAGGCCTTGCCACCAACCGCATTGTCCTTACCGTAGGATATGACATTCAAAACATAGAGGACGGATATGACGGGGAAATAAAAATCGATAACTACGGCAGAAAAATACCAAAACACGCCCACGGCACATGTAGTTTGGGGTATTACACCTCGTCGGCAAAAACAATTATAGCAGAGACCCTGTCTCTTTATGATCGTATTATAAACCCGAAGCTATGGACAAGAAGAATTACTCTTGTTGCAGGGGATGTGTTGCCGGAAGACAAGGTTGTAAATGCAGAGGAATATGAGCAGATAGACCTGTTTTCGGTGCAGGAAAAAAAGCAGGACGAAAAGGAGTTGCAGCGTGAAAAAAGCCGTCAGCTCGCAGTTCTTGAAATTCAAAAAAAATATGGAAAAAATGCCATTGTAAAGGGGATGAGCCTTCAGGAGGAGGGTACGGCAAGGGAGCGCAACAGCACCATAGGAGGGCATAAGGCATGAAATACGACGATATAATAGAGCTGTCTCGCCCATTATCAAAAAAGCATGTGCCAATGTCAGTACATGACCGTGCCGCACAGTTTGCACCGTTTGCGGCGCTGGTGGGGCACGCCGGTTCCATCTCGGAAACTGCGCGGATCACCGAAAGGCGTATTGAGCTTGATGATTCACAAAAGGAGATTCTTGACCGTAAATTTGCAAATATATTCAACCGGATTAAAAATCATCCAAATGTAGAGATAACCCACTTTGTACCGGATACCGTCAAGGCAGGAGGCAAATATGTTACAAGCAAAGGAGTAGTAAAAAAATTTGACACGGTTGAGGGAACAATAGCCTTTGAGGGCGGAGTGTTAATAAGGATAGAGGATGTAATAGAGATAACGGAAATAGTATAATAACCGCTACTCGGAAATGTCATAATATTGTGCCTGTGCTTGCCACAGTTCGTAGTATTTACCGTTTTGCTCCGCAACCAGGTCACCATGCGTGCCGACCTGAACGATTTCACCTTGATGAAAAACTGCGATGCGGTCGCAAAATTTGCAACTCGAAAGTCGATGGCTGATATAAACGGTCGTTTTATTTCCTACGAGTGCATTGAATTTTGAATAAATTTCAAACTCTGCGATAGGGTCAAGAGCTGCAGTCGGCTCATCCAAGATTATGAACGGTGAGCCTCGGTACAATGCACGTGCCAACGCAACCTTTTGCGCTTCGCCCCCTGATATTTCCACACCGTTCTCCTCAAACTCTTTGTAGAGGCAGGTGTGCACACCATTTTGCATTGTTTGAAGCCGCCCAGCCAAACCGACTCTTTGCAGGACATCAACCACCTGTGCTTCGTCATACGACACACTGCACGCAACATTTTGCCCGAGTGTGAAGGCAAAGATTTTAAAATCCTGAAAAACTACACCGAACATTCTCATATACTCCGAGTAGTCATACTTTCGGATGTCGATTCCGTTTAGGGTTATTTCACCTTCGGTTGGGTCATAAAGTCGCGTGAGTAGTTTAATCATCGTCGTTTTGCCGCTTCCGTTCATACCGACAACTGCCAGCTTCACACCGTTCTCTATGGTAAGGTTGATATTTTTTAGGATATAGCGGTCACTGTTTGGATACTTGAAGCTGACGTTTTTCAGTTCAATTCTATAATCGTTTACGCCATCGTCGCAAAAGTATATTTTTTCCACTGCGAGTTTCCCTTGATATTTTTTGTTCGGAGTGTCTAAAAAAGCGAAATACTGCTGGAGCACTTCGCAGTTCGCATTCAGGTCTGCGACGGCGAAGGCGAGTTCGTTGACTCCCGTAATCAGTTTCATCAGTGCGCCCGCATATTGCACGATATTTCCAACACCAAAACTGCCGAATAATGCTTTAAGTGTGATGTAGATATAAAAAACTGCCTGCGTCCCAATCCGAACGGTGTGTCCAATCATATTTGTTTTCATTTGATATTGAAACGTGTTATGAAGAAGTCCGTGAACGTAGCGATTGAACTGTGTGAGGTAGGAAATAATTGCGTCGCTATAGCCATAAAGTTTCACGTCCTTTGCCCCGGTGTAACGATTGAGAAAGTCAAGAAAGTACATAAACTGTCGATTCCCAATCGCCATTTTTCCGAGTTCGCTCATCGAATAACGTTCCGATTGTTGTTTCAACTTAAAGCTGAGGAAGATGTTTGCAAAAAACAGCACAAGCAGAACTAAAACGGCAAACGGTGAATAAAGAAATTTCCACACTCCGGGTTCGCTAGCATAGGACATCGTAAACGCGGTAGCCACAAGTCCCACCGAAAATAGCGAGTTGGCAATGCCGTTAATCAATGAATTCAGGCGAACGTGCAGGCGTAATATGCCCCTTTCTTGTGTTAATTGCAACGCTTTTAGCTGTAAAAAATCTTCATACACGCTTGCGTCATCGAGGAGCTCATAGTCCATCTGTTGCACCTTATCTTTAACAGGTACATCCAACATCTGATAGAGTTTCACGTTAAGATGTTCCGCACGTCTACGCAATGCCGCATCGATCATCCCAATCACGAGGTTGAGCGCCGCTGTGATTGCGGCAAGCATCAGCAGGTGGACAAGCGGTTTCTGCATAACGATGGCATTGATGATACTCGCCGACATAAAAAGGTTGACATAGGGCAATGCTTGGGAAAAAATGCCTTGAAACACAGCTGTTTCAATCAAACGAGGAACAAGTCGGTTCAAAAGCTTGTAGCCACGTAGGTTCAACTGCAGTTTATCTTTATGCGTCATATTCCACACCGCCTTCCCGATAATAGTGACTTTGGATTTCGTACATCTGGCGGTATTGTCCGTCCAGCTTCATCATCGTTTCGTGCGTGCCCTCCTCAACGATTTTCCCACCTTCAAATAACAAAATGCGATCACAAAACCGTGTGCTTGAAAGACGGTGAGAGATAAAAACAGAGCTGCAATGTGTCGTCATTTTGTGATATTGCTCATAAATTTTACCTTCCGCAATCGGATCGAGTGCCGCAGTCGGTTCGTCCAAAATAAGGAACTTGCCATTCTTGTATAGGGCTCTGGCAAGGGCAAGCTTTTGCATTTCTCCACCAGATAAGTCCACAGCATCCGATTGAACGGTTTTAATTAAAGGCGTATCCATCCCATTGGGCAGTGTGCAAACTTTTTCCCATAAGTCGGCAGATTTTAGAACCTCGGCAACCTTTTGTTTGTCATAATCATCAACCCCTGCAATGTTCGAGCCGATAGAAAACGGCAATACAAAAATATCTTGAAAAACCGCGGAAAAAAGGCTTTGATACTTCTCAATGTTGTAGGATTGAACAGGGTTTCCATTCAGAAGTATTTCGCCGGATGTCGGCGTATAAAATCCGCAGAGCAGTTTCATCAATGTCGATTTGCCTGCGCCGTTTACGCCTACGATAGCAATTTTTTCCCCTTTTTTGATGCGAAAGGTCAGGTTTTCAATTGTAGGGCGTTCGCTCCCTTCGTAGCGAAAGGAGACATTTTTAAACTCGATCCCGAACGTTTCTTGCGGTAAAGGAAGGCCCGCACCACGATTTGTTTTATTTGGATACTCTAAAAACTCACGTATTTCGCTGACTGCCAAATGGATGTTCAGCATCGTGCTGAAATCGGCAGCAAAACTGCTAACATATGTCGAAAATGCGGTGATAACCCCAAAATAAAATACGAAATCAACACTGCTCATCGACCGTGTGTACACGATGTAGACGAGCAATCCATAGTTAACGAGGTCACGGACAAGCGCACAAAGGGCACACAATCCGTCAATCTTAAAATTGTAGAGCTGTTGTTTTTTGCTCCACGCCATGCGTCCGTGAAGTATGTCACGGAAAATGTCGTACAGCCACTCCCCCAAACCGTAAAGCCGAATATCTTTTGCGGTGGAAAAGTCGATGCCACGTGCGAGGATGTAGCGCAATTTCCGCTCGTACGCTGTCCAGTGGTCTTTGTTTTTGTAACTCCAAACCGCCATTTTTTTTAATAACAGAAAACTAAACAGCGTTGTGAGTACAATAACAGGCGGGATGATAGGGTGAAATACGATGAGCACGTTCATATAGATAAGAATGCCGAAAAGATTAGAAGCGAGTGCCGAAATCGTGCCGGAAACCTTGCCAATGGGCGATTCGCCCGAGCCGACGTTGCCGATTGCTTTTGCCATGCGGTCAAGCCCCGATGCAGATTCCGAAATTTCATAGTCGTTGTCGCAGTGTTTTCGGGGGATTTCTATTTCAAAGGTGTTGTCCACCTTCACCGCGAAACTACTCGTTTTTTGCGTACAAAATTCGTTCAGCACGGTTGCGACAAGGAGTGCAGCACTCAGCAACAGCACCATCACTATAATATGTTCGGGCAACTTTCCATCCTGCGCATACGCTACCACCTGGGACGAAAAGACGATGCCGAGAAACGATGCTGCGACGCTGATTGGCGCTTTTAGAAAAAGCAAGCAGACGGACAATTTGCCTATGTTCCACATTTTTGATAAGATGTATGTCAGGTTGTCGAACAGTTTGTAACCGGGTTTCTTTTTCTCCATAACACTCTCCTTTGCTACATTGTTCTTTGTTAGGCTCTATCATAGCATAGGTTTTCCCAAAAAATCAAAATCGTGCATGAGTGGTAGAAAATCGTGCACAGACGGTGTATATAATATTGATGTATACTTTAAGTTAAAAATCACAGGACCCTGCCGGCAAATTGTTTTTTTGTAATTATTTATCTTTATAAAAAAATAATCGCTCGGCTATCTTATGCCGTACCGTAGCGATTTTACTATAATATTATCTCATTTACGATTGTAGAAGTCAAGTGAGTACATTACCTTCGAGATTACCAAACCACCATCCCGTTCAACTTTCAAACACTTGCCTTATATGTAGCAATCACAAAGTTTTCGGATTAGGGTAAATAGCATAATAAATCGACAATATTGTAATATTTTTAGCAGTATATTGTGTGATTGTATTGACATAAATGTAAAATTATTGTAAAATGGGTACTGGTAAGTTTTTGATAAGGGGGTAATGCGGCCTAATTTCAGCTACAAATATTACCGATTTAACAAAAAAGTACGAAGATATTGAGGGGGAAAAATGAAAAAATTATTAGCAGTATTGATTGCGGCTATGATGGCAGTTAGCCTTTTAGCCGGATGTTCAAGTGGAGGAGGATCAGATACTCTTATCGTTTCTCAAGGTGCAGATCCTGCATCACTTGACCCACAGGGCGCAAATGAGCAGCCCGGTTCAAGAGTTTCGAAGCAGATCTATGATACACTTTTCTTTCAAGATGAAGAAATGAACGTATCAGAGGGATTAGCTGAGAGCTATGAACTTCTTGACGACGGTATGACATTAAGCCTGAAACTTCGTGAGGGCGTTACATTCCATAATGGAAACGCATTCACAGCAGAGGATGTAAAGTTCACAATCGAAAGAGCTATTGCATCACCCGATGTTACACATATTGTTTCCGCTATTGACCCGGAGAAAATCACAATAGTTGATGATTACAACATGACAATCGGCATGCTTTACCCATTCGCACCTATCCTATCCCATCTTGCCCATACAGCAACTTCAATCGTTGATAAAGAAACTGTTGAAGCAGCCGGCGATTCCTATGGTTCAAGTCCTGTCGGAACAGGTCCTTATACTCTTGTAGAGTGGAACGTAGGCGACAACATCGTTTTAGAAGCAAACGCTGATTACTGGGGTGAAGGCGCAAAAACAGAAAACATTATCATCAGAAATATTCCTGAGCCGGAAACAGCAATGCTTGAGCTTGAATCAGGCGGTGTAGATATCGTTTATGATATTGCTGCATCAAACATTGCACGTTTCGAAGGTAGCGAGGAAACAAGCCTTGTAAGAAGTCCTAACTTCTCAACTACATACATTGGTTTCAATGCACAAAAAGAGCCTTTCAATGACCCGCTTGTACGTCAGGCTATCAACCATGCAATCGACATGAGTGCAATCGTTGAAAACGTATACTACGGTGCAGGCTCACAGGCTAAAGGTCCTATCGGTCAGATGGTTTGGGCTTACAATGACGAGCTTACAGGTTACGAGTATGACGTTGAAAAAGCTAAAGAACTCTTGGCCGAGGCCGGATATCCCGATGGTTTCTCAACAACAATCATGACAAACGAAGGTAACCAACAGCGTGCCGACGTTGCAATTATTGTTCAGAGCGCTTTAAAAGAAATTGGCATCGAGGTTGAAATTCAAACTCTTGAATGGACAAAGTACCTCGAAACAACCGAGAATGGCGAGCATGATATGTTTATCCTAGGTTGGGTTACTGTTACAGGCGACCCCGACTACGGTCTATATCCGCTATTCCACTCGTCGACATATGGTGCAGCAGGTAACAGAACTTTCTGGTCAACACCTGAGGTAGACGAACTTCTTGACGAAGCAAGAACATCAAACGATCCTGCTGTTCGTGAAGCTAACTACAAAGAAGTGCAGCAAATTGTTGCTGAAGAAGCACCTTGGATATTCACATGGGAAGGTGAAGACCTTACAGGCGTTCGTTCAAACATTGAAGGTTTTGTAAACAATCCCGCTGGTCACCATGTTCTTAAAAACGTAGTTAAAAACTAAAGCTCTTATTTATAACAAAAAGGAGACTGTTTTTTGCAGTCTCCTAAAATGTTTAATAGGCAACAAGTTATAATCCACTAACCTTTGGCAAGCAATTTTCCTTAGGAGGTATGTTTTTGTTAAATTATATCATTAAAAGGCTCCTGCTGGTTTTACCCGTATTACTGGCTGTGACATTTGTAATATTCACATTGCTGTATTTTACACCGGGTAACCCTGCAAAAGCAATGTTGGGTGAAGTTGCAAGTCCAGAAGCTTTGGCGGATCTTGAAGAAGAACTTGGTCTTAACGACCCGTTTTTAGTCAGATACGGCAATTATCTTCTTGGTCTGTTGCAAGGCGACATGGGCACATCCTACCGTACAGATAGACCTGTGGCGGAGGAGCTGTTCAGCCGTTTGCCTACAACACTGAACCTAGCTTTGCTATCAATCCTTATTGCCGTAGCAATAGGAATACCGGTTGGTATTATTTCGGCAACGAAACAATATTCATGGTTTGATAATACCTCTATGGTTTTTGCATTGTTGGGTGTTTCCATGCCAAACTTCTGGCAGGGAATGGTTTTAATTCTTGTGTTTTCCGTATGGCTTGGAATATTGCCTGTTTCAGGTTTTACAACGCCTGCACACTGGATATTGCCTGCCGTAACAATAGGAACATCAACCGCGGCAATCATTGCCAGAATGACACGTTCAAGTATGCTTGAGGTTAATAGGCAAGATTATATTAGAACCGCAAGGGCAAAAGGTCAAAAGGAATCTGTTGTAATAATGAAGCATCAGCTGAAAAATGCGTTGATCCCTGTTATAACAGTTGTTGGCTTACAATTTGGCGCACTACTTGGCGGTGCAGTTCTAACCGAGACAATCTTTGCTGTTCCCGGCATTGGCAGATATATGGTTGAAGCCATTAAAAATCGTGATTATCCTGTTATTCAAGGCGGAGTTTTGCTTATAGCCGTTATCTTTACGTTTGTTAATCTTGCTGTTGACATTCTTTATGCATATGCGGATCCCAGAATTAAAGCAAATTACTCTCAAGCTAAGTTAGGAGGTCCATTAAAATGGCTAAACAAAAAGTAGAAAACACAAAAAATAACAAAATTAAAACAAGGCGTTACAGCAAACTTGGTGAAACATGGAAAATATTAAGAAGAAATAAGTCTGCCATGTTAGGCCTTGCAATTATTAGCGTAATAGTCTTTTGTGCATTGTTCGCCGATTTTATCGCACCTTATTCATATGATGAAATTAATTTAGACAATGAGTTTGCGCGCCCATCGCTACAAAATTTGTTCGGTACAGATAACTTTGGTAGAGATATTTTCAGCCGTATTGTTTACGGAGCAAGAATTTCGTTGCAGGTTGGTTTTGTTGCGGTAGGAATTGCTGCGATTATCGGCGTGTTTTTGGGTTCTCTTGCCGGCTACTACGGCAAAAACGTTGACAGCATTATCATGCGTATAATGGATGTTTTGCTTGCGATACCGAGCATTCTTCTTGCAATAGCAATTACTGCTGCATTTGGTGGCGGACTTACAAATGTTATGATAGCAGTTGGTATTTCCTCGGTGCCGTCATATGTTCGTATAGTGAGGGCCACGATTCTTTCGGTTAAAGAGCAGGAATTTATTGAAGCGGCAAGGGCAACCGGTGCATCGGACTTCAGAATAATTTTCACACATATCCTACCAAACTCTCTTTCACCACTGATTGTTCAGGCTACATTGGGTGTTGCGGGTGCAATTTTATCCGCTGCCGGACTTAGCTTTATCGGACTTGGGTTACAGCCACCTGAACCTGAATGGGGCGCAATGCTTTCTGAGGCACGCTCATATTTCACACAGCATCCCCACATGGTTATGTTCCCGGGATTATCAATTATGTTAACAATTTTCGCACTCAATCTCTTCGGTGATGGTTTGCGTGATGCGCTTGACCCTAAACTTAAAAGATAGTCAGAAAGGAAAAAAGAGTGAGCGATAAAATATTAAGCATAGAGAATTTAAGTATTCGATATGTAACAGAAGAAAATACAGTAGCCGCCGTTACAAATATTTCGTTAGAAATTGAAAAGGGTAAAACACTTGGTCTTGTGGGTGAGACCGGTGCAGGCAAAACAACTACCGCACTTGGTATATTAAACTTAGTGCCGGATCCTCCCGGAGAAATATACTCAGGTAAAATTTTATATAATGGCGAAAATTTACTTGACCTATCGCCTAACGACATTCGTAAAATTCGTGGATCTAAAATCAGCATGATTTTTCAGGATCCGATGACCTCGCTAAACCCTGTTTTAACAGTTGGAGAACAAATTCAAGAGGTTGTGTTGCTTCACAACGATATTACAAAGCAGGAAGCACACGAAAAAGCACGAGAAATGATGGAGATGGTAGGTATTTCGGCAGAAAGACATGCTGAGTACCCTCACCAGTTTTCCGGCGGTATGAAACAGCGTATTGTTATTGCAATGGCGCTTGCATGTGAGCCTGAACTTTTGCTTGCAGATGAACCTACAACCGCACTTGACGTAACAATTCAAGCACAGGTTTTAGAGCTTATAGCAAGCTTAAAGGAAGAATTTAACACCTCGATGCTCTTAATTACACATGACTTAGGTGTTGTGGCTGAAACCTGCGACAACGTAGCCATTATGTATGCGGGTGAAATAGTTGAATGTGGCACGACAAAACAAATTTTCACCGACCCAAAACATCCATACACGGTTGGACTTTTCGGTTCGATCCCTAAATTACATGATGATTCTGACCGCTTGATACCTATTGACGGGCTTATGCCGGACCCTGCAAATTTACCTGTTGGATGTAATTTCAACCCAAGATGTAAAGACTGTAAGGAAATATGTAAAACAGAATCTCCGAAATCTGTTGAATATGAAAATGGCCATAAGGTAGCATGTCATCTTTATAGCAACGGAGGTGCAAAATGAGTGAGAGAATTTTAGAAGTTAAGAAATTATGTAAATATTTCAAAACTCCGCGTGGAATTCTACATGCCGTTGACGAGGTTAACTTTTACATTAATAAAGGTGAAACTTTAGGTGTTGTAGGCGAATCAGGTTGCGGAAAAAGCACACTTGGCAGAACTATACTGCATTTGACAGACATTACAAGCGGCGAAGTTTTTTTTGAAGGCAATAATATTACAGGCGTTACTAAATCAAAAGATTTAAAAGCCTTGCGCAAGGATATGCAGATTATTTTTCAGGATCCGTTTTCTTCACTTAATCCGAGAATGTCTGTTAGCGATATTATTGCAGAGCCACTTAAAATTTATAAGGTCTTTAAGACGAAGGACGAGATAAATAACAGGGTACTCGAGCTAATGGATACCGTTGGCCTTGCACGTAGGCTTGCCAACAACTATCCACATGAGCTTGATGGTGGACGTCGCCAGAGAATAGGCATAGCAAGGGCAATTTCCCTTAATCCAAAATTCATTGTATGTGACGAGCCGGTTTCCGCACTCGATGTATCAATACAGGCACAGGTTATTAACCTGCTTCGTGATTTACAAAAAGAGCGTGGCTTAACATACATTTTCATTACACATGACTTTTCGGTAGTTAAGCATATCTCAGACAGAATTGTTGTAATGTACCTCGGAAACGTGGTGGAAACCGCACCGACGAAGGACTTTTTTGCAAATCCTCTGCACCCATACTCAAAGGCGTTACTCTCGGCAATTCCCGAGGCAGTTTACAGCGAGACAAAAAGGGAAAGAATTACCCTTAAAGGCGAAATCACATCTCCGATAGAACCAAAGCCAGGCTGTAGATTTGCACCGCGCTGTGATTATGCAACAGATGTTTGTACGGCCAAAAACCCTGAACTCTTTGAGTACGAACCCGAGCATTTTGTTGCCTGCCCAAGGGCGATGGAGATAATTAAGTAATATAATTTTATAGTTTGCTACGGTGAGTACATAATGCGCTTAACAATAAACAAATGTACAGCGCAAAAAATAAGACTCTCAGCTATAACCAAATCCTCCGGGTAGTAAAACCGGAGGATTTATTTCTTGTTTGTATGAAAACCACCGGCTGTGCCGGTGGTGCGGAAAAAGCTTTAGCGATGAGAATGAAAAAAGCTCCTTTTGGTGTACAATGAGTTTGCGGCAAAATGCCGCAATGAGGTCATGGCAACTGCAAACAACACCAAAAAGATCGCAGAATATATCAAGACACAATTGGAGGAAGATAAGTTACATGACCAATTGACGTTGAAGGAGTATGAAGACCCTTTCAAGGGTGACAAGTAACAATCTTTTGCAAATGTCAGACCGTCATACCATTGCAATGGCTGCCAGTAATATAGGGCTATGCCCGCATATGAAATACTACCGGCTAAGCCGGTGGATATTTATTATACCTGTATTTTTACAATGGAATAATATTTTTTAAAACACATTCCATAAACAATTACTGCAATTGTTAAATTTTTCTTCCATACCAATATGCAACGCTTGAATAATATGCATCTGTTATATTAGCGTGGCCGTGCTCAAGCGAGCCTTTAAACGACTTTTCAAAAGCAATAGGTGTGTCCAGATGGAATCTATACATGCAACACTTGCCTGCAATCTGCTTTGGGTCTTGCGAATTTTTCTCTATATGGCTAATACCGTACTGTGGTCGACAATCCTTTACCCTAAAGCCATAAGCTAATCCGAAATAATCTTCAAGGCCGGTACCGTGAATCCTGGGTGGCCATGCTTCACCATCAATACAAAGCATTTCATCGCCTTCCCACCAGCTACCATTGCAGTTAAGCTCAGCAACTATCATTAGTGACAAGCCCATGTAATGTCCCATATAGCCATGAATGTTACAAAAAACATAGTTGTCAACATCACCCACATGCACCTCATTAAAATCAGTTTCACCGTGCCCTATGAACTCTCCCACCGTTTCTGTTTTCTGGCTCGCCTTTGTTGCATGAAAATATAAAATATCTTTCGGCAGTGTTTTATGTAGCTCCCAATCAACATGGTAATACCAGCTGTAATCTACAACGTCACAATTTGTAAGAGTGATTTTACAGCTGGTAAGAAAAGGCATCTCCCAATAACAATTCATGGCACCACGGTACGGTACGGATTCAAACGTGTCTTTCAGCGGATGATTATGTGTTTTAGAGACCTGAATTGGTGCACTGTCGAGATCATGAATGTTGCCATCAGGCAGAGCGAAAAACTCTGCAAGTGGCATGTCAACCGTTACCTCACCATCAAACTCAAACTTGATTTGAAGAGAATTATAGTCTTTTGAATTTTCATGCAGAAATGTAGTCCAGATATGCTTTATTATTCCACTTCCTTCGAGGAATATTTCTTTCGACTCGCCGGCCGGCACCGGCACTGAATCGTTGTTTGCTCCGGTAACGTCGTACGAGCTTGCCCTCATGCTTTTATAGTTCTTTTTAATAAATTGATTGCTGCAATACATGGTGTTCTCCTTGTAAATTAAGTCTTTAAACATATTTGATAGAAGATATCTCTCGGCAGTACATTACGGTTTTAAACTATCTTGTTGCTACTAACTTTGGGTGGTACACACTTATAATCTACAAAACAACAGAAGAGTTGTAGATGTTGGGCTTTTGCTTGTGTTTATTATATCATTTTTTACTTATTGCGTATATAGTTACGTATGTATTTGTTTGTTCAGTAGGGATTAAAACAACGTTGTAAGGCTTTGATTGTGTAAAACTTATTTTACCTCTGTTAGTCCTACCATACTGTTTGAATTTCTCAGCACGGTAGGGCTAACTCCCACATATGTTTTAAAAACCTTGGAGAAATAGTTAGAATCTAAAAACCCGACCTGTCTGCTAATGCCTGTTATAGGTTCGTCGCTATACAGTAGCAGGGACTTTGCGTATTCGATTTTGTAGTTCATCTGATAACGAATGGGGGTATACCCGGTTTCTTTTTTTACTATTCGGATAAGCTGGTTTTTAGAATAGCCGGATTTATCGCATATCTCTCTAAGTGTTAGCATATAATCACGCTTTTTTTCTAGCATCTCATTTAAGATATCAATAACGGGATGTTTCTTATGTGGAGCAGTTATTTCGTTTGTAAATTCCGATAAAACAGCCTCCAACCAAACATTAATGTTTTTTGTTGTCTTGCTTTCGTATTGTTCAACGATATATTTAATCATGTTTCCCAGCAAACAGGAGTCTTGAACATGTTTTTGCAGGATATGTGAAGATAGAATATTTGGTGCTTGAAAATATACGGTATATACACATAGAGGGTTTGAGGGGTCATGGTTACAGATATGGTTGTCCTTTAAATCGAAAAGAAAAACATCGCCCTTTCTTAGGGTGTAATACTTATCTGATGTAGATATATTACCACTGCCACCGTAAACATACCAAAAGTGGTATCCTTTCCAGTTGTTGTGCTCAGAAACCCAACTCCAGTTTTTATCGCATCGAATGTTAGATGCATCTAATATGTTAATCATATATCTCACGGTGATATTTTACCCCTATTTGGTGAAATGCTCGCTGTACTTTACACTGCCACAGTGATATTATTATACTATAGTACATTGACGGCTTGAAAATTTTGATAAAGGCATGGAGTTATTATGGAACAAATGACGGTTAAGCAGCGCCTAATTTATTCAATTAAGGGTTTAAAGACGGATAGGGTGGCGTGGTCTCCCTTTTTAGCATATTATTTTGATATGCTACCCCCCGAAGAGCAGAGCAAGGGTATGTTCGCCTATCTGAAAAAAATGAATGCCGACCCGTTAATACGTGGTGCTGTAGCGCCGTTTTGTGTTGGCAACAACAGGAATGGATATTCTGAGCAGATTGCCGGTAACAAGCGTCATTTTTGTTTTGACACTCCGGTAGGTAAGCTTAAAGGTTGTTACACCTTTTCCGATTCTGCAAACTCATGGTTTTTAACTGAACACCCTGTATCAACGGTGGAGGATTTTAAGGTTTTGTCCTATGTGGCCGAACATACTGAGATCACCGATAATATTGCACTCGCTGATGATTATTATAACGAGCTTGGCGATGATGGTCTATCGGTTCCCTGTGTGGGTGCATGGGGCAAAACCGCTTTTCAATCGCTTTTAGAGCACTGGTGCGGAACCGAGGAGCTAACATATGCGCTTTGTGATTTTCCCGAGACTGTTGAGGAAACATTGCAGGTTATGCAGGCAAAAAACTTAGAGACAATACAGCTTGCAGTTAAGTCAAAACCAGAGGCATTTTTGTTTTACGAAGACACCTCTACAACCAACATTAATCCGTCCATGTTTAAAAACTATATCGCACCTGAGATATCAAGCTGGGGTAAAATACTGCACGAAAACGACAAACTGCTAATCCATCATGCCTGTGGACATGTAAAGGATTTATTAAACCTTATGGCAGACACTAATATTGATGCTATTGAATCACTATCCCCACCCCCAACCGGAAATGTCGAAATAGCAGAGGCGTTTAATGTTCTGCCGTCAAATGTAGGGATTATCGGAGGGTTAGAGCCTACCTTTATACTAAACTGTAGCCTTGCTGAGTTGGAGGCGCGCACAAAAGAATTAATTAATGTTGCGAAGGGGAAATCTTTTATCCTCGCCAACAGCGACAGCTGCCCTCCCGGTGTCGAATATGAAAAATTTCTACTGGTGAGCAGAATTGTTCGTGGGGAATAGATAAGGATGTAGGCAGTAATCAAAAAAAGATTACTGCCTATAATTTTTGATTTCAAAGGACTTTTATTTTAGCTGATAGGTAACTGCTGACAGCTCGTTATTTACGTTAAGCTGTATACCTACACTCGTAGCCTGTGAGGTAGCACCGATTAGATTGTCGATCTCCGTTACATTGTGCAGAACAACTTTTACATCACTCGCATTGCCGTCAAAAGTGATGCTAACCTTGTCGCCACACCTTTGAGCGTCTACGCTTAGCGCTTTGCTTGCGTCAACCTTACAAACCGTTGTGCCTGCACAGGAGTTCAGCTCATAGATGTGCAGAGTTATCGAGCTTGTATAATCGTATTCCGGTGTTTGATTTTCATTGCCAAGGGCTATGACGGTATTTTCCTTTGCCATTAACGGTAATGACATGTAGCCGTGGTTTTCATTGTACCAGCTACCGGTTGAATCTATGACCTCGTTTGTCAAAATGCTTGTCCATCGACCCTTTGGCAGATAATATTCTACATTTCCATCCTCTTTAAACACAGGTGCAACAAGAATACTGTCACCCAGCATATACTGGCGATCCAAAAAGCCACAGGTCATGTCATCGGGATATTCCAAAACCATTGCACGCATAACCGGCACACCAACCTCGTGGGTATAAACCGCCTGTGAGTATAGATAAGGCATTAGGCTACACTTAAACTCGGTAAAGAATTTAACCACATCAACAGCCTCATCACCAAATAACCATGGCACACGATAAGAATTTGCACCGTGCAGTCGTGAATGGGTCGAAAGTAGACCAAATGCCGCCCAGCGTTTATATACACTGCTTGGTGCTGTGCCCTCAAAACCGCTGATGTCATGGCTCCAAAAACCGAAACCGCTCATGCAGAGTGAAAGACCGCCGCGAATAGATTCGCTCATGGATATAAAGGAGGAGGCGCAATCCCCACCCCAGTGTACAGGAAATTGCTGTCCGCCGGCTGTTGCGCTACGTGCAAACAGGCAGGCTTCATTTTTACCGCGATACTCTTCAAGCAGCTCAAAGACGCATTGATTATATAGCTGGGTATAATAGTTGTGCATCTGTTTTGGGTTACTGCCATCGTAATAAACCACATCGGTTGGAATTCTCTCGCCAAAGTCGGTTTTAAAGCAGTCCACACCCTGATCGAGCAGTACACGCAGCTTATCCTGATACCATTTGTATGCACCTGGGTTGGTGAAGTCTACAAGTCCCATGCCGGACTGCCAACGATCCCATTGCCAAACATCGCCGTTTGCACGCTTAAGCAGGTATCCAAGCTCCTTTGCCTCTAAAAACAGCGGTGATTTTTGTGCGATGTAGGAATTAATCCAGACACAAATCTTTAGATTTTTATCGTTTTTCATTCTGCCGAGCATACCCTCGACATCCGGAAACATATCCTCGTCCCAGGTGAAGTTACACCACTCGTTCTCCTTCATCCAAAAACAGTCAAAATGGAACACATGTAGCGGAATGTTACGTTCTGCCATTCCGTCGACAAAGCTCATTACCGTATCCTCATCATAGGAGGTGGTAAAGGATGATGTTAGCCATAGGCCAAAACTCCATGCAGGTGGCAGTGCCGGTTTACCGGTAAGGTCGGTGTAATTTTTAAGCACACCCTTCATATCATCGCCACCGATAACCATAAAATCCAGCTTTTCGCCCTCTACCGAAAACTGTACATTTGTTACCGCCTCGGAGCAAACCTCGTAGGATACATGGTCGGTGGAATTTACAAATACGCCATACCCTTTGTTAGTGATATAAAACGGTACATTTTTATAGGCTATCTCGGAGCCTGTTCCACCGTCCTCGTTCCAGATATCTACGACCTGCCCGTTTTTGACAAACGGGGTGAAGCGTTCGCCGAGGCCGTAAATCTTTTCATCAAGATCCACCTCTAACCTGGCACGCATAAATGCACCCTGTGGTGTTTTCATGGTGCTGAGAGAGGTTCTTCCGCTGTGTTTTGCAATTCTTGTAAGCAGTCTGTCCTCGTATTTATACTCAAACAGCACCTGTGCTTTATCGATTACAAGGCTTGTTTTTCCGGAGGTTATTGTAATAATATCTCCCTGCTGTGTCACATTCAGCCTTTCACAGTTGTCCTTGATTTTAAACTGCGGCTCGTTATCGTTGCTACCCATATGATGGTAACTTTTAATTCTTATAATGTCCGGTAAAGGTGAAGAGATAAACAACTCCAGTACCGGCAACCCTATGGCACGGATATCCTCTTTATAGCCAACTATGTAGATATATACACAGTCGTCTTTTATTTTCACCTCTCGAATTTGTATCGCATCGGTACGCTGTACACCGGGTTTAAGTTCCCAGTATCCGTCGTTAAACTTCATTTCATTTCCTTTCTGTTAGCTAAAATTCCATTTCAAGCTTTTCGGTTGCAAGGGGTCTTGCCTTGTCGGAATTAAGCAGGGTCGGGTCATACCCCTCGGTAAGCTCCATCGGCATATACAGACCAAGTGCCGACCATCCCCAAAAAGGATTTATCCCCTGACCTATCCCTGTTTCGGCATTGTAGTATTCCCTAACTTCGTCCTCAGAAGTCACCATGTTATAGGACTTTACGGCAAGCTCCATTGCCTCTTTTTTATACCCGTAGTCAGCCAATCCGTGCATAAGCATGTAGTTGATAGGTATCCAGCATGCACCCATCCATGTGCACTCACGTCCCTTTTTTTGCTGATAATAACCCTCTTCGGTTTTTGCCCATGATGCTACCGGAAACTCAAGCCAAAACTCGTTTGGATTTAGCACATGCTCTTCTACCATTCTTTTTGCGCGTTCCTCGGTAGCTATTCCTGCCCACAATACAGCAAAAGATGATGCCGATTTATAGCGAATAAGCTCGCCGGTGCGCTCGTGACGGTCGTAGTAATAGCCATCTTTTTCGTCCCAAAGTAGCTCGTTTACCCTGTCTTTAAGGTCTGATGCCTGCTTTGCAAAGTCATGTTTGTCATCAATGTTTCCGAGCAACTCAGATATAACCTCCATAGCCTTCAGTTCTCGATAGAGATAGCAGGCAAGGTCTACTCCCTCGCATATTTCGGAGTAAATGGCTCCACCACGCAGATCCTGATTATCCATACCGGTATGGTCGGCAGAGTCCCAAACCGGCAGCCCGTTACGGTCATGGTCGCAATACCAAAACCAATAGTCAAGATATTTTTTTAATTTATTGTAATATTTTTCTTTAACCCATAGGATGTTTTGTCCCTGCTTATACCCTAAAAGAACGGTCTGTGCTAAAAAGGGTTTAAAGTGTTGTCGCCAACGCGGCTCTACAAGAGTTCTTGCGACAAAGCCGGAGTTCAGCTGTCTGTCCAAAAACACCTCTACATTATTTCGGCAGTAGTTTTTTACACCAAAGTATGAGAGATAAATGTTTTCAAAGTATAAATCCCAGTCATAGAACTCACCATAGCAGTAACCTGTGAGCAGGTCAGTAGTGCTAAATGCCATTCCGTTTGCCCTTTTAAGTTGACCTATTCCTCTTTCTTTGATGTTTTTGTTAATCTTTTTCGACGCAGAGCAGATAGCTGATTTTTCTCTTTCTAAATTCCAATTTCTGTCCATGAAAACAAGCCTTTCTAAAAAATTATTCCTTAACCGAACCAAGCGTAATGCCTGTTACAAAATATCGTTGTAAAAACGGATACACAACCAACACCGGCAACATTGCAATAAAAAGCTTAGCTGCGTTTAACGTTTGGTTAGACATGGTGGTTAGCATTTTAAGCTCCTCCACCGTTAGCGAGGCAGCATTGGTGTTTACAACCAGCTGCTGTATGTAGGTTTGCAGTGGATATTTTGACGAATCGGTATTAAGCACAAGTCCGTTAAAAAACTCATTCCAGTGCATTACAGCTGTAAACAGTGCCACGGTTGCGATTACCGGCTTTGAGATGGGAATTATGACTTTAAATAGGATAACCCACGGGCCTGCACCGTCCACAACAGCCGCCTCCTCTATCTGTTTTGGAATGTTGCGGAAGAAGTTAATAACCAGAATAACGTTAAACACAGGAACTCCGCCACCAAGCACAAGACCCCAAATGTTGTTGAGCATACCGATGTTGGTCATGGTCATAAACCAGGGTACAAGACCGCCGTTAAACATCATGCAAAAAACCAGTAGCCACATAATTACGTTGCGTGCCGGAAACTCTATCTTAGTTTTAGATAGTGGATATGCCATAAGTAGAATTATTGCTATTGTAACCACGGTACCAAGCAATACACGCATTACCGAAACGCCAAAGGCATCAAAAAATTGGACATCATCCAAAATCTCAATATAGGATGCCAACGTTGCATCTATCGGCCAAAGACCAACAAGACCGCCCTCTGCCGCCGCTTTACTGCTTAACGACACACAAAAGGTGTACCATATCGGCAGTATGCAAGAAAGTGTTATTATACTTAAAACTATAAAATTTGCAGCATCAAAAATTCTTGAGCCGATTGTTTTCTCGAGATATGCCGGGGAGTTTGAAATTTTAACGGTATTGTGTTTTTTCTTTAACATTTTTATGACCATTCCTTTCTTGATGTTTTGTCCGGTTTCGCCTCATTTGTGGCGAAATTCAAACGCTTTTCGTTTGAAAGGCACAAAACTCTGTGTTTGAAAACTTGTTTTCAAACTTCCTCCCCTTAAAAAATTCGATAGTTGGCAAATTTATATGCCAGTGTGTAGCCTATAGTAATCATTATAAATCCGACAACCGATTTTAGCAGACCAACAGCGGTGGAAAGGCTAAACTGTAGATTAATGATACCGGTTCGGTAAACCCATGTGTCGATTATGTCACCGGTAGAATAGACAAAGGGATTGTACAGATTGAATATCTGGTCAAAGCCGGCATTTAAAACGCTACCAAGACTTAAAATTGCAACCATTGCAATCATGATAGATATGCCGGGAAGCGTTACATTTAACATACGTTTCCAACGTCCCGCACCGTCTATTGCCGCCGCCTCGTAGAGAGTTGGGTCGATAGATGTTAAAGCCGCAAGGAAAATAATGGTGTTATATCCAAAGTTTTTCCAAACATCACTTCCGATAACAAACTGTCTAAACATGTCTGCCTGCCCTAAAAACACAATTCTCTCGTTGCCCAAAGCCTCAAAAAAATCGTTGACAGGACCGGTATATCCAAAAACATCCTGCATAATGCCGGCGAGAATAACCCATGAAATAAAGTAGGGCAGATAAACTATTGTTTGTATCGCTTTTTTGTACCTTAAAAGTCTAACCTCGTTTAGCAGTAACGCAAAAACCAGTGGAAACACGAGATTGCCAATCATTTTACCGATAGAGATTACTATGGTGTTTACAAATATGCTTCTGCTGTCCTGAATTTGAAACATATATTCAAAGTTGTCAAGACCAACCCATTCCGAGCGCCAGATGCCAAGTCCCGGAGAAAAGTTTTGAAATGCCATTACAATACCAAACATGGGAACAATGTTAAACAACAACAGCCAAAGCAAACCCGGCGCCAGCATAATAGCATAAATAGGATAATTTTTTTTGTTTTTCATCAACTTATTACCTCTACAAACAAAAGGGAAGTACATGTAAACGGTACTTCCCTTAGCGAATTAATCTATGAGTTATTGAAGTGCCGCAACCTCGGCTGTGATTTCATCACCGCCCTGTGCTTTCCAGTCGGTTACAAACTGGTCGAAGGCATCGATGGATTCCTGTCCTACGATAATTTTAAAGAACAGCTCGTCCTCCATCTTTTTAAGTGCTGTCCACTTTGTGTCGGTGGTCTCGGTGGGAGAGTAGGTTAAACTCGGTACGATCTCTATGTCATGGTCAACAATCGTAGCGGAGCCTAACAACAGTGACATTAGGCGAGGCAAGTCTTCAGGAGCTGCTTCACGATCCCAATTCTCTATATCGAGTGGAGCGGTTGGGTCGATAATTGTTGGCAATACGGCCTCTGCGTCACCGGCTAATAACTTATAGGGGAGATATTCTTCCTTTGCATACTCGGAAGGGTCTACATCACCTGCAAGAATTCCTCTAAGTGCCTCTACCGAGAAGAAACCTTCGTCATAAGCTGCCTGCGGTAAACGTAGCGGTGTAACCTGAGCGGTAAGTGCCCCTACATCAACTTCGCTCTCGGCAACAATCTGCAGATTGGTTAGAATTGTTGCAGCCTCGGGATTCTCGTAGCCCTTTCTCACAACAAGGTAGGATTCTGCTACCGGTGTAATTTTAGAGTTGTAAACACCCTCATCGTTCATAAGAACATAGGACTGCCAGTTTGCTGTCGGGTCGTTTGCAAGTGATGGCTTGATAAAGCCATAACCACTCCACCAAGGAGCACAAAATATACCGGTATGACCTGCGATAGGTGCCTCGGTTGAATCCTCACGAACACCAAGCTGTGGGTCGATAAGTCCGTCTGCATACATGTCGGCGAGTACTGCTAACGCATCCTTTGTTTCGGGTAAAATAGAACCGTAAACAACCTCACCATCCTGCTCCATCCACCAGCCGGGATAGGAATCCATAGCGGTAAAGAATGGGTCAAATGTTCCGTTACCCGGAGCCGGGCTTAAAAAGTGTCCGTATAAATTCTGTCCGTTAGCAGGGGCAGCGATACCAACAATGTTGTCGCCAACATTGCCCGGATCTTCGCTCATAAACTGCTCTGCAATGCTGATAACATCATCCATAGTCTTAGGACCTTCAAGACCGAGCGCATCAAGCCAATCCTTGCGTACCCATACAAGTCCGTATGCGTTGTCCGGAACGTTCAATGCCGGTATAGCCATCATGTTTCCATCTACGGTAACAGCATCAAGGGCACGACCCTCGGAGGAATCAAGCATGGTTCTCTGTGCATCGGAAACATAGGCGTTGTAGCTATCTTGTAACGGCATAATCTGGTCACCGGCGATAAGAGCACGGAACTGTGTCTCGTTAACCACCATCATGTCCGGTAGGTCGTTTGTTGCAATTGCAAGGTTGACCTTTTGTGTGGTATCGTTACCGGGTGCCGCTTCCCATGCCGAGGTAAAGGTGATGTTTAGTCTCTCCTCGATAAGACGAGTGTACTGGTTATTGGTAATGTCGTCACCCTCGGGATATGTTGCGTTAGGGTCAAGTAGTCTCGGAATTTCAATATTAAGCGTTTCCGGATACTTGTAAAAAGGGTCTGCCGCCATATCGGCTGCTTCGCCATCACCGCTTGGCGTGGTATCCTCTGTTGCCGGTGCATCTGTGTCGGTTGCAGTGCTTTCATCAGCCTGTGTGCAGCTTGCAAACACGCTGATTAGCATTACAGCCGAGCAGAAAAGTGCTAACATTTTTTTAATCTTCATGTACATTTCCTCCTCAGTTAATGTGTATTGTTTGTTGCGATAATAGTATAATATCACATTTTACACAATTATAGTTCATAAATAGTACAATGATTGTGCGATTTTGTTCTACACAACTAAGAAATCGGGTTTGAAATTGTTTCGTGATTAAACAAAATCGAACCCGAAATCTTAAATTATACTTTATACTTCTTTGCGATATTCCGACGGAGATATACCCGTGTAGTCCTTAAAAATCGTTGAAAAGTATTTATCATTTGCGTAACCGGTTTCGTAGGCTATCCATGCAACACTTTTATCTGTGGTTTTTAGCAGCTTTTTTGCTCGCTCTAAACGTGTTGTTTTAAAATAACTGTTATAAGATTCGCCGATTATTTGTTTAAAGCAGGTGCAAAAATAGCTTCTGCTCATATTTACCCTCTTGGCCATCTCGGTAGATGTGGGATGGCTGTTATGCTCGGTTTTAATAATATCGACAGCACGAAGTATGCATTTATGAATTTCACTTGTCGGCGCTTCATCTTGTGTTTGGGGGTTAGTAGCTGGTTCGGAGTTTTTTATGCGCTGTGCGAGACGACCCAACACGTCATCAAATTCCTCTCTGCCAAGGTCGGCTTTAATTATATAGTCCAGAACGCCAAGCCTCAATGCCTCCTGAATGTAGTCGAACTCTTGGTGCATAGTAAGTACGGCGCAAAACAGATCGGATTTTCTTGCACGCAGCTGTTTTAAAAGTTCAAGACCAAACATACCCGGCATTTCAAGGTCGGTTAAAACAAAGTCAACCTCATTATTTTCGATAAATTCGATAGCCTTCTGCCCACTACCCACATCGCCAACCACCTCCATATTGTGCTTACCCCAAGGCATTGCGGTGATAAGTCCGAGTCTTACCAGCTTATCGTCATCGACTATTAGCACTCTTATCAAATTAACCTCCGTTTATAGCAGTGTCATCGTTACGGTCATACCACCGATATCGTTATTAGCAAAGGAAACATATCCGGTTTTATTATAGTGCTCGTTCATAGCCATTACCACAAACGCTACACCAATGGAGCTGTTACCCGGCTGATAGTTTAATGCGTTTAATTTATCAAGCTGTTCAGGAGAGGTTCCACCACCATTGTCTATCACGTGAAGAAGTATGTTATGCTCGGTCGCCTCAAGCTGTATCTCTATATGCAAAGCTTCGGTTTTACTGTGTAGGATGCTGTTTTCTACCAACGGCTGAAGAATAAATCTCGGTATTGTCATTTCTAAAACCGCATCACCACAGTTATTAACTAATCTATAGGTGAAATCTATTCTGTTTTGCTGAAGCCTTAAATAGGTTTCGGTAACGTCCAACTCCTGACCAAGGGTTGCCGTGCTCTTATCGTTACGTAGATTATACGACAGCATCTTGGTAAGATCGGTAGTAATGTTAGTTATTTGTTGTTCACCACTCGATAAGGCACACCAGCGAAGAGTATTAAGAGTATTGAGCAAAAAATGAGGATTAATCTGAGACCTGAGTTTACTTATCTGTGCTTCACTACGTTGTTTTTCTGATTTTTTCACATCCTGAATAAGATTATTAATGGTAGCCTTAGCACGGTTAATCTGTCCGTTTAGTGTGTCGATTTCATAAAGGCCGGTGTAGGGTATCGTTGTGGAGAAATCCCCTTGCTCCAGATGAGCAATGCCATAGTAAAACTCCCTTAAAGGAAGATTTACAAGGTGGTAAACAATAAAACAGAATATTACCGCAATCAACATAAATACAGGAAATACAGCTAAGTACTTAAGCATTTGTGCCATCTTTATTGCGTTTGAATCGGCATTGTCTATAATTCCGACAAAACGCCATCCTTGATTGTTGATGGACTGATAATAGGTAAAGCTTTCGGTTTCTCCAAACTGCTCCTTCGAAAGAATATTTAGCTCTGTTCCTATTGAATACAGCTCTTCATTTTCAGATAGAATCACCTGCATGTCCTCGTTTAGCATCAACAGGGTCATCTGCTCGGGAAAAAGTGTGCTTTCCATTAGTCGTTGTGTGTTTTCAAAAGATGTTTCAGCGTAAACCTTTATTATCTGCTCGCTTGCACCGGTTAACCTATATTCATAAATGGAGGACAATACCGGTCGATTACTGTAGGTTGTGATGCTCTGCTTTGGTAAAAAATATGATATTTGATTTTGTTGCAGTAGCATCTCGCCATCCATAAGCTCTACCCCACCTTCCAATAAGTGGTTGCTTAAAATGTCCTGCATATTCAAGGTGTTATAAAGGGCGCCGAGGCTAATATTATGGTTTACAAATAATAAAATTCCAAGTTCGTTTATAATAGCTTCACGACTTGTCTTCTTTTCGTAAATTTCTTCGGTAGAATAATATGTAGATATCTGCTCCCCTATTCCACTGTATGGGGTGAAATGGTAGGAAAAGGTAGAAAGATTATGGAAATTATCCTCCATAGAAATTGCAATCTGCTCTAATCCACCGATATATGCCTCGCGTACACCATCGTCCACCTCCTGAGACATGATTAAATTAAGAATAAAGGTAGATAAACCGGCAACAACGACACAAAACAATACCGCCCATATTAATAAAATGCTACTCAATCTAAGCTTCATAAGCACAACTGCCTCCGACATAATATTGCTGAATATCCTCTTTTAAAATTACAGGCACATTGATTTCAGCAAATGCCTCAGGTAGTGAAAACATACACCCATTGGGTATATTATATTTCAATTATTAAATAAATACAAGCCTTAAACATTTTTTTAACTTTATGACATGAGGAATTACCGAGTTATTTTATTGCATGGTTTGTAAAACGAAAATCAATATATCCTTTAATAAAAAACCACACCGGATAATCCGATGTAGCCAAATAAGGCGTATAAATTAATCAATCGCTGCACCATAAAGACATACGAAGTATTCGAGGCAATGATGGTTAGTCTGAGATGCCGATGGCAACAAGCCCCTTCGTGCTCTTGTACTGCTCATCAAGCTCAATGATTTTGCATTCTATGCCAAAAAACTCTCTCACCTTGTCTTCGCTTACTATCTCCTCCGTCGGACCAAACTACCAACCCTTTTTACCGATTACAAGGGTTGATTTTGCAATCCGTTTTTTGCCTGAGGTACATAAGCGACTAACTTCCAAAAATCTTTATAAGATTTTGATTGCAACCCCTCAATATCAACCTCTCCGGTATTGAACTTTAAAAAGCCCATCAAACATTTTATCAAGGTGGTTTTGCCGGCACCGTTAGGCCCGATTATCGCAGTTACCGGAATAACATATTTGTTATCCTCGCCTATCCCTCATATTACGATTATAGGCGTGGTGTTAGTTGTTCTGCTATGCGAGAGAAATATAAATCTTCAGATAAAATGATGAAGAATTTTATTCATCATCGTTTTTCTGATAAAATTGGGCACGATATTCCGATGGACTTATGAGATATTTCCTTTTGAACGCTTTATAGAAGGTATTGTGATTTATAAATCCTACCTTATAGCCAATATCATATATATTCAGCTTATCTTCCATAATAAATTCAATAGCTTTTTTCATTCGCAAATCCTCAATATAGGAGATGATGGTTTCGTTATAAACCGCTTTAAAAAGGCGGGACAGATGCTTTTCACTGATATCAAATTTATCAGAAATAAAAGAACGACACATATCGGGGTTAGTGTAGTTGGTAGCGATAAAATCTCGAACATTCTCCACCAGATTTTCCTGTTTTGTAGACTTTTTCTTTTCTATCTGCTCACAAATATCTTTTATCTGTTTCTTAAATTCAGACAAAACATGTTCAAAGGAATCGGCATCGAACACATATGTAACCCTCTGCAAATGTAGCGTTCTATCCTTGTCGCTGTTGATTGTAGTATAAATTATTTTGATCAGCAGTGCACGAAGTTCGCTAGTGAGATTCAAAGTGGTACCATTTGGAATTGCATCGATAAATATGTCGTCGAAAATCTTTTCTACCTTGTCAAAATTTCCTATCTGCATTAGGGTGAGTATGGTACCCTCTATTTCAATAGGTATACAAAAGTTGTTTGCGTTAGATTCCACCGATGAAATGTATATAATATTGGTTTCATTTTGGATTTTAGAGTCGTCCAAAATGCTGAGACCTCGATAATATGCTACCTGTAGATAACTAATGAAGCTGAAAGGTGTTCCGACAACTAACAATGGTCGAAAATCAAACATGTTATGCACCTCCTTTGTCATCTCGGCAAGTGGTTTGCCAATATCATGTGCATCAAACTTGTTAGCTTTGCCGATAAGGATACAAAAACGATTGTTAACCAGCGGCTGCATATAGGAAACATAGCCGTACTTACGAAATAATTTCTTGCAATATATAATTATATCCTTGGCAGATGTGATTGAAGCTTCATAGGGTATTTTTCCGCAAACTACGATATAATGTTTGGTGATAAGGTGTTCGAATTGCAGTCTTTTTACATATTCGACTGCCTCTGCTTCGGTATTAAGCGAGGAATGCACCAACTGGGTGATTAGATTTGAGCGCAAAAGATTTACCTGTAGGTTGTACTCAGCGTTAAGCTCGGAATAGCTTTGAGTCAGTCCCGAAATAGACTCTTTTATTACGCCAAGCTGGTCATTTCCTTTTGCACCATCAAAGACATTGAGCAGTGCAGTGACCTCGTTCAAATATGTTTTTATTGCAATATTACTTACTATCAGGCCGATAGTTAATAGCAAAAACAGTAAAATGATAATTAAAACCACCGCGACGAAAAGAGTATCAATTACGGCGATGGCCGGATCGCTTTCAAATGCAAAAGCGTAGCTTATAGGCAGAATAGAGGAATCAAGGTTGAAAAAATTCATACCGGAGTCCATTGTCTCATCCGTGTAAGCCTGTAATACCCCTGCGTTACTACCGTACAATATATTACCCGATTCGTCCGTAATCATCATTGCGGTATAATCTGCAGAAAATTGCGATATCAGCGAAAGCGCCGAAAAATCGATACTAACCTCGATAAAACTGTTATCATTTTTATCAATAAATACATTCAGCGGCCTTGTTATAATCATTTTTGTGCCAGAGACGGTATTGCTTGGGTTGACAAACGTTATGTTCAGCTTATCATCATAAAACTTCGGTGTCACCCAATCAGAATAGCTTATTTCATCATGTAACATAGTGGATGAAAAATACCGTTCGGTGTTCACGGTGGCAAAGTCGGGGGCAATAATCACATCTTTACTGCCCAGGTATACTATGTATTTCATCACCACATCGTTAACTATTACAAGATCAAAAAGATAATCGCCGACATTGCACGCTTCTTGATATATCTTGCTGCTGTCATACTCGTTAGAAAAATAGAACTCCAACAGCTGAGGGTTTCGTGAGATGGCCGCAGTTGAATTCAGTATATCGGAAAGCGACCGATCAAGAGCGATAGTTTTTTCTGTTGCAAGTTGATTGTGTTTTTGCATATTGTTATCATATATTGTGCTTCGAAGGCTGAAAAGAATTGCAAGTTGAGCCACAAAAATCACAATAAGCGATACCAATATCAGCATAAATGATTTTCGAAAAAAATTGCTTTTTAGTTTGTCCGACCATCTGTTTTTCATTCATTTTTAACCGAACGGTGATAAAAACTATATGCGAAGCTTCGCATATACAGCTGTTCGGTTAACTCCTTTCTATACATTACATATTAAAATATTAACAAAATATCACATAATAATCAACCGCTTTCGAGGTGATTTGTAGGTTATCTGAACAGAACATATATTGTACGATCTTTTTTTATTGCATATACAAATGAAAAAAGAGACATCACCGTTAAAAACTGCCCAAATCCTTTTTTTCCGCCTTTTAAGTCTATTATACACTGGATTTTATATTGGAAAGGCACTATTATAATTACATAAGTAATTTCCAACGAGGGAACGCAAGTGAAAATTGCAAATAAAGTGAAAAATAATACTATTCCCCACAAGAAAAGCGTATCGAAAATTTTAAGAGAAAATTACGTGTTTCTGTTGATGCTTTTGCTGCCTGTTACATATGTAATCATCTTTAACTATGTTCCTATATACGGAGTTCAGATTGCATTTAGAGATTTTAGAGCAGTCGATGGTATACTCGGTAGTGAATGGATAGGCTTTGAACAGTTTGCAAAATTCTTCGGCAACCCAAAATTCGAGATACTTTTGACCAACACATTGGTTATCAGCCTATATCAACTTATTATAGGGTTCCCTATTCCGATAATTTTAGCACTACTTATAAACAGCTGTACATCAAGTAGATTTAAAAAAACCGTTCAGATGGTTACCTATGCACCACATTTCATTTCGGTTGTTGTCCTGGTAGGTATAATGTTTCAGGTTTTTAACACCAAGTTTGGCGTTGTTAATATGATAATCGAGATGTTTGGCGGCGAGAGCATAATGTTTATGGGTGATGCTGAATATTTCAGACATATATACGTTTGGTCGGATGTCTGGCAGAACACCGGTTGGGGTGCAATCATATATATAGCGGCACTTTCCTCGGTTGACCCAAGCCTACATGAAGCGGCGATAGTAGACGGCGCCGGAAAGTTTAAAAGAATACTGCATATTGACATCCCCTCCATCATGCCAACAATTGTGACACTTTTAATTCTGCGAAGCGGACAAATTATGAATGTGGGATTTGAGAAGGTTTTCCTAATGCAGACACCTACCAACCTTCAAACCTCCGAGATAATCTCGACCTATGTATACGAAATTGGTCTTAACTCCTCCTTCCCCGATTATTCGTATTCGACTGCAATCGGTCTTTTTAACTCGGTAATAAATATTGCATTAATAGTTTTAGTCAACCAGATTTCAAGAAAAATCAGCGATAATTCGCTATGGTAAGAATACCGGGTTTTTGTGAATTTAAGGCGAAATGCCCCCCCTGCTTTTTACATGGCCGTTGCAAAGATGGACAATCGTTGAGAAAGGAATGATCATAAGTATGAAAAATATAAAAAGTAGCCGTGCAGACAGGTTGTTTGATTTTGGAGTATATCTGATTTTGAGTTTTGTGTTGGTGATTACCATATTGCCGTTGATACATGTTATAAGCTCTTCTTTCAGCTCCTCGGCGGCTGTCACAAGCGGTAGGGTAATGCTTTTACCGGTAGAATTTTCTTTAGATGGCTATCGTGAAGTCTTCAACCATCAATATGTCATACCGAGCTTTATGAACAGTATGTTTTATGCGACGGTCGGAACGGCGTTTAACGTGTTGTTAACGGTGCTTGCCGCATATCCGCTGTCAAAAAAAGAGTTTAAATTCCGCAATATTTTCACCGTCTTTTTCATGGTTACAATGTTTTTCAATGGTGGTCTTATACCGAACTATATTCTGATGTCCAATCTCGGCATCCTAAACACTCGGCTTGTACTTATTCTTTCGGCAGGGATATCGGTACACAATATAATTATTACCAGAACCTTTTTTAAAAGCACAATTCCGGACGAAATCATTGAAGCCGCACGCATAGACGGGCTAGGAGAGTTCGGTATTTTCATGAAGATGGTGTTACCGCTGTCAAAAGCAGTTATTGCCGTAATTACTCTATACTATGCGGTAGGACATTGGAACGCATTCTTTAATGCGATGATTTATTTGCAGGATAAGGCACTTTATCCGTTACAATTAATACTTCGTGATATTCTAATTGCTAACACATTGGACTTTTCAGATATGGTGGGGCTTGATCCCGAATCATTGCGCGCATTGCAGGGAATGGCAGACCTGCTTAAATATTCACTGATAGTTGTAGCCTCGGTACCTGTTATGATAATGTACCCTTTTATACAAAAATATTTTGTAAAGGGTGTTATGATAGGGTCTGTCAAAGGCTAACCAAAAAACGAGAGGAGGAAAGAATTACAACAATTTTTTATGCAATTACGAAAAGAGGAGACAAAACAATGAAAAAAAGCAAAAGACTATTAGCGTTAATGTTGTCGATAGGCATTATATTAAATCTGCTTTCAGGCTGTTCAGGTGCTCCGGCAGAAACGGAAGATACCGCATCGAACGTGACAGACTCAACAGCTGAGGATAACGCCTCCGGTTCTGAGAATAACTATAACGACCCCGGAATGCTGCCGATTGTTAAAGAAACGGTTGAGCTGGACGTTTTCATGTCTACACCGAGCACCGTTATAGTTGAAGGAAATGAGTGGGTTCAATGGGTTGAAGATGAGACAAATATTAAGATGAACATCGAGGCTGTGCCGGACGGTGACGCCGCAACAAAGCTTAACCTGATAATGAATGCACAAACCGACATTCCGGATGTTGTTAACGGTGGTATGGGCAACGCGGCAACCGTGCTCGCCTATGCAGAGCAGGGACTTTTGGTTGATTTCCGTGATTACTGGGACAGACTTGTAAACCTTCCCGAGATTGCCGAGAGAGACGCCACAAACATCGCACTTATTTCTTCTGAGGACGGCTCACTCTATTCCTCCATCTCGAGTGGTGCAGGTTATCATGTGACATACAGTCAAAAATACTTTATGAACCA
This sequence comes from uncultured Oscillospiraceae bacterium, assembly GCA_964370825.1. Classification (GTDB taxonomy): domain Bacteria; phylum Bacillota; class Clostridia; order Oscillospirales; family Ruminococcaceae; genus CAYJBH01. Next base: position 47,810 of record CAYJKY010000013.1, read on the forward strand.
GGAGTGGTTAAATAATTTAGGCCTTGAAGTTCCAACCACCACCGACGAGCTGTACGATACACTAGTTGCGTTTAAGGAGCAGGATGCAAACGGCAACGGTGACCCGAATGATGAAATCCCACTTGTAAGTAGTGAAAAGGGATGGAAGACAGAACTTATCGGTTTCTTGATGGCACCTTTTTCCGAAACAGGAACAAGAGCATCGCACTATCTATATGAAGATGCCGAGGCAGGTGATATAAAGTGCGGCGTATATAATGAAGGCTTCATCGAAGGTATGGAATATCTAAATAAATTATATTCCGAAGGTCTTATCGACCAGGAAGCATTTACCCAGGAGGCATCAGCTTATAATGCAATAGCAAATGCCGAGGGCGGAAACCGTGGAGGATCATTTACAGCAGGTTCTGTTGGCGACTACGCAGTAGCATCTGAAGAATTCCCCGACACCAACTACACACCGGTTGCTCCACTTGTAGGGCCAGACGGCGTATCGAGAGTACAACAGTTTACCCCAAGAGCCAATCCGATATGGCAGGTAACAACATCCTGTCCAGAAGAAAAAATCGAGGCTGCTGTGAGGTTAGGCGACTTCTTCTTAGCCGATGCATTCAGCGATGACCCTGAAGAAGTTCAGAGAAGTCTTACCGTTTTTAACGGACCTAACGGATATAATTACTTTGAGGAATCTGATGGGTTAACCTCGGTTTCAGGTGAAGTAGGTTATTACGAGCGCACCTTCCAGTGGGCAGATAACACCACACTAAACTACAAAAATGCTCATCCGGTCTATACAAGCTATGACATTAAGAGATTGATGGTAGCGGAAGAGGGCGTATACAATGAGGAAATTGTTCTTTGGAAAGCTACTGAGCTCTATGAGCAATCGGCAGATGAGTTCATGGAAGTAAACCTGCCGGTACGTGTATCTGCTGAAAATGCGGCAGAGTATGCAGAGCTTGCAACTCAGGTGAGAAGCTATCTTGATCAGCATCTTGCAGCTTTTGTAACCGGTTCTCGCGATTTAGCAGAGTGGGATGATTTCCTACAAGAACTCAGCGATATCGGCATGACAAGATACCTTGAAATAGCAAACGAATCCTACGTAGCACAATAAATTTATATCGGCAGCTGCAAATACGGAAAGTAAAGAGATTTGCAGCTGCCGTAAAAATTACTTTAGTGGGCGCCGATAACCAAAAGATCACGAGGAGGTAATGGATAATTTTGGAGCATTACGGCATGCAACATCTCATTTTTTAGCATCTGCCTTATCTCCTGATACTCAGGATCATTGACCAAATTATTGAACTCGCCGGGGTCGTGTTGCAGATCAAAAAGCTCTTCACCTTCGTCTCGACCGGGCGAAACAGAATATCTATAGCGCTCATTTCTTAACGACTTTTTCCATGGGTGCGGGAGGATTTTGTCATAGTACGGCCCCTCGCATAAGCTACCAAAAGATTCTGCAAAGGCAAACTTGCGGATAGTGCTGCATTTCTCTCCTTTGCAAAGCGGCATCAGCGTGTGACCAAAAAACGTTGGGACACTTTCATCAACTACACGTCTTGTAAGTTTTTTTGGGTGATTGACCAGCAAGCTTTCTTCAAAATCCAATATTGTGGGACAGATATCCTGATGTTGTACTATGTCACGACAAATCAACCCTTTTTGCGTGTCGGGACCGGCAATGATCAAAGGTATACGAATTACAGCCTCGTAGTGGTTGCATGACTTGCCTCCTTTATTATGATCCATGAGCATTTCGCCATGGTCGGAGGTGAAAATAATATAAGTGTTTTCAAGTCGTCCTAACTCCTCCATTCGATCAAGAACTCTGCCTATTTGTTCATCAATGTGTACAAAATCGGCAAAATACAACTTGCGATAGTAAAGCCAATTCTTTATGTAGATTTCATCTTCTGAAAAGTCGGAGCCAAGTCCGAGAGGTAGCGGAATTTTATCCTCATTAACATATTCTAAGAACCTCTTTGGCGGACAAAACGGTGGATGGGGTTGAACATAGCTTATGTGTGTATAAAGTGGCTGTGAACTTGACGTGGAATCTATAAATTCAAGAGCCTTGTCGGTTATCCAGTTGGTTTGCGACAACTCCTCCGGAAACGGGAGCGGAAAGAAACCTTCGGTTAGAGTTTTGTTGCCGGCATCGGTTCCTTCCGGCCAATTAACATTATCTTTGGCATTTTTCATTTTTTCACCAAGTTCGCCCTTGTAATAGGGTAGATCGTTGTTCCAATTTGCAGGTGTTGCAATCATTGCTTCATAGTGCTCGGGATAATCGTTTTTAATCATATCATGCCACTCGCCTACACGAGTATCTTCGGTGTTATGTACAACATTCCAACCATATTCGGTATAGTCTGAATATGGGTAATAGTCAGAATCAAACGGGTAGAAATGGATTTTTCCAAATGCACCGGTATTATAACCGGAGACTTTAAGTGTATTCATAAATGTCGGAACTTCGGGGTTTAGACGATAACCGTTTGATAACAGCCCATGGCCGTTACCCGAGAGTCCGGTTGCGATTGTTGCACGAGCAGGACAGCAAACAGGATTGTTTGCAAAAGCGTTACTGAAGGTTACGCCCATGCTTTTTATTCTCTTTAGGTTCGGGAGTTCACAAATTCCGTTCATCGCGGCATCAAGCCACTTTGCCCCCATTTGATCTACCATAAAAAACAGTACATCGGGTTTTTTATTTTTCATATATCTCCTTTATAGATAAGTTTATCAGTCCTTTTGGTTTATGCAGTCATAGGGCAACTCCACCTCTCCGAGCGTGGTCATTCTAAAACCGTTTGCCTTGTATTCTTCATAGTCGAAAGCATCCATCTCATCAATGGCAAGTTTGTGGAATTCGTAGAAATTCGGCCACCAATCATAGCCTGAGCCAAGATCGTTATAAAGAAATGCCTCGGCAATTTCAATTCCGGTTTGGTGTGCAACATAATGACCTCCCATGCACATAACATTCACCCCGTTTCCGGTAATGGCACGAAGCGCGGCGGGTACACTTTCCACTACCGCAGAATGAATCCCCGGAACCTTGCTTGCGGCAATGTGAACTCCCATACCGGTTCCGCAGAAAATCATCGCACGATCAAATTCCTTTTCGGCAACCATCGATGCAACACGAATAGCCATGCGATGAAACATAAGTATGTCCTTATCGTCATATGACTTTGCACCGATATCGGTTATTTCCCAACCCTTGTTTTTAAGATGATTACAGATAGCTTCTTTAAGGTAGAAACCAGCAGGATCTGCACCAACTAATATTTTTTTATCTTTTACCGTTTTCATTTTCATCTCCTTTGTAAAATTTCTGACACAAAAATGGTAACATGGTTTTTCATCTACCGCAATAATCAGCTTTTGACCGACATAGTGAAAATATGACCTTTTATAGCTACATACGTAAGAATTTTATCGTTATATCGGTAAAAACCTACATACTCAAACTACATTAATGACAATAAGGAGAACCAATAATGCTTGAACGGCTGCTGCTAATAATGCCGATGCTTATCTTAACATTAATGTTGGCAATATGTTTTACTTTTCTTTTGAGATACAAAAGAAAGCATGATCATATATGTAATGAATTTATTGTGCTAAGAAATAAGGTGATTGAGGTAGAAAGAACCCTAAGCGATACCTTGTTAAAAGAAAAACACCTGAACTTAACAGAGGAAGATGTCGATATACTCGTCTTGTTGGGCAACGAACCCTTGTCCCGTTGGGTAGAAATAAAGCAGTTTATAGGAGACCATTGCTTTGAAGCAAATTTTTCGCAGCAGTTGGTAGCAGACGAGTTCGGTATATCCATAGCATATCTTAGCAGACAGTTTAAAAAATATTTTGGTATTAACATGAGTGAATATGTTTCGCAACTCAAGATAAATCGAGCAAAGGAACTTTTAATTAAAACCGATTACACAATAAAACAGATAGCCGACATACTCGGCTATGCCGACACTTCAAACTTTATAAGCAGGTTTTCTCGTATAGTAAATACTACGCCGGGTCAGTACAGAAAAACAGTTTTAGGAGGCCAGATTTAATGAGAATGATATCATTAGGGGAATTAGTTGTAGAATTTTTCAGATGCGAGACCGATGTACCGTTTAGTAAACCGGGTTTGATAGAAGGACCGTTTGCAAGCGGTGCACCGGCAATCACCACCGATACCTTTGCAAAGCTTGGAGGAAATGCCGGCTTTATCGGCACTGTCGGTAATGATGATTTTGCTACCTGTATTCTCAACCGGTTAAAAAATGACAATGTAGATATTGATAAAATAATAAAGCTTCAAGACTACACCACCGGCTGTGCATTTACCTCATACTTTTCGGATGGTAGCAGACGGTTCTTGTACTATATGAAAAATGAAGCACCTGCGGCATTTTCCGCCGAGCACATAGATGAAGATTATATTAAAAATTCAGATTGGTTGCATATTTCGGGAAATGTTTTGGGTTTCAGCGATTCCGCAAAAAAAGCGATATTCAAAGCGGTCGATATTGCTTATGAAAACTCGGTGCCGATCAGCCTCGACCCGAACATGAGACTCGAAATCATGGAAAAGGAGGAAATCACCAAACTGTTACAGCCCGTTTTAGACAAAACGACAGTGTTTTTTCCGAGCGAGGGCGAGATATCCTGCGTAAGCGGACTTCCGGAGGAAGAGGGTTTATGCACACTGCTTGAATATATACCGATGATTGTAAAAAAAGAGGGGAAAAGAGGGTGCACCGTCTACACCGAAAAGGAGTATATACACATAGACACCTACATTGATACCGAGGTTGTAGATCCTACAGGATGTGGTGACAGTTTTGACGCCGGCTTTATCTATGCAAGATTACAGGGGTGGACCCCGGCGCAGTCGGCACTTTTTGCAAATGCTGTAGGGAGTATCACTGCTACCAAACGTGGGGCGATGGAAGGGGTCGAGTCACTAAATCAGGTTTTAGATTTTATGAAAAACGGCAAAACACCAAACGTAGAAAAGAGGCAACGATGAACACAGTACTCAACCTAAAGCAAATGAGTAATACGCTTGATGCACTTGATATGAGATATAGGGTCTTACAACTTAATGACAATGCTACAATTTTGGTGACACAACATGGTGGGCGAATCTTCGGTCCATTTATCGGGGATGATGAGGGGATACTGTGGGCAAATGAGTGCTTTATGAACCCACAAAGGCTGCGGGAGTTCATAACTTCAGGAGCATGGAATATAGGTGGTGACCGAATATGGCTCGCACCGGAACTTGACTTCAATGTGCCGGACAGAAACAATTTTGATGAGAGTTATGATTTGCCGGCAACAATAGATCCGGGAAATTATGAATTTGGAGATAAAAAAGGAGTGTCGCTGTTACAGCTAATGTTGCTTAATCGTCCGTCAACTAAAATATTGGAGCTGAACAGGCAGATACTTCCAACAGAAAACCCATTAGAATGTGAGGGCTTTTGTTGTGGATACCGACATTTAATCGAGCTGTGCGACCACAATGCAAACCACCAATCGTGTGAAGTGTGGAATTTGACGCAGGTAAAACCACACGGTTATTGTTATATTCCGTGCAACTCATCACCGGTTATCACTGACTATTACGAGCCGGCCAACGAATATTTCACCAATGAAGAGAATGTTGGAATAGCAAAAATAACCGGCGACAGACGGTATAAAATAGGTGTAAAAGCAATTTGCACCACCGGAAGGGTGCTGTATATCAGTCGTATATCTGACGATCAATTTTTGCTTATGGTGAAAATATTTGACAGTGACCCTACCACAATCTACACAAAGGAGCCTGCCGGTAAACCCGGGCAAAGTGGACATAGCTTTCATATCTACAACGATAATCTCATGAATGGGGGCTTTGCAGAACTTGAGTTTAGCGGAAGAACAATAGGTGGTGTATCCGGAATAAACAAAACGATTGATGTAATGTCAACATTGTTTTATAAGGCGTCGGCAGAGGAAATCAGTAATATAGCTGAAATGTTTTCAGGTATAAAGATAAAATTACAAGGAGAATAAAAATGTATTATGGCATTCATTATGAATATCCGTTCGGCGGAATGAAGGACCGAATTGAGTGGATACCAAAAGTTGAAGACTTTGATCGTGACCTGAAGCTAATCAAGGACACGGGATTTAACTCGATACGAATTCGTATCGGTGTGGACAGCAATCTGGACGAGGTTGAAATGTTGCTCGATGCCGCACAAACAAACGGTTTGTCGGTGTTGTTTGGTTTTGCAACATTTTATGTCAATGACGAGTTTGTCGAAAAATATCCCGACTCAAAGATAGTCGGAAGAGACGGCAAAAAAACACCTATAGACACAAACGATTTAAGATGGCAACGTGCCTGTATAGATCACCCGGTATATCGCAAGGAGCGCAACGATTTAATGGCAGCTTGTGCAAAAAGATTTGCAAAACATCCTTCAATTTTTTTGTGGTGCATACACAACGAGCCTTCGATCGGGCATGTTGACAGCCCCTGCTATTGCGAAAACACTGTTGCTAAATATAAAAAATATCTTCTTGATGAATATAAGAGCATAGAGGCAATAAACGATGCCTTTAACACAATGTTTGCTACCGATGCGGAAATAGAGCCCCCGAAAAGCAGGGATGAAAACAGTGCTTTCTGGGATAATTGGCGCAGATACATGGTAGATTCGTTATCAACATTTTTAAACGAGGGGCGAGATGTTATAAAACCGTTTATCGGCAACACACCTTATACCTATAACCTGTGCAACGAAGAGGTTGGAATAACGCAGACCGGGCAGGACTGGTGGAATGTCTATGAAGACTACCCGATAAAGTCCAGCAGTATGTATATGCCACATTCCGAGGAGGCACTCATAATTTCCGGCTATCGCACCACCATGCTTAAATCCTTTTGCAAAGAAGGCGAAGATGCCTTTTATACCGAATTCCAAGGCGGACTTATGTACGGTCTTGGAATGGTGTATACAAAACACCGTATGGAGGTTGCACTTAACAGTATCATGGCTAACGGGATAAAGGGTGTATACATCTATCGTTGGGAGCCGCTACTGTGCGGGCCGGAGCCAATTGTAAACGGACTAATCGAGGCAGACAACCCTCATAACATGCGCCGTCTTGCCATGAAAGAGGTTTTAAGCGATTTAAGAGCATATGACGATTTTATAGATAAGGGCAGAAACCTTAAGCCACGTGTAGGAATATACTCATCTCGTGAACAGGTAGTTAAAGCCTCACTTGAGGGTCAACCGAAGAAAAAATACTGCCAAAATTCAATTTGCGGAGCTTTTGCACTTTATACCCACCTTGGTTATGAGACAAAATATATTGTAAACGGTTTTACGGCTGAAACAGCAGATTGTGATTTAGCAGTGTTTCCTTACATGGACGATTTTGACGGTGACTATAAAGAGATAGTCAAGTTTATCAAGAACGGTGGGACCGCCATAGTTGAACTTCCGGCATTTGATAAGGTGGAAACTCTTTCGGAAATTGCCTCGAACTTTGGTGTTGAGGTGTCGGATCAACAGACATATCTCTACCTCATAGAGCAGTGCGGTTGGCATCTTCGCCGTGTGGGTAGCAACAAGAATGCAGATGGCTTTGCAATGGGTCATCGTTGCGCTCTGAGCGGTGGCGAGACGGTTTGGAACTATGGCGACAACAATAAAACCGCCGCCCTGTTGCCAAACGGCTTTGATGGCAGACTACTTTTAACCGGATTTGGTGTCTCGTACAGCTACTACCACAGCTATGATTTCACCGCCCGTGATCTCATCGGTGACTTCATTTTTGATAAAGTACAGCCGGATTATACCGTGACGGGTGTTGACCACGATCTACTCTCAACACTTGAGATTCGTGTGCTGGAGCATGACAACAGGATGTTACTGTTTGTGCTCAATAGAAGCACCGAGCCCATGAACATGACCGTCACCGTGCGAGGGGAAACACCGGTACCGGTTCAGGTGGATGCGTATTCTTGTAAAAAGGTAATAATTAAAGGACTTTAGGAGGATTGTTTAAGTGAAGCATAGTAAGGTAATTGAGCTAAGTCATGTATTAAAGCCGAATCAAGAGGAATACGTGCTTAACCTTGACGTAAAAAACATGGCAGAAGAACATCCACAGTATAAGGTGGATGGTGATATATGGTATATTATTACCGATATAACCACCTCTTCACACAACGGCACACACATCGAGATGCCGTATCATCATAATAAAAACGGAATGGACTGTAGTAACTTTCCACTCGGCCGTCTAATCACGAAAGCGGTAATGCTGGATTTTTCGCACAAAAAGAATAATGAGAGCATTGAGATGAACGAGATTCTTTCCCATGCCGACAGAATCAAGGAGGGTGAGACGGTAATATTCAACTTCGGCGTTGCAAAAAATTTCAGAACACCGGAAATGCACAAAAGGCCGTTTTTATCTCATGAAGTTGCAAAGTGGCTTGCCGATGTCAAAAAGGTGAACATTATCGGAACAGATGCAACAGGAATTGAAGTAAGAGGAGAAGGAGAAAGAAACCAGCCCAATCATCAATATCTGATGGATCGACAGATACCGCTAATCGAGAGCATGGCAAACCTCGACGAGCTAAAAGAGGACGGATTCACGCTGTTTGTTCTGCCGATCATGATTGAAGGACTTGATTCTTGCCCTGTCAGAGTAGTTGCAGTATATTGAGAGGATTATTCATATGCCTGATATTAAGATAAAGTTAGAAATGTACGAAAAGATGCTGCGGTGCAGACGTAGCGAGGAGAAGCTGTATTACCTGTTTTCTACTCAAAGTATGCCAGGAACTATGCACCAGTACATAGGAGAAGAAGCGGTTGCCGTCGGCGTGTGCCAAAACCTCAACGACGATGACTATATAACCAGTACGCATCGTGGTCATGGCCACTGCATAGCGAAAGGTATCGATCTAAACGCATTTATGGCAGAGATGTTTGCAAAAAGCACAGGGAGCTGTAAAGGTATGGGAGGTTCGATGCATATTGCCGACTTTAATGTCGGTATTCTCGGCGCAAACGGTATTGTCGGTGGGGGAATCCCTATTGCGGTGGGTGCGGCGCTTGCAAGCAAATGCAAAAACGACAAAAAGGTAACCGTATCATTTTTTGGTGATGGTGCTACAAATGAGGGAGCGTTTCATGAAAGCTTAAATATGGCTTCGGTATGGAATCTACCGGTAATATTTGTCTGTGAAAATAACATGTATGGGTTTTCAACTCACTATAAAAGGGTAACAAATGTAGAAGATATCTCTGTGCGTGCGACAGCATACGGTATGAAAGGTTTTACTGTCGATGGTATGGACGCAGTGGCAGTCTATGGCAAGGTTAAGGAGGTCATAGATGGTGTTCGAAACGGCGAAGGGCCGGTGCTTATCGAGTGCAAAACCTACCGCTATATGGGGCACGCAAGGTTTGAAAATCCGGTATACCGCACAAAAGATGAGGTGGAGGAATGGAAAAAGCGCGATGCGATTGACAGAATTCGCGGCGAGATCATCTCGGTTGATAAAGGTAACAAAAGATTGATTGAAGATATCGATCAAAAGGTAATGGATGAGATTGAGGCGGCGGTGAAGTTTGCTGAAGAAAGCCCCGATCCTTCCCCAAAGAGCTATAAAGACTATATCTACATATAAAAAAGGAGCTGATATGAAAGAAAAGATATACGAGGCTCTGCGCCAGGGCTTGATCGAGGAGATGGACAGAGACGAAAATGTAATCGTATTAGGCGAAGATATAGCGGTGTTGGGTGGTGCTTACAGGGTTACCGACGGGTTGCTCGACAAATACGGTGAAACCAGAGTGATCGACACGCCAATTTCCGAAAACGGAATAATCGGTGCAGCGGTTGGTGCGGCGATGGTTGGAATGCGGCCGGTTGCCGAAATTCAATTCAATGACTTTCTAACCTGCGCTATGGATCAAATTGTAAACCAGGCTGCAAAGATAGGTTTTATGATGGGTGGACAGGTAAAGGTTCCGATGGTAATTCGTGCACCGATGGGTGCGACCGGTAGAGCCGCTCAACACTCCCAATCTTTGGAGGCGTGGTTTATGCACGTGCCGGGTATAAAGGTTGCGATGCCATCGAATCCTTATGATGCAAAAGGATTGCTAAAAGCTGCAATCAGAGATGATAATCCGGTGATGATTTTCGAACACAAGATGCTGTATGGAGGTGCTTCTACCGGTGGTAAGGCCAAAAGTGCTGTCGACAGTCTCGGAGATGCCTATAAGGGTGCCCCGGACGAGGATTATTGCATAGAGTTCGGAAAGGCAGAGGTGAAAAAGGTTGGTAAAGATATCACGGTAGTCGCAACATCACTTATGGTTCATAAAGCGTTGGAAGCCGCCGACATTCTTGCGAAAGAAGGTATAGAACTTGAGGTTATAGATCCGAGAACACTTGTGCCTTTTGATTGGGATACCGTTATTGCTTCGGTAGAAAAAACCGGTAAGCTGATTATAGCAACAGAAGATGTAAAGACCTGCGGAGTGGGCTCCGAGATTGCCGCAACGGTAGCGGAAAAAGCAATTTACTATCTGGATGCACCAATTATGCGTGTGTGTATTGAGGATACACACATTCCGTTTGCACCGGTCTGTGAAAATGATGTTGTTCCAACGGCAATGAGCATCGTCGAAGCGGCAAAAAAAATAATATAGTCATGAGGGAAATACAATGGCAATAAAGATAGTAGTCCCGCGTGAGGGACAGTCGATGGAGACGGCACAGATATCAAAATGGCATGTCAAGGTGGGCGACAAGGTTTCGTTTGCGCAGGTAATCTGCGAGGCGGAAAGTGAAAAAGCAAGCTTTGAGGTGGAGTCACCCGCTGAGGGGACGGTGCTGGAAATATTATATGATGAAAATGATACCGTTCCGGTTTTGGTTCCGATTGCTATTGTCGGCAAGCCCGGTGAGGACTATTCATATCTTTTAGAAACAGATGTTGAAAAAGAGGAGCAACAACAGCAACAACCGGCGCCACAACCGGAAATTCATAAAACGCAAGAGTGCCCATTGTCGGTGAGTGCACGTCGCCCGATATCTCCAAGAGCAAGAAAACTGATGTGGGATAATTCGATAGAGGAAAGCAATATTTCAGGCGAAATAATTAGAGAGCGTGATGTTATATCCTACCTAAACAACTTGCAACCGTTGCATAAAGACTCAAAGCCACTAAGCGGAAGAAGAGCGGTTATTGCAAAAAAAATGTTTACATCTTTGCAAACAACCGCCCAACTTACACTGCATTTTGACGTCGATGTCACAACCTTGCTAAAAATAAAAAGCAACCTTAACAGCATGAAAAATAGTGAGATTAAAATCACCGTCAATGATTTGATTCTTTTTGCAGTGGCAAAAACTCTTGCCAATTTTTTAAATATAAATGCAACCTACAGCAATAACATGCTATACGAATCGGCGGATGTTAATCTTGGGTGTGCAGTCGATACCAAAGACGGTTTGGTGGTACCGGTGATAAAAGATGCAGCAAATCGCACACTGCAAGAGCTTTCAGCCGAGATGAAAAATCTTGCAGAGCGTGCAAGACAGGGTAGTTTGAAACCGGATGAGATGAGTGGCGGAACATTCACCGTAACCAATTTAGGTTCAATGGGGATTAGCTATTTCACGCCTGTTTTAAACATACCCGAGGTTGCGATTTTGGGGGTTGGAAAAATAAAAATCGAGGCGGTGCGTGTTAACGGTAACATCGATTTTGTGGACATGATGAACTTTTCTTTGACCATTGACCATCAGATTGTTGACGGAGCAGACGGTGCAAGGTTCATAAATAAACTAACAGAAAACATTGAAAACTATAATCTGCTTTTTTTATGAGACAATCCGGCGGTAAATAAAAAAATTCTCAAAAACAAATGATGACGCTTAGGAAGGTCAAAAGTCAGCGGGCGAAAGAAATGCTGTTTAGTCGAAAAGTTTGTATAGGCTCTTACATCCTTGTATTACAGTAGCGGTGTGAGGTCGCCACAGATTATGATGTTGACACGATTTGGTTGGATATGTCAATGGAATACCAAAACTAAAGAATATACCTTTAAAGGAAATATGGTTCTGAAAAATTTTGATGCCTTACCTGGTATTCTCCTTGTAATATGGGCGCATAACTTTATAATTGCGCGGATTGAAAGAAACTAAGTTATATACATCAGGGGAAATCACATGGGGCATTAGCGCAGCCCGCTAGTGCGCACAATCGGTAAACCAGCCTCAAGAGCAAAGCAAATTTCTAAAGCTGAAAGTTCCGTAAAACCGCATAGATAAAGGAACTGAAAAAATAGGGTATTAGCTACCCCGAGTACACGATGGCACAGGAATTTCACCGTTAAAAATACTGCAACAAAATAGAATTAAAAAACACTAATAATGGGACCATCACGAATGACATAGATCGTTTGTGATGGTCCTTTTCATATGACGGAATTCTAAAAAAATAAACAATCGTTGTTTAAAAAGTGCAATGATTTGTATGCAATATGTATTGTTATTATTGGATGAATGCCTTAATATAGAGTTATAGTAAACACACAAACAAATTTAGGAGGAAAGTAATGAAACTAAAAAGAACTTTAGCAACCTTGCTATCTATCATCCTTATGCTTTCGCTTGCTGTTGGTTGTAGCGCACCTGCATCCGAGAGTGAAGATGCAAGTGCGGTAACGTCCACCGAGGCCTCGGCGGATGATGCAGGCGATGATGCGGATGCGGCCATGTCTAGTGTCACATTAACAATAATGGCGGCACAGGATCAAATCAAGGACGTAGAGCAAAATATTTTAGCCCCGATGTTTGAGGAGGAAACCGGCATAAAAATCGATTTTCAAATCACCCCGTCTGACCAGTTTGACAATCTGCTTGCAACCAAGCTTGACACCGATGCGGCTGCCGATATTTTCCTTGCACAGTCCGGTGCATTGACAATGGAGGGCCGTTACAATCCGGCGGAAAATTGCGTCGATCTTTCCGATATGGCATGGGTGCAAAACTATAAAGATACCACCAAGGCCGCTAGTTCGTTAGACGGCAAGGTGTATGCACAGACCATCTGGAATGTCGAGGGCGGCTCCCATGTTGTTATCTATAACAAAAAAATCTATGAAGATTTAGGTCTTTCTGTTCCTACAACATTTGATGAGTTTACTGCCAATGCAGAAGCAATAAAAGCTGCAGGTATTACTCCTGTTTACGAGGCAGTTGTTGACTCATGGAAACCCACAGTATCCTATATAGAATCATTTATTAAGATCGAGCAGGACAACCCGGGTACATTCGAGGCGCTAAACAATAACGAAATCAAGATGGTTGATGTTCCGGGTGCTGTAGAACTTACCGAACAGTTTAAGATGGTGGGACAGATGTATTCCGGTGATACATACATGTCAAACGAATATGTAAACGCCGGTATTTCTATGGCAACAGGCGAATATGCAATGGTTATATCCCCGTCATCACTTATAGGCGAGATAGCTGCAAATTATCCTGATGAAATGTACGGAAGTGCTGATGATTACGGTCTGTTTGTATATCCTTACATGGATAATCAACTTTATAATGTAAACCCACAAGGTCCGTCGAGATTTATCTTCTCGGGAAGTGAATATGTTGAGGAAGCAAAAATGTACCTCGAATTTATGGCGCGTGAAGATGTCCTTGCAATAATGGTAGAGAATGAGCCGGCATTTTGGGATCTGCCCTATACAAACGTAGTACCGGCACCACAGGTTTATGATGAGGCACGTATTGCTGACTACCCGGAATCCGCAACGGTTATGCAGGCGGCAGTATCATATATCGACCCACAGTGGATGGATATCTCGAGCGACATTCAATCGCTGTATCTTGATCAGATGACTGCAGAGGAGCTTCTCGCAAACATAGATGAGAGAAGAGCAATTCAGGCAGAGCAGGCCGGCGACGAAAACTGGCAGTAAATATACTTTATTATAAAAGGGGTGGGGCTCTGCCCGCCCCTTCAGAGTGTCAAAAAACCAGTAATCTCCTTGAAATGTCAAATTCGGTGACATGTGCGGCGAATTTGACATTCAACAAATGGCTTCGCAAAGCCATTTGTGGGGGAGGGTACCGGGAGGGGATGCATCCCCTCTCGGGGCTGTCGAACTTTTTCGACAGCCTGAAGGGGTGGGGCTCTGCCCGCCCCTTTTAAGTTCGATTGTAAGGAATGGTCATAAATATGAAAAAACAAAAAAAGAAAGCTCAGCTCTCGAAAGTTTACCCACTATGGTTTGCTTTTGGAGCACTTATACTGTACAGCCTATTATATGTTGTCCCGGCAATCTACGGATTTGTGCTGTCGTTTACAGATTGGGGCCGAGGGGTAAGCACTTCAGAACTGACCTTTGTCGGGCTTGAAAATTTCCTACTTGTTTTAGATCCTGAGAATGATTATTTTCAATATATCGGAAACACGTTTTGGTTTTCCCTTGTAACCTCGCTGTTTAAATCTGTTTTGGCGTTGGCGGCGGCGATGATAATAAATAAAGGTATTGCGTTTAAGCGGTTTCACCGAATGGCACTCTTTTTCCCGTCTATCATCTCGGTTGTTGTAACCGGTCTTGTGTTCCGCTCGATACTACGTCCCAAAACAGGACTTTTTAACGTTATACTTAATCTGTTCGGATTTCCGATAAACACCGACTGGCTCAACGGAGTTGACACCGCTTTTAACTCGGTAATGGCAGTAGATATTTGGCGAGGAATAGGTTATATTATGGTAATATTTCTTGCCGGACTACAGTCCATATCCCCCACATATTATGAGGCTGCCGATATAGATGGAGCAGGTGGGATATCTAAATTTTTCCGTATAACACTACCGTTACTCAAACAGACTATCCTTGTCAACGTTATGCTGAATGTCATTTATGGTTTACGCGTATTTGACATGATTTATGTGCTGACTAAAGGAGGTCCCGGCGATCTCACCAACGTGTTATACACAAGTGTTTTTCAGGAGTTTGGTCTTGGGCGTTATGCAGTCGGCTCTGCTTTATCCAGCGTGATGCTTATCTTTCTTCTTATATTTGGTGTATTTTTTGTACGTATAATTACAAAGCAGGAGGTTGAGCAATAGCATGAAAAACAAAAATATTGTTGTGTCGATTTTCAAAAACACCGTAGCAGTTTTAATGAGCGCTATAATGCTAATACCAATACTGCTGATTTTATTAAACTCTTTTAAAACCGAGGGCGAGGCGACAAGCATGTCTTTTTCACTGCCGGAAACATTTATGTGGGAAAACTACCTTGTTGCCATAGAGGAAGGCGATTTGGTAATATCATTTTTTAACAGTCTGTTATATTCCACCTCATCGGTAGCATTTATTGTTTTGTTTGCATCTATGGCAGCATTTGTTTTTTCAAGAAACAAGACAAGGTTAAACAAAATACTATATATATACGTTGTGATGGGTTTGACCCTAACCATCAACCATATTGCATTAATTAATATTATGCAGACGATTGGTTTGATGGGCACCAGGCTTGGAATAATAATATTGTACATAGCACTACAGCTACCGTTTGCGATATTTTTAATGTACAGCTTTATATCTACCATTCCACGCGAGATAGACGAGGCGGCAGTTGTTGACGGTTGCGGACCAATTAGGTTATTCTTTTTAATAGTATTCCCCAATTTAAAACCTGCCTTGGTATCGATAGGTATTCTTAATTTTTTAAACACCTGGAACGAATTTGTACTACCGCTATACTACTTAAGTGATTCTTCCAGCTGGCCTATGACAAACAGTATCTATACATTTTACGGTCAGTATTCGGCAAGCTGGAACCTTGTTTCAGCAGATATAATACTAACCTCTTTGCCGGTAATAATTATATATCTGCTCGCACAAAAACACATTGTGGACGGAATGACGGTAGGCGCAGTTAAAGGATGATTTCCTAAGTTAAATGACTATATTAAAAAAGGAGATGGCAATGCCTCTCCTTTTTTTGTTTTTTATAGCGTATAAGTTGTGTTCTCACCGTTGTAGTTAAACGACTTGCAATATTGTTCGCCGTTTTGTCTGACAAATTTTACATTAAAGATTTTATTAACCGGCAACTTTCCGGTGTTTTGTGACAGCGTTAGGGTTTTCATAGCATCGCTATAGGTAAAAGAATATCTAACGAATTCGTCATCTTCAAACCCAAAGCCATCTCCGCTGTCGTTGTAATAGCAAAATTCACCGTCTGCACCCTCATAAACAACCACCTCGTTGTATTCGTTGTTGTTTTGTGCTGAATACTCTACATCGTTAGTATTAGTGGGGATTATAGAGCCTGCTTTAACAAACACCGGGAAAACATCTATAGAATAGGGTAATTCCACATTGCTTCCACCTTCGTAACAAATGTTTGTAAAATAATCATACCATAAAAACCCTTTTGGCAGGTATATCGATTGTGTAAAATCACGGTCGATAATTTCCTTGTTATTACTCTCAAAATACATTGGTTTCACAATCGGTTTTACAAGAAACGCATCCCCAAACATAAATGAATTGCTTATATTAATCGCTGTTTCATCATAAGCAAAATCAAACAAAAAGCTACGTAACATGGTGTAATTTTCTGCATATGTTCGGTATGCCAGCGAATAGATGTAGGGCAAAATCCTGTATCGAATTTTAATGAAACTGATTATGGTATCATAACAATCAAGCTTTTTATTTTTAAACTGCCACGGCTCTCTTGGGGTGTCGGTGCCATGGCTTCTGAACACGGGTAGAAATGTTGCGTACTGTAACCATCTTGTGTAAAGCTCACAGTATCCCGCATCCAGCACCCCGTCGTTATAATCTCCATTCCAGAACCATAGCGGTTCTTTACCCTCATTGTTGCATCCCCTGTTTTCGTACTTGTCCTTTACCACAAAAAATGCACCTATATCTATTGTCCAGTACGGGTGTCCGCTAAGCACAAACTTGAGTCCCTCGGTAATCTGATTTTTTAGCACATCCCATCTTGCGCAGATATCGCCTGACCACATTATTGTTCCGTATTTTTGTGCTCCGACATATACTGACCGTGTCAGATTAACACATCGTTTGCCCTCGGTGTTTTGCAAAAAGTTCTCATACACACCCATTGCATGGTAAAGACAGTAGCTATTCACCTTATCCCACGGCAGGTGATTGCGTGATTCTTCAATCACCGACAAATAGCGTTCATGTTCGCTTTTTTTGTGCTCACCGCCCCAGTCTGCATTGGAAAAAGGCTCGGTGCTGTCACACCACCAACCGTCAAGACCGGCACAGAGCAGCTCTCGGTTAGATTGTTCGGAATAAAGTTTGCGTCCCTGTTCGCTGTAAGCATCGTATACCTGTGATGACCCCATTATCAGGTCATGCTTTTTAAACTCGATGTAGTTATCCGACAAAACATGCATGTTCGGCCATATCGACCATAGCAACTTTATATTATTGTCGTGTAGCCTTTTGATGGTATCGGGGAGGTTCGGATATCGCTCCTTATCGGGAATTTTGTTTCCCCACCGTCCCTTTATCCATGTGTGCCAGTCCTGAACAATGCAATCAATAGGGATTTTCAGCTCACGAAAATTTTCGGCAACCGATAAAAGCTCCTCTGCGTTGTCGTACCGCTCTTTTGACTGCCAATAGCCAAAACACCACCTCGGTAGCATCGAGGCTGTTCCGGTTAAGTCTCGGATAGATGCGATTATATCGTCTGTATTCTCGCCGATAATGATATAGTATGTTATCTCCTCGCCGGCGCCGACTATAAATGAGATATCACCATTCTTCTCCTCAAAAATAATATCACTCTGCGAGTCGACATAAACGGCATAGCCGAGACTGGAGATAAGTATGGGCATGGCGTTACGCATGTTTGATTGGTATAGATATTCCTTTTTACCGGTATAGTCGTAAACCCCATCCTCATACTGCCCAAGTCCGGTTAAAAGCTGTTTTTTGTACGTCTTAAACTTCAAGGTTATCCTATTACTTTTCTCGGTGTCAATAACCTCGGGATCTTCGGCATATATTGTTTCACCGTTAGCTGTCATTACAAAATTGAGTGATGAATTTTCATTCATCTTTGTGGTGTGTGTTTGAATTTCATCAAAAACCACAGAGGTTTGGCTAATAACAATCTCATCACCCTTATAAAAATCGATCCTGTCGCAGCTGTTTGAGTCGGTTGCAAGTACGGTTATCTTTTTAATATTTTCGTTATTTAAAATCATGAGCAACTCCTTTTCTATAAAATAAATTCGAGTTCGGCAAGCGTCAGAAGTGCCGATGTCTCCGCCCAAGTGGAACCGTAGAAAACTCCGCCGACAAAATCCTCACCCTCCCAGTCGCTTGTGTTGACACGCTCGTTTATGTATCCTTGCGGAAGTTTTTTTGGTGGTGTCTCTCTTGAATATATCGGCCTTTTTTCGAGTGAGGTATACTGGAAAATGTTCTTTGCTATATCACATATTAGCTCTTTATATCTTTCATCACCGGTGAATTTGTACAGCTTATAAAGGCTGTTGCCGGACAAGGTGCATATTCCCGGAGCGGAATGTTTGTTTTGAACATTCGCAAACACACTGCCGACCGTCTTTATGTCAAGGCGTCCAAACTCGGAGTTTTTAGGGAAAATATAATTGTAGGACATTACCCAGCTAGAGCAAATATGTGCCTGCTCCTTTGCGGCATTCAGCCAAAAGTCATCCTTAGTGTGTTCATATAAAACAACAAAACTCTCAAGGAGTAAAAAGGCGCTTTCACTGTCGGGAGATGACAGTATTTCACCCGGTCCACCGCCGGTATAACCCTTTTGTGTATAATCATGATAATATTTTTTAGCTATCGAGACGGCAATATCAATTATGTCATCACCCTTGTTATAGTAGCGTGCATATGTTACAAGCCCTGCCGGCACAAGTGCCCCTGCGGTTGAACCGCCTACAATTATTTCACCGGTTTTGTGCGATACAAACTGACCAAGCTGTGCGTATTTATTGAAATTTTTTATAAACGCATTCGCCAATTTCTCTGCCATATCATGGTAGCCTTGTGGAATATCTTGCCCCCTGCCTGTCATTACATCAAAGTGCTTAAAAAGAAAGTACAAGATATCGGCAGATTTTCTCACCATGTGCCAGTCGTCGGTGTTTTCAATAGAAAAACCGTCGTCAAAATAGTTGCCGTTCATATCGATAAGTCCAATAAAAAAACCGCACTCTTGCTGTGTAGAAAGCAAAAATTCAAGTGTGTCTATCGCCCTTTTGTAGGATATATCCCCGCCCAATTTCATGAGCGGGTAGGAGGTCAATGCGCCACCGGTCCAGCCCGGTTGCCAGACCTGATACTTTCCCCAATAGCTGTCGTCGTATTCGGTGCCTATGGTGTAGGTTTTTAGCTTTTCATTGTAGTTGTACTCATTCCACTTATTCTCATATATCGAAAATGCCTCGTCAGGTTTCATGATTTCATTATAATCGCAGGGTAATCCCATGCATTTGCGGTTGTTGAAAAACAGCTCGTAAAATTCCGCAATGCTCGCACAGGAGAAAGAAAACCATTTAAAAGGAAAGTGAAGGATTTCACCCTTTAAAAAAGACATCCCGACATCATCGTGTGGCTTATTAGGGGAGTTGTTTTTACGGTTTTTGGGAATATGAATCGCAATTGTACCGTTGGTGTAGGAAAACCCAATATTATGATTTTTTATCTGTTGCTCGGTAAAAAGCAGATAAGCGTGTTTGTTTTTTTGTGAGAAGACACCGATGCACGGTACAGCAAGATCGCCCACACATATGCTAATGCAGCCGGTGGAATCCTCATTCAGCCGCGGCACATCGGTGATGGTGGTGGGCATATCAAGGCAAGCTTCTGACATTGAAAACATGGGTGGATAGCTCATGGGTTTGGCTCTAAATTTATTGCCGTTATAACAACAGGCGGGAAATAGTACAAAATCGGTCTCATCGCTGTGTTCGAGTTTTATCTCGATTGACAAAAACCCCTCTGCCGTGTCGTAAGGGATTGTTATACCGACAGATTGATTTGTCAGTTCATGGTTCAAAGGTTTTCCGTTGTAAAATACAGATAATTCAGCTTTTTTCAATTTTGTCTCCAATTCGTTATTCTAAAAATTGTTCAAAAATTATAATACATTCAATGAAAAACACATTGAAATCTTTAGATTTATAGTTTAAAATGAAGTGTAGATTTTATATCGCTCCAGTTTTTATCGGCGTGAGAAATTATTTTTTCGGCATCTTCGCAAGACATGGTTGGAAACAACAAAAACATAGCATTGCTGCCATATCTCGCTACCAAACGGTCGATACGCTTTATCCATTCATCAACACTTCCGGTATATACTTTTATCCATAGTGCCTTACCTGCCGCAACCGCCTTGTCGTAAATTTCATACCATTGTTCAAACGTGCCATCAGGGTTATAGTCACCGCTCGTCCACTGCAATGCATCTATCTCGTCTATTTTCATTAGGGCGTCCATATGCTTTATTGCATCGGGACCATCCAGATGATATAACACGTTATCAGCACCCTTTGCAACCCTGCGCAAGGCAGGCACGATAAACTCTTCAAACTGGTTAGGCGACATCATGGCGCTAAAATCGCACTGTATCTTTATAGTTTTACCTCTACCCCATATTTGAAATACCGTATAACAAGAAGAATCTATATCCTCTTCATTCTGTTTTGATAGCTCATAAAAGCTGTCAAAATATCGGTAATATATTTTTTGCACTTCATCTATGCGACTGTGCATCTGCTCTGGTTCATCCATAATGTCGAAGATGGTTTCTTGAGCACCTCGAAGCGAGGCTAATACATCAATGTTATCCATAATGTCCGGTAATCCTACATAATAGTCTCCCCGAGATAGCTCAACAACCTGCCTGTAGGTTGCAAGATGTTTTTGATAAAGTGGATTTTGAGGGTCAAACTCGAGAGATTTATAATCATTCCAATCCCCAACCATCTCCTCAAACCAGACACTTCCACCACTCACCTCGATATCACATCCAAGGTATGCTGCCATAGATCCGGGACCTAAATCTACCGACACATTGGGGAAACTTTCGGCTAAAAAGTTATGTGTCTCGCAAAAAGCCCTCATATTTTTGTCGATTGACACACCATCAAACAGATCGTTTTTTGATTTTGGACTCACCATTTCAACGGCATTGCAATTATCCTTCCTTGCAACAATGCACATAAGCGGTCTACCCTGGTTGTTTTTTTTCCAGTAACCGTCCCATTTGCTCTTGGTATCATCCCAGTTGTTCTTATACTTCATATTTTTATTCTCACTCATATTAAACTCTATTCTAACATTTTGCCGAAAAAAAGCAATACATTTTCCATATATTAAATTGCACTTTTTTGAGCATATCAAAACCCCAAATAACACAACACAGCAGGTGAAAATGAAATCGAAAAATAATTCATCAATAAGATCCAGAGTTTTTTTATTTTATGCAACGGTCATTGCTGTTATCTATATTATCTTCATGTCTATCATAACGATAGATAATTACAGCAACTCCGTCTCGGAGGCATACGAGTTGGCGCGTGATAACATCAAGATATACAGCGACAGCATCGACCAGGAGATATTAATAATGGATAATGTGGCGATGACCACGCTGTTTTCATACAAAACCGATGAATATCTTGGAAAAGACATTGAGGTCGATGACCTTTCCGAAGCCTTCAGCAACCTAGAAAGCATTGCGTTTGATGTTACCGCAGAGCTTGCAAGCTCTGTCTCACTCTCATATTCGGTTCATCATGCACTTGTGCATAACAATAATGGACTGTACCTTTCTTCAAGAAGCAATTATTTTATTGTCGACGATATTAAAAATCTATCATGGTATAGCCAGGTAGTACAAAAAAATGGTGACAAGTTTTTAACGCCCCCATACCTGTGTAGTGATGAGACGATGAGTATTGATTACACAACGACACAATATCTAATCTCATTGGCACGTATAATTAACAATGAGTATGGCGTACAAAAAGGTGTTGTGGAGGTTCAGCAGTATGCATCTAAAATTTTCTCGTTGCTAGACAATATCAAAAACAATGGCATGTATGATGAAATATATGTTGTTGATGAGGATAATAACGTTATCTATCCGTATAACGATATAGAATCGGTATCGGTTGACGAATACCAAGATGTTATAGAAGCATTAGAATATGATACACCATCCATTACCGAAACGGGTAATAATCTAATCAGCCTATACAAATCACATGTTACGGATTATACTCTTATTACCTTGTCGAAACAGGATAGTATTATCGAAAATTTTGCAGCCGGAATTTTCCCTTACACAGGTATATCTTTGTTAGGCGTGATATTGGTTGTGATTTTTTCATACTACGGCTCAAGTCGTTTAACAAAACCACTTGGAGTATTAAAACAGCGTATAGAGGGTTATTCGGTGTCCAAAAACGACATTTATTCCGACAACGAGAAGATAGAGAGCATCGAAAGTGGAGTTACAGAAATTGACGAGCTGAGTTATGCCTTTGATGAAATGCACGACAATCTGATAAAATCAATACATGAACTGATGGTAGAACATCAACAAAAATTACAGTACAAAATGTTAGCATTACAATCACAGATGAATCCACATTTTTTACACAACTCACTTGCAAATATAAGTGCACTTGCGGACCTAAAGGATACCGAAAAGATATCTGTTATGTGCAACAAGATGTCACTCATGCTACGATATATAAGCTCCGGCAAAGACAACCATACAACGATAAAAGATGAAATGGATTTCGCAAAGGATTATGCAGATATTCTCAAGATGCGTTTTGATAATAATTTCGAATGTGAATTTGATATAGATGAATCGATGTACGAGCTTAACATTCCTAAACTATCGATACAGCCGTTAATCGAAAACAGCAGTAAAGCATGTATGCAAAAAAGCAATCGAGGCAAAATCAGTGTTATCGGTCGCGTGGATGATCAGGGATGGTATATAACCGTTTCAGACAACGGCCCGGGGTTTTCTGAACAGGATTATAACGAGGTGTTTAACAGGATAAAGCAAACCGACAATGCAAATATACTACCCGAAATAGAACTGGATGGAATGGGATTGTTAAACATAAATATTAGGCTGAAACTTATGTTTAAAGAGGCGAGTATATTTTGTATAGATAATAACAAAGATTGCGGGTGTACAGTCAAGATAGGAGCAAGGTTTAAGAATTAAAATGTATTTTGCCACTATTTGGCAAAACCGTAAAAAACATTCAGGTAAGGAATAGTTGTAATTATGAATAATAAAATTAGGTTAATGATAGCCGAAGATGAACCACTATTACTAAAAAGCCTTTGCATTAAAGTTGCCGAGATAGATGCGGCCTTTGAAATAATAGCTACCGCCGACAACGGTGCCGAAATGTATTCTTTAATTCAAAGTGACCCACCGGATGTGCTTTTTTCGGACATCGAAATGCCCATCTGTAACGGAATTGAGTTGATAAAAAAGGTTAAAGACAGCCACCCGGAGGTTGTAAGCGTAATTATAACCGGTTATGACAAGTTTGAATATGCTCATGCTGCTGTAAAAATGCAGGTGAAGGATTACCTGTTAAAGCCGGTAGATAGGTCAGCGCTAAAGATGGTTTTAACTGCAATAAAAAAAGATTTTATAATGCGAGCCAGTGCAAATTCTGTCAATAATATTTCGTTTGACGAGTTTGCTAACTCCATATCACATGCTGTTGAGTTATTATATAATAACATTAAAGATAATTACAAAAGTGAAATTAATCTTTCAAAGCTCTCAGAGCAATATCACTACAATGAACTGCATCTAAGCAGATCATTCAAACAAATTATCGGCTGTTCTCCCTCAAAACTTATTAACGAACTGCGTCTTGCCGATGCAAAAAAAATGTTGGTTAGTAACAAGAAGTTAACAATCAGTGAGATAAGTGACATGCTAGGGTTTTCTTCACCAATGTACTTTAATAGAGTTTTCAAATATAACACCGGGATGACCCCGGGTGAGTTTAGGGAGAAGTAAAAACCGGTGATGGTATGCTAATTGTTGGCGTTGTGCGTTGTTTTATCTTGTGGGTTGGAGTGTTTATATTTTTCAGCACAAAACAAAAGCCTAAATCTATCTTAAAGACTTGACAAACTCGTGTTAATCTGATGAAATATTCAAGCAACATAAGTTTGCACCATGGGGTATTAGCGCAGTTGGTAGCGCGTACCATCGGTAAACCAGCCCCAAGAATAAATTAAATTTCCAAAGCAAAAAATCCCATAAAACCGCTCACAGTCTTTTATATTCTGCGTAACATTAGTAGAGTTGACGCTTACCTTTCACAAAAAA
>CAYJKY010000014.1:0-70613 GCA_964370825.1 uncultured Oscillospiraceae bacterium
CTGTGCGAACCAAGTAGTTTTTCCATTAGCTCCGCTACAAGCGATGATTATGTACTTCTTTATAAGCTAAATTTTGCCCCGAGAAGAAAGTGGAAGAGAATTACTTCAACATAATAACAATTCAGGAAATGTTTTTCAATAACACTATGATATAATATAAACATAATTTGCAGGTTATAATTATTCGTTAATAGGTGAAAATGTGTGGGACAATAGAGAGCTAATGCAAAAAACACTTGATTATATCGAGGAGAATTTAAAAGCCGAAATAACAACGGTGGAACTTAGTGATATAGCAGGATTTTCGGTCTATCATTACTATAAGCTGTTTATGAATACGGTCGGTATGCCTATTAGGCAATATATCACAAGGCGAAAGCTTCTTCACTGTGTATATGAAATTAACTGTGGAAAACCTATGATTGATGTGACTTTAGCCTACGGTTTTAACACTCATTCGGGCTTTTACAAGGCATTTGTACGAGAATTTAACATGTCACCCTCTCGCTTTCTTAAAACGCACAAAGCAAATAAACCTTATAGAATTAATTTACTTAATAAGGACTATATTATGCTTACAAAAAAACAAATCAGCGGAGCTCTGCAAAACTGGAAATTAAGTAACAGCCAAATTAAAGATATATATTACAAAAACAGTGGTGTCCGCAGTGAAAACGTATTTTGTGTTGACGATAAATATTTTATCAAATTTTACACTAACTTAGGACAGTTGAAAAATCACATTAAAATATCAAGTGCACTTAAAAAAGTAGGATCAAATGCAGGTCTACCTATTAAGGCTGTGGATGGCGAGGAAATAGTAAAAAATGGTGAAGCATACTGTATTTTAACTGAAAAAATTGCCGGCTCGCCGATGAAAAGCGATGAACTTTATAGTGACCCTTGTTTTGAAAAATCAAAAATTGTAGGTGAAGTAATCGGACAGCTAAGTTTAGTTTTAAGTAGTATAGATGATATTGCTTTAAAAGAAGCAGATTTACTAAACTCACTAAAAAATTACGGATTGCCAAGATCTCGAAATATATATAATCTTTCAGATTCATTCTGCAAAATATTCGTGTCAGAGTTTGAAGATTTATACAGCAAGCTACCAAAACAGATTATCCATCGCGACCCAAACCTTTCAAACATAATGTTCAGTGATAACAACTATACCTTTATCGACTTCGATTTATGCGAAAAAAACCTTAGAATTGTTGACCCTTGTTATGTGGCAACCTCTGTACTTTCAGAGCATATAGATAAATGCTTTAACTCTTGGCTTAAAATCTATAAAAATATTATTTTAGGCTATCATTCTGTGGCAAAACTTAGTGCGGACGAAATAAAGGCTATTCCCTATGTTATATTATCAAATCAACTAATTTTTTCCGCATGGTTTGGCGAGCAAGATAAATTAGTTGAATGTTATGAAACAAATAAAAAAATGACAAGACTTGTTATTGATAATTTTGATAAAGTAAAATTTGCGCTATAGCAACTTACAATATGCTATAATAGCCTACACACCTTATGGGATTTGTACATAAACTCATGTGTGTAGGCTGACACATTTCTCAGGTTTTACTTTAGGTGATGTACCATTATAAATTCTTCCTCGGATTCGGATATCACTTCGAAACCTACATTTAAATACATTTTATACGCTCTGTTAGCCTTTTGAACAGATAGTGAAGTTTGGTGATAACCTGAATTTTTTAGGTGTTCTATCATTGTTTTCATTAAGTTTGTGCCAATACCTTTTCCTCTATATTCCGGATACACCGAAATTGCAAATTCCGGCGTATTACGGTCAAGATGTCCAAATCCTTTTATACACCTAACCCAAACGGCGCCAACTATCAAGTTGTTTTCTTCGGCAACAAAACAATAATCGTCTTTTTTACTGCCGAACTCATCTACATACACCCATATAGACGGGGCTTGTATGACCGTTCGTGGTAGCAGTTTATCTGCATTTCCCTGAAATATAGATTCATAAATAAAATCGGTCAACAGCATAATCTCCTGCTTTTTTATTGGCCTTATTTTCATTTTCATCCCCCCTTGATTTAATAATATCATTGCTCTCATCTGTGTTTTAAAAAATATTATCTAACAAAATAATATCTCAATCACAAGTAAAAAGCAACTTAAAAATTATTTTTGTATTGCTTACTTTTGATTATTAAAGAAATTTTACAAACTATATGCTACATTGAAAAAAACACTTGACATATTCACAGTTTTGGTATATACTCAAGACAAGGTTAGCTAAAGCTAACCGAGTTTTTTAAGTAGCAAGTTAGCAATAACTAACATCAACGCTGAGAAGGAGATAATTATGAGTATTGCAATAATAGGCGGAAACGAGCGCATGGAGCGTATGTATAAAGACCTATGTAAAGATTATCATTGCAAGGCAAAGGTGTTTACCACTCCGCAAGGCATAAAGAATAAGATAGGAAGCCCAGACATGGTGATACTTTTCACCAATACTGTTTCGCACAAAATGATTCATATGGCTTTATCGTCGGTTGATGCTGACAGGTCGGTTATTGTTCGCTCCCACTCCAGTTCGATGGCATCATTAAAAGAAATACTAAACACACATGTTTCGTAAGGAGTTGGCATGTCGGTAGAAACCATTGTCCGTCACTGTTCTCCTACCCTTGCAGGGCTAAAGCTTGGCAATCTTTTTTGCTACAAATTTACGTGCTTACAAGATTTTTACAGTGCTTTATCCACATTTAATAAGATGTTAAACGGAAAGGGCGTTTATTTCACAGTTTTGCGCATAAAGAGGAACAGTGCTCTCATTTTTGTTTATCGTATGAATGGTTTAATAAAGATGTTACAGAAAAAGGATGTGCAGAATTTTTTATCCGGATATGGTTACACTGACTTTTCACTGGACGGCTGTCTAGCAACACTCACAGAGCATCTTTCACATCAGAATTTCCCCCATGAGATAGGTGTGTTTTTAAGCTATCCACTTCCTGATATCATCGCCTTTATAGAAAACAAAGGGCAAAACTACAAGGCTGTCGGATGCTGGAAGGTTTATACCGATGAGGATAGTGCACGCCGAACGTTTGAGTTATACAAGAAATGCACAAGAGTTTATTGCGAAACAATTATACATAACACAGACATTACCCGGCTAACGGTAGCCGGATAATAACATAACGATTAAAGGAGAATTTTAATTATGGCAAAGGTAGCAGTTGTTTATTGGAGTGGCACCGGAAATACCGAAATTATGGCTAACAAGGTTGTCGAAGGTGCAAAAGCTAAAGGCGCCGAGGTTGATTTGTTTACTGCCTCGGAGTTTAACAAGGGGATGCTTGCTGACTATTCGGCGTTAGCACTTGGGTGTTCCTCTATGGGTGCAGAGGTTCTGGAGGAGTCAGAATTCCAGCCGATGTGGGATGATATCAAGGACAGTATTTCCGATAAAAAAGTTGTTCTGTTCGGCTCCTACGGATGGGGTGACGGCGAGTGGATGCGCAACTGGGAGGAAGAGGCAGGTAGTGTAGTCGTAGAAACATACATCTGCAACGAAACACCGGATGCTGATGCGGAAGCCGCTTGTGTGGCTCTCGGTGAAAATTTGGTATAAGCTTGGTCAACGAAACAACAAGAAAAATACTGATGGTGTCAAGAAAACTATTGTTAGAGAGCACCATCACCGAAAAAAAGGTTTCAGAGGTAGTGTATGTCTCTGAAACCTATCTTCGCAACCAGTATAATAAATTTTTCGGTATGCCACCGAAAAAATATATAAAAACTGTTAAGCTTAAAAAGGCGCACACTCTTTTACGTACTACCGACTTAAATGTAAGCAGAATTGCACAGGAGATAGGTTATATAAACACATCCAAATTTTCATCAGATTTTAAGAGAAGGTTTGGGATTACACCCACTCAATACCGCAAAAACATTAAAAACGTGTCGTTTTAGGGTAGAAAACATTGGTTTATGTATGGTATAATTTGTTACTCTATAATCTAAAGGAGTAGATATTATGCAATGGATGAATAAAGAAAAGAATATTGTTTTTGCTATCGGTGCAGTTGCCGGAGCGGCACTCATTACCTTTTTGCGCACAAAATCCGCTCGTGACCTTGCAGTAAAAGGTTTGGCAAAGGGAATCACCGTTAAAGACTGTATAGTCGAGGAGGTTGCCAATATCCGAGAAGAGGCAGATGATATCTGCAACGAGGCAAAGGCAGTGGCAAAATCCGACTGCGAGAATGCCGAATAGAAAGTAAAGGTTAGCATATGAAATACAAAATTATATGCGACAATGCAGGCCGTCTCAGGATAAGGTTCGGAAAATATATTATAAATAGGGAGCAGTGTTATGGTTTAACCGAACTGCTCTTTTCTTTTCATGATGTAAAAAAGGTAGAAGTAAACGATAAAAACGGCTCTATACTCGTTGAGTATTTAGGTGCGTCGGTACGTGAACAGCTACTAAACACATTTACTGCATTATCGCTTGAAAAAATCCCCAAAATAAATCCCAACGAAGAGCAAAAGGCGGCTATATTAGATAAAGAATTTAAGCACAGGGTATTTTGGCATGTCACAAATCATCTTTTGCGCTATTTTTTCATGCCGATTTCTATCCATCGGGTTTACGTGGTATACCGCTCGATACGATTTATAAAGCTTGGGCTATATGCTCTAATTAAAAAGAGATTAAATGTTGAGGTTTTAGATGCCACAGCAATTTTAACCTCGCTTTGTTGCGGTCATTTCTCCACCGCATCCTCCACCATGTTTTTGCTTAACCTATCCGACATACTATTGAACTATTCCAATGCAAGGGCAAAAAACGCTCTTGCACAGAGCCTTGCGATAAATGTCGACAGTGTTTGGCAGGTGCGAGATGGTGTCGAGATCTCGGTCAAGCTTAACGATGTTAAGGTCGGCGACATTCTGCGCATTCGTAAAGGTAGCATGATACCCGTCGATGGTAATATTGTCGCAGGCGATGCGCTTATAAACGAGGCACCCATGACCGGTGAACCTCTTTCGGTTCATAAGACAGTCGAGTCAACTGTCTTTGCGGGAACAGTTCTGGAGGATGGTGAGATAGACATTGAGGTCATAAGCCTCAAAAACGAATCTCGTATTGCAAAGATAATAAGCCTAATAGATAGTGGCGAAAAGGAAAAGGCAACTGTTCAGGGACGTGCAGAACAGCTTGCTGACGATATAGTTCCACTTAGTTTTGGAATGTTTCTCGGAACATTAATCTTTACACAGAATGTATCACGTGCGCTCTCTGTATTGATGGTGGATTTTTCCTGTGCCATAAAACTTACTACGCCCATCACAATAATTTCCGCGCTCAAAGAGGGTGTTCAACAGGATGTGTTGGTCAAGGGTGGAAAGTTTTTAGAAAAACTCGCTGAGGTCGATACTGTGGTGTTCGATAAAACAGGAACGCTCACAAATGCAGTTCCTAAGGTATCGAAAATTATTTCGGTAAAAGAGCGATACACAGAAGATATTATCCTCCGTATCGCCGCATGCCTTGAAGAGCATTTTCCGCATAGTGTTGCCGCCGCAATAGTTGCCGAGGCAAAGGAAAAAGGATTACGTCATCCGGAAGACCACGGCAAGGTGGAGTATATCGTTGCACACGGACTTGTAAGCACATATAACGGGCGACGGGCAGTCATCGGCAGTAAACACTTCGTCTTTGAGGACGAAAAAATCATACCACCCCTCATTAATGAGAAGGAAATCGGAGAAGACAGTGCTGTATATCTCGCAATTGACGATGAATTAGTTGGTATAATATGTGTCAATGACCCACCGAGAGCAGATGCAAAACAGACAATAGAGATGCTCCGCTGCGAGGGAATCAAAGAGATTGTCATGATAACAGGTGACAGTGAGGGTAGTGCAAGATTCACAAGTGAGCTGCTCGGGTTAGATGGGTATTATGCGCAGGTTCTGCCGGATGGTAAGGCCGAAATAATCGAAGATATGAAGTTACACGGAAAAACTGTTTTGATGGTTGGTGACGGTATAAACGACACCCCGGCATTATCCTGTGCCGATGTTGCACTCACACTCAATGGTTCATCCGACATTGCAAGAGAGGTTGCCGATATAGCAATAATGTCGGACGAACTCCCAAAAATTATAATGGCAAGACGACTTGCAATCGGCATGATGGAAAAAATTCATAGACAGTACAGCTTTATTGTTGGGTTTAATGCCGCATTAATAGGGCTCGGAATATTCGGCATAATCACAGCCAACCGCTCGGCATGGTTACACAACGCATCAACAATAGCATTGACGGGCCTTTCAACACGACCGATTTTAAAAAAGGAGAAACGTAACGATGAAACAGCATAAGTTTTGGGGATATGCGGCACTTTTTTGCATGGTGATGTGCATATTTACCGGCATGAAACATAAATGAAACAAAAAAACAACCGATTGGCATTGATGACCATATCGGTTGTTTTTTTAAGCTGTTAAATTATTCAGCTATAGCATCTTCAATGCACTTAATCATTGCATCTAATGCAGTAATTCCGCCGTCTACAAGATACCAGTTGTTGCCCGGTGTCAAGAAGACAATGTTATCATTTTGAAATGCTGTAGTCTGCTGTATGATTTGATCGCCCATAATAAGATCCTCAGCAGTTGTAGACACTTCATCACCTACTGCCATATCCTTATCAAGCACAAACAGGTAGTCGGGATTTTGCTGTAAGATAAGATCGGTAGAGGCGATATCACCATGGTTAACGTCCTGGTCGGCATCTAAGTTTGCAAAGCCCATCTCGTTGGTGATGATGGAGCAACGACCTCCATTACCGAGTGCGTTGTATTCGCCGCCTGTTACAAGTCCGAGCAGTGCGGTTGAACCCTCACCCTCTGTTGCGAATGTGTTGATGGCCGCAATTCTTTCGTCATAACCTGCAATAATATCGTCAACCTCGGTCGTGAGACCAAACATGGCAGAATGTCTTGCCGCAAGATCCTTATAGCTGTTCATGTAGCCTGCTTCGTAGTCGATAAATGCGCAGAATACCGGAGCTATAACCGAAAGGTCGTCATAGTGAGACGCTGTACGGTCGCTGGAGAAGATAACATCGGGTTGCAACGACATAACTGCTTCCAGATCGTAGTCTTTCATTCCGCCAAGCTGTACTATGTCCGGATCTTCATAATACTTTAAAAGATGCTCCGACATTGTTGGGTCACCGATTGTGCCGACTATGCGGTCACCAAGACCCATTGCATCAAGAAAATCCAATGTTTGGTAGTTAAGCACTACTATACGCTGCGGGTCCAGCATATACTCAACGTCGATCAGCTCGTCGGTGGCGTTGACCGTCTTGATAACAACCGTTCCTGCCGATGCCGATTCATCCTCGGTTGGCTCGGAAGTGGGTTCATCCTCTACTTCGGATGTGGCCGGTGCTGGGTCTACCGCAGGCGCTGCCGGCTCTTCCGCCGGTGCACTACAAGCGACCATGGATACTGCCAATATGCCGGCAAGTATTAATGATACTATCTTTTTCATACTTTCTCCTCTTTAATGATTTATATTTTTATGAACCGCAGTTAGAAGCTTCTAACTTTATGCATCGCCACTCCTGCAGTGAGTGTTTGATGTGCAGTTTATAACAAAATTAATAGTATATCGATATCGGTTTTCCGTTTATCATCTGTATGTCAAACTCTACATTATAAAGGTCTTTTAAGACGTCCTTTGTCATTATTTCTGTCACCTCACCAAATCGATACAACTCCCCGTCCTTAAAAGCGGCTATATAGTCGGAGTATGCCGAAGCAAAATTTATCTCGTGAAGCACCAATATAACTGTTTTACCAAGCTCCTCGCTAAGCCTACGCACCAATTTCATAAGATTGGAGGAATGGTAAATGTCAAGATTGTTGGTTGGCTCATCTAAAAACACGAACTCGGTGTCCTGTGCGATAACCATCGCGATATATGCACGTTGCAGCTGACCACCGGACAGCTCGTCGATAAATCGGTCGGTGAATTCCCCAAGTTCCATATAATTGATAGCCATCTCAACCTTTTCGTCGTCCTCCTTTGTGAGATTGCTCCCGCTGTAAGGGAATCGACCGAAAGATACAAGTTCCTTTACGGTTAACTTCATCTGAATGTTGTTTGTCTGGGTTAAGATTGCAAGTTTTTTCGCAAGTTCTTTGCTTTTCCATTCCTGTAAATCCTTGTCCTCGATGTTTACCTTGCCACTGTCCTGCGCTATTAGACGTGTAATAATGTTTAAAACCGTAGACTTTCCGGCACCGTTTGGGCCAATAAGTGAAATCACCTTGCCTCGCGGAAGTTGAAAGGTAACATCCTTAACAACATGTTTTTCGCCGTAATTTTTATTTATAGCTTTTATCTTCATTTAGATTAAACCCCTTTACTTCTAAGAATAAGGAACAGGAAGTATGCACCACCAAAAAGATTAATAAACACCGATATCACAACGCTGAAACCAAACACATGTTCTATCAGAATTTGTCCGAACATAAGCACTATTACACCTGCCAAAAACGAGCCCATCATGAGTTGTTTGTGTTTGTAGGTTTTAAGCAACTCGCGGGAAATGTTGGCGATAATTAGCCCGAGGAATGATATAGGACCGACAAGTGCGGTGGCAATGGTGATAAAAAATGTTACACCGATAAGTAGTCTTGAAATAGTCTTGTCGTAATCCACACCAAGATTTATCGCCTGATTTTTTCCGAGGGTGATAACATCTAGAAGCGCAATTTCTTTTCGTAGCACAAACATTGTAAGTGCAATTAAAAACAGACAAAGATAGATAATTTCGGCATTTACATGGTCAAACCCTGCAACAAGGCTGGATAAAAGCACATCGTATTCGTTCGGATCCATCATTCTTGTCATGGTGTTGGATATGCTGGTGAACAGCGTTGCAAGTACCGTTCCTGCAAGCAGAACATATAAAACATTATATCGAGTTTTTTTAAATAAAGTACTATATACGAATGTCGCGGCGACACCCATTATTATAACGTCTATTACAAAGGCTAAGTTTTTGTTCGACATCATAAAGCTGTTTGCTCCGAACACAAACGACACGCCTGTATGTACCAAAATGTAGAGTGAGTTCATACCGAGTAAGCACGGAGTAACAATCCGGTTGTTAATTATGGACTGAAATACTATACTCGCCGTTCCGATGCAAAATGAAGCTATTATCATCGCCATGAGCTTTGGCAACCTCAGCTCCATGACAAACATGAAGAAATTCATATCGACTTCTATAAACTGATATCCGAGCGATAATATAATCGAGAGGATAAGCATCAAAAACAGTTTAGTACCGCTTTTCATTTTACTCTTTTGCATCTGCTACCTCCTTTTTCGCCGAAGTTACACCTGAACGAGGTTTTGCTTTGCCCGGGTTTAGTCGTTTAAACAGCATAATGATAAACAGCGCACTTCCAATAACTCCGGAGATTAAATCGACCGGGAGTTCATAGGGATGTATTACAATTCTTGCAATTATGTCACATATAAGAACGAAAAGTGCACCAAACAAGGCCACATCTAAAAGTGTACCTTTAATTTTATCACCACGAAACATGGATACAAGGTTCGGAATAATTAACCCGATATAGGATATAGTTCCCACAGTTACAATGATTGCTGCAGTCAACACGGCAGCAATGGTAAGACCACCAAAAAGAACAAAATTATAGTTTACACCAAGGTTTTTCGAGAAAGTTTCTCCAAGGCCTACAATATTAAAGTAGTTGGCAAATATAAAGGCAAGCACTACAAGCGGAACAACAATAAATACAATTTCATATCGGCCTGCCGTTACCATTGCAAAGCTTCCGGTAAAGGTGTTCGACATTGCCTGCATAAGCCCGTATTCATAGGCGAAATAGTTGTTTACACCTCCGATAACGGTACCGAACATGATGCCGATAAGTGGCACCATAATTATATCTTTAAATTTTATACGTTGTATAAACCAAACAAAAACCCATGTGCCTAAAATTGAGGTTGCAAAGGTTATAAGCGTCATACCCATTAGACCTACCGTCGGGAAAGCAAGATAGGATAACAACACTCCAAACTGTGCTGAGGAAATTGTAGCACCGGTCGTGGGCGACACAAACTTGTTTCGACAGAGATTTTGCATTATAAGACCGGCAACGCTCATTCCGACACCGGTACACAATATGGCGAGAACGCGTGGAATTCTTCCAACGGTCAGCACAAGGATTTGATTAAAGTCGCCCGACATCAGACCCGATAAATCTATATCATATGCACCAATAAATATAGATATAAATGAAAAAATGACTATAAGTACAAAAAGAAGTACCGTGTATCTATATTTTGTGATGGGAGCACCTCCGAAGTTAGAATTCGCTAACTGTCGTATATTTTAACATCAGTAGAATACAATGTCAATGGCTTTTATTTTATTAAAGAAAAAAACGTTATACATTACAAAAAACATATAAAAATAATCTTTTTTCAGTTAGATATAGCTAACTGTTTAATCTTACCTACGCCAATATTATCCAATCTATAATAATCCTTAATCGAACCATCCTCAATGTGCAACACATGGTCGACACAGCTTAAAATCAACTCTATATCATGTGTCACAATAAACGAAATAAGCACATTTTTGCGATACTCCGAAACAAGAGATGCAAATTCGGTCATACCTAAAAAATCAAGTCCGCTGGTCGGCTCGTCGTAAAGCAGAATTTCTTTCCCCGCTGCGATGGCACAGCATATTGCAACACGCTGTTTTTCTCCGCCGGATAACGATACAGGGTGAGTGTCCGCCTTATCCGAAAGATTGAGGCGTGAAAGAAGTGCCGGTACTATCTTAGCATCCTCATCCGAAAGGTTTAGCCTTGCTTCAGCATCAACGCTATCACAAAAGAGCTGATGGTTTACATCCTGCATTACCATGAAACTCTTTTTAACTCTTGTTTTGCGGTTACACTCCTCGCCGTTTATCCTTACGGTACCTTTTGCCTTAAGTATTCCACACAGGCAGTTTAAAAAGGTGGATTTTCCTGCACCGTTTTTCCCTACAACGGCAACTACACTGTTTATTGTAAAATTAATTTTGTCGGCCGACAGCGCAACTTTTGAACTGTAAGAATAGGTTAAGTTTTCAATCTCGATAACGGCTTTATCATCTGTGTTATCGTAATGGCATCCTACCAGTTCCTGTGGCTTCGTTGTACGCAAACCGAGCTTGTTCAACTCATTTAAAAGTAGATCACTAAACTCTTTTGCGCTATACTCCTTTACAATTTCGCCATTATCTATATAGATAAATCTATCTGCAAGCTCGGTCAAAAAATATAGTCTGTGTTCCGATATCACAACTGTTTTTTCTTCCTTTTTTAGCATTGTTAAAATTTCTTTTAACCTTTTCACCGAGTCTGCATCAAGATTAGAGGACGGTTCATCTAACACAAATATTTGGGGTTTTGTTGCATATACGCTACCACAGGCGATTCGTTGCTTTTCTCCGCCGGATAGCTCGAAGATGTTACGGTTGAGTAGATCTTCAAGCTTGAAATGTTCTACAGCTTGTTCTATTCTTTGTATCGTCTCATCCCTTTCAAGTCCTTGATTTTCGCATCCGAATGCAAGTTCCGAGGTTGTGTCGGTGTTGAAGAATTGACTTTTAGGGTTTTGAAATACACTACCGACCTGACTTGAAATCTGTGGCAACCTCAATTCTTTTGTGTTTTTTCCATCGATAAATATGTCACCCGATAGTTTACCATCGAAAAAATGCGGAATAAGTCCGTTAATAAGGCGTGAAATGGTTGATTTTCCGCAACCGCTCCTGCCGCACAGGACTACAAACTCTCCCTTGTTTATATGTAAATTAACATTTTTTATGCAGTTTGTCTCGGAATCATATTTATATGATACATCTTCTATCCTAATCATTATATCACACCCACAAAGTATATCGGATAAATATAGCCAAAGCCGATAAGTATAATCACATAATCAACAACACGAAACTTTACTACAGTTAGACAGACACGTACATTATCCCTGTCAAATCCGCGAGAGAGTGCGGCCGCCGCAAGCTCATCCATAGCCGATACCGCTCCAACCAACATGGGCACCATGATATACTCGATATACGCAATCGGGTTTTTTATAAAGCCTGTTACCCCGATATTAATTCCACGAAATGACATCGCTCTGTTTATGTTCGTCCACTGCTCCTTAACGGTTGGAATAAATCGAAAAATCACAGCCACGGGAATAGTTATCGAGGGTGGAACCTTCATCATGGTAAGCGCAGACATAAACGCTGAAACTGTGGATGTCTTAAACACAAATATGAATGACATGAAAATCGGTACACATATCTTCACAAAGGTTAAAAATATTACGAGTGCTACACCTGCACCGCCAAGTGCATCAAATACTTTTAACGGTATAAATTCCGTCATGCATATAATAACGCCGGCAACAGCAACTCTTTTCTCGCCCTGTGTAAAAAGCAACACCGCAACAACAAATGACCATGAAAACATGATAACATTGTCCGGCGCTGACATTGCAAATGTAAATGTCAACACAAACACAATAAGCTTAGTTCTGGGATCAATAGTCATGCTATGCCGGCTCGCTCAAAGTGCTTTTTCATCATCCTACCGGCTATAAGCATACCAACTGCACAGGATACAACCGACGCTATTACTATCGCACCCAAAATCCACGGTTCGGTAACTGTCGACATTGCATCCGCATATTCGTCACCGAAGCGCACCCTCATGGTATCGACCGCCGCAGTGCCCCCAAATATAAACATGCCTAACAGACATATATGTACAAAGGACATAAGTACATACGATATAAAATACATCGACTTGGACTTGTAACTTCCTGCCTTTATCAACAGTTCCGAGACAATTCCGACGACTGCCCCCACGATTACCGAGTATAGCCAACCGGAACTCATGGCAATGCTTAAAATTATTGATAAAATCAACACTGCACCAAACTTCGGGACTTTAGCTACATATAAGCTAAATATCGGTGCGGCAAACAAGCCTATAAATATTGGCGAACAAAGATATAATAGTGGCACCATACCAAGCGCCGAGGATATTACAAATGCAAATACAAGATACATGGCACAAAATGCACCGGCATAGATAAGGTCTTTTGTTTTAAGCTTACTTTTCATTCTTATGCTCTCCAATCATTACGTTATTGCTTGTAAAAAATATATTGTTGTGATACAATTAGTTAGCTTTAACTAACGATATTATATCAATCGAGATGTTTACTTACAATATCGTCGGCATATAAATGTCTCAAAAGGGTATATTTCTATCAGTTTATGACCGAGAAGGGATTAAAAATGAATTTGTTTGAAGAGCTTTACGATAAAGAACTACGCAGAGTCGGGTTTAAACCCTGTGCGCCAAAATATCGTGAGGGGCGACATTTTTCTCTTGAAGGTGATAAGGGTGTTGGCAATTTTTGGGAGTATAGTCAAGACGGCTTTTTTCTTATATCCGAGATGGATTTAATTTTAAATGAGGATATCTCCATCACCTTTTCACACTCCGACGATATGAAGATCATTGGCCGATACGAGTCAGAAAAAGGAGTTGTATTTGTCGGCCACAACGAGGTAAACCCAACCGATATTAATACACAACTTTCGCAAGGTGAGAGCTACAGCATCGCTTATGAAGGGAAAAAGAGTATAAAAGGCATGTCGGTTGTTTTGTTACCGTCATTTTTAGAAGAACTTGACGTTAAGTTTCCCGGGCACTCCTCGCTCTCCTTTTCGACCGAGAGTATTTTGTCGATTCCTAACGATATTTTTGGTGAAATAAAACATTTTCGAGGTATCGGGTTATCGGCGAAGCTGTTTTACGAGAGTAAGATTTTGGAGCTTTTATCATATTTATATCGGTATGAATGTGAAAAATCATCCGAAATATCGGAGTACGACTACATTAAAATAAAAGAGATCATGGCCTACATAGACACAAACATATCGGCTTCACTTAACGTGGAGCTGTTGTCGGAGATGGCGTGCATGAGCTGCACAAAGTTTAAACAGATTTTTAAAACGATATCAAGATTAACGACATCTGAATACATAACAAAAAGTCGTATGCAGAATGCAACCCGACTTTTAACGGAATCAAATCTCGGTGTAGCCGAGGTAGCACACAGTGTCGGCTATAAAAAAGTTGCTGCTTTTTCAACCGCTTATCGAACATATTTCGGTGAGCTTCCAAGCAAAACAAAAAAACTTTCAAGATAACACTTGACAAGCTATTAAATAAATGATAACATTGTTATGAAAAATATCAACGTTATGTTTAGGTGGTGCAATTGAGTTATTCATCCGAGCTTACAAGGGAACGAATTCTATCCTGTGCCAAAGAAGAATTTCTTAACAAGGGCTTTGTTAATACAAGCTTGCGAGAAGTCGCAACAAACGCAAAAGCAACAACAGGTGCTGTTTACAACCACTTCAAGGGTAAAGACGGCTTATTCGAGGCACTAGTCGGTAAGTTCGCAGATAACTTACTGGAGTTGTATAATAAAGCACACGAAGAAGTAGAAGGACAATATGATTTTGATAGTGCCGAAAATAATATTACAGATAATATGGGAAAAGGCACGAAAATAATTCTTGACTACCTCTACTCTGATTTTGAACTCTCAAAGTTGCTTTTTTGCTGTTCTGCTGGCACTAAATACGAAAAATTCATAGAAAAGCTTATTGAGATAGAGGAAAAATCCTCTATTACATTTATGGATAATGATAGCTTCAAACTAACGAAAATAAATAAATTTTTTATTCACGTTATTTCAACCTCGGGACTTAACAATATGATTGAAGCTATTCATCACGATTTAAGTAAAGAGGAAGCGTTTGAGTATATAAGCATGATTCAAAAATTTTATTACGCAGGAACAAAGGCGATTTTGCTATAACAAAATAGAAACACGCAGGAGCAAAAGAGATATTGGGGCAAAAACCCTGATATTTTTTAATAATCTAGTTAGCCAACTCTAACTTGAATGCAGGAACATGAAGGAGATTTTTATGGAAAAACAAAAACGAAAACCCTTACTCTCAAGGTTGTATGCCTTTGCGGGAATTTACAAGTATCTCACTACCTTAGGTATGGTATTATCTGGGGTTAGTGCAGTCATGACACTTTTGCCAATTATCTTTATCTGGCGAGGTGTGAGCGAGATTATTGCGATTTACCCAAATGTATCACTAACCGATAGCATTGTGGCCAACGCATGGCTTGCGGTAGGCACCGCTATCGGTGCGATGGTGGTATATTTAATAGCTCTTATGTGTACGCATATTGCTGCTTACAGAATTGCAAAAAACATGAGAAAAACAGCGCTTAATCACATTATGATCTTGCCGCTTGGTTTTTTCACTAATATGGGTAGCGGTAAACTTCGCAGGATAATAAATGACAGTGCAGCTGCGACTGAAACATACCTTGCCCATCAACTGCCCGATTTAGTAGGTGCGTACACTACGCCGCTTGCCGTGCTTATAGTGCTTTTCGTGTTTGACTGGCGACTTGGACTTATTAGTCTTGCACCTATTATTTTGGCGGCCGGTTCTATGATGTCGGGGATGGGGAAAGACCAACCCGAGCGAATAAAGCAGTATCAATCGGCACTTGAAAACATGAATAATGAGGCAACAGAATATGTACGCGGTGTTCCTGTTGTCAAAACATTTAATCAATCTGTTTTTTCATTTGAGCGCTTTCACGGTGTGATAAACACTTATAAAAAATATGTTTCACAGTATTCATATCGCATGAGAATGCCTATGACACTGTTTCAGGTGTTCCTTGCAAGCACTCCGATATTTTTAGTGCTGTCCGCAATTTTCATCATAAGTGGTCAAAGCGATATGACAAGCTTTTTCCTAAGTTTTTTCTTTTACCTTATTTTCACCCCAATAGCGTCACTGATGCTTATGAAAATCATGTGGGTTATGCAACACTCGATGGTTGCAGGCGATGCGGTCGATCGCATAGAAAATTTAATTGAGCAAAAGCCGCTTGCAAAGCCTAGCAATCCAAAATCTCCGAAAGACTCCGACATAGAAATGGAAAACATCTCCTTTACATATCCAAACACAGATAAAAAGACGATAGACAATGTAACCATAAGTATAAAACACGGGCAGACCGTTGCATTTGTAGGTCCATCGGGTGGTGGAAAAACAACACTCGCAACGCTAATCCCTCGTTTTTGGGATGTAGATAGCGGTGTAGTAAAAATCGGTGGTGTGGATGTACGTGAAATTGACAACGCCGTACTTATGAAAAACATATCTTTTGTGTTCCAAAACACAAATTTATACAAGGCAAGTATTTTAGACAATCTGCGCGAAGGAAAACCGAATGCAACAATCGAAGAGGTAAATAAGGCATTAAAAATCGCAAGGTGCGAAGATATAATAGCAAAGCTACCAAACGGAGTGGATACGATTTACGGAACTAAAGGTGTTTATCTTTCAGGTGGCGAGGCTCAGAGGATTGCACTAGCAAGGGCAATTTTGCGTGATGCACCGATTATTCTACTTGATGAAGCGACTGCCTTTGCCGACCCTGAAAACGAGCATCAAATACAGCTTGCTTTTAATGAACTAACAAAAGGTAAAACCGTGCTGATGATTGCACATAGACTATCAACAATAAAAAATGTAGATTTAATTTATGTTATAGATGGCGGAAAGGTTCTCGAACAGGGCACACACGATGAACTTGTAGAAAAAAATGGATTATATAGCGAAATGTGGGCTGAATACAATAACGCATTTATTTGGAAGGAGGTATAATGAGAAAATATTTACAAAAAACCTTTGCACTAACAGAGCTCGGTGCAAACGAGTTACTAAAAGCAAGTATAATTACTGTTTTTATTAATATCGTTATTATGGCGGTAAGCGGTATTTCCTACTATTTTATACAGGATACACTCATGCCAATTTTAGAAGGTGTTTCTCCTGTTTACACGGTTTTAACCTATGTTGGTTATGCTGTTTTCGTCTTAGTTGTGCTGGCTATACTTTACTATTTTCAGTATAACTTTTGTTACATTTCAGCCTATAGCGAAAGTGCAAACATGCGAATTTCATTAGCTGAAACACTTCGTAAACTGCCACTATCATTCTTTGGAAAAAAAGATTTATCCGATTTAACATCAACCATCATGGGTGATGTTACGATGATGGAAAATGCCTTTTCTCATTTTATACCCGGCTTTATCGGCTCGATTATCTCTACAACAATAATGGGCATCGGAATGTTTGTTTTCGATTGGAGGCTTGCGCTATCCCTCACCTGGGTAATTCCCGTTTCGTTTTTAATGTGTGTTGCAAGTAAAAAAATTCAAGATTATTTTCTGTTAAAAACAAAAGCTATCCAGCTAACCTATCTTGATAAAATTCAAGAGTGCCTTGAAAACGTGAAGGATATAAAGGCAAACAACAGAGAAAGCGCACACCTTAGCATTATGGATGCTCATTTTGACAATCATGAAAATGCAAGTATTAAAGCCGAATTTATTACAGGAGCATTTGTTAATCTTTCACAGATGATTTTAAAGATTGGTATTGCAACGACTATGATAACCGGAGTAACACTGCTAGCAACGGGCGAGGTTACGCTACTAACCTTCCTTGTATTTTTGATGATTGCATCAAGAATTTATGACCCACTTGCAGGCGCACTGGTAAATCTTGCGGGTATATTTATAGCCCTTAAAAGCGTTGAGCGGATGAAGGAATTTGAGAACACAAAAATCCAAACAGGCAAGGATAGCATGTCACCGAATGGATATGATATCAATTTTGACAATGTACGATTTTCTTACACCTCACCGGGTGATGCATTGGATGCAAGCGAAACCGTGTTAAACGGTGTGTCATTTACAGCAAAGCAAGGTGAAGTCACAGCGCTTGTCGGTCCATCAGGTGGTGGTAAATCGACCGCTATGAAGCTAGCCGCACGTTTTTGGGATA
Organism: uncultured Oscillospiraceae bacterium; assembly: GCA_964370825.1. Classification (GTDB taxonomy): domain Bacteria; phylum Bacillota; class Clostridia; order Oscillospirales; family Ruminococcaceae; genus CAYJBH01. The sequence goes on from CAYJKY010000014.1 coordinate 18,102, forward strand.
CAGAAAACGGTAAAATTTCCATAGGTGGCGTGGATGTTAACACAGTAGATCCTGAAACTTTGCTTAAAGATATTTCTATTGTGTTTCAGGATGTTACACTTTTTAACAATACGGTTATGGAGAATATTCGCATAGGAAGAAAAGGTGCCTCCGACGACATGGTTATTGATGCCGCAAAAAATGCACAATGCCACGACTTTATAATGGATATGCCGGACGGGTACAACACTCTTATCGGCGAAAACGGTTCTAAACTTTCGGGCGGTGAAAGGCAACGACTATCCATCGCAAGAGCCCTTTTAAAGGATGCACCCATTGTACTGCTTGACGAAGCGACATCTTCACTTGACATTCAAAACGAGAGTGCGGTGCAAAAGGCAATATCACGCCTTACAAAGGATAAAACGGTCATTGTTATTGCACACAGAATGAGGACAATAGCCGGAGCAAACAAAATAGTTCTACTAAAAGAGGGAAAAGTTGCAGCCGTGGGGTCTCATAACGAGCTACTAAAAAAATCTGCTGATTACGAAAACATGATAAGACTTCAAACCGAGAGCATGAGCTGGGCGCTATCCTAAAACCATAATCATTTATCTTGAAAAACCATTCACCTGCGTTTCAAGTTAGTACCACAAAAAACCGTGAGAAACAGCAAAAGTTAAATGCTGTTTCTCACGGTTTTAACTATATTATTTATACCATTTCGTATCCGGCTTCAAACGCTGCGATATTCATTGGCACAAATTTTTCCGGCAACATATCTGTGATAATCTGTTTCCAATCCGGTCCTTCAAGGCTTAACACCTTAACAAGTGAGCCGAGAAGAACAATGTTTTGCGCCTTAATATTGCCCAACTGTTGTGCCTTCTCTGCGGCCTTCACCACCATAAACTCGCCGACCTTTTCCCCTATTTCTCCAAATACATTATACGGATATTCTGCAAATCCGCAAAGTACAGTCATCGGCAAAATTTCTCGATCATCGGTTATAACCTTTCCGTCCTTTTTCAGAAATGGAAGAGCTCTTGCCGTTTCGGATTTTTCAAATGATATGATAATGTCGGCTTCTCCTTCTGCAATATTTGGAGAATAAACCTTCTCTCCATATTTAATTTGAGTTGTCACACTTCCGCCACGCTGGCTCATTCCGTGAATTTCACTCATCTTTACATCATGCCCCATATCTATGAGACCAACGGCTAAAAGTTTACTTATCAGGATTATACCCTGGCCACCGACACCAACTAAGAGAATAGAATTTGTCATATCAGCCACCAATCCTTTCTATAGCGCCAAATTTGCACAGCTCCATGCATAGACCACAACCGGTACAGGAATCTGTGTCCTGTACAACTGCCTTACCGTCATTAAATGCCATTGCCGGGCATGCCATCTTCATGCACACCTTGCATCCGGTACATTTATCGGAGTTAATGTTACAATATATTCCCGCATTTTTCCTTGCGACCTCTTTTATGAGTACACACGGGCGCTTTGTAATGATAACAAAAGGACCCTCTGTTGCAAGACCATCCTTTAAAGCTGCAGTCATTGCACGCTGATCTATAGGGTCGACAACCCTTATCGCATCATCCTTAACACCAACTGCTCGTACAACCTTTTCGATGTCAACAGCAGGCTTATCGCCACCCATAACATTTTTGTCGTTCGCCGGGTTAAGCTGATGGCCGGTCATTGCGGTAATCGAGTTGTCCAGTATAACGGCAACAACGTCTGCCTCAGCAGATACGATATCAACAAGTCCGGTTATCCCGCTATGGAAAAAGGTGGAGTCGCCGAGAACACCGATAGGCTTGCGTTTGTCCCCCTGTGATTTTAACGCCTTGGACATACCTATCGTCATGCTAAACCCACCGCCCATACAAAGGCAGGTGTCAAGCCCGTTAAGCGGAGGCACTGCACCGAGCGTATAACACCCGATATCAGCGACCGACACAAATTTATCGCGCATTCTTGAAAGCGCATAATAATAACCTCGATGAGGACATCCGGCACAAAGCACAGGTGGTCTTGCCGGTACTGCACCTTCGGTTGCTACAAAAGGAGCAGATTCACCAAACAAGGCATTACGAATTATCCTTGCGTTTAGCTCGCCTTCCTTAGTGATTTTCGATTTGCCAATGCAATCTGTAAAACCCAATGCTTTTATAGCGTTTTCAAGATATGGATCATTCTCCTCGATAACATACAGCGTTTCATACTGCGACGCAAACTCGGAAATCAGCTTTGCAGAAAGCGGATATGTAAGCCCTAATTTTAAATAGTCGGCTGTATCGCCAAACACTTCCTTTGAATGTTGGTAACATATACCGGAGGTTATTACACCTATTTTGCTTCCGTTCTTCTCGACCCTGTTTACAGCTGCTGTGTAAGCATACTCTTCAAGATTGATAATCTCCTGCTCTCGCCTTGTGTGTAGAGCCCTTGAGTTTGCCGGGAGTGTAACATTTTTTTTGGGATTAAGTACATACTCTTTGGTTGGTGTGTCATTTCGCTCCGACAACTCCACAAGACTTTTACTGTGGCAGATACGTGTTGTCATTCTTAACATTACCGGAGTATCATGTTTTTCTGACAGCTCATATGCAAGTATGGTAAAATCTTTTGCCTCCTGAGAGTCGGAAGGCTCCAACATTGCAATCCTCGAATGAGGAGCATAGTTGCGATTATCCTGCTCATTTTGTGAGCTGTGACATCCGGGGTCATCGGCAGTAACAAACACAAGTCCCCCGTTAACTCCGACATAGGCCATGCTGAATATTGGGTCTGCGGCTACATTCATTCCGACATGTTTAAAGGAGCAAAATGCTCTTGCGCCACCTATGCATGCACCGGCGGCTATCTCAAAAGCTACCTTCTCGTTACATGCCCACTGCGAATAGATGTCGCCGGAATATTTGCCGGCAATATTTTCTAAAATCTCGGTACTGGGGGTTCCGGGATATGCAGCTGCAACGGTGACTCCGGCTTCATATACGCCTCTTGCTACTGCCTCATCACCGGTCATCAGTTCCTTTCTCATTAAGAAGCCTCCTCAACCCGAATGGTCTTGATTACCGGAACAACTATCGGGCGATCGGAGTAGTCGGTTTTCACCTCGGCTATCTCGTCAACGGCCTCAATACCCGAGATTACCTGTCCGAAAGACGCATAGCTACCGTCAAGATGGGGAGCATCGTCATGCATAATAAAAAACTGGCTTCCGGCCGAATCGGGATGTCCGCTACGTGCCATACTGATAACACCGCGCAGATGCTTTATTGGGTTATCCACCCCGTTAATTGCAAACTCACCCTTAATGTTATGACCGGGACCACCGGTACCTGTACCTTCGGGACAGCCACCTTGAATCATAAAACCCGGAATAATACGGTGAAAGCACAATCCGTCATAAAACCCTTCGTTTGCCAATTTTTCAAAATTTTCCACCGTTATTGGCGCGACTTCTTCATTAAGCGATAACGTTATTACGTTCCCACCCTCCATCTCAATTGTAGCTTTTTTCATTTTAAACTCCTATGTTCATTGCTCTGTGGTAAAACCAACTTAGCTTTCTTAATAATGTATGTTCTGTATTATTTTGCGTCAAAAACTCCGGCAACATCTGACAATTTGTTGATTATTTCAATATGTTGCGGGCAATGTCCTTCGCAAGCACCACAGGATATACAGTCGGATGCAATACCGGCGCCGTTTGTATCCATTTTATATCCGTTGCGAATATCTTTTTTCTCTCCAAACTTTAAGAAGGTATTGTATCTGCTGAAAACAGCCGGAATATTAATTTTTTGTGGACAATCATCTACACAATATTTACAGTTGGTGCAGGGAATCTGCGGAATTGAATTAATAATATCGGTAACCTTCGCGACAGCATTTTTCTCAGCATCTGTCAACGGCTTGATAGCATCAAAGGTTTTGACGTTATCTATCATCTGATCCATGTCGGACATTCCGCTGAGGATCATCTTCACTCCCTCGATATCGGCAGTGTATTTAAATGCCCAGGATGCCATGCTATCGTTAGGACATAGCTCTTTAAACACCTTTTGTGCTTCTGGCGGGATATCAGTAAGTAGTCCACCCTTAACAGGTTCCATAACAATAATCGGCACATTATATTTGCGGGCAATTTCATAGCACTTACGGCCCTCGATGCTCTCACTCTCCCAGTCCATGTAGTTTAACTGTAGCTGAACAAAGTCAACATCGGGATTTGCCGCCATAATTGGCTCTAATTTTTCAGCTGCATCATGGAAGGAAAAACCAAAATTCTTTACAAGTCCCTGTTTCTTTAGATCTCTCACGAAGTCCCACATCTTAAACTCGTTATAAATTTTGTTGTTATCTTCCGAAATTGCATGTAGCAGATAGTAATCAAGATAACCGGCACCGGTACGCTCCATCGAGGTCTCAAACAGTTTTTTCACCTTGTCAATATCGCCGTTAACCTCCCATGCGGGTAGCTTGGTAGCAAGCTGAAAGCTCTCACGCGGATGACGTTTTACGATTGCCTCCTTTACAGCCTCCTCAGACTTGCCGCCAATATAGTTGTATGCGGTATCAAAATAGGTATATCCGGAAGCTAAAAATTTGTCTACCATCTCAATAGTTGTTTTAAGGTCTACTTCTTCGCCGTCCATAGGTAATCTCATAAGGCCAAAACCCAGCATACCTTTTACTTCTTCAAAAGCCATAACATTCTCCTTTATTTATTGATTTTAATAATTTTATCATAGATTTTTGCTATAGTCAACAAAAGAAAACTATTTCAGCAACTTTTACGGTACAAATCCACACGGAGAAAATGAAAAGAGAAAACATTGTAAAACTTATATTCTTCCTGACCATCATGCTACTGATTGGGGTGATAGGTGTTTTTCTTGCACCATACCTTTCCGAGCTCGAAAATGTCGAGGATGCGGAACAACTGCTTATTGTAATACGCGAGCTTGGTGTGTTAGGTATATTTGTTTTTGCATCAATACAGATGCTTCAGGTTATAATATTTGTAATACCTGGCGAAATAATTGAGGTCCTTGCCGGGATGCTTTACGGAACATTCTGGGGGTTCATTATATGCATGTGCGGAATATCGGTAGGAACAACTGTGATTTTTTCACTTGCAAAAAAGCTTGGGTTTTCATCTACTCAGGCACTATTCAATAAGTTTGATAACAGAATAACCGGCTTTTTGGAAAAGGATAATAACCTTGAACTTTTGTTTTTTATTCTGTTTTTCTTTCCCGGATCACCTAAAGATATGTTCACCTATTTTGCGCCGTTTACATCAATATCGCTTAAACGGTTTTTGCCTATAACACTTGTGGCAAGAATTCCGTCCGTTCTTTCCTCAACATTTATCGGTGCACAACTTTTAGAGGGAAACGTTATAATTGCGGCAATACTCTATGCTGTCACCGGAATTGTTGCGTTAGCTATATATTTGTATAGGCGCAGACATCCTTCAGGAAAGATATTATAAAAAATACAGTGTAAAATCAAATTTTAAAAAATAAATTGTAAAAATTACTTTTATTTACATTTAATATCTGATATAATGATTACAATTGTTTTTTAGGAGGTATAGTTTTGTCACAAATTTCTATTTATGCAGATGAGGAGCTCATGTTTGCGGGACTTGAGGCTAAATCTGATGTTGAGGTACTGGAATTTCTTGCTGATGCGGCAATTAAAGCCGGTGTTGCGGATAATTCTTTTAAACCTGCATTACTCAAAAGGGAAAAAACCGCACCTACCGCTCTTAACATGAATATTCCTATATCCGTTCCTCATGTTCATACCGGATGTCGTAAAAATTTTATCAGCGTTGCAACCTTAAAAAATGAGGTTGCTTTCGGAAATATGGCAGATTTAGCCGGTACACTTCCGGTGCGCATAGTATTTCTTATAGGGATGGAAAGTCTTTCGGTTCAAAGTCGTATTTTAAGACATGTATGCAACTCATTTCAGGTGAGTGAGCTTTTAGCCGAGTATCTTACCGACAACAGCGACAAAGCATTACTTGAGAGAATAAAAAACAATCTCAAAAATCATATAACCATTGAATAGGGAAACAACAATGCCAAGAACCGAAATACTGCCCGGCGTGTTTGTAAACAACATGCCTGCAGAAAAATTCAAAAGATGTCGCATTTCTATAAATTTTGTGATGCCTAATCAGCGAAACACAGCCACAGCCTATGCACTTTTACCCTATCTGCTTGAAAGAGGTTATGAGGATTGCCCCGACATGACTGCACTTTCTATAAAACTTGCCACGTTATACGGGGCATCACTTTCGGCAGAAAGCACTGTTCAGGGTGCTAACAGGATTGTAAGCATAAGCGTTGGTGGAATAAAAGATGCCTTTGCTCCCACCGGCAGTGACCTTTCCAAAGAATACACCAAGCTGTTGCTCGGTGTTGCGTTTCGCCCCTATCTTGAGGACGGTGTATTTCCGGCGGATGCAATAGCGATAGAGGCGGGAAAGCTTACCGATCTGTTAAGCAGTGAACAAAACAACAAAAGAAGCTACTGCGTTCGCCAGGCACGTAGACGCTTTTTCGGCGAATCACTAAATGGTGTGGAGTCTAACGGATATCTCGATGAGGTTGGAGAAATCACAGCAAATAGATTAACCGAGCTTTTTTACGATATGCAGAAAACTGCTCATATCGAAATATTTTCTCAAGGTGCCGACGGCGATTCGGTCACGAGAGAGGTTAAAGCATTTCTTGCCGACAAAAACAGAGATTTCAAACCTTTTATTTTCCCCTTTTACGAGGAGGAGAAAGCATTTGAAGCGTACTCTGAGCCGATGCGTACCGCACAGGGGAAAATTTGCAAAATTTACAATGTCGGAAATACGCTCTCGCCCGAAGACTCGGTACGTATGAGACTTGCTGTTGCAGTGTTCGGTTCCTTGCCTACTTCACGACTTTTCACTAATGTTAGGGAAAAGCAAAGTCTCTGTTACTACTGTGTAGCCGTGTACGGAACAGCAACCTATATGGTATCTGTGGATAGCGGTGTGGAACACGACAAGGCGTCGCACACGCTTGATGCAATAGATGTTGAGCTTAAAAGATTGACCGAGGAAACGGTTACAGAGATTGAACTTAACGATGCAAAGCGTCAGTTTATCAACCAGCTAAATGCGGCATCAGACAGCCTTGCGGCAATCGAGCTCATAGCTTTTTCCGGCGTAATAAAAAATGATTTCACCTCTATCGAGGAGACAAAAGATATTATCAACTCCGCAACGGTTGACGATGTTAAGCGACTATTGTCCATGTTGAAGCCGGCAGTAAGCTATACCCTTTCAGACAAAGAATAGGAGTGCGAAGTTGAATAATTTTTATAATGATTTAGCGCAAAAGATCATGCTGCCCTGTGGGCTGACTGTATATGTCGCCTCTATGCCGGATTTTGCCGGTGTACATGCAATATACGGAACAGATTTCGGCTCGGTAGACAGAACCTTTTGTGATGATAAAGGCGAGGTAACATTGCCAGCGGGTATTGCCCATTTTTTAGAGCATAAAATGTTTGAAAATGAGGACGGTGATGCATTTACACTGTATGCAAAAACAGGAGCATCAGCAAATGCATACACCAGCTTCGATAAGACATGCTACCTCTTTACGGCGACGGAAAACATAAGGGAATCACTTGATATACTATTGTCCTTTGTATCAAAACCCTATTTCACCGATGCAACAGTAGAAAAGGAACAGGGTATAATCGGTCAGGAGATACGGATGTATGACGACAATCCTGACTGGAGGCTTTTTTTCGGAGTATTGTCGTCGCTCTATGTAAACCATGACATCAAGGAGGATATAGCCGGAACTGTCGAGAGCATTTCAGAAATCACCCCGGAACTTTTGTATCGTTGTACCGATGCTTTTTATGCAAGTTCTAACATGGTTCTTGCGGTAGCAGGCAATATAACAAAACAGGAGGTTTTAGATGCTTGTGAGCGTGCCGGACTAAACTCGGGCAGCGTAGCTGAGCCGGTAAAAAGAATAACTCGTGAGGAGCCGGAAACTGTTGCGGTAAAAAACAGCGAGTTAAGACTTGCCGTAGGACTGCCTATGATAGGAATAGGTTACAAGGAAAAGCCCCTGCCCGAAGAAAACTCAGCAAGGGGTGAGCTTATCTGTGCGATTCTCAGCGAGTTGATAAGCGGAAGCATGACCCCTTTATATCGCAAACTATATGATGAAGGTCTTATTAGTAACGAGCTATCCTGCGAGTTTCTTTCCGGCAGAGGATACCTGAATTTCATTTTTTCTGCCGAAACACGCTCTCCCGAACAGGTGGAAAATCTTCTTAAGTCAGAAATTGCGCGTCTTAAGTCGCAAGGGCTGCCGGAGGATATCTTCAATGCCGCAAAAAACAGCATCTACGGAGACTATGTTACGGAGTTTGACAGTCCGGAAGATGTAGCCACCATGATGAGCGGTGCATTTTTCAAGCACAGAGAGCCTTTCTGTGAACTGTCTTTAATCAATGAGATTACCTTTGAAGAGGTTGTTAAAGCCTTTGGCGATATGTTCGATGAACAAAGGAGCTCAACCTTAGTTATAAAACCACTGGAGGATTAAGAATGTATAACGTCAGCTTTCCTGCAATAGGGCTGGAGCTTACCATAAATAATGTAGCAGTAAGTATCGGGGGATTTAACATCTACTGGTACGGCATCTGTATCGCCCTCGGAATGACCCTTGGGCTTGTCTACTTTTTCTTTTCGTCTAAAAAATTCGGAATAGATCCCGACAGAGGACTTGATGTTATAATCGTGTCCGGTATAGCCGCAATAATCGGTGCACGGGCATACTATGTAATCTTTTCACCCTACCCGATGGACAGCTTCATGGATATTATTGATATTCGTGATGGCGGTGTTGCAATATACGGATCAATTATTGCTGCATTTCTCGTTGGTATTCCAATGTGTAAGATTCGCAAGGTGCCGTTGCTTCCGATGTTTGATGTTGCCGCAATAGGTTTTTTAATTGGACAGGGCGTAGGTCGTTGGGGCAACTTTTTTAACCAGGAGGCGTTCGGTACCAACACCGACTCCATCTTCGGAATGTACAGTGAGGGAACCAATCGTTACTTAACATCGTTGATTGCCGGAAATGAAGCTTTAGCCGCAACAATCGACCCTACCGCACCGGTTCACCCTACCTTTTTGTATGAATCACTCTGGTGTTTGTTGTGCTTTGCACTGCTTGCACTCTATGTAAAACGTCGTAAATTCAACGGAGAAATTTTCCTACTATATCTATTATTATACAGTGCCGAACGTGCTTTTGTAGAGGGTCTGCGTACCGACAGCCTTATGCTCGTAAATGCAAGGGTTTCTCAAATTCTTGCCATTCTGCTAAGTATCGTTTCTTTGGTTTTGTTGATAGCGTTTTATACAAGCGAAAAGCTCCGCAATAAAAAGGCCTTTGTGCTTCTCCCCTATTTCGAGCCCGAATCCGAAAAGCCTGCTGATACGGTTGAAGCTGTTGAGGAGGAAAGTTCCGACGATGACGGCGAAGAAGCTGTAGAAGTTGAGACAGCAGAAGAAACGGAAATGTCATCCGAAGAAGAACCCGAGGAAAAGGAATGACAAAGCCCCTGCATCTTCGTTCGCGTATGGCGGCTGTTGCCGCAGGAATTTGCGGTTATTGTAAAAGCAGTACAGACGATATTTTCACATATGATGTTGCCGTCCCAAACAGCCTTTGCGACATAGGTTGTGACCACGGCAAGTTGACGGTATGGCTTTATGAAAACACCGATGTATCGGTGATAGTGGCAGCTGATAAAAACCCCCTACCTTTACAAAAAGCAACGGTTCTTGCCGAAAAGAGGGATGCGAAGATTGTCACACGCCTCTCAGACGGACTTTCGAATATCACGCCGGAGGAGGCAGAGCTTGTTACAATCTCCGGCATGAGCGGGATTACTATGGTTGAAATCCTATCGGAATGCGAGTGGTTATTTGACTCAACTAAACGTCTGGTTCTGTTGCCTGCATGCAAGAGCGAGGTCATCGAAGGATGGCTTTCTGATAATCAAATTCGCTACGACACACACTCTATAGTGCAGGGCAAAAAAAAATACACTCTAATTTTAGCCGAAATATATTGCAACTAAAATTTGTTTTTGCAGATATTTATTTGGGGGAAATACATGGCACGAATTGATGAAATAATTGAAATATTAAACAGGATAGCCCCCTTTGAGCTTTGCTGTGAATGGGATAACTGCGGAGTAATCGTAAACTCGGGTCGAGATATAGACAAGGTAATGCTCTGCCTAGATGTAACTCTTGACGTTGTAAAAGAGGCAAAAAAAGTTGGTGCACAGCTTATCATATCCCATCACCCCGTTATATTTAAACCGTTAAAAAACATAGACTTCCACAGCCCGGTATATCTGCTTTGCAAAGAGGAAATATCCTGCATCGCAATGCACACCAACCTCGACGCAGCAGAGGGAGGGGTAAACGACATGCTTGCAGGAATGTTAGGCATAACAGACTGCACAATATTTGAGGAGGTCGGAAGAATCGGCGAGCTAAGCAGCCCTACCTCCACCCTTGATTTGACCACTCGTATAGCATCTGAACTAAAATGTCAACCACGCTATTACGATGCCGGATCACCTATATCAAGGATTGCCGTTTTAGGTGGTGCAGGCTCCTATGTAGATAAAGCATGTAAATGTTCTGCCGATTGCTATATAACCGGTGAGCTTCGTCATGACGATTGGCTGATGGCAAAACAACTCTCGATATCGGTTATAGAGGCGGGGCATTTTGCGACCGAAAGACCGATAATTTCGGTATTGTGTGACAGACTTTGTTTAGAATTCGGCTCGAGTATCGAATTTGTTGTATCTCAGATAGAAGCCGAACCTTCAACTTTATTTTGCTAAGAAAGGAATTGGCATTAAATGGCATTAGATGCTGTAACTCTCTCGCTCATATCCGGTGAGCTTAACGAAAAACTTGCCGGTGCGAGAATAGATAAGATTTTCATGCCTTCAAAGGAGGAGGCATTGTTTTCGTTGCGAACTCGTAACGAGACCTTTAAGTTATTTGTCTGCCTTCGCAGTGGCGGTGCACGGATAGGTTTATCTGAGGAAATGTATGAAAACCCTGATGTGCCACCCTCATTTTGTATGCTGCTTCGAAAACATCTCTCAGGCGGAAGGATACTGGCGGTAGAGGCTGTACATGGAGAGCGTATAGTAAACCTCTCGGTTTCTGCCACAAACGAGCTCGGAGACGGTCGAACTTTAATTGTTGCGGCAGAACTTATGGGACGCTATGCAAACCTTGTTGTCTATGAAATGGACGGTAAGGTTCTTGATGCACTTAAGCGGATAGACTTTGAGGACAGTGAACAACGTCAGCTACTACCCGGCTTGCTATACACCCTGCCTCCAAAGCCGGACAGGCAGTTTTTTTTAGATGCCTCCCCTGCCGAGGTTGCATCTAAGGTTATCAACAGCGAGGATCTTCAGCGTGGCATAATGTCGACTGTCGGCGGAATTGGTCCGGTGGTTGCGAGAGAGATAATCCACCGTACCGGATGCACATTAAAAGGTGATGCGCCAACATCAGAAGCTGTTGAAACTTCGATTAAATCGGTTCAGGAGGAGGCTATTTCCGGCAACCCACCGGTCATGGTAAAGAACGATAAAGGTGAGCCATGTGAGTTTTGTTTTTTCACCCCATCACAGTTCCCCTCCGACTACACACTGACACCATACAACAGCTACAGCAGTCTGCTTAGCGACTATTACAGCCGACGTGAACAGCAGATACGACTTACCCAAAAATCCGGAAACCTATCAAGGCAGGTCAAGCAGCTATTAGAACGTTCTGTTCGCAAACTGGAGGCTCGTCGTGACGAGCTTTCAAAGAGTGAAAAGAGCGAGCAGAGTCGCCTTTACGGCGAGCTGTTGTCGGCAAACATGCACCTGTATAAAAAAGGTGATAACTTGGTGGAACTTCTCAACTACTATAGTGGAGAAAATGTTAAAATCAAGTTAGATCCGAGACTTACACCGGCGGCAAACAGTCAAAAATATTATACCGATTACAAGAAAAAACAGACCGCTGTAAAAATGCTGACGAGTCTCATCAGGGAAGGTGAACTTGAAATCCAATACCTAAAAACTGTGCAGTATGAGACCGAGCGTGCCTCAAGCGAGGCAGAACTTACCGAGATAAGGGCCGAGCTTAAGGAGGCCGGATATCTAAAGAACTTTAAACAACGAAACAAAAAACAAAAACCGGCGGACTTTTTGCGGTTTACCTCCTGTGACGGATTCTCAATACTTGTAGGTCGTAATAACATGCAAAACGAAAAACTTTCGGTTAAAACCGCAAGGGGAAAGGACTATTGGTTCCATGTTAAGAACGCTCCCGGCTCACATGTGGTGGTTATGAGCGAAGGAAAGGATATTCCGAACACAACCCTTAATGATGCCGCCGCACTTGCCGTGCATTTTTCAAGTCAAGCAGGCGGGAACAAGGTTCCGGTTGACCATACTATGGTAAAAAACCTTAAAAAAACATCCGATCTTCCACTCGGGATGGTAATATATGATGTGTATGAAACCGCATATGTTACTCCAGACAAGGAGCAGATGCAACGATTTAATTTACTCTGATATATAACCGTTAGCGAATAAACCAAAAACGTTTTTTACCGTAACGATTAAAGGAGAAAGCCATGTCGACAAAGCTGTTAAAGTATGATTGGAAATTCTGCAAATGTGACTCTGACGGTGCTCATCTATGTGAGTTTGATGACCAAAATTGGAGAACGGTCAGGGTGCCTCACGACTATGCAATCGAGGGGCCTTTTCATCCCGACAACGATAAACAGGTTGAATGTGTTGAAGCTGACGGAATTACAAAACCGATTGTACATGTGGCTCGAACAGGTGGGTTGCCTATCTGTGACGGAGCATGGTATCGAAAAAAAGTATTTGTTTCTACGGGCGCAAAGCGTGTGTTCGTAGAGTTTGACGGTGTGATGTCTAATAGCACCGTTTATTTCAACGGCGTCGAATGCGGCGGCAGACCTTATGGATATTCCTCTTTTTCGGTCGAAGTTACCGACAGCTGTGTTTTTGGCGAGGATAACCTGCTTGCCGTGCGACTTAAGCCGGAAGGTTCTGCGTCTAGGTGGTACACCGGTGCAGGAATATATAGAAATGTTCGGCTTGTAGAAAAAAAGTCAGCTTTTTTTCCATATAACCCGACATACATAAGATCAGATATAGATGCAAATAATGCAGTGGTTACAACATCCCTGTCTGTTGAATCAGCTGCTGTTTCCTATACCGTCAGGTATAATTTCACCGATCCGGTCGGCAATGTTGTGCACAGCTCGGAGTACACCTCGCATGAAAAAGAAGTTACATTCGATACCCCGATAGAAAACTTCATGAAATGGCATATCGGCGAGGGTTCTCTTTACTCCTTCACTGCCGAACTGTATATTGATGCTGAACAACAGGACAGTTACTCCGTTAACTTTGGAATACGAAAAATTGAATTTAATTCTGAAAAGGGATTTTTTCTTAACGGTGAAAACATTAAGCTTAACGGAGTTTGCCAGCACCATGATGTCGGTGCAATAGGTGCCGCCGTCAACGTTTCAGCGTACAGGAGACAGCTTTTAAAGTTGTCCGAGATGGGCGTAAACGCTGTTAGGTGTACCCACAACCCACCGGCCCCCGAATTTCTCGACCTGTGTGACGAGCTTGGAATACTTGCAATCGACGAAGCGTTTGACATGTGGGAAATTCACAAGACGGAAAACGATTATGCTAAACACTTTAAGGCTTGGGCGGAGCGGGATCTTACCGACATGATATTTCGTGATCGTAATCACCCCTGCGTTATTATGTGGTCACTCGGCAATGAGATTTTAGAGCAGGAGCACGAGGACGGATGGCGTGTAACAAAATATCTAAACGATATCTGTCACAAGGTGGATAGCTCCAGACCTACCACCTGCGGATTTAACTCTCCTGTAGCGGCTTTTAATAACCATCTTTGTGACCATGTCGATATTGTGGGAGTCAACTATAAACCTCATCTCTATGAGCAGTTCCATAGGGATTATCCGAATGCTATTTTATATGGAAGTGAAACATCCTCCTGCATAAGTTCAAGGGGCGAATACTTTTTAGACGCTGAAATATCTATTCCTGCAAAAAAGCGGGACAACCTGCAGATTAATTCATACGACCTTGATGCACCACCCTGGGCATACTATCCTGAGAGAGAGTTTTTTGCACAGGATAAATACGATTTTATTTTTGGTGAGTTTGTGTGGACCGGATTTGATTACCTAGGAGAGCCTACCCCCTACCGTGACGAATGGCCTTCCCGAAGTTCGTATTTCGGAATTTTTGATCTTGCCGGAATAGAAAAGGATCGCTATTACTCCTACAAAAGTCGTTGGACCGAAAAGTCGGTTCTGCACATATTTCCGCACTGGAACTGGAAACCCGGTGATATAGTGGATGTTCATTGCTATTCAAGCTACCCCTCGGTCGAGCTTTTCCTCAACGGAAAATCTCTCGGTGTTTGTAGCAAGAATGCCGAAGACGAGATAGCTTCTCACCGTCTTATATGGAAAGCCGTACCGTTTGAGGCAGGCGAGTTAAAGGCAGTTGCCGTCGGAAATCCCGACACTGTGTGTATCGTTCGCACCGCAGGAGAACCCGATAGGCTGTTGTTGGAACCGGAAAGAACAACAATTACCGCCGACGGTGACGACCTTGTTTATATACGTTGTACCGCAGTTGATAAGGACGCAAATGTTTGCCCATCCGCCAACCTTAAAATAGATTTCACGGTAAAAGGTGCCGGAGAATACATAGCCGCGGACAACGGAGACGCCACTGACACCCGAGTTTTCGCCGAGCAATACTGCAAGCTCTATAACGGTAAATGCATGACAATTATAAGGTCAGTAAAAGGCGTTAAAGGTGAGATAAATATCTCGGCAAACACACTGGGGATTCCTATGGCAAACTGTAGCGTTATGGCTGAATAAACTTTCATACATTTGTTTTACACATATATTTCATTATATATACTTCGCACCATTTCATCCGTTTTTGCACTGCTTTGGTATTATGTAATTTATCTTTTGACCCAATATTCCTTACAATCGCTACCCCTGTCTAAAAATCCATATTCAATTAAATACCGACGAACAGTAGCAAAATCGTCAAAATATTTTTTAATGATTTCATTTATTTCCGGCTCGGAGTATTTTTTATCGGCATTGAAATCAGACATTATATGCTGTAAAATTATTATCTTCTTTTTCTCTTTTGCGGGAAAGGTTTTAATCAGTATATTCTTATTTTCATCAAAATATCTTTCTATTATATCGCTTTTCTCTTTTTGTGTTATTGCGTACCTTTCATCTATCTGTGTGGCGGTACGGTGAAAGTCTGATAATGTCTGGGGCTCGGACCTTTTATCCTCCTTCATTTTTTCCTCCATAATTTCAATCAAAACAGTTAAAATCTTTGCCTGTTTATACTTTTCTCTCATTATAAATCTTTGATTTCGAACAGTGGAAACACTGCAATCCTTTACCTTTGCTATCTCCTTATCCTTTAAGCCTTCATAAAACATCCTCGCCAGCTCCGTTTGTGTTTCGGACAAGCCGGTGTAGGACTTTTTTAGGTTTAGGTAGTACAAAAACAGCGGTGAATGTTCTGACTTCACATGTTCGAGAGCGGCTTTTTGGGCGTCAAAAAACATACCTTCCATGGGATAAATCACCCCAACCTCATATTTTTTTCCACAAACCAAACAGACATGTGTATTTTCAACCTCGTCAAATACATATCCTCGCTTCATCTCCGGTATTTCGGCGTTCCAAAATATATTATCGTCCATTTTCATTTACCTTTCAAGATTATATCTATGTATATAATAGATTTTATTCTATTGTACCTATTTTTTATCAAATTGTCAATGCCTGATCTTGCCTAAAAGCATTGGCATCTTGACAATATGTCATATATTACACTATACTATAGATAAATCAAATTTCAAAAAGCAGGTACAAAGCTGTTTTAAAATTGGAAGTTTGTGATTGTATGGAAATATAGCGATAACCTTATATTTATGCCTACTCTGAGCTAAAAATGCATTCAGCTGAGTGTCATCATTAAACAATGATTTATTGCATATTTGCCGATATAGTGATATAATTTATATTAACTACAAGGGGTTTCAAGGAGTTTGTATTGTGTTAGATAAATCTTTGCCGTATAAGAATATTATTATGGAAATCAGCGCAGAAAAAATATTGTCAATTAAAGAGCCTACACTTCCAAAAGGGTATAGTTTTTGCTTTTTTAGTGATGGTATGGAAAAGGATTGGGCAAAAATCGAGACCTCGGTTTTGGAGTTTGAATGTGAAGAAGAAGCCGAGAGTTATTTTTGTCGAGATTACCTGCCTTTTTCCGAGCAACTATATAAAAGATGTGTATTCATAAAAAATCCCGATAACGTTGCCATTGCTACTGCAACCGCATGGTTCTCAAACAGCGAAGAGTATCCCTATCAACCGTCGCTTCACTGGGTTGGAGTGCACCCCGACTATCAAGGACTTGGGCTCGGAAAGGCTATCTCACAGTTTACAACAAAGCTTTTTGGCAAGACGGATGGCGGTAAAAATGCAATTCTCCATACCCAGACATGGAGCCATAAAGCTGTAGTTATGTATCTTAACATTGGTTACACCATGTGCCGGGAAAAGCGTTTTGCTCTTTGCACAAACGGTGGGAAGGACATGCAGTTAATGAATAATGACTATGCCGAGGCGGTTGCCATATTAAAAAATATTTTTCCTCAAAGCATATATGATAAACTAATTAAAACGTCGATTTAGCACATAAAAGGAGATTGTATGGAACTGATTAACGACAAACGATATCTGATTATCAATGCCGATGATTTCGGAATGTCACATTCCTCTAACGCTGCAATAGCCGAGCTGTTCAGTCTCGGCCTTATTACTTCGGCATCGTTAATGGCATGCTGTCCGTGGTTTGAGGAGGCGGCAATAATTTGTCGCGAAAATCCACAATATGATGTTGGACTGCACCTCACCTTCACCTCGGAGTGGGACAGCTACAGGTGGGGAAGCCTTTCCGGCTGTAAAAGCTTGAGGGACGTCACCGGCAGAATGTTTAAAAGCTGTGAGGAGTTTGAAAACACGGCAAAGCCAAGCGACGTGTTGATTGAGATGACCTACCAGCTCGAAAAATGCAAAGGTATAAATATAACCAATCTTGACAATCACATGGGAAGCCTTTTCGGATTGAAAACCGGTGTAGATTTTATGCAACAGGCAATAGCATTTGCCGCCCAACACAAGCTCCCCTACCGTATGCCTAAATCCTTTCCGAAGGAGTACACCGCAATTCTCCCAACGCATGTTGTGGAGGAGTTCAAACAGCTTGTAACCTTCGGCGAGTCCATAGGTGTTAGATTTATAGACCATCTTGTCTCATATCCCTTTGAGATGACAGATGGTGAGAGCTATGAAAGTTTTAAGGAGATGTTTATTCAGCTTATACGGGATACTCAGGTCGGGATAAGTGAGATATATCTCCACCCCTGCATCGACTGCGAAGAGCTACGCTCTATGCATTCTAACTGGCAAAAAAGAGTATGGGAATACATGGTGTTAAAGGATGTCGATGTAAGGAACGCTATACAGGAGGAGGGCATAATCCTTATCGGTTGGAAGGATGTATAAAATCTTACAAACAAAGCAACAGGCGATGACGAAACTATGTATTTCGTCATCGCCTGTTATGATATAGTCGGTTAAATATTTGTTATTCGGTGGGTACTTTATATCCGTTAGGATTTTGACTTTGCCAGCGCCAGCTGTCGGCACACATTTCCTCTATGCCATATGTTGCCTTCCAGCCGAGTTCTTCACTCGCCTTTTTTGTATCGGCATAGCAGCTTGCAATGTCTCCGGGTCTGCGAGGCATTATTTTATATGGTACCGGACGGCTGCTTGCCTTTTCGTATGCGGCAACAACCTCCAACACCGAGTAACCGTTGCCTGTTCCGAGGTTACAGCAGAAAACACCATCAACCTCTTCAAGTTTTTTTAGTGCGGCGATATGCCCAAGTGCTAAATCAACCACATGAATATAATCACGAACACCGGTTCCATCGGGGGTGCTGTAGTCGTTACCGAACACCGACAGACACTCACGCCTACCTACCGCAACCTGTGCGATAAACGGCACCAAATTATTTGGTATTCCATCCGGATCCTCCCCTATTCTTCCGCTACTGTGTGCGCCAATGGGGTTGAAATAACGTAAAAGTGCTACCTTCAAATCGGGGTCGGCAACCGAGGCGTCCCTTAACATCTGCTCTATCATAAGCTTTGTCTGCCCGTATGGATTGGTTGCGGAAAGAGGAAAGTCCTCGGTAATCGGAACGGTTGCCGGATTTCCGTAAACAGTAGCTGATGAGGAAAACACGAACTTTTTAACCTTGTGCCTTCTCATAACATCCAAAACATTAAGGGTGGACATAATGTTGTTACTATAGTACTCAATGGGTTTCTGCACACTCTCACCTACCGCTTTGTATGCGGCAAAATGTATTACCGAATCTATCGACGGATAGTCGGCAAACAGCTTTTCCACAGACATCTCATCGGTTAGGTCGCAGTTTACAAAGTTAACCTTTTTACCGGTCAACTCCTCAATCCTAAAAATGACCTCCTCACAGGAGTTTGAAAAATTGTCGGCAATCACAATTTCGTAGCCTGCATTAAGCAGTTCAACCGACGTATGACTTCCGATATACCCGGCACCGCCGGAAACTAAAACAGCCAAGATTCACCTCCGAACATTGTTTTTATGTATGCATTATAACATAAAATTAATAATGGTGTCAACTTAACCGATAAACCTCTTTACAAAACGGATTAAATGCTGTATATTTAAGATAATCAATAATCCGGAGATGAAATTATGATTTTTAAAAATATTGAATGGAGTGCCGAGATACTCCCAACAATCGACAGCAAATTTATACCCTTAGCAAAGATAGTAGAGAGCTACGACAAGGCGAAACATCCTGTTAAAATAGCCGTTAAAAGAGCCGAGGACGAAGTTTCAGTGTTCAGCACCTGCATTTTTAACGAGGAAAGCACCTTCGAAGCTGATCTATACTATATAGAAAGACTCGTAAAATTTTTGCTGTGGGCAAACGGCGGATATGAGGTTCACATTAGCGGATGTGATAAAATCACACAAAGTATTGCAGAATGTTACAGTACCGGCGGTAAACGAGAGTTTGACTATGACTTTATGAAGGGTGTTTATGATGCGCCGTTCAGTGTTAATGCCACCGATGAGAAAAATTTACCGACAGCACAGGGTAAAAGCCGCGCCGTAGGTGGGCATTTCGACGGTTGTCGTATCGGCTTTGACGCCGGCGGCTCCGACCGCAAGGTTTCGGCAGTTATTGATGGCGAAGCTGTATTTTCAGAGGAGGTAGTCTGGTTTCCCAAGACAAATCCCGATCCGGATTATCATTATGAAGGAATCGTATCGGCATTAAAAACAGCCGCCTCGAAAATGCCGAGGGTAGATGCGATAGGTGTATCCTCAGCCGGTATATTTATCGACAATAAAACCCGCGTTGCATCACTGTTCTTGAAGGTTCCGAAGGATGACTTTGACCGTAAAGTGGTAGACATCTATATCAGGGCCGCTAAGGAAATCGGTGACGTGCCGGTGGTTGTTGCAAATGACGGTGATGTTTCGGCACTCGCAGGAGCGATGGGACTGAACTCCGGCTCGGTAATGGGCATCGCAATGGGAACAAGCGAAGCTGTAGGATATGTTAACGCAGAAGGCAATATAGAAGGTTGGTTAAACGAGCTTGCCTTTGCTCCGGTAGACGCTAATCCGGAGGCTATGGTTGACGAATGGAGTGGAGATATCGGATGTGGAGTTAAATATTTCAGTCAGGATTCGGCAATCAAGCTTGCCGAGATGGCCGGAATAGTATTTAAAGGCAGTTCTCCCGCCGAGAAGCTAAAGGAGGTTCAACAGCTACTCGATGAGGGTGATCCTCGTGCCGCCGATGTTTTTGCCGACATAGGTATATACCTTGGTCATGGGCTCGCATTTTATTCACGTTTTTATAATATAGAGCATGTATTGATGCTCGGAAGGGTTATGAGTTCCAAGGGTGGTGATATTATACTTAAAAATGCCTGTAATGTTTTAGAGCGTGACTATCCACAAATCAACTTCCGCCCCTCGGCACCGGACGATAAGACACGCCGTGTCGGTCAGTCGGTTGTTGCCGCAGGATTACCGGAGGTAAAATAATTATCTGTTTACCATATGATAAAAAATGAGAGGGGGTAATGTCATTAACATATATCCGCCAAAAAGGCTATGTGAAATAGATTTAATCAATTTAGCCGCCGCTGAGCCATCGAGCTTCATAAAGATGTGCGAGGACAGCTACTCAAAAAGGATTGAACATGCATGTGCAACAATTGTAGCAGGCAGATTTAAGGTTGTAATGCTGACGGGACCGTCCTCCTGTGGGAAAACAACCACCTCAATGCGTTTGGCATCAAAGCTTGGTGAGATGGGGCGTGAGGCAAAGGTTATTTCGCTTGACAATTTCTTTCGTGCACAGGAAGAGTATCCGGATTTACCGGACGGAAGTAAGGATTTTGAGAGTATCGGCACGATAGATATCCCCGAACTCACGAGATGTCTATCCGAGTTAATGAGCACAGGTGAGAGTAAGCTGCCTATATATGATTTTGTATCCGCCCGGCGACGCGAAGAAAGGGAGCATCTTGTGATAAATGACGGTGTCGTCATTGTCGAGGGTATACATGCCCTTAATCCCGAGATAACCTCACACTTTGCAAAGGATGCACTATTCAAAATATACTTAAGCATGAGAGAGGAATATTCTTTAAACGGAATGAGATTGCTCCCTACCATAGATATGAGATTAGCAAGACGAATAGTAAGAGATAATCTTTTCAGGGGGTACCCTCCTAAAAGAACCCTTGCACTTTGGAGTAATGTCTGCAACGGTGAAGAAAAATATATTAAGATATACAAGCCTGAGGCAGACTATCTATTGGATACCTCCCACAGCTATGAGCCCTGCCTTTTAGCATCAATGTTGGATAGGTTAGATATTGCCGAGGTTGACAACATTAATCACGCAAAACTTTTTGAGGCTTTAAGAGAGAGATATCGACTCTTCAGCCATATTTCTAAGGAGGAAATACCAAAAAATTCTCTACTTCGAGAATTTGTCGGCAAATAGGTTGTATAATAATACCGTGGCTAACATATTTATTTGTAAATAGAGATAGTTGAAACCACGAATTCTGTGCTTTTCGGGCTGAGCACGCTCGCACCCAACCACGAGTTTACGGTTGGAACGAACAAAACATCGAGAAAGGAAGGAATACTAACATGATAGATAAAAACACTATTATCGAGGAATCAAAAAAGTTATTAAATACCGTTACCGAAACCGTCTCGGGGTATGCTACCGCCGGTAAGCAAAAGCTGGATATCATGTCACTTGAATCCGAGCTATCTAAGGCACAAAAACAGCTTGGAGCGTTGGTCTACAGTCTATACAAGACAGGTCAGGAGGACGGTGAACTGACACAACAGTATATGGATGCCATAGATGATATCTATGAAAAAATAGAACATGCAAAAACACTTTCTCAGCCGGTAACACAGCACACAAGACACTGCTCGTGCTGTGGAAACAGATTGGCAGACAACGATATTTTTTGTGCCAAATGCGGACAACGGCAGGGATAGCTGTAGGGAATCCTATATCTTTTTTCAAGCTAAATGACCATAACAAAAAACTAAAAGGATGTGTAAGTTCACGTCCTTTTTTTCGTGCGTTATTCGGAGGTACATATGGCTATGAGCAGGCAAAAATTTATTAACGGAGCATTTATACTATTTATATCAACCTTTTTGGTAAAGGTGCTCGGTGCACTTTATCGAATTCCCTTAACCGACATATTGGGCGGTGAGGGCATGGGGTATTACAGCACCGCATTCAACCTATTTACACCCATATATGCTCTTTGCATCACCGGACTTCCGGTAGCTGTTTCGCATCTTGTTGCCGGTGCTGTTGCATCAGGTGACGAAAAACAGGCTTCCTCCATAATCCGCTCGGCTATGGCTATTTCAGTTGTAATAGGACTTGCGGGTACACTGCTACTTGTTTCTATAGCGGATATATTCGGCAATTTGGTGCACAATCCTGCAGCTGTTCCTGCCATCTACTGCCTTGCTCCCACCCTGTTAATCAGCTCTGTCTCTTCGGTGCTCAGAGGTGCAACACAGGGCAGACAAAACATGACTCCCACTGCGATTTCCCAGCTCGTAGAGGCGGTGACAAAACTTGCCATTGGAATCGGATTTGCTATACTGCTTTATGACTATCTACTACTGCAATACCAAAACACCGGATATGTGTTCGATACGGTATATCCCACAACTGCAGAAGCAGTCGCTGCAATTACTCCACTTAGCGCTGCAGCTTCGCTCGCAGGTGTTACACTATCCAACCTAATCGGTACCATAGTATTGACTATAGTCTGTAGAAAATCTCGCAGTGTAAAGGGCACCGTTTCGAGGGTTATAACCATCGATATTATCAAGATGGCATTACCTGTTGCGCTTTCGGCCGTTGTTATAAACCTCACATCGCTCATCGACCTTGTCACCATCATGAGACATATTGAGGAGTTGCTTGCTACAAGAGCCGAGGAGTTGTATATGGCATATCAGGGTCTACGGCTTGAGCTCAAGGGGGATGAACTTCCAAACTTTTTATACGGAAGCTACACCGGCGTAGCCATGTCGGTATTTCACCTTGTCCCGTCACTTACCGTCGCACTTGGAATAAGTATCATGCCGCTTGTTTCGGGGTATGCAAAACAGAAGAATAAGGCAGGTGTTGTTAATGCGGTAGAGACGGCATTTAGGTTCACTGCACTGCTTGCCGTGCCTGCAGGATTTGGTATATCCGCACTTTCGGGACCTATCCTCAATCTTTTGTACCCCACACGGACAGAGGAGGTTGCGATTGCAACCCCGATGCTGATAATTCTCGGATATTCGGCAATATTTGTCGCAATGCTAATTCCTATTAATACCGTTTTTCAGGCTTTAGGCAGGCCGGATTTGCCGGTCAAGTTAATGCTTGTCTCTGCAGGTGTAAAGTTTTTGTTAAACATGATACTTGTTCCCATTCCAAACTTAAACATTCAGGGCGCCGCCTATTCCACCCTTTTTTGCTATCTAATATTGTTTATCCTCTCCTCGATAGCACTGCATAAGGAATGTGGTATTGCAGTTCCCATTGTCGACATCTTTTTTAGAGGGCTCGGTGCAGGAGGTTTGAGTGCAATGATAGCATTTTTTGTCTATAATATTCTTGTAGGCAGGATTGGCAATGGATATTCATTGCTATTTGCTGTTGCAATATCTGCCATATTTCACATGATTATTCAGCTGTTTTTTGGAATTTTGAGAAAAAAAGACCTATTATTGCTCCCATTTGTAAAAAAAACATAAAAAACACTTGATTTTATTTGTATTTTAAAGTAAAATATAACACGTGGATAGTTTATTTTTAAAGAAATTTGCCGCCAAATCATCCTACACTATGGATGACCTTGTAACCCTTGTGAGAATTCTGCGAGACCCGGAATATGGATGTAGTTGGGATAAAGAGCAGACTCACCAATCAGTTCGACATAATTTTGTTGAAGAGGTGTATGAGGTTTTAGATGCCATAGACAGCGGTAGCTCTGAGATGTTGTGCGAGGAGCTTGGTGATACTCTGTTGCAGGTATGTTTACACACCGAAATGGAGTATGAAAAGAGTGCATTTTGCTTCGACGATGTGTGCGACGGTATCTGTAAAAAGTTAATTTACAGACATCCCCACATATTTTCGGATGTGAAGGTTGACTCCACCGATGAAGTTCTACGCAACTGGGAGGAACTTAAGCGCACCGAAAAGGGACACAGCAACAAGAAGGACGCCGCAGATAAAGTTGCACGGTCATTGCCGGCGCTGATGTATGCACGAAAGGTACACAAAACCCTCTCAGAAAAGCCCAATACCGAGGTCGCACTTGAAGATATTTCGGATAAACTATCAATGTTAAAAAGCGTCATTTCCAAAAACAATGACGGTAGCGACGCGGTTGGTGAGTTGCTTTTTTCGATCGTTGCACTTTCCCGAACCCTTGGATATGATGCCGAGGTTGCACTGATGGAGTTTACAAACAGATATAAAGGCACAGTTTCAGATTCATGTGAATAGTATTCAAAGAGTATATATGCTCTATGAAATAAATTTAATTATAAGGAGAATTTAAAAATGACTAAGGTCGAATTGGCTACTTGTGTAGCAGAAAAGACAGGATTGACAAAGAAGGATGCCGAGAGTGCAACAAACGCAGTGCTTGCATCGATTACAGAAGCTCTCACAAAAGGAGACAAGGTTTCACTCGTAGGTTTTGGTACTTTTGAGGTACGCAATCGTCCCGCACGTACAGGTTTAAATCCCCGTACTAAAGAGAAAATCGAAATTGCAGCTACAAAAGCTCCTGCTTTCAAAGCCGGAAAAGCTCTTAAGGATGCAGTAAAATAATTTAGTCTTAATGTTTAAGGACTTTATCATTTGATGTAGGGTAAAGTCCTTAAATTATGACATTGCAGGAAAAGTATTATGAGAATTGATAAATATTTAAAGGTAACAAGGCTGATAAAGCGCCGAAGCGTCGCCAACGAGGTTGCAGATGTTGGTCGTATTACCGTTAATTCCAAGGTTGTAAAGGCGGGGTATCAGGTTAAGGTCGACGATATTATAGAAATAACCTTCGGAAACAGAAAAATAACTGTTAGGGTTGATCGTGTCGAGGATAACGTCCGAAAGGATGCCGCAAGGGAAATGTACACTATCCTGGACGAGGAGTATGTTGAAAAGTAATTTTTGACTTCACATATCATATAACACATGCGCCCGTAGCTCAGGTGGATAGAGCAACTGCCTTCTAAGCAGTGGGTCGGGAGTTCGAGTCTCTCCGGGCGTGCCAAAATCCAGTCGATAATCGATTGGATTTTTTGTTTACAAATCTTTTGATAGCCTGTTTATATAAAACACAAAGTCATTAAACTAATGTGATTGGAAATATATAATGTAATGAGGAAATGGAATTATGAAACTATCATTCGGTATTAAAAACGTTGTTAAATTTATTCTGGCTTTGATGATGAGTGGGCTTTCATTATACATTTCATGCATGATCATATATGAAAAATCGGAAATAGATAATCTATATGATTTGTTTTTTGCTTTAGGGGTTCAATTGTTTATACTATACTTTTCCGCAAGATATGCCATCAGCCAAATTATACCAAAGCAGTTCAAAGAGATGAGGGCAGTGAAAAAATTTATATCTTTTTCTGAACTTAAAGGGCTTGTTGAAAATGAGATCTTTGCACCGCTGGATCTGCTTCCTAGCGTTAGAAATATAGCATCCAAAAGTGCCATAAAGGAATTCGAAAAAGGTCTCTTAGTTTCTCAAAATTGGATTTATGCCAATAATGTAATGATTCCAAAAAAAATGATAGTGTCTATAAGCGTGCGTTATTCGCACCACCGTCACATATTCACTTGTAATCTGGTTAATAGCTCCGAATTTGAGTTCGCAAGCATACGTCTCGATAGTGATGATAAAGCAAAACACTTAACTGATTATTTCGGTCGATGTTTTGGGATCAGCGACACAAGAAATATCACTAACATTGATGAGCATATTGAAAAATTCAAAAAAGATATCCACACAAAAGAAGACTTTTTACAATACATCTATTAAGGAATTTGTTACTAAATTTCGATTTTATAAGACTAAGCAAATTAAAACATGATAACTTTAATAGTTGGTAATCACAAACAAAATTCTTAATGCTTTTATCTTGCGCATGCTTCAAAATTTTATTTGATAGGTATTAATGAAAGGACAAAAAATATGAATGAAACCGTAAACGGGATTTTCGACAGGAAATCGGTACGTGTTTTTGAGACAAAGGCGGTATCTGACGATATAAAGGATGTGCTTATAGACTGCGCATTGCAAGCTCCCACGGCCGGTAATCAGATTTTGTACAGTATTATAGATATTACCGACGTCGAGCTTAAGAAAAAATTATCGATAAGCTGCGACAATCAACCTTTTATCGCCACCGCTCCGGTTGTGTTTGTTTTTGTTGCCGACCATACGCGGTGGATAAAGAGTTTTGAGTTTGCCGATGCAGAGCCGAGAGATATTGGTGTTGGCGATCTTTTTCTTGCCATTACCGACACGGCAATTGCTGCCCAGAACATGGTAGTTGCCGCCCACAGTCTCGGGCTTGGTAGCTGCTATATTGGTGATATTCTTGAAAATTGCGAGACACACCGTGAACTTTTATCGCTACCCAGACATACCGTTCCGGTTTGTATGCTTTGCATCGGATATCCAACCGCACAACAGCTGAAACGCCCAAAACCAAACCGCTTTGATAAAAAATATGTAGTGGGCGAAAATACATACCCACACCTCGACGACTCAGAGCTTATAAGATGTTATATCGAACGATCAAACAAGGATGACGCCGATGTAAAACCCTTTAACGATTACATGAAGGCATTTTGTGAACGAAAGTTTAATAGCGACTTTAGTAAAGGAATGACGAGATCGGTATCAAAATATCTTGAGGATTTTAAATGAAGTTAAAAGCATTTAAAGCGGCATTTCCGCTGACCTTGCCTATCTGCGTCGGTTTTCTTTTTTTAGGTATATCCTACGGTTTCTTTATGAACAGCTTGGGTTTCTCGTTTTTATACCCGATGTTCATGAGTCTTTTAATATTTGCCGGCTCGATGGAATTTATTGCCGCAAATCTGTTGCTTGCTGCATTTAACCCGTTGGAGGCTTTTTTTCTGACATTGATGGTAAATGCACGACATATATTCTACGGCATCTCCATGCTTGATAAATATAAGGATGTCGGGCTAAAAAAACTTTACCTCATTTTCGGAATGTGCGACGAATCGTTTTCCATAAATTGCACCGTAACACCTCCCCTCGGTGTTGACCGCGGGTGGTTTATGCTCTTTGTCACACTGTTAAATCACGCCTACTGGGTATTGGGTGCAACTCTCGGCGGATTGCTGGGGTACTTAATAGAGTTTAACACCGAAGGTATCGATTTTGTTATGACGGCACTTTTTGTTGTCATCTTTATTAACCAGTGGGATGAGACAAAAAACCATGCACCTGCATTGATAGGTTTGCTGACATCGGCGGTATGCTTGGTTGTTTTCGGCTCTGAAAGCTTTTTAATTCCTGCCATGATTGGAATAGTCGTTTGCTTTAGTTTATCCGGAAAAGGAGGCAAAAGAATATGACGGTAGCACAAGGCATACTCACCATCGCCGTAGTGATGTTAGGCACGATGTTTACAAGATTTCTACCTTTTATTTTGTTTCCTTCAAACAGAAAGCCTCCGGAGTATATAAAGTATTTGGGTAGTGTTCTCCCCTTTGCCGTTATGGGGTTATTGATAGTTTATTGTCTTCGTAATGCGGTTTTTACCGAGTACCACGCACTTCCCGAAGCACTTGCGATACTCTTAATCGTTTTGCTTCATAGATTAAAGAAAAGTATACTGCTGAGCATCGGTGGCGGAACAATCTTCTACATGTTATTAGTCCAATATGTATTTTAGACAAATTCATTAACTAACTCATTTCTTTTATGTGTATTTTCATATATAGCTACAATTGACCGATGTGTAATTATTTGGTATAATTGATTTAGTGTATTACGATTTTGTTGTTGAAACGTACATTATTATGGAGAAAATATCGACATGAAAAAAAGAGAACAATGGGTCAGTAATTTTGGATTTATTCTTGCGGCCGCAGGTTCGGCGGTTGGTCTCGGTAACATCTGGAAGTTTCCTGGCAAGGTTGCCGCTAACGGCGGCGGAATTTTCATTGTGGCGTACCTCGTAGTTATTGCTGTGTTAGGCTTCACCATAATGCTTGCAGAGCTTACGCTCGGTCGACATTCTCAAAGTAACATAGTTGCTGCGTTTAGAGGCATCAATAAACGTTTTGGATTTATCGGCAAGCTTGGAGTGTTCACTGCATTTATTATTGCTTCCTATTACTGCGTAGTAGGTGGGTGGGTTATGCGGTATATTTTTGAGTATATAACGGGAGCCGCCTTTGCCGGTGGTTACGAGAGCTTTTTCGTTGGCCTGATTAGCTCTTCCGTTGAGCCGCTCATATGGCAGCTTGTGTTTTTAGTATTATCACTGCTTGTCATCATAAAAGGTATAGCCGGAGGTATCGAAAAGGTTACTAAGTTGTTAATGCCATTACTGCTGATAATATTAGTAGTTATAGCAGTTCGTTCACTCACACTTGACGGTGCGGCTGAAGGTATTGCCCATATGCTTAGCTTCAATCTCTCAGACTTTACTATGCAGTCGATGGCTGTTGCTATCGGTCAGGCGTTTTTCTCCCTATCGCTCGGAATGAGCATAATGGTTACCTACGGCTCATACCTTTCCAAGGAGGATAACCTTGTAAAAAGTACCACATCAATCTGTGTAATAGACACCTCGGTGGCTCTGCTTGCAGCTATTGCCATTATTCCTGCCGTAACCGCAACCGGAACTGACATGGGAATGGGTGCAGGATTTGCGTTCATTGCTTTACCTGCTGTATTTGCCGAAATGCCGTTTGGTCTTTTCTTCGGTTTACTATTCTTTGTACTCCTATTTTTTGCAGCTTTCACCAGCGCCTTCTCAATTATTGAAGGTGTTGTCACCTATGCTTCGGAAGAATTTAAGATTTCTCGCATTAAAACTACCGTTATCGTCGGTGCACTTGCATTTGTTGTCGGAATTGGGTATTCGCTGTCACAGGGTGCTGTACCTCTCAATGTGCCTTGGTTTAATGAGGCCGGTAGCACATCATTAGGCAACTTGATGGAGTGGTTCACTGACAATTTAGCATTACCTCTCGGAGCACTTCTCACATCAATATTCGTAGGATATGTTTGGAAATCTTCCAATGCGGTAGCCGAGATTGAGCAGGGTGGCAAATTTAAATTTAAGAATCATTGGTTCTTTGATATATCAATAAAATATATCTGTCCAATAGGACTTACAATAATATTGTTCTACACACTTGTTCTCGGAGTTGGGCTGAGCTAAACAATGCATAAGCTTAACAATTATAATTAAGGAGTTATTACCCAAATGAAGGTACAGCTACTCGTTCTGGCCGTTGTGTTGTTTTTTGCATCCTGTTCTACAGACGATGACACATCTTCTAAGGCATCGGTATCGTCGTCGACTCCAGTGGCTTCACAATCCACGGACGAGTCCTCAGTACCCGAGGTTTCGTCTGAACAGGAGGACAGCTCATCAGACATTCAAGCCGAGGATAAAACAATAATCCAAACAGCTACCATAACCGACGGAGCACATGCCTCCTCGGCGATAATTAACATCTACAGTGACAACTCAGTCGAGGTGTTAAACTTCAACTATGACGGAAAGGCTCCGGATGTCTATATTGCTGTCGGAAACAAGGATAACAGTGGCAATTTTGAGCGTGTAGCGCTTCTAAGCAACAAAATAGAGGGTGCACAACAGGATGCAACCCTCATGCTTGAGCTCGGAGATGTAACAGAATTCAATGCTGTTTCCATCTACTGTGAGCAGTATTCGGATGATTTCGGATCCTCCTTGCTAGAAAGCGTTGGATAAACTTCTTTAGGTAGTTTGTTGTAAGGTCACCTCGTCGGTCGTAATTCGATAGTATTGATTATTTCCTTCGTCATAGATGTCGAATACACCAATCATCTCGATAGCCGCCCCCTGCTCAGGATATTCATCACCTGAGGTAGAAATAAACTCTATCCCCTGTGGGCAACAACCGGTGGCATCATTAATTATCACAAAATTGTAGGTGGTGTCGGTAACATCATAGTATTCCGAATAAAAGGTGCCAACCAACTTTATTGTATCCCCTGCATAATCCGATGGATTTAACATCATATCATAAACCTGAGAGTACACCATTGTACTGCTCATGGAGGTAAGGTCGATATCTACAGCACCGGACGTTTGTTCTGATACTGAGGTATCGGTCTTCATTTTGGTGCTGTCCTCACAGCTTGATAATGTCAGCATAAACATTGCGAACATCATTAATAAAATCATTTTTCTTAACATATAATTGCACCCATTAAAAGAATCGTTCTATGTTTTTATATCGATTATATTCTATCAAGGTACTTTACCCAGCGAAATCTTTCATAGCTTGTAAATTCGTCCCCTTTTATAAACTTTAAAAAATCATCCTTCGATATCCAGCGGTAGTTTATGGTTTCTCCCTGCTGTAATGTTATCGTGTCCTTTGCGCAATCTGTTTCGCACAGATAGCCCATATAGATGGTATTATTTCCGTCATCCGTCACGGTATAATAATAGGTCAGCTTGTCGGTATGTATTCCGGTTTCTTCACGGAGTTCTCGTACTGCTCCAATATATGGTGTTTCGCCCTTTAAAATACAACCTCCGGCACTTGCCTCGTATTTGCCCGGAAAGGGGCGCTTATTCGTGTCACGTTGCATTAAAAGAAACTCTCCGTCGACATGACGAACCAGAATGTCCACAACAATGTGGTACAATCCATCCTTTGTCGGCTCTCCCCTTACAAGTTCACAACCTGCAAGAGTTCCGTCCCTATAATACGCATCCCATATTTCCATAATTATTCCCATGCCCCTTTCTTCCACAAAACCACATGCAGGTTTCGCATGGGTTCGTTCTTAAGTTGTGTTGACTTTCTTACTTCTTTCAGACTTTCTTCTCAAATTATTTTTTACTCTTCCATTTCATTCTGTTTTTCTGTCAACAATCGATACCGTTCATCCCACAGTTTTTTTGATAGGTCGACATAATAGGTATGCGGATTTTCCATACGTACCACCTCGTCCCACAGCATGTCTATGCTGTCAAGACAATATTTTCTTATCTCCTCTATGCTGGGGCTTTGGTAACACAGCTCTCCCCTATCAAATATCTTTTTGTGTAGCGGCTCTAATCTATAGTTTTTAAAGGTGGTTCTTTTCCAAGTCTCTATTGGGTCGAAGATGGTCAACGGCTTAGTTTCATCCGGCTTTTCATCGTGCATGCATATGAGATCGGCCTCGGCATATCCGGTCTCTATGTCGTACACCCTGTATAGTTTTTTAAGATGCGGTGTTGTCATCTTCTCCACCGATTCCGAAAGCTTAATTCTCGGCACAAAATTGCCGTCCTTTTTTATGGCTACAAGCTTGTATACTCCGCCGAATACCGGATCGCTCGTTGCGGTTATCAACTTCTCTCCTATTCCATACCCATCGATAGCGGCATTTTGTATTTGTAGATCGCGTATAATGTACTCGTTTATGGAATTACTCGCAAGTATTTTTACATCGGAATATCCTGCGGCATCTAACATCTTCCTTGCTTTTTTGGAGAGGTATGCTATGTCTCCGCTGTCAATACGTACAGCCACCGGTCGGTGACCCATGGGCTTTAGTACCTCATCAAACACCTTAATGGCATTTGGTATTCCACTGTTAATGGTAGAATAGGTGTCTACAAGTAGGGTGCAGCTGTTTGGATATAGAGTTGCATAGGTCTTAAAAGCCTCATATTCACTGTCAAAAAGCTGTACCCAACTATGTGCCATGGTTCCGGCTACCGGAATTTTAAACATTCTTCCTGCCATCACGTTGCTCGTTGTCTTGCAGCCTGCAATATATGCCGCCCTTGAACCATAGTTTGCGGCATCATATCCCTGTGCTCTCCTTGCACCAAACTCCATTACCGAACACCCGTTCGCCGCCCTTACCATCCTGTTTGCTTTCGTAGCGATAAGACTTTGATGATTGATAGTACACAGTAGGAAGGTTTCTATAAGCTGCGCTTCGATCACCGGTCCAATCACCGTTATTAGCGGTTCATTTTTAAACACCGGCGTTCCTTCCGGCACCGAAAACACGGTACAGGAGAACTTAAAACTTGCAAGATAAGCTAAAAAGTCTTCGGTAAAAAGATGTAGCCCTCGCAGATACTCAATATCTTCGGCAGAAAAATTCAAATTCTTAAGATATTCTATTAACTGCTCAAGGCCTGCAAATATTGCAAAACCACCATGATCCGGTACACGACGAAAAAACATGTCAAAGACCACTATATCGTTGCTATGGCCACAGTTAAGGTAGCCGTTAGACATGGTCAACTCATATGAATCCATCAACATCGACAGGTTTCGCTCGTTTATCATCTCATCCTCCTATTAACATTTCTTTTTGCGGCTCTTCTTTTTCTGAGGTTGTACCGTCTTATCGAGAGAATTAACAGTACAATATATAATGCAACACCAAAGGCTATTATACCAAACACAACCTTAAAGGTCGTGCTGTTGAAAAAGTCGACCACTCTGGAGGTAAAATACAACATGTCGCTTCTCTCAAAACTCTGTGCGGCGAGCAGGTCGGTTGTTCCTATCACGTTATCGCCCCTCATTACCGTGAGGGTTCCTATGACATCGTCCTCCTGCACAGGTGACTCTACATACTCTGGTAGGTCGTATATTCTGGTAAGAGAACGCTCATCCTCCTCGTTGTGAAGTAATGAAAAGACGGATTCAAGGGGGTACAACAGCAGAGTATCACTCTCCTCACTGTAAAGAAGCGGCACCTGTTCTACCGGTGCACCGGCCTCAATAACCGGCCTTACAGTAAAATTGTTGTATGCCCAGTTATATATGTCGGCGGTAATATCAAATGCCGGCCTCGACGATAATGGCTCACCGGCGGCGTCAACACCGTCGGCATCTGCACCTATAATTACAAGAAGATAATTTTCACCGTTTTGACTCGAGGTGGAAATATAGTTACTTCCTACCTCCGGCAGTGTTCCTGTTTTCACACCAAAAACATAGTCTTTATAATATGCTGTGTTTTCATCCTGCATTGCACAGGTTGTAACCAGTATGCGCTGTTCGGTGTGCATATTGTTAGGAGGAATAATATAACGTGATGAAGTCGCAGCCTGTACAAACTCTGGATATTTTAAAGCTTCCATAGTTATAAGTGCCATATCTCTTGCGGTTGTATACTGCTCTTCATGATGCAGTCCGTGTGCATTCATAAAGTTTGTTGAGCTACATCCCAACTCTGCAGCTCTACGGTTCATCTCATCAAAAAACAGCTGCATATCACCACCGGTAAGGTAGTCCGCAACAATTGAGGCCGCCTCGTTTGCACTCTGAAGCATCATTGCATAAAGAGCCTGCTCGGCTGTTATCGTTTCTCCTCTGCGAATATCCGCCGTCGACACGGTAATTCCCGCAAATTCATCGTAAATATATCCGGGAGCGGTCATGGTTACAGCCTGTAGATCCGGAACCTTTTCTATCAACAACATGGAGGTCATTATTTTGGTAAGCGATGCCGGCGGAAGCTTTGCATCGGCATTTTTCTCATAAACAATTTCCCCACTGTCAAGATTTATCAATAAAACAGACTCGGCGTTCGGATCAAAATCCGGTTCAAAATTTGCATAAACCATCTGGTTGGCTATAAAAATTGTCAATAACAGAAAAGAAATTATTTTTTTCATATAGACATTTTCCTTTTTTTGGTGTATATTAATAAGGTAATGATATAATATAGGAGATAAATATGACTAACATTTGGCATGACATAAGCCCCGGTAGGATAAACCCCTCAGACTTTATTGCTGTAATCGAAATTGAAAAGGGCAGTAAAAAGAAGTATGAGCTTGATAAAGAGACTGGGCATATTATGCTCGATCGTATATTACACACCTCTACTCATTACCCAGCAAACTACGGTTTAATACCAAGAACCTTTGCAGACGACGACGATCCATTGGATGTTGTCGTTATCAGCAGCGAGGTTATTCGCCCATTAAGTCTGGTACGCTGTTATCCCATTGGAGTGATGTCAATGATGGATAACGAACGAATGGACCATAAGATAATTGCAATACCGTTTGAAGATCCCTCCTACAACAGCTACACGGATATTTCTGAGTTACCCCCACACATATTTAACGAAATGAGCCACTTTTTCACGGTATACAAAAACCTAGAAAACAAAGAAACTGTGGTTAATGATGTCGAAAATCGCGAGGTTGCCATGGAGGTAATAAAACTTGCTTTGGAACATTACATAGAAAAATTCTGTAGATAAAAGCTATCTTTTCATATTTTCCGTCCGCCTTGCGATGATAAATCGTGGGCGGCGTTTTGTTTCGAGGTATATCTTGCCTATATACTCACCTATGATTCCTAGGCACAACAGCTGGACTCCCCCCATAAAGAATATCGCAAAGGTGGTGCTACTCCATCCGCTTACGGTACTACCGAAGAAGTATTGAATTACCGTCCATAACGCTCCCGCAAAGCCGATAAGTGATATTATTACCCCCATAGTGGTAATAAGGCGAAGCGGTCGATTTGAGAGACTGGTTATCCCATCGATGGCAAGTGCTATCATCCTTGACAGTGGATAATGACTTTCACCGGCAATACGTCGTGTTCGTGAGTATCCCACCGTGCCGGTTCTAAATCCAACAAGTGGCACTATACCTCTTAAAAAAAGATTAACCTCTTCAAACTCAAACAATGCGTTTAAAGCATTTTTTGTCATAAGTCGATAGTCGGCATGGTTGTGAACCACATTTGCACCGAGGCCGTTAATCACCTTATAAAAACTTTCGGCGGTAACCCTCTTAAAATAACTGTCAGACTCACGGTTGTTACGAACACCGTAAACAATATCACACCCGTTTGCATATTCCTCCATAAAGCCGTCCATGGCGTTTATGTCATCCTGCCCATCGCAGTCGATTGATATGCTGACATCACAGTACTGAGACGCCTCATGAAGCCCTGCAAGCAATGCGTTTTGATGGCCTCTGTTTCTCGAAAGAGATATGCCACAATATATCTCATCCTGTTCGGAAAGCTTTTCAATAATCTCGTAGGTGTTGTCGGTGGAACCATCGTTGACAAATAAAACACGGCTCTCACTCGATACTATTCCTCGATCAGTAAAATCCAAAATCTTTTTGCGAAACAGTTCACAGGTTTTTGGTAAAACTTCCGATTCATTATAGCAAGGTATTACTATATATAATACCGGCATCATAAAATACCTCACAATAGATATATTTATCTGATTATAACACAAAACAGTGCTGATGGCAACGAATTTTGACGAAAGAAAAAAAAGGGGTTACATATATTTCAACAAATACCGCCTTTAAGAGCAACTATAATTGAATATGTCGATTATTACTTTAAAGGATTTTAGGAGGTTGAAAATGGGGCCTGCAGTAAGGGCAAAGATTATGCGCATTAACGATTTTGTATATAAGGCAATGCCGTATTTATTGCAGTTTGGCATCGCAATTTTTGCTTTTTTTGCATCCACGGCCAATCTTTTCGTCGGCCTTTACCCCCTGGGTATGGCGGTTGCTACCGGTGCAAAGGATCACTACGCAATAGCGGCTTCGCTCGGTGCGGTGCTCGGATATCTTGTTACACTCGACATCATGGCGGCGATTCAATACGGTATAGCAATTGTTGCCTCCTTGATAGTAAGACCTTTCCTCGCCGGTGTTAACAACAGGGTGTTGGTAATGGGATCTATACCTTTGGTCGCCTCGGTTTCACTGTTGTTAATGAGGCTGTTTCTCCCCTTTGTAACTGACGGAGTAGAACTAAATCTTCTTTCCACCTTGAGCGAATCGATACTTGTCCTGTTCATTGCCTTTATGATAGCAATTTTCGGCAGTGAAATTGTTCGTCCGGAGCGTTTTTCCAAACTATCCGGCGAGGGGAAGGCATCGTTGGTTTTTGTTTTTATTACCGTTTCGGCAACTCTTCTCGATATCTCCCCTTTTGGATTTAATCTCGGTGTCTGCCTTGTTGGTCTTATCACCTGCATAATTGCATATAGCTATGGCGAACGGATATGTGCTGTCTTTGCAGTTGCAGTGCTTACTGCATTTTCGGCAACAAGACCGGAGCTTATACATACCGCAATAGGTATTTCGGTAGGCGGATTGTTTTCCGGAATATTGAGCCATGGCGAAAAGCTCGGCGTAGCTACACTTTTTTTCGGTTGCAGTGTGTTCGGAATGGTTATGGCACCCGATACAACGGCGGCGGCAGGATTTATTATTGAAATATTGGTTGCGACAGCTTTTTTTATACTCACTCCAAAATCTATGTTGAAAATCGGATATCAGCTTGACGATACCGGCAGTGATATTCGCTCGGTTGCAGGCTATATTTCCGGTAGGTTGCAAAATTATGCAGGTGCACTGAGCGAGATAAACGAGATTGTATCCGAGGTTTTTGTTCGCAGTAATTCGGTAAAGGCTGGTGGGCAGAGCATCGCGATGGACTACGCGGTGGAAAACTGTTGTAGGAGCTGTGGTAGCTACAACTCCTGTTGGAGCCAGAACCCCGACATCACCACAGATGCTATGCAGACGATACTCTCAGCAATATCGGGACGTGGAAGTGTGGGACCACTTTGGCTGGGCGAGGTTTTCAAGCATAGATGTATAAAGGAGAATGATCTTTGTAGCATACTACATAAGGGGCATGCAGTTGCTGCCGCCGAACGAACAAGACTTATGAAGTCGGAGCTTATGCGCGGAACGCTGTCGGAACAATTCTCTGCAATAGGGAATGCACTGTCCCTTCTTGCAGGCGAGATCTATCGAGAGGAGAGCATTGAACGCAACAAGACGGCAAAAGTGATTTCTCTTTTTAAGGAGCTTGGTTTGGCGCCTATCGAAGGCTCGGTAGTTGTAGAAAAGAATGGTAAGATGCGAATAGGTGTGAGTTGCTGTAGGGTATACCTTGATCAAACACAGCGAAACTCACTTACCGAGGAGGTCGGTTTTTTACTCGGCAGAAAATTCTTCCCCTGTGTTGCAAAGGATTTTGATTCTATAACAATGTTTGAGTTTTATGAGGTTGCCAGATTCACAATAGAATTTGCCGCTTCGGGAAAGGCGGCTGATAGAAGCGGTGTGAACGGCGATATTTTAAAAACCTTCAGTGACGATTTTGGCAATGCCCATGCAATACTTAGTGACGGAATGGGAAAGGGCAGATCAGCGGCAGTCGATGCGAGCGTCACCGCTGTCCTTAGTTCTCGCCTACTTACAGCAGGATTTAGCACGGAGGAGGTGGCAAGACTCGTAAACGTAGCCCTGTCCTTAAAAGCGAACGACGAGAGCGGCGCTACGCTGGACATCCTATCTGTTAACCTCTACTCCGGAGAGGGAAATCTTTACAAGGCAGGCGCCGCACCTACCTACCATATTTCAGGGGATGAAATGCACTGCATACACC
The DNA here is from genome assembly GCA_964370825.1 of uncultured Oscillospiraceae bacterium. GTDB lineage: Bacteria > Bacillota > Clostridia > Oscillospirales > Ruminococcaceae > CAYJBH01. The sequence goes on from CAYJKY010000014.1 coordinate 55,795, forward strand.
CCATTACACTTCCGATAGGAATAATGCCGGGGGTGAACGGCAGTGAAATAAAAATCCATTTAAAACTATATGATATAATGATTATGGTCAGCGATGGAACAATTGGAGATGACCCGGACTGGTTGCCAGAGTTGTTAGAAAATGTAAATTTCAAAAGTTCGAGAGATATTGCAAAGCTTATTATTGAGTCGGCCAAAAATCGTGATGCTAACGACCTTCGTGGCGATGATATGTCGGTAATAGTCTTAAAGATGATACCGGCTACAACGGTACACCGCCGTGAGGAGATATCACAAGAGGAAAAGCTGTCCCAAACGGTATAGCCTTATCCCTCCGACATTCCCTGAACATCCAGTTCAAACAGCCCTTTAAAAAGCCTTGTCATATGGTAATGATCCTCAGCTCCGCACAGCTCACGTATCGAGTGCATGGACAGCTGGGGATTTCCTATGTCAACGGTGGTTATTCCATGTTCTGCCGCAATCATCGGTCCTATCGTTCCACCGCCGCGCGCATCACTACGATTGACAAAAACCTGATAAGGAATGTCATTGTTTTTACAAATCATCTTAAAGATTGCAGAGCCTTTAGCCGAGGTGGCGTATGATTGATAGTATGCCGACTTTAGTACAGGCCCACCGTTTAGCTTTACTTGATGTTTCAGGTCATGTTTTGCCTCATAACTTGGATGAGTTGCATGTGCCATGTCTGCAGAAAAAACAAGGCTTGACGCCATGGAGCGATATCTTCCCTCAACAGTAGCTTTTTGAGCCTCACATATTCTGTCTATAACCATCATTAGGCTGTTGTTTCCTGCACCTCGTGTAGATTTCGAGCCTATTTCCTCATGGTCGTACGCTATCGCTATACAGCTGTTATCGATGTTTTCATAGCTTAGTAGGGCTGTAAATGATGCATGAACCATCGCAGCATCGTCCAGCCTACCGATGGAGATAAACTCCTCATTAGCACCCACAAAACATCCCGATTGATATTCATATGGAGACAGTTCGTAGCTTAATATGTCCTCCGCGCTTACCCCCACATGCTCGGCAATGTAGTTTATGAAGGATGGCTTTCCATCCGCAGATTCGGCAAAGAATGGATTCATTTCGGTTTGCACATTAAACTTTGCTCCGTCGTTAACGTCACGCATAATATGAATTGCAACACTCGGAATAACCATTAACGGCTTTGCAATGTTTATATTTATCGCCTTTATCCCGCCTTCATTCTTTACACAAACCCTACCGGCAACAGCTAAAGGACGGTCAAGCCAGCTGTGAAGAATGGCCCCGCCATATGGCTCTAAGTTGAGTCGTTCCAGCCCTCCATTGACCTCCGATGGAATAGGTTTTATGCGAAAACCCGGTGAATCGTGATGTGCCGCGGCTATTCTGAATCCAACCTCCTCGATAGGCCTTCTGCCTATCCTAAAGGCTATCAGCTGACTTGCATCCTTTATTAGATAGTAAAGTTTGCTTTTATCTAAGCTCCATGCCATATTTTCGTAAAGTTGCTCCGCACCCGCATCATCAAGCAGTGATTTGAGATAATCCACCGATTGAAAGGGTGTGGGTGAACTGTTTATATAATCAATGAGGCTCTGTGCATGCTCTCTTTTGGTACTCATGTAAAAGGTACTCCTTTCGGTTACGTATTGCTATCCTCTTAATTTTATTATTTTTCTTATCGTATGTCAACATAAAAATATAGCAATGATGCAACCGGTTTAACAGCTGCATCATCACTACTTTAGAGAAGGCATGATTAGTTTTTACAAATTAATCGTCATCGCCGTCGTCATCATCATCATCATCATCATCATCGTAATCGTAATCGTCGTCATCGTCGTAATCGTCATAGTCGTCGTAATCATCATAGTCGTCGTAATCATCATAGTCGTCGTCGATATCATCGTAGTCGTCATCATCATCATAGATATCGTCTATATCATCGTCAAGGTCGTCCATATCATCATTAAGGTCATCAAGATCATCGTCTATATCGTCAAGATCATCGATAAGATCGTCCATGTCGTCATCAACATCGTCAAGATCATCATCCATGTCGTCGTCAATGTCAACCTCTGTGAAAAGCACCTCACCGGTTAGCGCATCAATGTCATAGCTGTATTTTTCGCCGGTTGCTGTGGTGAAATCAATTTCGTACACCATTTTACCGTCGTCAAAATCCAGATCGATATCCTGTGAAAGGATTTGGTCTGCCGTAAGAGTGCCTGCGGCAAGTGCTGAGTTAAGCGCAGCCTCTGCTCCTACATAAGCCTTGTCGCTGATTAAACCTTTACTGTCTACGGAATCAATGTTGTTCATCAACAAGCCAAGCTCGGTAATAGAAAGTTGCGAGAGCTGTGCGGCGTCGTATGACGGTGTTTGCTTGACTATCTCACTTATAAGGTTTGCCTTTCCGTCTGAAATATCGTATTGCTCCGCTATAGCTGCTGTATCCTGCGTATTAATCGTTTGGCTTAGCACTGCGCCACCTATCTGGGAGTCGGAGATAACCTTTTCAATCTCAAATGCAAGTTGTTGTTTGAGCTCCTCTCCTACCTTAGCATCGGCGTCCTCTACGGTGAGCAGAATAGAATTTTGAATGTCATTTAGAAATCCATTTTTCACCATGGAACCTACTATAGCATTAACAGCAAGTTCTACATCGGTTCCCGTTACATCCATCTCGCCTAATGCAATAATACCATCTCCGTTTAAAGGAGTTGCGGTAAGCACCTTGTTACTACCGTTAACCGTAAGCTCGATGCTGGGATTTACGTCGAGTGAAATTGTTGCCGCAGTCGCGATTCCGGTGTTGTATCCATAAACTCCGAATGCAAAAATCAAACATGCAGCAGTGGCTATAACAGCAGTTAATAATCTCTTTTTATTTTTTGTAGGGCTCATAACAATTACCTTACCTTTCTGTTGGTCGCAACCTTGGAGGATGGCATCAAAAACGTCCGGTGTAGTTTTTTCGTAGGACTGTTTAATTTTTTGTTCCATATCATGAGTATTCATATTAAAATCCTCCTTCGGTCATTTTTTCTCTTAATTTTTTTATTGCTCTGTGGTACTTCGACAGTACCGTCGGAATCGGTATTTCCATAAATGTCGCTATCTCTCGATGTTTAAATCCGGCAACAGTATGTAATACAACTATTTGATGTTCTTCCTGTGAAAGTGAGTTCATACATTCGCTAAGTATTGCTCGTTCGTCCGGCAACAGATCCTGTGAGGCTTCCAAAAACGGTTCATAATCTTCTACCGGCACCGTCTTTTTTTGTTGTCTCATTCGCATAAAACATAGATTTTTTGTAATGGTCAGTATCCATGCCATAGGTTTTCCGTGTGATTTATAGCTTCCGGCCGAGCTGTAGAGGCTGATATAACAGTCCTGCATCACATCCTCGGCATCGTCTGCATTTTTTAAAAGGGAGAGTGCATAGGAATATACGGAGGTTTTTGTCTTATTGTAGAGCAGTTCAAGTGCCGACCGGTCACCCTGCGCTATCTCTGCTATACAATTATCTAAAAAATCATCCTTATTCCTTGTTCCGGTTAATGACGTCAAACAAAAAAGCAACATGTTTTCTTCTCCCTTTCACTAAGTTAATGCAGCTGTAAGCTACTTTATTGCATCAATATATAAAAAAACTTTATTTTTATTTACAAAAACATCTGTAAGTGGTACTATTTAAACTATATTATATATGAAGGAGGGGTACAAATGCAAGAAAATAAAAAAACAACCGTAAAAGAAGGATTACACCCGTTGATTCTCATAGCCGCAATAGCCCTTGTTGTTATGGTATTAACCTACATAATTCCCGCAGGTAGCTATGAGCGTGCTGTAGACCCTACCACAGGAAGAGAAAGTGTGGTTGCAGACAGTTTTCAGTTTGTCGAGCAAACGCCAGTCAGCTTTTGGGATTTTCTCCAATCCTTCCACAAAGGTTTTAGTGGTGCCGCAAGTATCGCAGGTTTTCTTCTGTTAATCGGCGGTGGGTTTGGAATCGTTAACAGCACCGGTGCTATAGAAGCATTGATGGCTAAGATAATACTCAAGTTCAAGTCCAGTCGTGGTCAGGAGGTTTTAATTTTTCTTCTGCTTGCCTTCTTTGCACTTTGTGGAGCGGTATTTGGCATGTCGATGGAGTCGCTTGTATTCGCACCGTTTCTCATCAGTCTTATGATTGCGTTAAAATACGACGCACTTCTTGGTATCGCCCTTCCGGTGGTAGGCACAAACATCGGGTACGGCGCGGCATTTATCAACCCGTTTAATATAGGCATTGCGCAGGAAATTGCCGGTCTCACCTATCTTTCAGGCATGTGGTTCAGGATAATTTTTTTCGTGGTAAGCCTACTTGTTGCAGGAGCTTTTGTTATAAGCTATGCAAGAAAAATAAAGAAAAACCCGGAAAAATCATTAACCTTCGGGATAAAATACAATTTTCCCGACGTTAAAAATCCGGAATCGGTTGTAATGACAAAGCGTCATATTGCTGTTCTTGCAGTTTTTGTCGCCTCTATTGCCGTACTTATCTACGGTGCAATGTTTTTAAGTTTTTTCATGACCCAAAGTGCGACGATATTCCTTGTAATGGGTATAGTTGCCGGTATTGTATACGGAATGAAGCCAAACGGAATTGCACGTGCATTTGTGGATGGAAGTAAGGACATGGTCTTAGCGGCGATTCTCGTTGCCTTTGCCAATGCTATAGTTGTGGTTCTTAACTCAGGAATGATTATGGACACCATTATCTACTACAGCACATTACCGTTGATGGCTGCGTCCCCCTCGATTTCCGCAGGGCTGATGGTGATTGTTCAAACACTTATTAACGTACTTATTAACTCCGGTTCGGGACAGGCTGTTGTTGCAATGCCTCTTATGGTGCCTATCGCCGATTTACTGGATGTTAACCGTCAGGTAGCTGTGCTTGCCTACCAGATAGGCGACGGTTTCTCCAACATGTTCTGGTTCACCTCGGGTCTGCTTATGAGCGGTCTCGGAATACTTAAGATAAGCTATGTGAGCTGGTTAAAGTTTATCGGAAAAATATTTGGAACTCTGCTGATTATCGGTATAATATTCACGGTAGTAGCACAACTTATCAACCTCGCATAGGAGTGTAGAATGCTTTTTAAAAATGCTAATGTTTTTATAGACGGTAGTTTTGTTTTAACCGATCTATCGGTAAGCAAAGAAAAAATCTCAACCATCTCGGGCGATGATATAGTTATCGACTGTAGTGGCAAATTCATTATTCCCGGTCTCTTTGACTGCCATATACATCTATTTTCCGATCCTTTCACATGGGACAGGCAGGGAATGCTCGACCGCTCACAAAAACAGCTTATTGAAACCGCAGGAAACAACATGCGGATTTTACAGAATGCCGGAGTAACCTTCTTCAGGGATTGCGGAGGATATAGAGGATACGAGTTTGAGCTTGCACACTCTGAAAACCTACCGGATTACATGCTGTGTGGTTCTGCGCTCTGTATAACCGGTGGACACTGCTACTGGTCCAACCACGAATGTGACGGTGCGGACGGATTTGTTAAGGGAGCACGTGAGGAAATTAGAAAAGGTGCTGATTTTATAAAGCTGATGTTAACCGGAGGTTTTGCACGCAAAAGCATGGGAGTAAATCACACCGCGCCAAGCTGCCCTGTTCAGATGTCGTCTGCCGAAATAGCGGCAGTGACAGAAGAGTGTCACCGCAGAGGGTATCGCATCTCGGCACATTGCGTGGGAATTGATGGTATCAGAGAGGCAATTAATGCCGGCATAGACTCTATTGAGCATGGTCAATTTTTCGACACCTCGGATGCTGAAATCCCAACTCTTCTCGAACAGATGAAGGCAAAGAGCATGACTGTGGTTCCAACCATGGCGGCGTATTACAAAAATTACAACAAAAAGGATGTCGCCGACCAGTACCGCTATGTCGACGAATCGTTGATGTTGTATCACAATGCAGGTGTGAAGATCGCACTTGGTACCGATGCTGGCTGTCCACAGGTTGGCTATGACTCAGCAATAACAGAGCTTTTACATATAATAGACGCAGGAGTATCGGTTACCGATGCTATAACATATGCAACCGCAACAAGCGCTGAGTTGCTTGGTGTTGAGGATGAGTATGGTAAGCTACTGCCAAATTATTACGCTGATTTAGTTATTTTTGAAGGAGATGCAGAGCATAACATACCGATTTTTAATGAAATCACAGCGGTATATAAAAAAGGAGTCTGTGTTAAATAACAGACGGAAAGGAATAAAATGTCGGAATTAAAAACTGCCTGCCTTTCGGCGAAAAATTCTCTCGGTGTATTACAATCAACCTCTCACACATTGAGGTGCGAAGTCATTACCGAGCTTGCCGAGCTTATGGTGAGTAATACATCGTATCTGTTGCAGGAAAATGAAAAGGATGTACTCGCATCGAAAAACAATAACCGCCCCGCCTCGATGGTCGACAGGTTAACCTTAACAAAAGAGAGAATAATCGGTATATCCGAATCTCTAAAGAAAGTTGCTGCATTACAGGATCCCCTCGGTCACAGCACCGGGCATCTACATCCCAACGGTATGAGGATTAACAAGATCACTGTGCCGCTCGGACTTATTGCAGTTATATATGAAAGCCGTCCGAATGTGACCGCAGACATTGCTGCGCTTGCAATTAAAACGGGGAACGGGGCCATTCTACGTGGTGGTAGCGAGGCAATAAACACGAATCTCGCAATTCACAGCCTAATATGTAGGTCGCTGATAAAATTCAACCTTCCTCAGGAGTTGATATATCTTGTACGCGACACCTCAAGGTCGACAGCGGACGAGCTGCTGACTCTTCGAGGATATATCGACATATTAATTCCAAGGGGTGGGGCATCGTTAATACAGCATACTGTAAACAACTCCAAGGTTCCGGTTATCGAGACCGGAGCCGGAATATGCCACATTTATGTTGACAGCACCGCAGATATCGAAATGGCTCTAAATATTTTGGAAAATGCAAAAACCCACAGACCATCGGTATGCAATGCCGCCGAAACATTGCTCTGCCATGGTGATATCGCCAAAGAATTTCTACCCTTAGCAAAAAAACGATTGGATAGCCACGGGGTTATATGGCACGGTTGCAGTGATACGGTAGATATTTTAAGCGATATAAGTCCGGCATGTGATGACGATTTTTCCACCGAATATAATGACCTGGAAATAAACTGTAGGGTGGTAAACAACATTGACGAGGCTGTTGCGCATATAGCACGATTTGGCACGTTACATAGCGAGGCAATAGTAACCACCGACATGAAAAAAGCGAAGGAGTTCACCTCAAAGGTTGATGCTGCCGTTGTATATGTAAATGCCTCGACAAGATTTACCGATGGTGAAGAGTTTGGGCTCGGTGCAGAGATCGGTATTTCCACCCAAAAACTCCTCCCCAGAGGCCCAATGGGGCCGGACGCACTTACCACAATAAAATATGTCGTGGAAGGTGACGGGCAGGTTAGATAGTCCAAAAAATCATATTTGAACGAGCTTTTCGTCTTAACATTTACAGGCCGCTTGCATACCAATTGACTATGATATTGCGACAGATTTGTCATTGTTCACAAAAATTTCAAATAACGATCAAACTATTGACAACAAATGATTAATAACTTATAATAAATAAAACCCTGTGTTAAAACATACGTTTTTCGACAAATTTTGTGCCAACAAAATCATCGAATGTGTTAAAGCGGGTTTTAAAAATATAAAGGAGGTTATATTTTAAGCTAAGAGATTTTTAAGACGACATTACAGAAAGGACGTAGGAAACAATGAAAAAAGTACTCAGTTTACTTATCGCACTAACATTGGTATTATCACTGTTTGCAGGTTGTAGTTCTACCGACGAAGGCGTCGATACACCCGATTCTACAGCTGATGCAACATCTGAAACACCAAGCACTGAAGATGATGAAGCTCCTTCCGGAGAAAAGGTACAGGTAGAATTGTGGGGTGTTAACACCTTAACAATCGGTTCCGGTAATGAGGAAATGATTGCCGCTTTTAACGAGATGAGTGATACCATTGAGATTGTTGCTGAATCTACACCAAACGCTCCGGGATATGAGACTCAGGACCTGACAAAACTTACAGCGGCTATTGCAGCAGGCGATGCGCCCGACATAGCTGTTCTAAATGCACCGTTTATTATGGAAGTTGCTGCAAGAAACGTTCTTGAGCCACTTGACCAATATATTGACGCTGCCGGTTTCGACATGAGTCAGTTCTATGACTACACCATCACCAACATGACCTTTGAGGACAAAATTTGGGGACTTCCGAACGGCGTCGACACCCGCTTCCTTTATTATAATAAAAAATTGTTTGAAGAGGCCGGTCTTGATCCGGAAGCACCTCCTACTACATGGGAAGAGCTTCTTGATTATGCCGAGCTGCTTACAATTGAATCTGATTCCGGTGATTTAGAGCAAATCGGATTTATTCCTAACTACGGTAACAGCTGGCTTTACCTATATCTACTGCAAAATGGTGGACAAATGGTAAGCGATGACGGACTAACAGCTACACTCAATACCCCTGAGGTTGTTGAAGCTTTAGAATTTATGGTAGAAGGATATGATCGCCTTGGTGGTGCCGAGATGCTAAATGCTTATGTTTCTGCATATGCAACAGCGACCGGTGCTGATGATCCTCTCTTAACTGGCGAGGTTGCAATGGTTATTAACGGTAACTGGGCTATCGAAACCTATGCAAGGTACGGCGCTGACATGATGGATGATATCGGCTACGCTTATGCACCCACACCTACTGGCGATGACTTCGTAACATGGTCGGGTGGTTGGTCATATGGTATGCCTAAGGGAGCAGAAAACACTTCCGAGGCATTTGAAGTAATGGCATGGCTCTCTACCGATGGTGGAATTTATCGCGCTGAGGGCATCTCTGCTTACAACCAGACAGAGGGACTACTTGATGTTCCTGTTTATACTGCAAGCAGACCAATTAACGACCAGTTGAATGACATATATCTTACCAAGATGGAAAACCCTTACATTGTAGAGATGATTACATTTGGTATTGATTTGTTAGAGGAATCCTATGCACTTCCCGCACATCCGGTCGGACAATATATCTGGGCAGAACATGCAAGGGCCATTGATAATGCTATCTACAGGACTGATGGCATGACTGCGCAGGATGCGCTTGACGAGGCTAACAGTAATGTCCAGACAGAAATTGACAATTTCTACGCTAACTATACTCCTGTAGCATAAAATCACGTATGATGCCTTAAATCTTAGGGGTAGATGCCCACTCATCTGTAAAAAAACTGTAGAAGCATGATGGGGCATCTCCCCTACGTTTTATTTGCACCGATAGTGTAATTATTTGTACCGAAAGGAATAAACAATATCATGAGCGGATTTAAGAAAAGCAAAGCACAAAGAGCACGTAGCTTGCGTGAAAATTTAAGTGGAATACTGTTTGCACTGCCGTGGTTGTTAGGATTTATTGGCTTGACCCTTTATCCGATGATACTATCGATTTACTATTCGTTTACCCGATATAGTATTCTCGAAACCCCTAAGTTTATTGGCATGCAAAACTACACCGACCTCTTTTCTGACCCACTTTTTTACAAATCACTTTATAACACTTTCTATTATGTTATTTTGGGAGTTCCTCTGAGCCTTATCATAGGACTTCTAATAGCACTTCTGTTAAACAAGGATTCTCGTGGCATTTCCGTTTACCGTACAGCTTACTATATTCCCTCTATTGTACCATTGGTTGCCACCACTATTTTGTGGAAATGGATGTTTCACCCTTCATATGGCATATTAACTCTGGCTGTAGAAGCTCTCGGCCTACAATCGCCAGGTTGGTTATCCGATCCGGATTTTGCCAAAAATTCGCTGATTATAATGTCGCTTTGGAGTGCGGGAAGCGGTATGATAGTATATCTTGCCGGTCTCAAAAACATACCGAGTGTATATTATGAAGCAGCCGAAATTGACGGAGCTAAGGCTTTGAGCAAGTTTTTTAGAATTACAATACCATTGCTGTCTCCGACTATATTTTACCAGCTTATAATGGGGCTGATCGCAGGTTTTCAGGTCTTCACCCAGGCGTTCATCTTAACAAGTGGCGGACCTAATGATTCTACGCTTTTCTATGTCCTGTATGTGTTTAACAATGCATTCAAGTTCTGGAAAATGGGTTATGCATCAGCGCTTTCTTGGATACTGTTTTTAATCATTATGGTGCTTACCTTCATCAACTTCCTTTTCTCAAAATATTGGGTCAATTATGACCAATCCTAATTACAATTAAGAGGTGATAAAATTGAGTGCAAATAAAAAGTTTAATTTAGCCGCTCGCCATATTATATTAATTCTCGGTTCGTTAATTTTTGTGTTCCCATTATATTGGCTTGTCACAACATCTTTTAAGTTGGATGAGTTTATATTTGTTACCCCTCCGCAGATGATACCTAACCCGTTCGTAATCGAAAACTATGCAAAGATGTTTCATTATTTCGATTTTTTCCTTTACCTTTTTAACAGCCTGATTTTAGTAGCACTTAATCTTGCCGGTGTGCTAATAACCGCACCTATGGTAGCTTTTTCTTTTTCTCGCATAGAATGGAAGGGACGCAACATTTGCTTTGCGCTTATGTTAGCTACTATAATGCTACCGTCACAGGTTACAATGATTCCTCTTTATATAACCTATTCAAATTTAGGCTTTGTTAACACCTTTGTTCCTCTTTACATCGGCTCGTTTCTCGGCGGTGGAGCATTTAATATTTTCTTAATTCGTCAATTCCTAATGACAATTCCTAAAAATTTGGAGGACAGCGCAAAAATAGACGGAGCAAATATTTTCACTATCTATGTAAGAATAATCCTGCCACTCATAACACCTGCACTTACCACGGTGAGCATATTTGTATTTATGGGTTCTTGGAATGATTTTATGGGACCATTAATCTACCTAAACGACCAGGATTTATTCCCTTTATCAATCGGACTTCAGTTGTTTAATCAGCAACTCGGTGCAACAGAATATGGAATGCTGTTTGCAGCTACTACGCTAATGGTAATCCCTGTTATGGTATTCTTTTTCCTCGGACAACGAAAATTCATAGAAGGTATAGTGTTAACAGGAATGAAGGCATAACATTTATAACTCGACATCACTAAAACAGCTATTTGCATCTTCAAAGGAGTATCTATGGAACATAAACAACGTCTTATCAAGGCTTTTACCTATGACTACCCAGATGAAATCCCAGTAAGTGTCAGCATTCTTCCTGCCGCATGGCTTCATTACGGCAAGGAACTCTTAAAGTTTGCCGAGGACTATTCTGATTTTATTACAAAAATCCCCGATTTAAACGACATAAAAAGCATATATCCTCCTACATACCATTACGGCAATCATGTCGATGAATGGGGATGTGTCTGGAGTAATGTCGATGACGGGATGGAATCTATCGTGACCGGTCATCCGGTAAAGACTCAGGATGATATCTTCACACTCGAAATTCCAAAAAATCGTGACGGTAGAATGCCACATGGTTTTATGTATCTTCGCCTTCAAGATTTGAGAGGGTTTGAGGAAAACATGATAGACTTTGCCGAAGAAGGCGAGGCAATCGATGTACTTATTCAAAAGGTTCTTAACTACAACCTTATCCAAGCGGAAGTTATCGCATCAAAAATGAGCAAGGGAGACGTTGCATTTTTCGGTGATGATCTTGGAATGCAACGAGGTCTTGCTATTGGTGCAGAAAAATGGCGAAAATATCTAAAACCTTGTTTCTCGCAGATATACAAAATATTTAAGGATAAAGGAATATATGTATACATGCACACCGATGGTGACATCTGCGAAATAATGCCCGACCTTGTCGATTGTGGAGTCAATATGATTAACCCCCAATACAGGGCAAACGGTATCAACAACCTTGAGCGGGTGTGCAAAGGTAAAATTCCAATAAACCTTGACCTTGATCGTCAACTCTTTCCTTTCGCAACAAAATCACAGATAGAAAACCATATCATGGAGTGTGTACAAACAATGTATCTTCCACAGGGTGGTCTTGGTCTAAACGTTGAGTTTAACTACGAAATCCCACTCGAAAATATGGCTGCTGTGCTTGACACAGTCAGGAAGGTAAAAAATTATAAAGGGTAATGTTTTGCCAGTCACATCGAGATAATTGGCTTTTGTTCTGATAAAACCATATCTCACATATCAACTTATTACCGACAGACTATCTACAACAAAAAGGTGTAGATAATCTGTCGGTTTTATTCTGCATTATTTTTATGAGCTAACATATACAGCCGGTGTGAGCAGGTCAGTTATCCCTCATGCTGAACATTGTATTTGCCAGTTTCATATTCTCTCTTATATCAACTTCAAATGGGCAGTTCCCCTCACATTTTCCGCACATTATACAGTCGCTTGCATTTGCATTTAGTGAATTATAGTGAGAAAGAATTGTAGGCGGTATTGGGACACTTTCCCTTGCTATATCCAAGAATTTTGTAACAGATGCAATATCAATGTTTACAGGACATGGCAAACAGTGATTGCAATACATGCATTTACCTGTTGCTTTAATCTTACCGGTTTTACTAAAAACCCATGAGTAGTCTTTTTCTTCGTCCGTGCTTTTTAAATAGGATAGGGCTTCGTTTAGCTCTTCGGTGTTTGAACAGCCAACAAGTACTGAGGTTACCGCAGGTCGTGTTAAAGAATAATGACAGCACTGCACCACGCTCATTGATTTACCAAAGGGAGAACTTTCTGCCTTTAATAATGTTCCTGCTCCAAGAGCCTTCATAACTGTTATTCCAACACCGAGAGTTTCGCAGGTAGTATATAATTTTTGCCTTACAGTGTTTACAGCCCATTCTGATTTATCAAGGTTTTTGTGTTCAATCAAATCCATAACATCTGTATTTTCATCTTCAAGGTCGTATGCGGGGTTTATGCTGAACATAAGAGCATCAATTAAACCGCTTTCAACCATTTTTTGTGCCACAAGTGGATTATGAGAACTTACCCCAATATTGCGTATAACACCCTTTTCTTTTAGAGACTTTGCATACTCCAGTATAGCACCATTAAATACTATATCCCAATCTTCAAAACTGTCCACATAGTGTATCATTCCAACATCTATATAGTCAGTTTGCAGGCGCTCAAGTAAATCATCAAATGATGATTTTACTTTCTCAATGTCACGACTTCGCTCGTATTGTCCATTCTGCATAACTGTACATAGATGGCCTTGTATAAACATTTTATCTCTATAGCCGACAAGTGCACTTCCGATAGCCGTTCTCACTGCGGGTTGCGGCATAAAGATGTCAATATAATTGACACCTTTATCAATGGCGGTATGTATTACCTCGCTTATAACCTCTTGCGGTTTATCGTTGAACCATTCACCACCAAGACCGATAATACTTACATCTATATTTGTTCTACCAAGCTTTCTGTACTGCATTTTCATCTCCTGCTTATGCGTCCTGCCTTGTGTCTGCAATTTGGATTTCTCTCAAGTTAACACCTTGTGGCAATTCATAAGCAAATTTAATTGTTTTTGCAACGTCCTCTGCCGTGATAGCACCAACACCCGTCGACTCTTTCCACTGGTTATATCCGTCTTTAATTTCATCGCTTGTGGTATGGCTTAATAGCTCCGTTGCAACAGCACCGGGGCAGATACGCATGACTCTGACATTATATGACGAAAGCTCTCCCCTTGCGACCTCCGATAACCCTACAACTCCGTATTTACTCGCACAATATGCTGCATGATTTCCGAAAGGCTTTACACCTGCGAGCGAAGAAATGTTGATGATAGTGCCGCATTGTCTTTCCTTCATGTCGTTCATAACTATTTGCATACCGTTCATTACGCCCATAACATTGATGTCAAGCATCTTTTGCCACTCTGTTGGGTCTTGGCTTTCAAGATTACCGAGTAGCATGACTCCTGCATTGTTTACAATTAAATCTGTTTTACCATAGACAGTTTCTGCTTTTCTAACTGCATTTTCAAAGGCGGTTTTGTCGGTAACATCAACCTTTTCACACATTGTGTTGTCTAATCCTAAACCTTCTAAATTTTCAACTCTCCTTGCCAAGAGCAACAATGGGTAGCCTGCCTTGTTGAACTCCAATGCCATTGCTTTACCAAATCCTGAGCTTGCTCCTGTAATTACAACTAATTTTTTCATAATACACTCTCTTTCTAATTGGCTTATTTCTTATTATAGTATAAAATACTGTAACAGATAGCTTTATTATATACATGAACAGTAAAATAGTCAATAAGGAACATTTTTTTCACTTGCGAAAGAAAGGGCACCATTTAGTATTTGTGGATAAAATAACAGTAAATTCTGAAATTGAGATAACGCTTAAAATGATTGATGGAAAATAGAGAGTGCATCAAATAGCACTCTCTACAGGCTATCGAAAAAGTTCGACAGCCCCGAGAGGGGATGCATCCCCTCCCGGCTCCTCCCCCACAAATGGCTTTGTGAAGCCATTTGTTGAATTTCAAGGAGATTGCTGGGTTTTTTGACAGTCTGAAGAGAGTGCATCAAATAGCACTCTCTATATTCGTATAATCTCCGCTATAGGTAGAAATAGCGAGAACCTACAGAACTGAGAAATACTTTGGCTTTTGCACAAGGTGCAAAATGGTGAGCTGTGCGAACCAAAAAGTATTTCCATTAGCTCCG